>JAKAJV010000104.1 GCA_021813585.1 Bacteroidota bacterium | reverse complement strand
TTTGATGTCCGCATTGTCATTCCCACGAAAGTGGGAATCCATTTTTTATCATATTTTCGCATCTTGGATACCCGCTTTCGCGGGTATGACACTCAAGCTTTATAATTTTGCTTAACATGAATTACTAATTCACCTTACGCATTATCCCTGCCTGCCGCAGGCAAGCTTCAAGGTCACCGTTTTAGACCTTGAAGGATGCCGAAATTTCAACCTTCAATGTTGCTTGCCGGTAAATAAAGAATGAGGGTATAAATGTGACGGATAAATTTTTTAGAGTTTGTAAATTTTCCTATACTTGCCGTAAAATTTTTCTATAGTCCTTTACAAAATCCATTAAACCGGAGCGCAGGATGTTATCAAGACTTACAGCCTTCTTTTTATTTATTACGATGTTCAACGCGGCAGCTTATTGCAGTGGTAATAATTCCGGCCGGCTCGACCTAAAGAAAAACTGGCTTATCCAGTCTTCAGCTAAAGTTAAAGAAGACGGGAATCAAATCTCAACCGTAGGATTTAATACTGCCGGCTGGTATAAAGCGGAAGTCCCCTCAACCGTTCTCGGTGACCTGGTTAAAGATAAAATTTATACCGGTATCTTTTTCGGCAAGAACCTGGAAAAAGTTCCTGCTGAGCGGTTTAAAGTTCCATGGTGGTATAGAACCGAATTTACAATTCCCTGGGACGAAGGGATGAACACGTATAAACTGGAATTTAACGGGATAAATTACCGTGCGGATATTTGGCTTAACGGTAAAAAAATTGCAAGCGCCGATTCAACATTAGGCTCATTCCGCAGGTTCGAAATAAACGTAAGTGGACTTGCCAAGCCGGGGCAAAAGAACATACTTGCAGTTGAAGTTACTCCGCCTGCAAAAGGTGAACCGACAATGGGATTTGTTGACTGGAGCCCACAGGCGCCGGATCATAATCTGGGGCTATGGCGCGGCGTTTATTTAAGGATGAGTAGAGATGTTTCCGTAAATTTTCCATTTGTAAAAACCAGGGTAGATACCGCTTCGCTTAAAAAAGCCTGGCTTACAATTTCTTCAGAGGTTCAAAATAATTCCGGCAAAGAAGTAAGCGGCGAACTTATCTGCAGTATCGGACGGATTAAAATTTCTAAAAAAGTTTCTCTTGCGCCGAATGAGATTAAGCTTGTAACATTTAAGCCCGATAATTATGCCTCACTGGTAATTAATAATCCCAGGCTGTGGTGGACGTACGACTTCGGCAGGCCTGAATTGTATTCAATGAATATCGGGTTCAAAATTAATAACCGGATATCAGACGAGAGGCATGTTGAGTTCGGAATTAGGGAAGTGTCGGATTATTTTACTAAGCAAGGCTTCCGGGGCTATAAGCTTAACGGCAAAAAAATTCTTATACGCGGCGGCGGATGGGCAGACAATATGCTGCTCGATAATTCATACGATAACCTGGTCTACCAGTTAGATTATGCAAAGCAGATGAATTTAAATGCTATAAGGATGGAAGGATTCTGGGGGGAAAGCCAGGATATTTTTAACCTTTGCGATAAGAAAGGCATCCTGATTATGGCCGGCTGGAGCGCACAGTGGGAATGGGAGGATGTTTTAGGCAAGCCTGCCGATGAGTACGGCGGAATCAAATCCGCCGAGGATATGAAAACAATTTCAGAATCCTTCGACGACCAGATTAAATGGCTAAGGAACCATCCATCGATTTTCCTCTGGCTTTACGGCAGCGATAAAATACCGAGGCCTGAGCTTGAAGAAAAATACCTGGCAATTTTAAAAGCCGACGATCCCACACGGCCGTACCTGGCTTCTGCCCACGAGCATACAAGCACATTAACCGGTAAGACGGCAGTTAAGATGAGAGGACCTTACGATTATGTACCGCCGGACTACTGGTTTATCGATAAGAAGGACGGCGGCGCCTTCGGCTTTAATACTGAAACGGGACCCGGGCCTCAGGTTCCTCCGGTTGAAAGCCTGAGAAAGATGATTCCTGAAGATTCGCTCTGGCCGATAAACGGCGAATGGTACTACCACTGCAGCCGCGGAAATTTTAGTAAGCTGGAAAGATATAATGAAGCTATAAGTGAAAGGCTAGGCGCTCCCGGCAGCCTTGCAGACTACGAGAGGAAAGCGCAGCTTACTAACTACGACGGGATGAGAGCAATGTACGAAGCCTTTGATGCAAACAAGTTTGTTTCAACCGGCGTTATACAATGGATGTATAATTCGGCCTGGCCTAAGCTGTGGTGGCAGCTTTACGATTATTACCTTATGCCCAACGGAGCTTTCTACGGTGCAAGAAAGGCCGGCGAGCCTGTGCATATACAATATTATTACGGCAAAAATTCTGTATATGCAGTCAACAACTCTTTGAGGCAATATAAAAATTTAACAGCCAGGATTTCCGTGTTCAACTTCGACATGAAGAAGAAGTATTCGGATGCGGTCAAGCTTAATCTAATGCCAAACGAATCCAAGCAGATTGCCGCATTACCCGGGATAAAAGATTTAAGCGAGACTTACTTCCTAAACCTGGGTTTATTTAAAGACGGAAAAGAGGTTAGCAGTAATTTTTATTGCCTTTCGAAAACTCCGGATGTGCTGGATACTGCCAAGGCGACCTGGTTTGTTACTCCGGAAAAACAGTATGCGGATCTTAAAGAATTAAACAAGCTGCCTGAAGTCGATCTGCAGGTCAAGCATCAATTTGAAAGAAGGAACGGCGGCAGGGAATATGTTACGATAGAGCTTAATAATCCCACAGGCAATCTGGCGTTTTCCGTTGAGCTGATGGTAACCGCCGGCAGGGAAGATAATCCCGTTTTGCCTGTCTTTCTGGATGATAATTATTTTTCTATATTACCTCATCATAAAAAAATAATAAAAGGATATTTTTACACCGGTAAGCTTGACGGAAAGAATCCTTATATTAAAATATCGGGATGGAACGTAAAGACAAAAATAGAATAATTAAGAGATCACTAAATAAAGCTCTATTCTTATTCTTTGTTGCAGATGCATTTGCACTGGCGCAGGAGTTTGCACCGCTGCACGGGCCTTGGACATTTCTTTTTAAGAAGGACAGCGTTGAAGCTTATTTTATTTATTATACCAGAGCCGACAATACTAACGACGGAGTGGTAATTAAGCTTGTGAACAACAATGACTACGCAGTAAAATATAATTTCAACGCTGTCTTCCGCTCAGATACTGCCGAAGTTGAAAATTATGCGGAAGGATATCTAAAAGCCAACGAAATAAAAACCGGAAGCAAGGAGGGATTATTCTTTATCCCGTTTAAGGACGGCAATTCTATTCTGGAAGTAGGCATTACTCGCTTTAGAATTACACGGATTAATAAATAACTGGCCGATGATATGACTCCCATAAAAATCTATTCACTAAAATGAAGTATTAGGCGTTTAACTAAAGATAAATTTCTTTCCCTATTTCGGCCTGGTGGACTTTAATCCCTTTGAAGTTCTTAAGTATCGATGCCCCTATCCAATCGATTGCCGGTAGATCGCCGTGAATTAAACAGACGATTTCGGGGCGTAATTTTTTTACAATGCCCAGCAGCTCCTCTCTTCTTGAGTGTGCTGAAAACCTAAACTGCTCTATTGTGCATTTAACTTCTTCGAACGTCTCTGTTCCTGGCAGCTTTATTTTGTCTCCCTTTGCTGCATTCGCATATATAAAGCCCGGAGTGTTTTCCTCCATATAGCCGACGGTGAATATAGCCGACTTACTTTGCTTTAGCCAATGGCGCGCAAGGTTATAAGAGGCCGTCCCTTCTATCATCATACCGCTCGGCGCCAAGACAATGCATGGATTTTTAAAAAAGCTTTCAATCCTGTCAACTTCGTAAAGGTCCTTCTGCGGTATCGACTTTATTTCAAACTCTGGATCGACGCGGTTGACAGTGTAGCGGTTATAGTCGTACACCCGGCTTATTTTTTCTGCAATGCCGCCGGTGTAAATATCCACAGTAGTAATCTTCCCGTCCAGCATTAAATTCCATATGGTTGCAAGAATTTCCTGCATCTTGCCCAGAGAGAAGACCGGGATTAAAATGGATCCGCCGGTATTAATTATTTTGTTTATTGAAGCCGCCAGTCTAACTGCTTCTTCCCGCCAGCTTAGAATTGTTGAAGAATCGGTTGCGCCGTACGTGGTTTCGAGAATCAGAATATCAACCGGGCCGGGAGGCAAGCCTGCACCGGGAATTAAAATTTGATCTTCGAGGTTTATGTCTCCGGTGTAAAAAATTTTTTTCCCCATGTACTCCAGCAATATTCCGGCCGAGCCGAGGATATGCCCGGCATCGTAAAAAACAGCTTTAACCGGGTTCCATGATTGATGGAAAGAATTCCCGATTACGAAGCTCTCGCCGTAAGCTTTGTAATCGATTGTTCTAATTAAGAGGTCTATTTCCTCGTGGGTGTAGGTCTTCAGCTTGTCTTCTCCGTTCAACTGTTCGCTTAATATTGAAACAGAATTGTGAAGGGTAAGCTCAGCTAAGGCGCGCGTTTGGGGAGTAGATATAATCTTTATGTACGGATGCTGCTGCACCAGATAAGGCAGAGCTCCTATATGGTCTTGATGTGCATGAGAGATTAGGATATTGTCCACGGGCAGATTCTTAATAAGGTCCAGTTTGGGCAGGGCATTATAGCCGGTTTTCTGCGGGTGCATACCGCAATCCAGAATTATTCCGGAATCTCCCAAGTTTAAATAAAAGCAGCTGGCGCCTATATCGCCCGCCCCGCCTAAAGGAAGAAACTTGATCATATAAAAATTTGCCGGGCTTAATTATGAAAAAATCAAACCGAACATATTATTAAATGAAATTATAATCAATGAACCGGCTTATCTTTTACCGGGCAAAATACGTAAACACTAAAGCCGGTCTAAAATCCTTCAGCATGGGAATATATCCGAACAAATACTATTAATTTGATTTCAATATTGGAATTATACTTATTAACGGCAGTAAAACTGCTGTAAAATAACCAGGCAGTAAGTCCGGCATTTATACGATCACTTTATTGTCTAAAAAATTTTATTGCCGGATTGTAACAATACTAAAAGTACAAACGTCTTTAATTTAAAAATGCTGAAGTCGATTAAATACAAATTGTTAATACAGCAGCATAAAAGCAGGATTTACAGTTATTCGCTCTATATGCTTAGGAACAAGCTGGACGCCGACGACGTTACGCAGGAAGTAATGATAAGAACCTGGAATAATATTGAAAAATTTAATTTCGATTCGGCTAAATCATGGATAATGAAAACGACACACAATCTTTGTCTCGATTATTTGAGAAGGAGAAAGTTGGCTTCGCAAAGAGAATACGTAATTGACGAAAACGCGGAAGACAGACTGTACGACGCGGACAGGCTTAAGGACCCTGAGATAGGGACGAGGCGCGAAATGCTGAAAGCAAAAATTCACGAGGCTATTGGCAGGCTGCCGGAGTCTCTGAAAAATATTTTTGTAATGTACGAGATACAGGGTTTGAAGTACAGGGAAATAAGCGAGATACTGGGTATACCGCTGAACAGCGTAAAAGTTTACCTGCTTCGCGCCAGAAAGAAATTGCAAACGGAATTAAAAGAGTTTAGAAATGAATCAATCGAAACATATTAAAGAAGAACTGGTTGATAAGATAATTGCAGCAGCATACGGCGACGCCGGCATACTGGATAAAATAATAGTCGGCTTCCAAGCAGTAAGAAATCCCGAAGTAAAAAAATTGCTTAAAGATTACAAGGAAACGGCAGATGCAGTACATTTGCTTTCGCAGGCAGAATGCCCGGATGCTTTAGTTAAAGCAACCGGGGATAGGATAAAATACCAATCGAAATATGAGAAGAAGAAATCGCCGGTTAGTTTCTTAAGAAGGCCCGTATTTAAATTTGCCGCAGCAGCATTAGTAATAGGTGTTGTTTCGTTTTTGTTAATTCAGAAGCCGAAGCATGAGGTTAAATATTCAAAAGCCGAGGCAGAGCTGGCGGAAAAGCAGGTTAAAGAGTCGCTAGCAATAGTAGGAAAGGTTCTAAGGAAAACGCAGTACAAGGTAACCGACGAGGTTTTGGGCGGGCAGGTCTCGCCGCCCATCAAGAAAAGCATCAACTTAATAAATGATTTATTCAAAGGAGGATAAAATGAAAAACCCGATAAAAATAATTTTAGTAATTACATTGTTCCTTTCGCTTAACGCATTTGCGCAGGAGAAAGAAGATTATTCAAAAGAGCCGGGCTTTGTCGACTTCGGCAATCTTTCGCCGTTTTTAAATAACGATAAGGTAACCGAAATAAATATTGAGAGCTACCTGTTGAATATGGTGAGCAACCTTACGAAAAAAGATGATCCCGAGTTATCTCAGATGCTGAAAGGGCTGAAGCTGATCAAGGTGTATTCATTCGATGTTAACGCCAAGGAGGCAAGGGAACTAAATGTGAAGATAAGCCAGATTGACGAGATGCTGGAGAAAAAGAACTGGAACAGGATTGTTAAAGTTAAAGGCCCGCATGAGAACACGAACGTTTATATAAAAACTTCGCCGGATAAAAATCAAATTGTCGGCCTGGTTGTTACCACACTGGAAAAAGACGGACAGTCTTCTTTCATAAATATTGTTGGTAAGATTGATATGGACGCTCTGGCCAAGCTGGGTGAGAAGTTCGATATTCCATCGCTTGATAAAATCCATAAATAATATACGGTGCGGCCATGAAAAAATTTACGCTTGTATTTTTAGCCGTTCTGCCAAGCATCCTATTTATGGGATGCTTTGGCGTTGACGCGAATTTCTTAAAGATTAAGCATGAGGTTTTAGCATCGACAGGTTCCGATTATTATAAAGAGCAGGAATTCGGGATTGGGCCGGTAGGATTATCGGTTGCAAAAATGGTGGTTAATCTTAGCGATGATAATCATGATGCCCAGAAAATCCTAGAGCATATTTCAAAGGTACAGGTAGGCTGCTATAAGTATAAATCAATCAGCTCGAATAATAATATCCCTCAATTGATGAAATGTATTGATAACAACATGAAGTCCGGCGGCTGGGAATAAATTGTTAAGCACCGCGAGAGAGGCAAAATGGATGTTATATATATTAAAGAAAAAGCGGGCAGTCATCTTAATGAAATTTTTGTTGTTAGCCTGGAGGACGACCGGCTGTCGATTGTAGACGTTAAAGGCGATCTTGAAAAAGTTATACAGGAAGTAATAAGAGACAAGGGGATGAGTTTTAACGACGCCGTTGCCGGCAGGTAGGAATTAATCCGTTATGTTCCTAACAACAGAGGTCTTTTCGATCTTGTTAATGTAAAGCCATGCAAGCACGGAGAAGATTAAAGTTATAATAGTGCAGATTGTAACAGCCAAGGGTTCACCTAAATTATTTGCAAGCACTCCTATAATTAAGGCTCCTATCGGCATAAATCCGAAAGAGGTGAAAGTGTACACGCTCATTACTCTTCCCCGCAGCGTATCGTTAACCAGGCTTTGTATTATTGCATTCGATAAATTGAAAATAAGTATAATCGCGCTGCCGGTTCCCACAAGCGCCAGCAGAGAGGCGGGAAGCCATTTTACCGATGCGAAGAAGAGCAGCACCAGCGGGAAGCTGAAAATACCTATTGACAAAAGCCTGTAAGTATATTTTGAGCTTCCAATTGTTGCAATAAACAATGCGGTAGCTAGAGCGCCAATCCCTCTAGCCGACTGCATTATGCCGTTTGTTGTTGCATCGCCGTGCAGCACCGTTACAGCCCATGCGGGTATTAGCGTTACGAATGATATGCCGAATAAATTTATTACCGCCACCAAACCGATAAGAGTCCTTATCATCGGCTGTGTAAGTGCGTAGTTTAGTCCCTCCTTAACATCGGCAAATACCGATTTTGTTTTTTCCAGACTTATTGTGCTTTTAAATTTCATTTTTGTTAAGGCGCTTATAACCCCGATAAACGAAAGCCCGTTAAGAGTAAAGCACCATGCCGGCCCGAATAAAGCATACACAACACCCGCTACAGCCGGACCTATTGCCCGTGCCGAATTGAACATTGTGGAGTTAAGTGCAATTGCATTTACCAGATCATCCTTATCGACAAGCTCTAAAAGAAAAGATTGCCTGGCAGGTGCATCGAATGCGTTTGCTATGCCCAGCCCGAAGGCAAGGGCAATAATATGCCATGCCTGAACCGTATGAGTAAAAGTAAGTACGGCTAATGTAAGCGCAAGCAGCATCATAGTTGACTGCGTTGCAATGATGACCGACCTCCTGGGCAGCCTGTCCGCAACAACTCCGCCGTAAAACATAAAAAGCCAGGCGGGAATGCCGGTTGCAAACCCAACATAGCCCAGGTAAACCGGCGAATGGGTAAGCTCAAAAATGAGGAATCCTTCCGCAGTTGTCTGCATCCACGTGCCGAACAAAGAAATAATCTGCCCCATGAACCAGAGCTTGTAGTTGGGATATTTTAGCGCCGCAAAAGTATTTTTCCAGCTGAACCTTTCCTTAAAGCGGTAGGCAAGATCCTGGAAACTTGTTTGTCCCAATGGTGAGGGCTGTGATGCTTCGCTCTCTATTATATTTTTATCAGTCAAAGTTCTGTTGCGGTATTTATTTTTGCAAAATGAATCAAGATCAATTTGCTTTTAAAATTTACACGGCAAAGTTAATTAAAGATTTGCTTTGATTTATTGGCGCATAATAATTCCATTTGATTTTTTTATTGGATTGGAGAAAGCCCCGGGTAAATTTTTCTATTCTTCTGTTAGCGTAAAATAAAAAGCCTGCAAAAAAATTATGCGGGCATTTTTATTATAATTTAAATGGAAGATTTATTTTGATCGGGATGTGTTAATCTTTTGTCCTTTCCATTTTTATGTGGCCGTTGCCCGTCTTGCTGTACATAAGCAAAAGCCCTTTCTCAAAGACGTATTCTGTTTTCAGCATAAACCGGCCGTTGGAAAATACCGAAAAGGTATTTCCCTGAACTATGTAGTTTCCGCTAAACTCGCGCAGGATTTTTTTTACTTCAAATGTTCCGTTCGTATTATAGGTTATAGTAACATATTGCGCGTCCGGATCGCTGGTAATCCACGTGCCGATAATCCCGGCTCCTTTTTTTGTTCCGCCCTGCCGGACCATTTTAATCGTATTGTCTTTCCCTTTAACGTGGGTTATTTCCACCAGTGTGTCAGCGTAAATTAGAACGGTTGAAGTATCTGTCTTAGCCTTATTTATAATTCTAATAAAATAAGTGGAGACGAGCTTTGTCCCGTTTAGTGAATATTTGCCGTCCCATTCGGAGCTGAGCTTGTACAAAAATTTTCCGCCGGGATGGAATTCCATCCTCAGGTAAGATGCTTCGAGAGGATTGGGAACAGTAACCCAATTACCGATCAAAGAATCCTTTGGATTTGCTTTCTTTTTCTTTTGAGCAAGAGAGTTGTTTTGTACGGATAATAAAATTATAAAGACGGATAGTAAAATTCCGAAGCGCATAATGTCCTCTAATATTGAATAATAATTTTCATACTAATTCATGCCGGAATAACCCGGCAGAATTTACACGGATGAAACAATAACAGTAACTGCATTTCAAATGTATGCTTTTGCCTTTTAAGCTTTCAAGGTAAATAATGGTTTCTAAAAATTCGATTCCAGTTCGATATGAAAGCTTAATTAAAGTGCGAATTTTTACCGACACAAATTAGACCCCAATTTGGTCAGAATCAAGAAATGATTAAACGCATTGAACTAGTTTTTTATCACGATAAAAAATTGCTTCCGTCAAATCGCCGCTCCGTGCTAAGCATACCGCGAACCGGCGAATACGGATTTATTTGTTCAGTTCTTCTCTTCTGTTTTTTAAGAACTTTTTAAAAATGATTATCTGTGAGACCGCAACGATTGAAAATACTCCAACCAGAATAAGAATAACGGGCAAGTTCATATCTATACCTTCTGTAACTTGAAAAAATTAAATCCGGCAAATCCGATGAATAGTTTATTGAATTATAAAAAATCCGCCGTCAAATATAGCTAATTGGAAGAAAGTAAAAAATACGGTTAGCTGTAAGCTGTTTTAATGCCTTAATCATTATCACACCCTGCAAAAAAAATACAAATGACAGCTCGGTCAATCGATTTAGCGGGAAAAATTTTTGTGGAAAAAGAACAAATTATCAGTTAAGTTATCTATGGAAATAAAAGGATATTATTATGGGCTCGCATAATATTCAAAAACCGTTCTTGCCGTCATCCGTTTATCAAATTACATTTAGTTATTCATTTGCTTTCTTTCTAGTTTTATTCCTAACAGTATCGAACCAAATTTATTCACAAAAAAAGGGTTACCACAAAACAATGGAAATAAAGTTGACCAGCAACGCATTTAAAGAAGGAGATATTATCCCCTCCAAGTACACTTGCGAAGGGGTTAATATATCCCCTCAGTTGCGATGGAACGATACAGCCGGCAATGTAAAATCGTTCGCCGTAATTCTGGAAGATCCGGATGCCCCGGGCGGAGATTTTATACATTGGGTAATCTACAACATTCCAGGCAACATAAGGGAGCTGCATGAAGATATAACTCCTTTCAGGAATATATCCGATAAAATTCTATTGGGCACCAACAGCTTCGGCAGGATTGGGTACGGAGGCCCCTGCCCGCCGCCGGGTAAGGCGCACAGGTATTTCTTCAGGCTTTATGCATTGAATACCGTTCTGCACCATATAGGAAGCGGCGCAACCAAAGCACAGCTTATTAAAGCTATGGAAGGGCATATAATAGGCGAGGGCCATTTAATGGGCAAATACCAAAGGGCAAATTAAAGGCAAATGTCTTCCGGAATAAACTGTTAACCGGGGAGTTTTAACCATTCCTTTTTATGGCTACGCATATTTTTATAGTCTTTAAACAAATTTGCTTTGCCTTTTGAAAAAAATATAACTGCGATCAATATATCTTAATACCGGAACTAATTTTTTATCACCAGCCATCCGGTTGTCTTCAAAATGTTTCAATTATCTTTTTCTGTAGGAACCGCAAGCCGATTTGTGATTTATCAAAAAAGCAAGAAAAAAAATTTTAAAAATTATACTTTGACCTGACGTGGAGATTATTCTTAATTTAAATTAAAGAAGCACAAGAAAAAATGATTAACTCATGTTACGCAAAATTATAAAGCTTGAGTGTCATACCCGCGAAAGCGGGTATCCAAGATGCGAAACTATGATAAAAAATGGATTCCCACTTTCGTGGGAATGACAATGCGGACATCAAAATGTATTCCTGCGTAACATGAGTGATTAATTAATAACCGAAATTATTGAGGATATAATGGACGCAAAAAATTTACCGGAAGCAGTAAAAAAAAGCCGCATAGAATCTATCGATGTTTTCAGGGGACTTACAATATTTATTATGATATTTGTAAACGACCTGGCTTCTGTTAAAGGAATTCCGGGTTGGATGGAACATATGCCTGCCGATGGCGACGGGATGACTTTTGTTGACGCTGTGTTTCCTGCATTCTTATTTATAGTGGGTATGGCAATACCCTTTGCTATAAATAAAAGGATTGCTCTGGGCGATAGTATGCTGCAAATTATTAAGCATATTTTAATCAGGTCGGCCGGGCTTTTAATTTTGGGAATTATGATGGTAAATATATCCGATCTTAATTCGAATATTGTAGGAATGAGCCACACCGTTTGGATGCTGCTGTTATTTATCGGCGCAATATTGGCCTGGAACCAATATCCAAAGTCCGTAGGGCGCAAGAGAATAATTTTTATTTCTCTTAAATACCTGGGAGTGGTAATGCTTATTTATCTTGCCGCAATTTTTAGAAGCGGGCAGCCCGGCAGTCTAGGATGGCTCCATACGAAGTGGTGGGGCATACTTGGTCTTATCGGTTGGGCGTATTTATTTTCAAGCATAATTTATTTGATCTTTAAAAATCATTTACCCGGCGTAATTGGAATGATGGTTATTGCCATCCTTTTGTACATAGGTGATAAGACCGGCGCTTTCGGCAGCTTTTATACTCTGTACATAAAAGATTACTTCTGGCTGGGCGGGCATATCGGAGCTCATACTGCAATATCACTATCCGGCGTAGCAATTTCTATGCTGTTCCTGGGCGATTGGAAAGATAAAAAGCCTGCCGAGCGGATAAACTGGATTTTGATTTTTTCACTAATGATGTTTGCCGCCGGATTTCTGCTTCGCCCGCTTTACGGTATTTCGAAAATTTATGCTACTCCCAGCTGGTCGCTTTATTCTTCGGCAATATGCGGAGTGCTTTATGCATTTCTATATTGGCTGATAGATTTAAAAAATATTACCGGCTGGTCAAAATTCTTAAAGCCGGCCGGAACGAATCCTCTGCTGGCGTACCTGCTGCCGGATATTTTCTATTCGCTGCTGTGGATGCTCGGAATAGACGTACTTTCAAAATATTTCGGTTACGGGATGACCGGAATTATCCGTTCGATAATCTTTGCGCTTGTTATGCTCTGGCTTACATCGCTGTTGAATAAAATTCACGTCAGGCTGCACATGTAAGCGGCTACCGGCTAAACAAGCTTAGGCGCTCCGGTTATATAATTAACTAGCTGGTCGATGACAAATTCCTTTTCATCGATTACCGCTTTTACCACGTCGCCGATTGATATTACTCCTATAAGCCTGTCGTTCTCGATAACCGGCAAGTGACGGATGCGTTTGTTAATCATCAGAGCCATGCATTCTTCCGCGCTTAACGATTGGTTTACATAGATTACCCTGGTAGACATTATCTCTTCTACTAGTGTGTCTTTTGAAAATTTGCCGTGCAATATTACTTTACGCGCATAATCCCGTTCGGACAGGATTCCGGTTAAAGCGCCCCGGCTCATTACTAGAAGCGCGCCGACTCCCTTCTCTGCCATCAGCTGAAGCGCCTCATAAACGGTGGCGTCCTGCGATATTGAAAAAATTGCATTGCCTTTTTTCCGTAATATCTCATACACGGTTTTCATAAAATTACCCTTCCCTATCCTTTAGGTTGATGTAAATTAATTTCATTCAGGCTTACTTTTATTAAATGCCGTTAATCCGCATAGCAAAGAGCTTCAAAATTTATTCATCGGAGAATAATAATTTATTTTGAACAATTCCAGTCTTAAACAAAAATTTTTTATGCTGTAATTGCTTACGCACAGGGGTTAAAAAAGGGAGATGAAAAAAGGAGAGGCAAGTATGGAAATGGTTTTCGGTAAAAATCGTTGCCGTAGAGATTCTTATTTATCTATTACACCCACCCCCCGCCTCCTAAATAAGAATCCCTACAGCTAATTCCTTTTAGCTTCTAATGCCTAGATAGTTATTCACATTAACGGCATTGGTATTAAATCTAAGTAAGTTCTCAATCCAGCCGCTTTCCGAATTGGAACCCACATTACCTTCCAGAATTATTGAGCCGTTATTTACGATTATATGTACCGGAGGATTGGTTGAGTATTGCAAACCTTGATACATCGGGTCGCTGTAAATCAGCCTTGCAGCCCTATATCCTATTTCGCCGGGGCCGAATGTTTCTTGAATATCGTTCTTTATTACTCTTACGCCTACAACTTTTTCAGCCTCTTTCTGGAACCAGTCCTTGTACCACGGCAAATGAACCCAGCCGGTAAGCGTAACCACACCGTTTGCGTCTTTTGCATTTACCCAATCAAACACACCGTAGAATGCATTGCCGTGTATTTTGTTAAGAACGCTTTCCACCACTTTCTTTGCCGGTATGTTTGCCTGCTCAATTGTAAGGTTGTTCGTTACATTGTAGTTACCTGCAGCGTTACGGGCTTCTTCGGCTGCTTTATTGCGCTCATAGATTGTTGGGACTGTACCGGTAAGAGTTACCGTTCTATTGTTAACGCTAACGGAAATATTATCGTTGTTTAGCTGATTATCTTTTGCCAATTTATATTCTACGAAAATCTTAACATCTTTCGGGGAATTCTTTCCACCGCCGCTTTGAGCAAAAACGGACGAGGTTAATATTCCCGCTGCTAAAAAGAAGAATAAGATCTTCAGTGCCATATTTTTATTTTCCTTTTTCATTGCAGTGCCTTTCATAAACAAATTTGAACTTTTAATCTCAGCATGTTCATCGGTATTTAACTTTTCAAATTCTACCGGTTAGACGCCGCAGACCGGCGTTTGGTTGAATTATATTTTTGCACCTGTAATGCAGGTCAAGTATTATTAAAAATGGCTTGAGCGTATTATCTTTTTTTTGATCCCGGATAAATATTCTGAAAACCGTCATTCTATCCCAACCTCGTAATCCGTGTTTTCCCAATTATCGGATTCTACCCAGTAAAAAGTAAATGTTATTTTTGTCCCTGCCTGCAGTTTATTTGAAGGAAGATCGACATAAAAAATTCCCAAGCCCGAATCTGCAGCAACAAAATCGTTATTGGTTTCCCACTTATCGGCAGACCAGTGAACCATGGCATTTGCCAGCGTTTCTATGCGTAATGTTTTTCCTCTGTCAATCTTTCGGCATTTGTTATTAAAGCTCCATATAGAATACCCAGATTCTGTTTTATCTTTAACATAACGTTTATATGTCTGAGGCGGCATATCGAAAACTTTTTTGTCTTTAATAGACTTGAGTAATTTTATATACTCCGCATGTGCCCATACAAGAGGCATTGCCGAGCCTGCAGGCTTGCCGAGAAGCAATTCCTTTTCGGGAATATCGCTGCCGTCCCAAGTTTGTTCAGGTATCATTCCGCCTTCGTTGGAAAATTTTTCCATTGCTCTAAGCAAGCCTAAGGCTTCCTTAAAATTACCGGCAGCAAGCTCGTAATGAGCCCGTTCTCCGGTAAGCAGAGGCCATGCTCGCCCAATGCCTGTTCCGTCAAAAGGGCTCCCGTCTTCATGCTCGCCGTATCCGTCATCGTTGTACCTGTGCCATGAAGGACCGAACGGAGTTCCAACTTTAAGCATTTTATCAATAACCTTAATTGTATTTTTTATTTTAGGATCGTTCGCATCCCGCAGCCCGAAGCGCACAAGCGCAAGCGCGTCGGGGCTAATAATATGCACAGCTTCTTCGCAGTCGGTGCCCGGCGGACGGTTTTTTATCGGTACAAATCCCTGCGTTGGAGAAGACGCATCCGCTGTCTCCTGGGGAGCGATGCGGACATAATATCCTTCAACACCTGCTTCTGCCGAAGTCTCCGATCCTTCTGCGTAAGTCCATCTTTCGATATTTGAGTTCCAGTAATCGGCAGTCACTTTTAAGAAAGCACCGGTTTCCGGTTCATCGTTAAGCAGTGCAATCTCGGAAGAGATCAGAAGAGCGGCAATCTCAACTGCCAGAGTGAATGGAGAATACCCCGCGTCTTCTTCCCATCTGTCCTGCTGGGTTACCGGTCCGTTGCATACTAGAAAAGACGCGGCTCTTTTAATCTGCGGCCAAAGCTTAATTAAGTCTTTTTTCTTTAAAGCCCCTTTGCGGAACGCAAGGTCGGCTAGAAGTATCGGGAACGCAGTCTCATCCATTTGTATACCCGACCAGTATACAGAGCCGTCCAGCCACATATTCTGGGACCAATGGCCGTCCGCCTCCTGCGTGCTCATTAAAAAATTTAAAACTCTTTTTGCATCATCAAATGCGTTGACGGCAAGCAGCCCGCCGGCAGCCTCGGCAAGGTCGCGCGGCCATACAAGATGGTAGCCGCCTAGATCATCATCGCCTTTATTAAAGCCCCATGGGATGGACAAACTGGCAATTAAGCCTCCCGGGAATCGTTTCGCTTCGTGAATGCGGAGAATAGAGGCGCTGATTAATTCCAGATTTTTTTTACCTTTCTTTTTGGGGCCTGTTAATTCCAGCCCTTTGTGCCAGTCTTTCCATTCGTTAATATATATTTTTTTCGACTCATCAAAATCATCAAATATGCTTGCTCTTGCCCGCTGCCCTGCCTCTGAATAGTTTTGGCCGAAACCGACAGCAATAACAAACTCGGCTGCTTTATTCCGAATATTGATCTCACCCGTTAAAGCGATATTTCCGTTTTCTGCACGATCGTATGTTTGTGTTAATTTTTTGTTTTCTCCAATGTCCCTCCAGCCGTCGGATGAGCCTGCGAAACCTGCCGAGCAATTCCTCCACGGCAGCGAGCATGCTATAGCCAATGTAATACCGTCCCGCTCGGCAAACAGCATTTGTGTGCCTTTGTAATCTCCCACCCAGCCGGTGTTTCCTGCACCGCGATTGCCTAGATGAGGAGCCAAAATAAAGTAAAGACTTAAGCCGGGTATGCCGGCGGTAAAATCTTTAAAATTAATTTTTTGAAGAATGCAGTCCCTGAAAGGATCGGCTATTATCTCCTTTGCTATCTTGTACCGGTTTAGATTGCATGTGTTGGCTATTCTGTAAGCAGGTACGCCGGGAGAAATATATTCGATCTTATTTTTTGTGTCCCTTTTTTCTTCGGAAAAAAAATCCCGGCCGTCGGCAACAATGAATCCTGCGTCCCGCGTGCATGCCTGGTCCAGTCTGGGGTAATAGATTTCATTTAATATACCGTGACTTATTGTGAACCACACCCTGCTTGCTTTATTAAGTGCGGTACCAACACCGCTTTTGGCGCTAGAAGTCCACCTTGCGGTTATACCCGGCCAGCCGGGTGCAAAATTATTTTCGGACATGTTTATTCCCGGAATTATTCAAAACTTTTATTACGGGAATAATATAGCACTTTAGATCCAATGTTAATTTGATTAAGGTTACTGATAATTGAATATCATTTGCCATTTGATTTAACCCAACAGCATAAAAATTTATCTACTTAATCTCAAACTCCTAAAATCCCCTTGCTCTTAAACTCACTTTGCGAGCTTAAAAAAGTAATTATACTTTCCCTGCTTAGCACGCCTATTACTTCGTTGTTTTCCGTAACCGGAAGCTGGTTTACTCCGTCTTTATCCATCTTTAATAAGGCATCCCACAACGGGAAGTCAACATCAACTTTTTCCGTTTCCAAATCCGGAATCATCGCTTCGGTAATGTAAGTCGCCGGCCACTTGGACTGAGGAATATCTTTTATTCTGTGGAGCGTAAGCATGCCGATAAACTTTTCTTCCTGCTTAACCAGCAGACTCCTTCTGCCGATGCCTAAGATATGATTATCCATTACTTCCTGAATAGTGGTATCCGCCGGAACAATACCGAAATTCCTGCTCATCGCTTCGGAAGCGGTATGGCCTGCTAGATGGTCCTGCAGATACTGCTGCTGCATCTGGGACATTGAAGCGCTTTCCAGGAACCAGCCGATAAATGCAATCCATAATCCGTCGCCTATGTTGCCGCCGAAGATTTGCACAACTCCGACAAAGATAAACATGAATCCAATAAACCTGCCTACAACCACAGCGATATATGTTGCTCTTTTCAGGTTGCCGGTAAATCCCCATACAACCGCTCTCAACACCCGGCCGCCGTCCAATGGGAAGCCTGGTATTAAATTAAAAACCGCGAGCGCAAAATTTATGTAAGACAAGTATTCGAACAATGCACGCAGAGGCTGCACTCCGGCAAACGGTAATTCAATAAGATAGAATACCCCGGCAAGCAAAAGGCTTACAATAGGGCCTGCAATTGCAATCCAGAATTCGGCAGACGCCTTTGGCGGCTCGCCGGAAATTTCCGCTATGCCGCCGAAAAGGAAAAGCGTTATTTGTTTTACTTTTATCTTGTAAGACATTGCTATTACTGAGTGGCCAAGCTCGTGCAATAACACGCTTGCAAAAAGCATTAGCGAAGTAAATATGCCGACTATCCAATATTCGCTCAACGGCCAGTTCTTAAACTCATGCGGAAAATAGTTTACCGCTAGCGACCAGGATAATAATACAAAGATTAAAAACCAGGTATAATCCAGCCATACCGGTATGCCGAGAATTTTTCCGAGCGGAATTTTTTGCTTTTTCATATAGAGCCCCTTTGATAATTTATTTTCATATTAACTTCTAATTTTTAAGTGGAAGAATCAACCAGTTCTTACCGTCTCTTGCAATTAATGCTTCCGCAGTTTCCGGCCCCCAGGTGCCGGCCGAGTAATTCGGGAACTCGGTAGATGCCGAAGACTGCCACAAATTTAAGATAGGCATAACAACTTCCCAAGCGGCCTCAACCTGGTCGCCCCGCATAAACAGCGTGGCGTCTCCCAGCATAATATCCAGTAAAAGTGTTTCGTAAGCCTCCGGCGGATCGGAAACATAAGAGCTCTCATAATTAAACGTCATGTCAACCGGGGTTAAGAACATTTTCAGCCCGGGCTTCTTTGCCTGGAATCGAAGGCGAATTCCTTTCTCAGGCTGTATGTTCAGGATAAGCCTGTTCGGCTGCCAGTTCTCAATTGATTCGGACGGGAAAGCGCGGTGAGGCACCGGCCTGAACTGAATTGTAATAACAGAAATTTTCTCGGGCATGCTTTTGCCCGTTCTAACGTAGAACGGAACGTCCTGCCACCGCCAGTTATCGACGAAGAACTTTACCGCGGCAAAAGTTTCCGTAGCAGATTCCTTATCAACGCCCGGCTCGTCTCTGTAGCCAGCAGCTTTGCTGCCTTCAATCCAGCCGGGGCCGTACTGGCCTCTTACTGCGTAGCTGTGAACCTTGTCCGGCTGGTATTTTCTAATTGCACTTAGGACTTCGACTTTTTTATTTCTCACTTCGTCGGCGTTAAAGGAAACAGGCGGCTCCATTGCAATAAGGCATAAAAGCTGAAGGAGATGGTTCTGTATCATATCTCTAAGCGCGCCCGCATGGTCGTAGTATCCGCCGCGGTGCTCAACACCAACCTGCTCGGCCACGGTTATTTGAACGTGATCGATATAGTTGCGGTTCCATATCGGCTCGAACAATGCGTTGGCAAATCTGAAGGCAAGCATGTTTTGTACGGTTTCTTTGCCCAGGTAGTGGTCTATCCTGTAAATCTGTCTTTCGTCGAAAATAGAGCATATAACCCGGTTAAGTTTCTTTGCGCTTTCCAGGTCGTGCCCGAACGGTTTTTCTACAACTATTCTGTCGCGCTCCTTATCTGAGGCAATACCGGAATTGCCGAGCTGCTCTGCAATGGTTTCAATAAAAGCCGGCGGTATAGCCATATAAAAAATCCGGTTGGAATTACCGCCGAGCTGCTTTTCAACCGAAGTGATATGCAGCGAAAGATTTTTATAGCTGTCGGCACTTGTAAAGTCGGCCTTCTGGTAGCTTATTGCCTGCGCAAACTTTTCCCAATCATCATCTGCCGGTTTGCCTCTGCGCGAAAACCGGTCTATGCCGTCTTTAAGCCTTTCGCGGTATTGACTGTCGGAAAAATCTTTTATATCTACGCCTATAACGGCGAACTTATCGGGCAGCCAGCCGTCTAGAAAAAGGTTATACATTGCCGGGCCTATCTTGCGCCATGCAAGATCGCCGCCAGCACCGAATATAATTAACGCAGCTGGTTCAGGTTTTACTGCCGATGTCATTTAGTCTCCTTAAAATTTTTTATTGATGGTGCTTCCGCAAATATAATTTTTATCTTAAGCATACCTTAAAATAAAATATTAAAGGAAAGTTTGTGCCTAAAGCATCACAAGTAAAGTGCAGCCAAATAATTTTCGGTATCGTTGTTTATTTATTTAATCCCTTGAATTTGAAAAAATGTTTTATAAGCTTTGTACTAATAGTAGAGATAATAGTGGAGCCTGATCTGATATTTAATAACTCATGTTACGCAAAATTATAAAGCTTGAGTGTCATACCCGCGAAAGCGGGTATCCAAGATGCGAAAATATGATAAAAAATGGATTCCCACTTTCGTGGGAATGACAATACGGACATCAAAATGTATTCCTGCGTAACATGAGTTAATAA
>JAKAJV010000028.1 GCA_021813585.1 Bacteroidota bacterium | reverse complement strand
GGTTATCGATTATCTTCAGCTTACGTTTAAACAATATAAAATTCTTGGGTAAGTATAAGCTTTGTATTTATCGAGACTAGAAATATTGGGATTCAAATCCTTTGCACAAAAGACCCTTGTTAATTTTAACAAGGGCGTAACTTCTATTGTGGGGCCTAACGGCTGCGGCAAGACGAATATTGTTGATGCTATACGCTGGTGCCTGGGCGAGCAAAGGAGCGGCGCTTTAAGAAGCGATAAGATGGAGAATGTTATCTTCAACGGCACGTCTAACAAAAAGCCGATGGGAATGGCAGAGGTTTCACTTACCATACAGAACAACAAAGGCATTCTTCCCACCGAATATTCCGAAGTTACTATTACCAGAAGAATTTTCCGCTCTGGTGAAAGCGAATACCTGCTGAACAAAAACGTATGCAGACTTAAAGACATAACAAATCTCTTTATGGATACAGGCATAGGTGCCAACGCCTACTCCGTTATCGAGCTTAAAATGGTAGAAACCATATTAAGCAGCAAAGCCGAAGAGCGGCGCGTTCTGTTCGAAGAAGCTGCGGGCGTTAACAAGTACAAGCTGCGCCGCAGGCTTGCACTAAAAAAACTTGATGAGGTAAAAGCCGATCTTACGCGTGTGAACGACATTGTTTCGGAAGTAGAAAAAAAAGTTAATTCCCTTGAGCGGCAGGCAAAAAGAGCGGATAAGTATAATAAGATATCTTCCGCATTAAGGGAACTTGAGCTGGACCTTGCCGAAAGAGAAATGGCGCTGTTCAATCTTCAAAAGGCAGAGTACAGGCAGAAGAAGGAAGAAAGCTTTAAGAAGAAGCTGGAGGTAGAATCGGAGCTTGCTAAGCTTGAAGACGAGATGCGCGAAGTTAAACTGCGGCTTACTGAAATTGAGTACCAACTGAAAAGCAAGCAGGCCGAAGTTAATGCGCAGACTGAAAGAATCTATAACGTTCAAAAAAATATCTCCGTTTCCGAAGAGCGGAAAAAATCGCTGGAAAGCAACATAGCCCGTTATAAGCAGGAGCTTGAAGAGTTGAATTACCAGCTGGATGAATCCGAAGAGCTGATTAGGGACGGCAGCTCTTCTGCTGCGGAGTTTGCCGGAAAAATATCCGGAAAGGAAAATGATAAGCTCGCCGTTCAAAAGATGATTGATGAGCTTAAAACCCGGCTCGAAGAGAAAAGAAACAATTTGAAGATGCAGTCGGACATACTGCTGGATAAGTTTAAAGAAATTACCGGCAAGGAAAACGATCTTTCCAACATTGAAAAATCCCTTGACTCAAGGAACCGTTCAATCGGCAAGCTTAATGAAAAGATTCAATTGCAGACCGGCACTATTGCTAAGACGGTCGGCTTTCTGGAAGAGCTTGAACAGGAGAAGCAGGACACCGAGAAGAAGCTTGCCGAAGCCGAATCTATCTATCTTCAAAAGCAGAAGGAAAAAGAAAACCTAGAGAAAGAATTAGGATTAAAGAGAGAGAAGGAGCTGGAGTATAAAAGCATCCTTAACGGGCTTAAAGAAAAAATAAACCTGATCCAAAATTTAATTGATAACCTCGAAGGAGTATCCAAGGGTGCTAAGGCGCTGCTGGAGAACGATGAATGGGCTAGCGGAAATAAAACCCTGCTCGCTCATATCGGCAATTCCTCCGATGAATACAGGTTTGCAGTCGAGGCATCGTTAAAAAATAATTTGAACGATATCCTTGTTGAGACAATAGAAGACCTGAAGAGCGGCATAGAATACTTAAGGAACAACGATATCGGCAAGGCTTCTTTTTACGTGCCGGGCTATAGAAACGGCCGCAGGAAAACTCTGCTGGAAAACCTACGGGATTACTCGCTTAAGCGCAGGATTAAAAAGCTGGAAAAGGAAGACGGCTTTTTAGGGTGGACGATAAATTTTGTCCAGACCGAAGATAAATGGAAACCATTCTTTGAAAAAATCCTGGAGAGGACTGCAATAGTCGGCTCTCTGGAGAAGGCCTTCGAGCTTTCCGGAAAATATATTGAATTTAATTTTGTAACTCTATCGGGCGATTTCGTAGATAAGTCCGGCGCCGTAGAGGCAGGCTCTGCGCCTAGGCCCGACGATTCTCTTTTCGGAAGAAAGCAGTTCCTCGAAAAGCTGAAGGACGAATTCCCTCTGAGGGAAAAGGAACTTGAAAAGCTTAAGAGTGAAATCGGAATTCTTGAATCTAAGATAAATGAAATAGACCTGAAGGTTCTATCCGAGAGGGGCAGGCTGCTTGTGAACGACCTGGCTAACGTTGAAAAACAGATTGCCCAGTTCGAGTTCGAAAAGAAAAAAGCCGAAGACGAAATAGAGAAGACAAGGCAGGAGATAAACGACCTGGCCGTTGAATCCAACAAGCTGGATAACGAAAGAACAAAGCTAACCGCCCTGCTTGGCGATATGAAAGAAGAACGGCAGAAGGCCGACAGGCAGCGCGAGCTTCTTGAGGAGGACTTTAAGAAATTCGAGCTGGAATATAACTCGCTTGTTGCTAACCAGAATAAGATTAACCTTGAGCTTGAAAGGCTTCTTGGTGAAAAGAAGAACACAGAAAATGCAGTTAAGCGGGCAAAGGATTCCATCGAGAATATAAAGAAATCCATCTCCAAGCGACAGATCGATATCTCCACATCGACGGAGGAAGCAGCATCGCTTGCCAACGTGATTGAAGAAAAGAAATTCGATTACGAGGAATTTGTGCAGGGAAAAGAAAGGCTGCTGGAAGAAGAAAAGGCTATCGATTCTAACTACAGGGAAATTCGGAAGCTGATTAACGAGAAAGAAAATTTACAGAACACCTTGCGCAAGGACAGGGAAAATTTCTCGGATGAAATACACGGCTGCGATATGAAGCTGAGCGAGCTGGGGATGAAAATATCCAACCTGCATGAGAACATCCGCGAGAATTATTCAATCACGATAGAAAATAAAACGTTCGACGACCTAGGCACATTCGACTTTGTTCAGAGAACCGAAGAGGTACATTCGTTAAAACAGCAGGTTAAAAACCTCGGGCCGATAAATCTACTTGCTTACTCCGAGTTTGAAGAAGAAAAGCAGCGGCTGGATTTTCTTTCCAAGCAAAGGAACGATCTGCTTGAATCGGAAAAGGACATTGTTAAAACAATCGAAGAAATAAACTCCACAGCCCAGCAGCAGTTCATGGAAACGTTCGAGAAAATAAGGACAAACTTCATCAACATATTCCGCGGCCTGTTTAACCCTGGAGACGAGGCTGATTTGCGCCTTGAGGAGAACACCGATCCCCTTGAAAGTAAAATAGAAATAATTGCAAAGCCCAAGGGCAAGCGTCCCACATCCATCGAGCTGCTTTCCGGAGGAGAAAAAACTTTAACCGCAATTGCACTGCTGTTTTCTATTTACCTTGTAAAGCCAAGCCCGTTCTGCATACTTGATGAGATTGACGCGCCGCTGGACGACGCGAACATCGACAGGTTTACAAAAATTATAAGGGACTTTAGTACGGACACGCAATTTATTGTGGTTACACATAACAAAAGAACAATGGAAGCTGCGGATACTCTCTACGGCGTAACAATGCAGGAAGAAGGAGTTTCCAAGCTGGTTAGTGTAAGATTTAACGAGGACTTCAGTTTTGTATCATAATTATTTTTATACCGTTACCGGTACTTTACTGGAAAATTTGACTGTGCCGAATTACGCCAATTATATACTGCTGCTTGTTTTTTTATGCGTCTTCTTGTCGGCAGTTACTTTCGGCCAGTGGTCTAACAATCCTTCCATAAATACAAAGCTTGTTATCCAAACCTCCGACCCTATAAATATTTCGGCAGTAGGAGACGACAACGGCGGCTCGTTCATCTTCTGGCAGGACAACAAGAACGGTTTTCAAAACGAAGTCTATTTTATGCACCTCGAATCCAACGGCAGAGTAAGCTTCCGCGCAGACGGAAAACGCATCACTTCGCTTGAAGGCCCGGAAGAAAATCCCGTCGGCGTAAAATATCTTTCCAACTCCGCGCTCGTCTTGTGGACGGATTATTCTCTTTCCGGCACGGGCAATCTTTATATCCAGGATGTACAGAGCGACGGAACTTTTCTCTGGCCGGACGAAGGAATTCGCTTAACATCCTCAGGCAGCCACGCAAGCGATTACTCACTAAGTGTAAACGACTCGGGCTATGTATTTGTTTCCTATGTTTTGAAGGAACCGGGTATAACCGGCGACTACAGAATAATGGCTCAAAAAATAAGCCCCGGCGGCAAGCTTTTATTTAAGAGTGAAGGCGAACTAGTCTACAGCTCGCAGACCAGGAAGAGCATGACAACGGTTATTCCGGATGACGGAAGCGGAGCTTTTATATTGTGGGTTGAAAGCACGGGAAGCAGAAGCACAATTTTTGCACAGCATATAGATTATACTGGGAAGCCGACATGGCTTAAATCCCCGGAAAGCATTTCCAGCGTATCCCATAATGTGTTAACATACGTCGCCAAAAAATTTCCTTCCGGCGAGGTTTATGTAGTCTGGCAGATGCAGAAATCAAATAAGGATATCTATCATCAGCTTATAAATGAAAAAGGAAAGGACCTCTGGTCTGCTGGCGGAAGGCTGGTTACATCTATTAGCGGGAACCAGGTTAATCCCCAGGCACTTATTTCGAACTCGACTATTTTTTTAAGCTGGACAAACGAGCACGGCAACGACAAGGATGTTTACATTCAGAAGTTCAACAAGGAAGGCAAGCCGTTGTGGAATAAAGCAGGCCTGCCGGTTATTAAATACCGCGGCGAACAGTTCGGGCAGAAAATAATGAGCGACGGAAGAGACGGCGCTATAGTTGCGTGGATTGACGGAAGAGTCGATTCAACCTATGCAGATATTTACGCACAAAGAATAAATAAGAACGGCAAGAGCGTTTGGGACTCGCTGGGCCTGCCTGTGGCGTCTAACTATAACACGGCGAAAAGCTACTTGTCGTTAGTCCCCGATGAAAGCGGCGGTGCGATTGCGATATTCCAGAATACTCGGCACAGCAAAAAAGATATTTACGGCCAGAGGATTTTTTATACGGGCACTTATGCCTCACAGATAGTCGGCTTTAATACGCAAATTCAGAACGACTCGATCTTGATTTCCTGGTACTCGGCTAACGAGCGCGGCTCTACAGTCTATACAATTGAAAGAGCGGCCCAGTCGGAAGAAGACAGCTTGAACTGGAAGGCAATCGGCAGAATAAATTCATCCGGTAAGAGCCCGGTTATGCTTTACCGTTTTGCTGACTACCCCGATGTAACCGGAACGCTTTACTACCGGATAATACAATACGATTCTGCCGGCGACAAACAGACGTCGGATATATCGAGAATAAATTATTTCGGCGCGTCTTCGGATGTGGTTGTGGCGCAAAATTCTCCCAATCCGTTTTCGGATTCTACTACAATAAGCTTCTACCTGCCGGAAGCCGGCGACGTAACAGTTGAGTTCTTTGACGACCACGTGGAAAAAATAAGCGAAGTCGATAAATCTTTTCCAGCCGGCGAAAACCAGATTGTGTTTTATTCTCAAGGCCTAAAGCCCGGTATATATTTTTACAGGTTTAAGGTTAATAACTTTGTAGACGTGAAGAAAATGGTGATAACAAACTAGCGGTGAATAGCATAGGATTAAAAATGAATGTAAGTAACAAATTGTTCGGATAAATTTTGGAATGGAGTGGTGGAGTAATGGAATTGACCAAAGTTCTACATTATTCCAGCAAAATGTATTTTGAATTCTTTGATAAAATATTATTGAATAATGAATATCGATTAACGATTTTTGATTTTAGAAGTAGCAACGCCAACGACTTCGTAAATCGAAATTCGTTAATCCTTGTTCTTAAATCAAATCTAAGAGACAAATTCTTAGATCTAATTATGAAGGAATCCATTACAATGATAAGGATTATACTATTATTAAAATAAAATTATGTTTAACAAAGTCTTTAAAATATTCGCCGATTTTGACGGCACAATTACTACGCAGGATGTAGGCGAGTCCATCTTCCGGAGGTTCGGGAAAAAAGATCTTATTGATGTAATCATATCCGACCTGCTGAACGATAAAATCTCGGCAAAGGAAAGCTGGGAGATGATGTGCCGGGCAGTAGACCCGGTAGATAAAAAAACGCTCGACGATTTTATTAACAATATGGAAATCGATCCTACCTTCCGTTTATTTGTAGACTACTGCAGTGCAAACGGGATGGAATTGTTCGTCTTAAGCGACGGGTTCGATTACTATATAAATAAAATTTTTGAAAAGGAAAATCTAAGCCACATAAAAGTTTATTCGAACCGGCTCTCGGTTTCCAGCAGCAGCAGGCTTGTGCCGTCATTTCCTTACCTGGACGCCAACTGTTTAAGCTCCGCAAACTGTAAGAGGAACCATATTATAAGCAACAGCAGCGAGCAGGACTTTACTGTTTTCATCGGCGACGGCAACTCTGATAAGTATACCTGCCAGTTCTGCGATTTCATATTCGCCAAAGACGATCTCCTTAAATTCTGCGAAGCCGAAAGGATTACTTATTTCCCGTTTAAAAACTTCAACGATGTAAAGCTGAAGCTCGAGCAGCTGAGAGTAAAGAAACGGCTTAAGAAAAGGCACCAGGCAAATATGAAGCGGAGAGAGGTCTATATTTGTGAATAGGTAATGGATAAACGTAAGACGAGAAACGAAAGACGAAAGACGAAAGACAACAAACTACAAACAACAGACAACAAACAAATGTTCAACATAGCAGCAAAATTCTTTAAATACCGCAGCTATACACCGATACCTTTTTTATTGCTGATGTTCCTTTACGAGGACGCAAACATATGGAGCCTGATTGCTGGCTTTGTAATTGCTGCTGCGGGCGAGATGATTAGGCTTTGGGGCGTAAGCTGGGCGGGCAGCGAGACTCGCACAACCGGCACCGTGGGCGGCAGCTTCCTTGTTGTAAGCGGACCGTTTGCCCATGTACGCAACCCGCTCTACCTGGGCAATATGCTTATGTATCTGGGGCTGGGCATTATGTCGTTTGCTGTTTTCCCCTATCTCCAAATTGTTGCGCTGCTGTTCTTCTTTATACAATATTACTTTATTGTTAAGGAAGAAGAAGGCTATCTAAGCAAGACATTCGGCAAGGGCTACGAAGATTTTGTAAATAATGTTCCCAGGTTTATCCCGAGGATTTCAGCTTATAAAGTAAAAAATATAGAGCAGCCTTCGTTTAACTTGAAGGCGGGATTGAGGTCCGAGAGAAGAACGCTGCAGGCATTTGCATTCGTTACGGTAACTATTTTTTTATTATGGATATTTAAGAGATACTTATTTTGAACAAGAATCTGATGATAATAGCAGGCGAGGCTTCGGGTGATCTGCACGGCGCATCCTTAATTTCGGAATTGAAGAAGCTGGATAAGGATTTGGAAATATGCGGCATAGGCGGAGATAAGATGGAAGCCGCCGGGATGAAGATCATCTACCATATAAACAGGATGGCTTTCCTCGGCTTTGCAGAAGTTATTAAGCATCTTCCCTTTATAAAGAGAGTGCAGCGCGATTTGATAAGCGCGGTTAAAGAGAAGGGCATTGGCAGCGTTGTGCTTATAGATTATCCCGGGTTCAACTTAAGCATAGCAAAAAAATTAAAGCCGCTTAGAATAAAAATTATCTATTATATCTCCCCGCAGATATGGGCGTGGGGCGCAGGGAGAATTAAAAAGATAAAAAAGCTAATCAGCAAGATGCTGGTTGTATTCCCTTTTGAGGAGGAGCTGTATAAAAATGCCGGAGTAGATGTTGAGTTCGTCGGCCACCCTCTGATAGAAAGGATAAACGGATATAATTTTCTTTCCAAGGAAGAGCTTTATAAAAAATTCAATCTGCAGGATGGAAAAGAGATACTGCTGATTTTGCCCGGCAGCAGAAGCCACGAGGTAGAGAAAATTTTCCCGGAAAGCATACGCGCTGCAGAAAAGCTGGCCGGTGAATTTAACCTCCAGGTTGTGGCGGCCTGTTCGCCGAACATTGAAGAAAAAATTTTTTACGGCTTAACCGAAAGCAGGAATTTTAAAGTAATTAAAAACCATACTTACGATCTCTTAAAGCATGCGAAGATTGGAATAGTAAAATCAGGAACATCTACTCTGGAAGCTGGGCTTTTCCTGCTGCCGATGGTTATTGTCTACAAGACCAGCTACTTAACTTACTTGATAGGCAGGAGCCTGGTGAGGGTAGACAGCATAGGCATGGCAAACATAATTGCCGGCGAAAATGTTGCGCCGGAATTAATCCAGAACGAAGCTTCAAGAGATTCGATTTACAAGGAATGCAGAAGGATTTTATCGGACGCTTACTTATATAATTCAATAAAGAATAAGCTGACTGTTATAAAAGAAAAGTTAGTTTCCGGCGGCGCTTCGCTGCGGGCAGCTAAGATTATTTATGCTATTTTGAATGAAGTTTAGAAAAATAAGGCAGGATACTTTAAGGTTTATAGGAAATTATTTCTTATACCATGCTGTAAATGTTCTTTGTAAAACTTTGAGAATTACATTTGTAAATAAGAGTGTAATGGACAGACTGGACGGCGGCAATAAAAATTACGTAATTGCATTCTGGCACGGCACTATGCTGCTGCCCTGGTACCTTAACAGGAATAAAAGCTGCGCGGCTATAATTAGCAAGAGCAAAGACGGCGACCTTCTGGCGAAGATACTTAAGCAGTGGGGCTACCAGGTGGTTAGAGGCTCTAGCAGCACCGGCGGCAGCGTGGCTCTCGGCGTTATGGTAGATTACGCAAAGAACAATTACTCTATTGCCATAACTCCCGACGGCCCCAGAGGCCCGGTTTATAAACTTAAGGCGGGCGCAGTTATAACCGCAAAGAAAAGCGGCATACCGCTGGTGCTTGCGGGTGTGGGCTATAAGAAAAACAGGAAGCTGAAAAGCTGGGATAAGTTTCAAATACCGGGATTGTTTTCTCAAGTAAAGGTTGTTTTTTCAAATCCCGTTTATGTTGACGGAGGTCTCGGTTATACTGAAACCTCTAAGTTAATTTTGGAGTGCGAAAGAGAATTGAATAAAGTTCAAAGTGAAGCGAACATGTTTTAGAATTTTGTTAAATGTTATTTTATTAACGAAACGATAAATGAGCTTATTAAGAATAATATTATTCCCCCTTGTACCAGTATATGCCTTTTTGATAAGGCTGAGAAATTGGTTCTTTGACAAGCAACTGTTCAGGGCCGGAAAGGTTGATGCAAAAGTAATTTCGGTGGGTAACATTACGGTCGGCGGTTCCGGTAAAACCCCGATGGTTATCTATTTGTCGAAGCTGCTGAAAAATGAAGGCAAAAGAGTAGGCGTTTTAAGCCGCGGTTACGGCAGAAAATCTACAGGCTACATTCTCGTATCAAAAGGCGAGCAGGTTTTAACACCGGTGGACTTATGCGGCGACGAGATTTATCATACCGTTCAGGAGTGCAAGGTGCCTGCGGCGGTTTCCGAAAACAGAGTTTGCGGAGCCGAAAGGCTGATTAGCGAAGCTGGAGTGGACACAATCGTACTTGACGACGCATTCCAGCACAGATGGATATACAGGGATATAAACCTGCTGCTTTGCGAACAAAAGTTCCTGTATGATGAAAAATTTACCGTTCAGAACCTGCTGCCGACCGGTATTATGCGCGAGTCCTTCCGATCGATAAGCCGGGCAGATGCGGTTATTTTGAACAGAAAGTTTTCCGAGAAGAAAGAAATTCCCGTGCGGCTGAAAAAATATTTTGAAAGTAAAAAAATATTTCACGCTTATTATAAGTCGATGGGCTTTGTTGACGTAAAGAAAAAGAACGAATACAATATAGAAGAGTTTGAAGGGCAAAAAGGCCTGGTGGTTTCGGGCATTGCCAATCCTTACTCGTTTATAAACGCTCTTAAAAAAACCAACGTGGATACCCAGAACCAGATGATCTTTAGGGACCACAAGAATTACACTTTAAAAGAAGTTCAAAGAATCCGGAAAGAATTTTATACGACCAATGCCCACTCGGTGGTAACAACGCAAAAGGATGCCGTAAAGCTTTCAAAGTATTCGAAGGAGCTGGACGATATCGACATCTTTTATTTGAAGATCGAACTGGGAATGGATGAAGAGGAAGAATTTAAGAAAGTTATCGGAAGAGTGTTCATCTAAAATAATTTTTCTTACTCTTTATCTTACTTACTCTTGAACCTGCTTGAAGCACCTGTCTACCGATAGATAGAGGCAAGCTTAAGCTTAGTTACCGGACAGGATAAAAAAGAAGAGTAAGGGTAAGATTAAGAGCAAGTTAAAGAGTAAGATTGAGAAATGGAAAATTAAAGTTACTTAATGTAATAACTAACAGAAAAAAATGATCTGTACATTTATAAAAACAGAAAAATAAAATTATAAATTATTTACGATAACCTAATATGGAGGAAATGTAAAAAATGGCTAAACAAAATAAGTACGTTTATTTTTTCGGCGGTAAGAAAGCCGATGGCAAGGCGGAGATGAAAAATCTGCTGGGAGGTAAAGGCGCAAACCTGGCAGAGATGGTTAACATAGGGCTTCCGGTTCCTGCCGGGTTTACTATTACCACCGAAGTGTGTACTGCATATTATAAGAACAACAAGAAATATCCCAAGGAGCTTAACAAGCAGGTTAAAGATGCGCTTGCAAAAGTTGAAAAGGAGATGGGTGCAAAGTTCGGCGATCCGAAGAATCCGCTTCTAGTTTCTGTACGCTCCGGTGCCCGTGCATCTATGCCGGGTATGATGGAAACAATTCTTAATGTTGGATTGAATAACTCAACGCGCGAAGCCTTAATAGCAAAGACCGGCAACCCGCGCTTTGTTTACGATTCTCACCGCCGGTTGATACAAATGTATTCCGATGTTGTTATGGAAAAAGCAGCGGGCATAGAGCCTGCTGAAGGCAAGGGCGTTCGCCAGCAGCTTGAAAGAGAACTGGAAAAGATGAAACATGAGCGCGGCGCTAAGAGTGATACCGATTTAACTGCAGATGATCTTAAAGAGCTGATCGAAATTTACAAAGTAAAAGTCCAGGAAGTTTTAGGAAAGCCTTTCCCCGAAGATGCTATGGAACAATTGTGGGGCGCAGTCGCAGCAGTATTCCAGAGCTGGATGGGCAGGCGCGCCATTGCATATAGAAAGTTTGAAGGCATCCCCGATGATTGGGGAACCGCTGTTAACGTTCAGTCGATGGTATTCGGCAATATGGGTGATACTTCCGCTACCGGTGTTGCATTTACGCGTAACCCCGCTACAGGAGAAAATTATTTCTACGGTGAATGGCTGCCGAACGCTCAGGGTGAAGATGTTGTTGCGGGAATTAGAACTCCAAATCCTATAAACGAAGTTGGAAAGAATGAGCACACGGCACACCTTCCATCGCTTGAGACTGCAATGGTACCGACGTACAAACAGCTTGATAAAGTTCAGCAGACATTGGAAAAGCACTATCATGATATGCTTGACATCGAGTTCACAATTCAGGAAGGCAAGCTTTACATGCTTCAGTGCCGCGTTGGTAAAAGAAACGGACCGGCAGCAGTAAGAATGGCTCTTGATATGTATAAGGAAAGATTAATTACAAAAGAAGAAGCAGTAATGCGCGTTCAGCCTTCCCAGCTTGATGAGCTTCTTCATCCAATCATAGATCCTACTGCAGAGAAATCTTCCGGTGTAATTGCAAAAGGATTACCGGCGGGTCCGGGCGGCGCTTCGGGTCAGGTTGTTTTTTCTGCCAACGATGCTGTTGCTTGGGCTAAAGAAGGCAAGCAAGTAATCCTGGTTCGTGAAGAAACCAATCCGGAAGACATCGAAGGAATGCGCGCTGCACAAGCTATCTTAACCGGTCGAGGAGGCATGACTTCTCATGCCGCTCTAGTTGCACGCGGCTGGGGTAAGTGCTGTATCGTAGGTGCAGGCTCTATCAAAATAAATTATCCCGAAAAATATTTCTCCGTAGATGGAGTTACCGTTCGCGAAGGCGATTGGCTTACGCTTAACGGCTCTAAAGGAACTGTATATCAGGGTCAGCTTCCGATGATTAAAGCTGCAGAAGAAAACCCCGACTTTGTAACTTTCATGAAGCTTTGCGATCAAGTTAGAAAACTGAAAGTAAGAACAAATGCAGATACGCCGGAAGACGCGGCTAAAGCCCGTGCATTCGGCGCGGAGGGAATCGGACTTTTTAGAACAGAGCATATGTTCTACGGAAAGCATTCCGAAGAGCCTTTGTTCAAGCTTCGCAAGATGATCGTTTCAAAAACCGAAGCTGAGAGAAGAAGTGCTCTTGATGAGCTCTTTCCGCATGTTAAGTCGGATATCAAAGGAACTCTTGAAGCAATGGACGGCTTTGGTGTTACGATTAGAACGCTCGATCCGCCGCTTCATGAATTCGTTCCGAACAGAATGGATGAAAGAGAAAAGCTGGCATCCAGCCTTGGTATTTCTCTTGAAGAGTTGAACGAACGAGCCGAAAAGCTTCACGAGAACAACCCGATGATGGGGCACCGCGGTGTTCGTCTTGGTATTACTTATCCAGAAGTTACCGAGATGCAAGTACGTGCAGTCTTTGAAGCCACGGCAGAATTATTAAAAGAAGGCAAGAAGCCTTTCCCGGAAATAATGATTCCGGTTACGTGTACGATTAACGAAATCAAACATCAGTATGATATTGTTAATAGAGTTCATGGTGAAGTTTGCGAGAAGTTCGGCTTAAAGAAAATTGCGCATTTAACCGGAACGATGATCGAAATTCCGCGGGCTGCAATAACAGCAGGCAAAATTGCGGAAGTTGCACAGTTCTTCTCTTTCGGAACAAACGATCTTACGCAAATGGGATTCGGATTTTCGCGAGACGACATCGGCGGATTCCTGCCGGATTATATCGAAAAGAAAATTTTGCCGGAAGATCCATTTCAGTCAATTGACCAGGAAGGTGTAGGAGAGCTGATGAAGATTGCAGTAGAACGCGGCCGTGCTACACGTCCAGATCTAAAAATCGGAATCTGCGGCGAGCATGGCGGCGAACCGAGATCGGTAGAATTCTGCCACAACATCGGATTGAACTATGTTAGCTGCTCTCCGTTCCGCGTGCCGATTGCCAGATTAGCTGCTGCAAGAGCAGTCGTTAAAGAATTAGCCGGGGCAAAAGGCAAAAAGACGAAAGCTGTTTCAAAGAAAAAGGCAGCACCCAAAAAGAAAAAATAATTAAATAACAATTAAGCCATAGGCTTACAAGTATAATAAGGGAGTGTTTGTGCACTCCCTTAAATTAATAATTAGTCCACATATTAAAGGTAACGAAGAATGAAACTATCAGACTTCAAGTATAACTTGCCAAAGACCGCGATAGCAAAATATCCGGTGTCTCCCAGAGACAAATCAAAATTAATGGTAGTGAATAGAGAAACTCAGGAAGTAGAGAACAAGGTATTTACGGACATAGTAGATTATATGGAAAAGGGCGACGTATTGGCGGTTAATGAAACGCGCGTCTTCCAGGCCAGGCTTTACGGCAAAAAGGAGAAGACCAACGCTAAAATTGAAGTATTTTTGCTGAGGGAATTAAATGCCGAAGACTGTATTTGGGATGTTATTGTAGACCCCGCCCGTAAAGTAAGGATAGGGAATAAAATTTATTTTAACGACAAGCTCTGGTGCGAGGTTATAGACAATACAACCTCGCGAGGCAGGACAGTAAGGTTCAACCAGCCGGGCAATGTTTATAAAGCCGTAGAAAAAATCGGAATGACGCCGCTGCCGCCGTATATTAAGCGCGATCCGGAGCCGTCGGACAAGGAAGATTATCAGACAGTTTATGCTACTGTAGACGGCGCAGTTGCCGCTCCTACTGCCGGCCTTCACTTTACGCCCAAGCTACTGCAAAAAATTGAAAAGAAGGGAATCCAAATTGTTCCAGTCGTACTTCATATCGGATTGGGAACATTTAGACCTGTGGAGGTGGAAGACCTTACAAAGCATAAAATGGACAGCGAGTATTTTGAAATACCGGCTAAATCGGCCGAACTAATTAATAAGTCCATAGCATCCAAGCACAACGTGTTTGTTGTAGGCACAAGCACCTGCCGCGCTTTGGAGACCAGTGTTACGGCCGACGGACTGGTAAAGCCCAACCGAGGCTGGACCGATAAGTTCATCTATCCCCCGTATGATTTTAAAATAACCGATAAACTGATAACAAACTTCCATATGCCGGAATCTACTCTGTTGATGCTTGTTAGTGCCTTTGCCGGGACCGACCTTATAATAAAAGCTTACAAGAAGGCTTTGAAGGAAAGCTACAGGTTTCTAAGCTATGGCGATGCAATGCTCGTCTTATGAAAACTTACGCAATTATCCCAGCAGGTGGAAAAGGTGTTAGGAGCGGCTTTGACGCTCCTAAACAATATATCAAGATTAATAAAAAAGAATTAATCGTCTATACGCTGGAAGTATTTCAAAAGAATAATCTGGTTGATGAAGTTATTGTCTCTGCCGAGCCGTCGTATTTCCCCTTGCTGGAGCGGTTGAAGAAAAAATATAAGCTTACAAAATTAAGGCTGCCGGTAGAAGGCGGAAAGGAAAGGCAGGATTCTGTGTTTAACGCCCTGCGCTCACTTAAGGCAGATAAGAATGATATTGTAATTGTGCACGATGCGGCACGCCCGCTGCTTTCGCCTAAGGTTTTAACCGAAGCGATAGTTTATGCAAAGAAAAAAGGCAATGCCGTTGTGTGCGTAAAGGCTAAGGACACTCTGGTTAAAGGCGGCAGAAAAGTTGAGTCTTACCTTAACCGCGATGAAGTATTCTTTGTTCAAACGCCGCAGATATTTAAATTCGGAGAATTAATGCAATCCATGGAAAAGGCTTACCGCGAGAATTTTTACGGTACCGATGAATCGATGCTTGTACAAAGGACCGGAAGACCTGTTTATATAACAGAGGGATCGATAATAAATTTTAAGGCTACAACCAAAGCCGATATTGAGCTTCTAAAAACTTTGCTTGGCAAGTAACCAAACCGAAAGGGCTATCCGGTGTACAAAGAAAAATTTAGAAAATATATCCCGCACCTTTTATTGATGATTTATGAAGCCGTCCGGATTGAACAAAGAAACTCATCTAAAAAACTTGAAAGAGATTACAGGGAATGGATTGCGTTTGGAAGGCCACTGCCTCCGCCCCATGTTGTAAAACAAAAAGCCGTAGAGGAATACGGGAAAAAATACAATATAAATACGCTAATAGAAACCGGAACATTTCTGGGCGATATGGTTTTTTCTCAGAGGGAGAATTTTGGTAAACTAATCTCAATTGAGCTCGATAATATATTGTATAAAGATGCCCGGAATAAATTCAAGAAGTACGAGAATATAGAAATTGTTCAAGGCGACAGCGGCAAGGTACTAAAAAGCATATGCAGTAATCTCAAGGCGCCGTGTTTGTTTTGGCTGGACGGACATTATTCCGAAGGCTTTACCGCAAAAGGAAAAACCGATACACCGGTTACTGATGAACTTGAAGCAATATTTACGAATGATCTAAATCATATAATTTTAATTGACGATGCACGATTTTTTAACGGCGAAAAAGATTATCCTTCTGTAAAATTCTTAAAAGGTTATGTTCAAAGCAAAAGGAAAGATTACTTGACAGAAATAAAAGACGATATAATACGATTTTATCCACCGGTGTAATTGTTTGATTGCCGGATTTTAATACCTAAAAACGTAAACCGGTATAACTATTTGAAGGTTGATTTTTTCGAGATGTATTTATATTAGTGTTTTTTATTAAGTTTATTGAAGTTAAATTTAAGTTGAAAATAAGTTCCAATATGTTTAGGTTAACAGGCTATTGATTTAAATGGTGTTGTAAATGTTTTTATTAGCAACAATAATAATATTATCGTACTTGGTTGGTTCTATTCCCAACAGTATAATTGTTAGTAAGCTTACCAGGGGGATAGATATTAGAGACTACGGCAGCGGCAACGCAGGCGGAACAAATGTAATGCGCGTTCTCGGCTGGAAGCAAGGCCTGCTGGTCATCATTCTTGATGCTCTTAAAGGAGTTCTTGCAGTTGTAGTTGTTGCCAGAATACATTACGGCTCTATGCCCTTTACAAACGCAACACCCTTCGATGATTTTACATTAATCCAGATTATTGCGGGCATCTCTGCGGTAATCGGACATATTTGGACCGTCTTTGCAGGCTTCAGAGGCGGTAAAGGGATAGCTACTGCGTTGGGCATGCTATTGATGATCTCAACCGTTGATATGCTGATTGCAATAGGTGTATTCGTTGTTGTGGTTTCAATTTCCCGTTATGTTTCCCTGGGCTCAATAATGGCAGCTATGGCTGTTCCGCTTACTCTTGTAGTAAGAGAAAATATATTTAATGTTAATATCCCGGGCTACAATACCTTATTGCCTTTTGTAATAGTACTAACACTGCTTGTTATTTTCACACATCGTAAGAACGTCGTTCGTTTGTTAAACGGCAGCGAAAACAAATTAAATTTTTCTAAAAAGAAAAAATAATAATATTACCTAATGAAAATTTCTGTGTTAGGCGCCGGCGGCTGGGGCACTACTCTGGCTATCCTTCTCTATTACAACGGACACGACATATCCCTCTGGGAATTTAAAAAACAGTATGCAAAACAACTCGATAAAACAAGAGAGAACACTCTCTTCCTTCCGGGAATAAAAATACCGCCTGAGATAAAAATTACGCACGACCTTGAAGAATCAACCGATAAAAAAAATATAGTAGTGCTGTCAGTTCCTTCCCAATTTTTACGAAGCGTAATAAAAGAAATTAAACCGTCTCAAATTAAAGATTCACTCCTGGTAAGCGTAGCAAAAGGGATTGAAAACAAATCCTTGATGACCATGTCCCAGATGCTGAAGGATGAAATTCCGTCTTTGCACGAAGAGCAGGTAGGCGTACTTTCAGGTCCCAGTCACGCCGAAGAGGTAAGCCGGAGAATTCCCACCGCAGTAGTTGCGGCTTCAAAGAGTATTGAAACTTCAAAATCGATACAGGCTGCGTTTATGAATTCGTACTTTAGAGTTTATTCATCAACGGACATTCTGGGGGTTGAGCTTGGCGGTGCATTTAAAAATGTTATTGCAATAGGCGCAGGAATAATAGACGGTGCAAAGTTCGGCGATAATACCAAGGCAGCAATAATGACGCGCGGCGTTGCCGAGATTGCAAGACTTGGCGTTGCAATGGGCGCCAGCCCGGAAACCTTTGCCGGCTTATCCGGCATGGGCGATTTAATAGTTACCTGCATGAGCCGCCACAGCCGCAACCGTTTTGTGGGCGAGCAGATAGGCGCAGGCAAAAAACTTAAGGAAGTTCTTAAATCGATGGAGATGATTGCCGAAGGTGTTGAGACAAGCCGCTCCGCAAGCCAGCTAGCTAAAAAACATAAAGTAGAAACACCGATTACCACTGAAGTTTATAAAATTCTTTTCGAAGACAAAGACCCGGTGAAAGCTACTACCGACTTGATGACAAGAGACATGAAGATGGAATGAAGGGAAAAGCAACAGAACTATTTTAACAAGCCATGTATTATCATTGAATCTTTGAGGTTTATAGCTTATATTATTTTTAAAATTTAGATTATTAAAAATTTTTCAGGGTCAAAATAATTTAGTCTTTGTAAAACTCAATCAACTACATCAAGGGGTTTATCATGCTAACAGAATTATCATCTAATACATTCCTTAAATTTCATTTTATTTCTTTGAGCCTATCTAAAATAAAAATGAAATTAATCAGCCTAATTGTTTTTCTTACTCCTACTATTATTATCGCACAGCAATTGCCCCAAGGAGAACAATCGGAAATTAAGCAAGCAGTATTGGATTCAAATAACGTATCTACCGTTTTTTTTAATTATGGCTCAATTTGCAAACCAAATTATTTGGGAAATATTGCGGATATGGTATGGAACGGATTAGGATATATGTATGAACTCGGCCCCATTGTTGCCGCAAAAGTTATTAACAATAACGGAGACACTTTAAGGATAATAGACGATTCTTTTGTATTGCCTTCTCAAGGAACATATTCGCCAGATGGAACCAACAAATGGGGATGGCTACCAGAATCCGGCTATGCTAATCCGAATAATAATGAAGTTGCTACAAAAAATAATCCAGCTTCGTGGCCGACAGGTTGGGCAACATGGCCATTTGATGATAGTGTTCATACCAGTCTGAATGAAGCATATTATGTTATGGATGATTTTTCAAATGCTAAGTTTCCTTATTATCCTTTTCCCGGAGATACAGCAAAAAGAGGGCTGGGATTAAAAGCCGAAGTTCGTTTATACGAATTTGGCGGCTCTCTTAAAGATGCACTATTAATTAAATATAAATTAACAAATGTAAGTCAAAAAAATCTTGATGAGGTCTTCTTCGGGTTTCAGGGTGATCCGCACATTGGGGGATACAATGACTATTCAGACGATCGCGTTCATCTCATTAGTCCAAACGGACCGTTAGGAGACAACAATAATTACTTTGCAAAAAACACGATATATCTATGGGATAATGACGGTTTAGGAATGGGAGGAAAACATCCCGGATATATGAGTTTTAAGTTTTTAACTACGCCGGATAATAAAGATTTAACATCCTTTCATGTTGCTCAATATACTAATTCTTTACCAAATGTACCGAAAAACAGTGAGTTGATGTGGAGCTGGCTATCCGGCGGCATCGACACTTCGAGCACCCTATATAACCAACCGGCCGATAATATAATAAATTTTGGTACCGGCCCTTTTAGTCTTGCAGCGGGTGAAACTAAAGAAATTGAATTGGTAATATTTTTTTCCAACAATTTTCAAGATATGAAACATGACGCTGTAACAATGTACTTTGATCATAACTGGCCGGATATTGGAAATCATATGGGGGAAAGCGGAGGAGATAATAACTATAAGATAGAACTTTCTTCACCTGGCGCGGGAGAGTATAACGGCAATGTACCAGTGACTTGGAAATATGCCGGCACAGATGTAAATGCAAAACTTCTAATTGAATATTCATCTGACCGGGGTACGAATTGGTACCCTTTAGCTTGGGATATTCCTATTGATTCATCTTATATTTGGAACACAGTAAATTATAAAGATGGCGTAAATTATTTATTAAGATTGGTTGCTTACAATCCCTTAAGAATGAACCAGTCTTATTACAATATTTCTTCCGCTAAATTTACAGTCAATAATCCTGGAGATGCACAGCCGGAACTTGAATTAAATATTCCGTTTTTAAATTCGATAATTACACAAAAGACGGTCAGCATTCCCTGGCTTGCAGAAGATGCAGATAACAATCTGCTAAGCATTGATTTGGAATATTCAATTAGTCCTAATGGTCCATTCACCGAAATTTCTAAGAACAATTATTCAGCCGGTACAAACTCATTTTTATGGGATATCAGGTCTATACCAAACGCCAATAATTATTATCTTAAAGTTACCGCTTCCGATGGAATACTAGATTCTTCATTAATTGCGGGTCCGTTCGGGACTGATTATTCAGAGAATTCATATATCAGCAAAAACTTTGTTCATTTATCCGGTAATTCTACGCCCACTTTTTATTTACAGGAAATAGATACGTCTCAAACAACGACGGATACTTATGAATTAACTTTTAATACAAGCGATCCTACCCAAAAGACAATGGATATTAAGGATGTTAACAAAGGAAAGGTGATCTTGAATAATTATGTTCTGCAAAATGGTATATCGACTCCGGAGTTTGATGGAATAAAATTAACTGTTAATGATACACCAACCGGAATTAATTATGAGGAATCAAAATTTAACAGAAGCGATCTCGATTCGGCAGTTAAAATAACATTTCCGCCTATTGCCGGAAATCCTAAAGTTGCTGTTTCGCAAGATTGGATGGTGGTTTTTAACAATATGGATACGAGCCTCAACGGTAATTATATCTCACCTGGGGATTCTGCAATTACCAATATAAATTATGATAAAATCATTACTCCGTTTCGTATATATAATATAACCAATGGAAAATACCCTGCTCAATATATTGTCTTTGTTAATTCAAACATACAGAATTTATCAAGATGGATGCCCTCTCAACCAATCATTTTGCAGCCTCAAGGCGCTTCTGGGGCTACTACGTCTTATCAAATAAATTTTGATTTTAATAATGCAAATCCCCCTCATTCTGGCGACACTTTGCATATTATTACTTATAAAGAAATTACTTCGGATGATGTTTTTCGGTTTGCAATAAGAAACGACACAGTAATAACACATGTAAAACAATTACTTGAACCGGATTCTTATTTACTTGAGCAAAACTACCCAAATCCTTTTAACCCATCTACAACAATTGAATATCAAATTCCTCAAAGCGGATTTGTTACATTAAAGATTTATAATTTGCTAGGACAGGAATTAAAAACTTTAGTACACATGCAACAAAATATGGGTAAGCATAAAGTTGAATTCGATGCTTCCGATCTGGCAAGCGGAGTATATATTTATAGATTAAGTGTGAATGGCTTTCTTTATTCTAGGAAGATGATCCTATTAAAATGATTTTTCATGTCGAAGCCTTGCAATTGCGAGATAAATAAAATTATATCGCTTAAGTTCCCGGCAGGGAGATTCCTTTTATCTTCCTGTAAAGTGAAACGGCGAACGAGTCCGTCATACCGGAGATGAAATCCGTTATGCCCAGCAGACGGTAATATAGCCCGCTTTCCGTTTTATCATCGCTTAAAAAATTCTTCGGCAAAAGCTTCAACAGAGTTTTGCTTTTAGGAGAAATATTCCCGGCGGCAAATTCGTTTGCGGCACTTATAAACGACTCCAGCAGTCCGCCGATGACTTCGTAACCCGCAGCTTCTCTTTCTACAACGCTGGTAAAGGAATATATCTTTTCGATTGAAATTTGCTGAATCATTTCCAGAACATTGCCGAAGGGGAGGAGGGATATTAAATCCGCTTCCAGCTTTCCTTCAAGAAGATTTTTTTCTTCATCCAAAAAAATTTCAGACAGTTTATTTACAACCGAGCTAATCGATTTTGCACGGAGATAGCCTATCTTATCGTTCTCGTCTCTGTTGTTATAAGCATTAAGCTTCTGTCCCTTTGCGAACGGAAGCAATAATTCTTCAGTCTCCTTAAACGATACCAGGCCAAGATGGAAGCCGTCTTCAAGGTCCATAATCCGGTAGCAGATATCGTCTGCAGCCTCTACAAGAAATGTTAACGGATGTCTCTTCCACCAGAGGTTGTCTTGGTTGTTCGCTCTTTCCTTCAGACCAACCTCTACGGCAACTTCGCTAAACAAATCTTTTTCCGATTGGAAGAAACCGAATTTCTTAAAAAGCTTTGCCTTTCCGGTTTCGATTAACTTTGAGTCCGGTGTGAAGGATTCTTTAGGGTATTTTGTAAACGAAGCCAGAGTTGCACAGGTTAATCTAAGGCCTCCTTTTATATTAGGATTTTGAAGCTTTGTCAGAAGTCTGAAGCCCTGTGCATTCCCTTCAAATTTTGTCAGGTCGTTCCACTCAAGTCCGGTTAAGCTGTCTTTAAATTGTTTTCCGTCGCCGTTCTTAAAGTATTCTGCTATTGCGTCCTCGCCGGAATGCCCGAACGGGGGATTGCCGATATCGTGAGCCAGACAAGCAGCGGCAACAATCTCTCCTAAATGAAAATGAGTATATTTTTCTTTTAGTTCTTTATGCCGCTTAATTACAGTCGATCCTATAAGCGTGCCGAGCGAGCGGCCGACGCATGATACTTCGAAGCTGTGTGTCAGTCTTGTATGCACAAAGTCGCTTTCAGGCAGCGGAAAGACCTGTGTCTTATCCTGCAGCCTTCTGAATGCGGAAGAAAAGACTATCCTGTCGAAATCCCTTTGAAAAGGGCTGCGACCGTCATTTGAATTTTGACTAATTGATTTCTCGTCGCAAAGTAATTTTCTGGATAGAAGATTTTGCCAGTCCAATGTGCTTTCCTAAAATATTTATAAAATTGTTCCTTAACTTATATGAAAAGTTTTTACTTTGCACTAGGATAAGAAAAAATGTTTTTTGTTTCTGCCTGGTGTTAAACCGGCAATATATTTTACTGCCGCGGCAATAAGCAGAATAAAAAATAAGGATAAAATTATTCACGCTTTATTTTTATAAAAAGAAGTTTAATTTTGACTAAGGGATTTCAAATTCCATTATAAAAGGAAGTGGAAGGCTCTATAGATTCTAAATTATACCGCAAGAATATTTAATACCAACAAAGCAGCGGGGTAAAATGCGTACTGCCGTATTTGCATTACTTGTTTTCTGTATTGCTTCCTATGCGCAAAGCAATAGGGGAAAGCTAACCGGTCATATCTTTAACAGACAAACCGGAGAATCATTAATAAACGCAAACGTCGTCGTACTATCCGGCAGTCTTGGTGCTGTCTCGGACAGTCTCGGCAATTTTAATTTAGTAGTTCCCTTTGGAACGTACATGATTAGAATTAGCTACATAGGTTTTGAAACTGAAGAAAAAACTGTCAGTGTTTCCAAAGAAAGGCCTGTAGTTAATCTTATTATAGAATTGAAGCCGAAAGTGCTCGGACAGAAAGAAGTTTATATTACCGGGAAAAAAGAAATATTTTCACCCGTCACTCAAAAGTTAGATAGGCTGGATATAATAAGAATGCCGACTATATACTCCGATGTATTAAAGAGTGTAAAGATTTTAGCAGGGGTTACTTCCAATAATGAATTAACCAGCGGCTACAATGTACGCGGCGGAAACTACAACGAAAATTTAATCTATCTAGATGGTTTCGAAATATACCGTCCTTTTTTAGTTACGCAGGGAATAGAAGAAAATCAATCCATTGTTAACGGCGACTTGATTGAGGATTTGAACTTTAACGGCGGAACTTTTTCGGCGCGGCTTGGAGATAAAATGTCCTCCGCCCTTGAGCTTAGTTATAAAGACAACTTTGACTCAACGCTTCACGGTGTTGCAAGAACAGGAATATTAAATTCCGGCCTTACTCTTTATAAAAGATCCGGCAATTTTAATCTGGCCGGTGCTTTAAGGTATTCGTATCCAAAGCTGTTTGCTTCAAGCCTTCAGACTACGGGAGATTACAATCCTACATATTTTGATGCCCAACTTATTGCGAACTATGATTTCTCACCAAATTCAAACTTGGAATTGCTTTTAATAAACGCCAATAACAAATTTCAGCTTACTCCCCAAGACTGGCAGGGCAATTTTCAAACTTGCAGGTTATGTGTTAAAGAAGTTTATCTTAAATATTCCGGAGGCAACGAATATAATTTTAACACAAGATTAATCGGAATAAAGTATAACAATCAGCTTTCTAATAACGCAGGTATTACTATATTAGGTTCAATTTATTCCACCGAAGAGAAAAATTATAAAGACCTTTACAGCAATATTTATTATTCAAACGATGCCTATTTTGCTAGACAAAACGAAGTCTATCTTAAGACAAATTACGAATATGCGAATGATAAATTGAACATGGACACGTATGAATTAAAATCGATAATGAAAATTAAAACTCCGGTCCATTTAATAGAGGCAGGCGCAGCATTTCAATATTATAAATTTAATAATAGCGTAGATGAAGCTATGAATGAGTATGGTGCAGATTCGGTTCTTGATGAGCCATACAATACAAAACTCGGACAAGATGTAAAATTCCCCTCATACAGCGCATATGTGCAGGACTTGATTAATTTTTCTAAAATAGTTCAAGCAGAAGCAGGGGTAAGAATTCTCCGTTATAATTTCAGCAAAGAGACTTTGGTAAGCCCAAGGATAAGTGTAAATTATTTTTACTCCGGCTCAAGTTCCTTAAATTTTAGTACGGGGTTTTATTACCAGCCTCCTTTTTATTATGAGGTGAGCAACAAAAATATAGTCAATTCAACTACTGACTTAAAATCGCAGCGCTCGATTAACTTTATGATAAACTGGGAAACTAAAACAGATAATAATGCTATGTACATGGTGGATGTTTACTATAAAAAGCTGGATAACTTAATTCCGTATTACATAGATCAATTAAAGCTTGTTTACGGATATCAAAACAATTATGAGGGCTATGCAAGAGGAATCGACTTTCAATATGAAGGTGAATTGGTGCCGGGAATAAAATCGTGGATTGGATACAGCTACCTGGATACCGGTGAAAGATTAAAAGGAAGCGGCTCGGCTTACACCAGAAGGCTACTAGACCAAAGACATACTTTAAAAATATTTTTACAGGACAGAGTAAAACAACACCCAAATTTTCAAGCACATGTAAGGTTCTTATTCGGTTCCGGTTTCTTGTACCATCCCGGCGTTTCCGTAAAAGACCCGGCGACAAATAAATATTACATTCAGATCGATTCTTCTCAAAGCTGGGTAATACCATTTTATTTTAGAACCGACATGGGATTATCTTACAAATTTATATTCGGTAAAAGAACAAACCTGGTGCTTATGGCGGAAGTCTATAATATTTTTAATAAAAATAATATTGCATCCTATAATTGGTATCATGCATTCCCGCAGACAAGCCAGCCGGTTGGAGTACCCATAGTTTTTTCAGGCCGCTTCTTTAGTTTGGATGCGGAGTTTAATTTCTAGACGTACTACATTTAGTTGAGACTTACTTTTCCAATTCCGAAAAAAAGCTGCAATTGGAAAAAGTGAGTCTCTCCTTCCGATTCACTATTCTTGTAATTTCTCTGTGCTTAAATTATTTTAACCCGTAATGATTTCGGAAAATGAAAAAATATTATCACAATCCGTTCAGTTTCTAAAGTCGGTGGGACCTAAAAGAGCAGAGGCATTTAAAAAGATAGGACTGGGAACTATTAGGGATCTGCTCTTCTATTTTCCCTTTAAGCACCTGGACAGGACAAATATTCTTACCGCATCAAAAGCCTACGGGCACATGGTTAACGGTTTTGAAGGCGAGCTTACGGTAATTGGAAAAGTTGTTGACAAGGACAAGATACGCGCCGGCAGAAAGGAATGGATGAAAGTCCAGATGAGAGACTCTAGCGGATTCTTTGAATGCATCTGGTTCCAGGGAATAAACTATTTTTACTCTGTGTTCAACGAAGGCGATTATTTTGCCGTCTCCGGAAAGCCTTCCCTAACTAAGTTCGGCAATTTACAATTCGCCCACCCGGACTTTGATAGGATATCCGAGGATGAATCGAATAGTTTTTTAAACACCGGAAAAATTATCCCCTTCTACCGGCTGCCCAAGGACCTTAAGTCCGGGAACATCGGGGATTTCAGTTTAAGAAAAATTATTAGCTACGCTGTTGAAGGCTATGCAGACAAGCTGGAAGAAACATTACCACCGGAATTAATTAAAGAGCATAATCTTTCCGGCTTAGTTGAATCGGTAAAGAACTTTCATTTTCCCGAAAGCAAGGAAAAGCTTAACGCTGCCGTCTTTAGATTTAAGTTTGAAGAGTTGTTTTATCTGGAGCTGCTTGTGGCCCTTAGAAAGCACAACTACAAAAGCAAGCTTCAGGGAAATTCCTTCACCATAAAGACAAGCCTGGTTCCCGATTTTTTAAGAATTCTGCCGTTTGAATTGACGCGCTCCCAGTTAAGTGTACTGAGCGAGATCAGAAAGGATATGGAATCGAACTCCCCCATGAACCGGCTGCTGCAGGGAGACGTGGGCAGCGGCAAAACAATTGTTGCGTTAATAGCAATGCTTATTGCCAGCGACAACGGCTTCCAGGCCGTTCTGATGGCCCCTACGGAGATTCTAGCAGACCAGCATGCGAAAAATATTTCCGAGCTGCTTAAGAAGCTGTCGTTGGTACATAAATCCAGGCAAATAAAACTAAGCCTGCTGCTGGGCGGGCAAAAAAAATCCCAAAAAGAAAAAAGCCTGGAAGAAAATGAAATGAGCGAGGCGGATATTATAGTAGGTACTCACGCGTTGTTTGAGGAAAGAGTTAAATTTAAAAACCTGGGACTCGTTATAGTAGATGAGCAGCACCGCTTCGGTGTTGCGCAGCGGGCAAGGCTGCAAAGCAAAGGCAAAACTCCAGATGTAATAGTAATGAGCGCAACTCCCATTCCGAGGACGCTGTCCATGACTGCATATGGAGACCTCGATGTATCCGTAATAGACGAGCTTCCTAAAAACCGGAGGCCCGTAAAAACTATTCTGCGCGGCGAAAGCAAACTCCCGGACATCTACAAATTTATTATCGATAAGAGCAAAGTAGGGTATCAATCGTTTATCGTGTATCCCTTAGTGGAGGAATCAGAAAAGTTAGAGTTGAAAGCGGCGGAAACATATTTCAATGAATTAAAAGACGGCTACCTTAAAGACTTAAACATCGGATTACTCCACGGCAGAATGACGTGGCAGGAGAAGGAAGAAAAAATGCTTTTGTTCCTGGCAAAGAAATTCGACGTCCTAATTGCAACCACGGTAATAGAAGTGGGGATTGACATCCCGGATGCAAACATTATTCTGATAAATGATGCTCATAGGTTCGGGCTGTCCCAACTTCACCAGCTTAGGGGAAGGGTTGGCAGGGGCGGCAGGCAGGCCTTCTGTATACTTGTTACCAGGGACGAGCCGGCTGCATCGAACAGCAAAAATAATCTTGACCTTGAATACCTCTCGCCGTCTAAGCTTGAGAGATATAAGTCGGCAATAAGGCTGCAGACAATGGTAAAGCACAGCGACGGATTTAAAATTGCTGAGACGGATTTAAAGTTAAGAGGACCCGGGAACATTTTCGGCACCGAGCAGAGCGGCTTTCCGGAGCTTAAGCACGCCAGCATTGTTGAAGACGCCAATATTATTACCGAAGCAAAGAAAGCTGCGTTCAAATTAATCGACGCCGATCCTCACCTTAAGGAAGAGAGCAGCCGGGTAGTTAGAAAAAATCTTATCGAGCATTATTCGGACAATCTTCGCTACGCAAAAATCGCTTAGCGCGGCCGCTGCTAGAAAAAAACTAAAAAATTTTTAAAAAAATATTCTTACAGCACAAATAAAATTTGATTTATAATTTTTTTTTATTATAAATTTGTCGTGCAAAAAAAATTTTTTTGTTGTTCTTTAAAAACTTTCTAGAAATTTTTCATCAAAAATATTTTTCCAAGAAAAAAAACCGGAAGAAAATTTTTCACGAGTGATTGAAAAATCTTGACTTAAAAATTTTATTAATTATATTTGCTAAAAAAATTTTGTAAAGGAGAAAATATTTTATCCTCTTTGTTCAATGTTAGATTGAACGTTGCATTAACTTTTAATGCCAAACCTGAAAGTCAGTCCTGCCTGCCGGACAGGCAAGCTTTCCCCGAAATAGTACCCCCAAATTCGAACTTAGATAGTTTCCAGCAGGAAAAAAGCATGGACACGTACGCCGAATGGGATACGTGGGAGACAATTAATGCAGTAAAAGGAGCGATTGAACATTTTCACAACTGTACCCTGGTAGAAGCCGACTACACGGCGTTCGAAAAGCTGAAAGAAGTTAATCCTCAAATAGTCTTTAACATAGCAGAGGGATTTAATGGAGCCAGCCGCGAAGCGCAGATTCCTTCTATGCTGGACATGCTTAATATACCTTACACCGGCTCCGATCCTTTGACGCTGGCTATATGCCTGGATAAAGCGCGGACAAAAGAAATTTTATCATACTACAAAATCCCCAACTCAAGGTTTGTAGTTGTGGACTCTCCCGAGCGCGCAAAGGATATAGACCTGAGGTACCCGCTTATAGTTAAGCCGGTCTCCGAGGGCTCCAGCAAAGGAATATTTTCTTCTTCATTCGTAAAAGATAAAGCCGCGCTAATTAATGAAGCTGAAAGAATATTAGCCGAATACAATCAAGCTGCGCTTGTAGAAGAATTCCTTCCGGGGCGGGAATTCACCGTTGCTATACTCGGCAACGGCAGCAATGCGGAAGTCCTTCCTGTTATAGAAATTAATTTTAACGATTTCCCGAACGATTTTATCCCGATATACTCGTACGAAGCCAAGTGGATTCTAGATACAAAAGAAAATCCGCTGGATGTTTTTACCTGCCCGGCCCGGATTGATAAAGGCCTGGAGGCAAAAATTAAAGACACCGCACTTAGGACTTACAGCGCACTAAGATGCAGGGACTGGAGTAGAATAGACATAAGACTTGATGGAAACAATGTGCCGAACATAATTGAAGTTAATCCGCTTCCGGGAATTTTACCGAACCCGGAAGAGAACTCTTGCTTTCCGAAAGCAGCACGCTCTGCCGGATTAAATTACGACGATATGATAAACAAAGTTCTTTACGTTGCTGCCAAAAGACATAAGCTATTATGAAGACGAATGCAAAAATTTTAATTTGCTATAATTCTCCTACCAGTATCTTTAGCATATACAACGGCAAGCCCGCATCCGCGGGGGCATCAATAAACGACCTTTCCGAAACCGCATTCGCAAAAGAAATCGGCATCATTAAGAAAAATTTACAGGAAAGATATTCCGAAGTTAAAATACTTGCGGTAGACAGGAATATAGAAAAATTTATCAGGTCAATAAACGGTTACTCCCCCGATGCTGTTATAAACTTTGTGGAATCGGTTGAGGGAGTGGCATCATACGAATATTGCGTTGCGGGCATGTACCAGCTGCTGGGCTACTGCTACACCGGCAACGGTCCTTCGTGCCTGGGCAACTGCCTGAATAAAGAAAGAACAAAGAACATACTGCGCTCATTCGGAATAAACACTCCATACTCCAAGACGGTAAAGGCAAACAACACGCCGAACGAAAAAGATTTTAACCTTAATTTCCCCGTTATACTGAAATTACTAAATGAAGATGCCAGCATAGGCATTTCGGAGTTATCCGTGGTTAGCGATTTTAAAAGCCTTAGTAGCCATTTAAAGTTCTTACAGGAAACTTATAGGCAGGATGTTCTAATAGAAGAATATATAGACGGCAGGGAATTGAATGTGGCGATACTGGGAGACACCGTTCTGCCCGTTTCGGAGATAAAGTTTAACGGGCTGCCCGACGGGCTGCCGAAGATTGTAACCTACGAAGGCAAATGGATTGCCGAAAGCGTTTATTACGAGAACACGAAGCCGGTTTGCCCGGCCAAGCTAAGTAAAAAAATAAAAGATAGGATAGACGAGACCGCTCTGCTGGCTTTTAAGGCGATGAACTGCAGGGACTATGCCCGCGTTGATATGCGGCTGGATGCCAAAGGAAAGCCTTACGTAATAGAAGTAAATCCCAACCCGGATATATCCGCCGATTCGGGATTTGCCAGGGCCGCCGCCGCCGCCGGTATGTCTCATACGGATCTTATCTGTAAAATTACGGACTTTGCATTAACAAGAAGACTAAATGATACGCAAACTAAAGCAAGCTGATGTAAACGAAATCGAAAAGATTTTGAAAAAGATTCCTGCCTTTACCCATAGCGAAGTGGATATAGCAATGGAGCTGGTTAGCATTGCCGCCGGAAATGCATTGCAGACGGATTACCACGTTTATGTCTTCGAGGTTAGCGGGAAGATTTTGGGTTACCACTGCACAGGTAAAAGACCTTTAACCGATGCGGTATACGACCTGTACTGGATTGTAGCAGACCCGGAGGCCGAAATTAAAGGCATAGGCAAAAGCCTGCTAGAGCATGCCGAAAATTTTGTAAAAGAAAATAACGGAAGATGGTTTTTGGCCGAGACTTCTTCAAAGGAAAGTTATTCGAAAACCAGGAATTTCTATTTAAGAAATCACTTTACCATTGTGGCGCAAATAAATGATTTCTACTCGGTGGGCGATCATTTAATGGTATTTGGTAAGTATTTAAAGTAATAACAACAACCAGAGGCTAAGTCATGGAACTGTGGCAGCAAATGATCAGAGACAGCGTTCACACTGTTGATGAGCTTGTAGAAAAATTTAAGATTGACCGGAGGGTGGCCGAAGATCTTGATGAATTTTTCCAGGCAAGAATAAATCCTTACTACTTAAGTTTAATCCGTTACCCGAACGATCCGATTTGGCGGCAGTGTGTACCGGATAAAGCAGAGCTGGAGGATTGGGATGCGGAAGAAGATCCTTTGATGGAAGATGCAATGAGCCCTGTTCCTAACATTACTCACCGTTACCCGGATAGAGCACTTTTCCTTGTAACCAGCCAGTGCGGCCTATACTGCCGCTTCTGCACAAGGAAAAGAAAAGTAGGCGATTACGAGAAGATATCCATGAAGGGATTGGAAAGCGCTTTCAAATATCTGGAAGAGCACACCGAGATTCGCGACGTTATCATGTCCGGCGGCGATCCTTTAATGCTGACCGATATTATGCTGGAGAAGATCCTCCAGAGGCTAAGGTCTATCGCCCATATTGAAATCATCAGGCTGGGCTCCAAGATGCCGTGCGTTCTGCCCCAGCGTATTACGCCCCAGCTTTGCAATATGTTGAAGAAGTACCACCCGATCTATATCAATACGCATTTTAATCATCCGTGGGAGATTACTCCCGAAAGCTCCAAGGCATGCGAGATGCTTGCAGACGCCGGCATCCCAGTCGGCAACCAAATGGTTTTGATGAAAGGCGTGAACGACGATCCGGCAGTTGTTAAGGAATTAATGCAAAAGCTGTTGAAGATAAGAGTAAGGCCATATTACATGTATATGGCGGACGAAACAAAAGGCGCCAACCATTTCCGCACGTCTATAGAAACCGGGTTGAATATAATTGAAAACCTGCGCGGCCATACAAGCGGATTGGCTATTCCTCACTTCGTTATAGATGCGCCCGGCGGAGGAGGCAAGATTCCTTTGCTGCCAAATTACGTCATCCACCACGATGAAGACAAGATAATTCTGCGCAATTACCAGAACAAAATATTTTCTTACAAGAACTATAAAGACCGGAACAATCCCGAAAAGAAAAACGGTAAGAATGGTAAGAACGGCAGAAACGGAAAGCTGAAATTGAAAGAGCTGGAGTTTACCAAAGTTGAGCTGCCTGTTCTTGAAGAAGTGGAAAACTGATTGGAGTATTGGAGTTGTGGAATAATGGAGTAAAACCTCCATTCCATTATTCCATCACTCCAAAATTTTTATAAAAAATGATTCATAATTTTTTCAACAGATGATTAATCTTTAAGGATTTTCAACATATCTTTTTCAAGACTAACCTTAGGAGATTCTTCAATTCTTCCGAGTTCCGCGCCATTCTTATAAAAGATTATTGTGGGCACCTTCTCAATCTTTAAGCTGTCGGTCTCGCTGCCCATTCCTTTTAAATTCCTGCCAACGGTAATAATCTCAACGTCACCGGAAGGATACTTCAACGAGTCCAGTATCCTAAAAAGCCTCGGTACCTCTCTTCTGCTGTCGCTGCACCATGTACCCATAACCACCGTTATGTTAACTCCGTTAATCTTATCGGCAATCTTTTGTGTAGTGGCAGAATCTACCTCATACATATCGTAAACGGAATTAAACCACCAGGAGAAGCTGGTGTCTTTAAAAGCTTGCCGGTTGCAATAGCCCAACAGCATCGGCTGCTGGGACAGCACATCTTTAACAAGAGTATCTTTCTTTGCAGCGGCCGGCTTAACGCCGTCTTGAGCCATCAAAGAAATTCCCCCCAAAATTAATAATGATAGAACGAGTAATGGTTTCATGGTTAGTCCTGATTATTTAGAGAATTTTTCCTTAAATCTATTCCCCACAAAAGCTTCTTTCTTAAAGTCTCAAAGTAGTTTGTAATGGAAGTATGAACCAGCTTCAGCGGCCGGTCGCATTTTTTAATTTTTAATTCAAGAGGTGGTGGGAAGGCAAACACTCTCTGCCCGTCGCAGTTAACATGTATTTCCCTATGAAGAGATTCCGTCTTAACAGTAATTGTCTGCTTGCCCGGCAGAACAAGCGGGCGCATAGTTAAGCTGTGCGGCGATATCGGCGCCAGAGTTATAACGTCGGTTTTGGGACTGACGATAGGCCCGCCGGTTGAAATGGAATACCCGGTAGAACCTGTGGGAGTAGCCACTATTAGTCCGTCTGCTGCAAAGGTAGTAACATAGTCGTCATCAACCTTAATTGTAATATCAATCATTTTGGGCCAGCCGCCTTTGTCTATTACAATATCGTTTATTGCAAAAAGCTTTTCAATCTTGTGTCCGCAGCAATCGCTCTCTATAACCATACGGTTTTCAATTTTGTACCGGCCTTTCTTTATGTCGTCTATAAATACGTCCATCTGGTTTATATTGGCTTCAGCCAAAAAGCCGAGCTTGCCAAGGTTTATTCCCATAACGGGCTTATCGTACTTATGCGCTTTGAAAGCGGTAGCCAGCATTGTCCCGTCACCGCCGATGGAAAGGATTATATCTGATCTTTTGCAAACCTTTTCGTCATCGGCAAATTTTGATTTACCAATTCTTTGCCGAATCAGGTTTTTCCTATCGTATAACGAGCTGCTAATTATAAAATCCAGGTCTCTGGAAATTAACTTACCAATCAGCGCCGATACTACTTCGAATACATTCGGCTTGGTTTTATTTGCTATAATTCCAATCGTCATTTTACTTATCCCCGCACACCAATAGAATTTTTGTATTTCAAAAATCCGTTTAAATATAACTTAATTCAAATTATTTAAAATTGACTGAACCCAAAAACACAATTAGGCCGGTAAGCAAACAAACTGGAAGAACTATTTACCGTTCCCGGCAGATGCAGGTCCACTGTTTTGCTTTCTTGATTTTCCGATCTCCCAAAACTTTCCGTACTTGGTAAAAACGTAAGCCGAAGAAAACGCCGCGAGGATAAACCCTTGCGGTCCGTCTAAAAATCCTCTTTTTATAAAATACATCTTTACAAAAATGAACAGCGGCCTAAAGATTAAATCCGTTGCGTGAAATTTCTTTCCGTTACGGAACAGTTCTTCCGCAGCAAGCGTTGTGTAATTGTTGAACTTTTCGAAATAATGCTTTATGGTGGGATCGGTATAATGCTCAAGATCGCTGGCTAGCTTACCGGTCTTACCGTTCACAATCAGATCTTCATGCACATTCTTACCACTGAAACAAGCCTTATCTTTTAAGAACAGTCTGGTAACCCTGGCCGGGTACCATCCGCTATGTTTGATCCATCTGCCCAAAAAATTTGCCAGCCTTGGAACAGAGTAGGCAGGCAGCAAAGGTGCCGAGCATTTAAACTCATTCAGCTCTGCGCAAAGCGCAGGTGTAATAACTTCATCGGCGTCTATCCAGAATATCCAATCGCTAGAAGCCCGCGCAACGGCGTGCTGTTTTGTACCGGCAAATCCCTTCCATTCTACAACCTCAACTTTAACCCCGGTAAATGAGGCGGCTATTTCCTGCGTTCTGTCGGTCGATCTGCCATCGATTAGGACTATTATTTCGTCGATGCAACCCAGCTGGCTTTTAATACACCTGCCGATGTTAAGCTCCTCGTTTTTTGCAATGACTATTGATGTAATTTTAAATAAGGGTTCCAAATATTTTAACCGGCAGATTATTAATAAAAAATTACCTCCTTAAATTAAGTATAATCAGTAAATAAGTAAGTACTTATTCAGATTAAAATTTTCTATATTTGTTTTAAAAATAACAAATTCTAAACTTACCCATTGAAAGATCTTTACAGGTTAGTACGTTCGAAAATAAATACGGGCTCGGTTTCAGAGTTGGGTTGGGTGTTTGCAGGTCAGTCGGCAACCGTTGTCCTAAGTTTTGTAATAATTAAAATTTTGTCCGGCATGGGGCCTAAAAACTACGGTGTTTACGCGCTCGTAGTTACCATAGCCGTTTTTATAGGGCTGTCTTTTTACGGGCCGGTAGCCCAGGGTTACTTAAGGTTCTATTACCATTACCTGGAAAAATCTACGGCAAGGACATTCACATCGCTGATATTCCGGATACTGTTTGTCTCCAGCGCGGTGCTGCTTGCTTTAACTTTTATACTGGCTTCGGTAAAATCGTTTTTCAACATGCCGGAGCCGGTAATATTTTTCTTATTCGCCGGCATTTACATCATTACTTCTAAGGTAAGTGAATTTTTCAACTCCGTCTTAAACCTGATTAGGAAAAGAAAAGAGAACTCGATTCTTCAGGGAATGGAAAAATCTTTTATAATAATATTCCTGCTTTTATTATTAATAATGAAGGCGCTGGTATTGACAAATGTGTTTGCGGCCTTGGCTTCGGTTACTTTCATGTTTGCTGCGGTAAAGATTATCGTCTTTAATAAATTCCTGCCCCGGGAAGAAAAGCGCGGCGCCGGTTTTGTAAAGCCTGCACAAAGCGAAATGAAGGTAAGGCTGTTTCAATATGCCTCTCCTTTTTTCATTTGGGGCTTCGGCGCATGGCTGCAGCTTAACGGCGAGAAGTGGATTATTAACGGACTGCTCTCAACATACGACGTAGGAATTTATGCCGTTATGATGGCACTTGTAAACGCACTGGTAATTGTCCCGAACAATATTATCTCCGACTTTGCCACGCCGATTATCTTCCAGCAATATTCCGATATGGAAAACAAGGAAAAGATGGACTCGGGCAATCATTATATCCGCTTGAACATGCTTATTATTTTTTTGCTTACTATATCCTCGACCGCAATTACATATTTCTGGGGCAGGCAGCTGGTAATATTAATCAGTAATAAAAATTACACCGTTTACTGGTACCTGCTGCCTCTGCTTAGCTTTGGGACGGGAATGTTCTTAACCGGGCAGGCGCAAACAGTACTCGGAATGGCTTTGAACCAGCCGAAAAAATATTTGGTGCCCAAAGTTTTAATTGGCGTTCTGGCAATAGCATTGAATTTTTTACTCATAAAATACGCCGGAATTAACGGCGCAGCCTATACGGTGCTGTTAATAGGAGTAATATACTTTTTTTATATTGCATTGATCAATAAAAGGATTAAGCGGGAGCTTAGTACTTAAGGCTTTTTACCGGCAGAGATATGAAAATTTTTACTGCAATAATGAAATACGATTACGGGGACGAGAAACGCGGGTTCTCCTTTGAGTACTATAACGTTTACCTGCCGCTCTGCGATGTGTACGGGAAGGATAATGTTTTGCTGTTCGATTACTTTAGCGAGTTTAGAAACATCGGCAAAGAAAAAATGAACAGAAGGCTGCTGGAAATTATCAAGGCAGAAAAACCTGACGCTTCCATATTCTGCCTGCTGTGGGAAGACCAGTTTGACGAGGAGGTTGTTTCTTCCTTAAGAAGTTATACCCGGACAGTAATTTATTTTTTTGATGACCCGTGGCGGCAGAAGTTCGTAAGGCACTGGATAAATTATTTTGATTTCTTCACCACGCCGGACTACTACATGTTCAAGCAGTATGAGCTTGAGGGCTTAAAGAATGTAATCTACTCACCCTTCGGCTACAATTCTTCTATTTACAAAAAGCTCGATCTTGAAAAAACTTTGGACGTAACATTTGTCGGAGGCTGCAGTCCTTTAAGAAAATGGATAGTGCGCAGCCTGGAGAAGGAAGGCATAAAAGTAAAAGTGTTCGGAAGAGGCTGGGGCAGCGCAGGCAAGTGGATTTCGCAGGAAGAAATGGTTGAGGTTTTTAACCGGTCAAAAATAAATTTGAATCTGTCTAATGCAATTTATAGCAACATCAAGTTTTTAATCTGGTCTCTCCATTCGCTCGAAAGCGTTAAGCAGCTCATTCTGCTTAGAAAGAACAAAGAGCAGGTTAAAGGAAGACACTACGAAATAAACGCAAGCGGCGGATTCCAGCTTAGCTATTTTATTCCCGGCTTAAACATGGCTTATGAGATAGATAAGGAAATTGCAGTTTACGAATCGGTGGAGAACATTGTACCGATTGTAAAGTTTTTTCTTAAGGCAGAAGATTTAAGAAACACAATTGCAGAGAGCGGTTATGTAAGGTCGGTTAGAGACCATTCCGCCCAATCGTATTTGAATAAAACCGTTGACCAGGTATTAAAAGACAAAAGAAACTAATGCAAGCCTCCAAGCTTAATTATTACCTAAAGCTGTTCGGCTTTTCACCGAAAAAATTTTTGTTTTCAATTAAGGGGACGCTACCTTACTTGAAGAACTTGCGTAAAATTAAAAAACAGCTTAAGGACGATGCTCAATTTGGTATTGCAGAATTATATCCTTGTCTTGACGATAGGTACGAACCGGCTGGAACGCTGGCTATGCATTATTTTTATCAGGACATTTATGTTGCCAATAAAATTTTTAACGCCAATCCGCAAAAGCATGTTGATATCGGATCGAGGATTGATGGATTTGTTGCACACGTTGCAAGCTTCCGGGAGATTGAAGTGTTCGATATTCGTCCGCTTGATAAGAAGATAAACAATGTAATATTTCGCAAAGCCGATTTAATGGCAGAGGATTTTCTTATTAAAGATTACTGCGATTCGGTTTCAAGCCTGCATGCAATCGAGCATTTCGGGCTTGGAAGATACGGTGACGAGATTATATCGAACGGCTACTTAACAGGGCTTGCAAATATTACACGGCTGCTTAAGCCTGGCGGTACGTTTTATTTCTCCGTACCCATTGGAAGGCAGAGGATTGAGTTTGATGCACACAGGGTATTTTCTGTAAAATATCTGATGGGAATGTTGGAAAAGGATTACCGCATAAGCTCGTTTGCATTTATTGACGATAATGAAAACTTAAACACGGATGTAGATATTAATAGTGCCGGTATTGATGATAACTTCGGTTGCAGCTTCGGCTGCGGAATTTTTGAATTGAAGAAAAGATAATATGAACAATCAGCCTCTTGTATCGGTGGTAATTCCTGTTTATAATGCAGAAAAATATCTTGCTGAAACTGTTAAGTCGGTTCTTAATCAGTCCTATAAAAATTTTGAAGTTATTATCGTAGACGATTCTTCTACCGACGGGACTGCTGCAGTGACGGAAGCGCTTTCTAAAACCAGCAAAGAAATAAAGTATTATAAGATTGAACACTCGGGCAGACCCGCAGTGCCCAGAAATTACGGTGTAAAAAAAGCAAGCGGAGAATTTATTGCGTTCTTAGACGCGGATGACGTCTGGACGAAAAGCAAACTTAACGACCAGATAAAATTCCTGCTGAAGTATCCAAACTTAATTTTTGTCTATTCGGTAAGCGTTACATTCGGCGATGTAAATATTTTTTCACCTTACTACGAAGTTCTGCCTCTTATGCATAAAGCTGCAACAACAAGAGAGGAACTTATTGCCAAAGGCAATCCGGTTACTTGCTCAACTGTTTTGTTGAAGAAAGATTTCTTTAATTCCGCTGGCGGATACGACGAAGACCCCGGATTAAAAGCGGTGGAAGATTATGACCTGTGGCTTAGATTAAGTACGCTCGGTCCTTTCGGCTTTATACCAAAAATTCATGCGTATTACAGGGTACATAAAACTCAATCTTCAAGCGGCTGGCAGACTAAGCAGAAGCGTCTTGAATATCTTTCACAAAAGAGAAGCATTAAACTACCGGAATATAAATTCTATAGAAACAAAGGCATTATTATTCGTCTTGCAAGAAATCTGATTCACTTCTCAACTTATTTATGGATAAAGATCTTTTCTTACTTAGGTTAAAAATGAATATTCGCTAATGGCACCGTTGAAGAAAAAAATATTATGCGTTTCGGTAATGGAACACTGGGGCGGCGGTGAAGAGTTCCTGTTGAAGCTGTATGAGAACATCAAGGACTATGAATTTGTTGTAGCATCACCTCCAGGCGAATCTTCGGATAAATTTACACGCGCCGGAATGAATGTGGTTAACATAAAGAGCCTGAAAAAATTTTACCGGACTGGGAACAAGTGGAGCTTTTCATCCCATCTGAAAATTCTATTTAGAATAAAGATTTCTACTATTAGATTAATAGGAGTAATTTTAAAACATAGAATAGATTTTATTTTATGCAACGGTAACCTGGCTGGATTATACTGCTTACCGGCAGCAGTACTTACAGCAAAAAAATTCATCGTTGTGCAGCACCTTATTTACGGGAAGGATTCACTTGAAGGCAAAGTACTACGGCTGCTTAACAAGTTTGCATCAAAGCTGGTTTGTATATCGGATGCGGTTAAAGAAAACGCTGTAGATTTACTTGGGAATAAAGTAAAGGACAATTTGATAGTTATTCATCACGGCATTAGTCTTCCCATGACAAGTGAAAACTTAGAAAGGGAAAATAAAAATAGAATCCGCATCGGAGTTATCGGTAGCATTATAAGACTAAAGGGAATCGATTTGATTATTGATTCGCTTAAAGATGCGATTAAAAAAAACCACGATGTTCATATAAATTTATTCGGCGGAGTAAGACAGGACGAGCCCGACTCGCTTAAGTACAACGATGAAATCCATAATATGATTGAAACCTGTGGTATAAACGACAATGTACATTTCTGCGGATTTGAAAGCAACAAGAACAAGCTGTATAGGGATATTGACATTGTCGTTAATTACTCCACTGTTGCAGAATCATTTTCATTAACCGTTCTTGAAGCAATGTCCTACGGAAAGATTGTTGTAGCTGCAGAACTCGGCGGACCGAAGGAAATTATCGTTAACGGTTATAGCGGCTTTCTGGTAGAGCCGGCAAATTCGGTAAGGCTAAGAGAATGTTTGGAAGCTTGCATAGAGCAAATTAACTCGGTGGAATTTGAGGCAATTAGAAAAAACGCACGGAGTACGGTTGAAGAGAAATTCAGTCTTGATCAATTTACAGATGCATATAAAAATTTATTTAATATAGAATCCAACATTAGGTAATTACTTTACCCTGGCTGTATTATTTATCATACACATTTAATCGCTCGTTTATCATATGGTCTTTAAGTTGTTTGTCATATGTAATCGAGATGCAATTTTCACCTTTTAGGGTCAATGCCGAGGCAAGCTGTATGGAATCTAATGTTCTTAATCCTCTGCTTCCATATTCCATTATTAAATTAATTGCATTATTAAAAAGTTCATCCGTTAAATTTATCCATGTAAAAAGCAGTCTATCTTCATAAAATAAATTTATTACTTCTTCGGCTTTTTCAACAGAGAATGCTTTTTCTCTAACCTTCTTCCATATAGCTGATCTGAACTCTATTGATGCTATTGCCGATATACATAGGTTATTAATATCCCCAGCTAAAAGAGATTGTAATTGTGAAGTATGATCTTCTTCATGATATAATTTTACTAAAGCGGAAGTATCTAAAAATGCAATCATAATGCACTGCGCCGTTCTTCTATAACAGCATCGCTTAAACTACCCTTATAGTTTTTAAGCAGCGCCCTTGATTTTTTAAATGAAAATTTTGACAGATCAACTTTTTTTTCACTTATACTATTAACTTCATCTAGAAATGTTATAATCACATCAACTTTTTTTTCGGATTCTACAGATGTTAATAGCTTAATTTCACCATTTTCAAAAATTCCTCTTACAGCTAACATAATCCACCTCTCTCATTTATTCCTAAGTGCTAATATAAATATTTAAAAAAAGCATTAGTCAAGTAAAAATCTTTTCCCTTTCGTATGTATAAAGCATTTTTATTTTTATTTTTCTATTATTAAAATAATAAAATCTAAAGATAGATACTTTGAAGACCGCAATAGTACACGATTGGTTTGCCGGTTATGCCGGTTCCGAGAGAGTTGTTGAGTCTCTTACCAATATATGGAGAGATGCTGATGTCTTTGTGCTGTTCAATCTATTAAATGAAGAAGAACAGAGAATTGTGGTTAAAGATAAAATTCCAAAGACATCGTTTCTCCAGAACCGGCGATCTATAAGAAAGAACCATAGAAAATACCTGCCGCTGTTCCCTTATGCAATTGAGCAGTTCGATCTTTCAGGGTATGATTTAATTATTTCCAGCTCTCATGCGGTTGCGAAGGGAGTTTTAACCAATGCTAACCAGCTTCATATAAATTACTGCCACACACCTATAAGATACGCATGGGACCTTACACACCAGTATCTTCGCGAATCCGGTCTTTCGCATGGAATAAGAGGAACGATTGCAAAGTCGATACTTCATTATTTACGGATGTGGGATGCAGCAGCTTCCAACAGGGTAGATCACTTTATTGCAAATTCAAATTACATTGCTAAAAGGATAAAGAAAATATACGGAAGGGATTCAACCGTAATCTATCCGCCTGTTGATACCGATAAGTTTAAGCTTGAGCTTAATAAAGAGGATTATTACCTAACCGCTTCGCGGCTTGTACCGTATAAAAGAATCGATGTTATTGCAGAGGCATTTTCAAAGATGAGCGGGAAGCGGCTTATTATTATAGGCGAGGGACCGGAGGCGGAGAAGATAAAATTAAAATCCGGCGCAAATGTCAAGTTCCTCGGCTACCAGCCGCGCGAAAAGCTTAGGGAGTACATGCAAAAGGCAAAGGCATTTGTATTTGCTGCCGAAGAAGACTTCGGAATAATGATGATCGAAGCGCTGTCGTGCGGCACTCCGGTAATTGCTTTTAATAAGGGCGGCGCCTCCGAAACAATAATTGAAAATGAAACAGGAGTTCTGTTTAACCGGCAATCGCCCGAAGAAATTGTTGAAGCCGTAAATAAGTTTGAAAGTCGGCAGTCTTTTAATCCGGTTAAGCTTAATGAGTATGCAAAGCAGTTCGATAGGAAAATCTTTGAAGAAAAGATTAGAGCCTTTGTTGAAGATAAATGCAGAGAGTTTTTTGATAAAACAGACGGTTAATGATCTGAGCATTTAATAAAATGATTACGAATAAAAAATCCACATACTATTTAAGATTATTTCTCGACCTCATCATACTAAACATATCGTTTTTTATCGCAGCAGTATGGTCTCAGTCCCTGGCCACCCTATTAGATAGAAACTATATGTTCATTCTCTTAACCGGGCTGAATTTCCTCTGGTATTTTGTCTCGAATGTAATCGATTTTTACGACGACTACAACATAAGACCTTTTTCATACCAGTTTATAAAGATTATAAGGAACGTAACCGTACAGGCACTTGCTGCGGTCCTTTTTATCTTTCTAGTTAAAGAAGATCTGTTCACAAGGAATTTTATAATTATATATTCTGTCCTTTTAGCAATGCTAGTAGGGATTAGGACTCAGGCGGTAAAATATTCCTTGATAAAGATACGGGGCAAGGGAAAAAATATCCGGAACCTGCTTGTAATAGGCGCCGGAGAAATAGGCAAAAATTTCTACGAAAGCATTTTAAGGAAGAACGAATTCGGCTTTAATCTAACCGGTTTTCTTGATGATGAAATATCGGAAGCCGACGGGTTGAGTTTACTAGGAAAAATTGATGACCTCGACAGGGTTATTACTGAAAAAAATATCGAAGAAGTAATAATAGCCCTGCCTATTTATGCCGCCGGCCAGCTAGATGATGTTATTAAAGTGTGCAATAAGAATGCTGTAAGAGTTCATATCATTCCGGATTACTTCAGGTTCGTATCAAAAAAATTCCAGGTAAGCATGATAGGCAATTTCCCTATCATTACAGTTAGAAGCGAGCCGCTTGCAGAAGCTCACTGGCGGTTTGTAAAGAGGGTGTTCGATATAATATTTTCCGTTCTGGCAATTTTATTTATACTTTCGTGGCTTACACCGCTTCTGGCAATTTTAAACCGGCTTTTTTCTCCGGGTCCCGTATTTTTTAAGCAAGATAGGATTGGGACAAAAGACGAAACTTTCGGGTGCTATAAATTTCGCACGATGATTTCCGATAATAAAAGCATCAATAAATATCAGCCTGCCGTTGAAGGCGATGAGCGTGTTACCGGAATAGGCGGTTACTTAAGAAAGTCTAATATCGATGAGCTTCCGCAGTTTATCAACGTGCTTAAAGGACAGATGTCAATCGTTGGACCTAGACCTCATCCTTTAGCATTTAATGAAAAGTATAAGGAGATGGTCGAGGAAATTAAACTGCGAAGCTGGGTTAAGCCGGGCATAACGGGATGGGCGCAGGTACACGGCTTTAGAGGCGACGTACTTGACTATGAAGAAAACAAGAAGCGTACGGTTAAAAGAATCGAATACGACATCTGGTATATCGAGAATTGGTCATTCTGGATAGACATACAAATAATTCTAACAACCGTCTGGCAGATGATTAAGGGAGAGACCAAAGGAGTTTAATTTTCCGGTGTCTCTCTATTTATTTAAAATGCTTGACATTATTTAGGAGTCAAACTAATTTAAGATAAGTTTAATATTTTTAATGAGAAAATAACCATGTCTAAAAATTATAGGCTTTATTTAGCGGCGGGAATTGTTCTTGCATTAACTATTTCGGTTCTGATAAGCAGCTGTAAACTTAATACCGAAGTAACAAGCCCTCAAACAACAGGGGGAGGCGCAACGACCAAATCTAGTACTATAAGCGGACAGGTTATTAATAACATAACCGGCATACCAATCGACAGCGTGTATGTACAACTGCTGGGAACATCAACTTATCTTACTGCATTAACGGATGCACAGGGCAAATATTCTTTTACTGTTAACCTTTCGGCCAATACCGGATTTACAATCATATGTTCAAAAGCAAATTATAATCAGGATACTACAACTATGGCAGTAACTGCCGGAGTAGATTATACGGTAAGCTTAATTAAACTGGTGCCCACAACCTCCGGCAGCGGACAGGTACCTTCCGGCAACCCGGTAAGCATCTTTCTTGCTTCTCAAACTGCAGACAATATAGGCGTTAAAGAAAGCGGCTCGCCGGAAACAGCAGGCATTACATTCGAAGTTCAGGACTCTGCCGGCGTTGCAATAGACTTGGCTCATTCTGTAAACGTGAATTTTTCTATGGGGGCTCATCCGGGCGGCGGAGAGTTCTTAAGTCCGGCCGTAGTACAAACAAACGATAAAGGTCAAGCCACTGTTAATTTAACTAGCGGAACCAAGGCCGGGGTCGTTCAAATAATTGCCGAAATCGATTTGGCAAGCGGAAGTATAAAATCCAAACCGGTTAATATTGCTATTTACGGCGGACTGCCGGATTACGCCCACTTTAGTATTGCTACAACTCTACTAAATATACCGAGCGTAGTTTATAAACAGTACCCTTCATTCGTTAGTGTTTTTATGGGTGATAAGTATGCTAATCCTGTTAGGCCTCAAACGGCGGTTTATTTTACATCTACAGGCGGCTATGTTGGCGGCTCGGCACTTACTGATCAATTAGGTGTTGCGAGCGCTCCCTTTATTATGGCTCAGCCCAATAATCCTGTTGACTCGGTATTCGGCCCAGGCTTTGCTACAATTACTGCCAGAACTGCAGATGAAAATCTTCAAACAATTAGCAAGAGCACCATTGTATTGTTCTCCGGCTATCCAATAATCTCAGTATCGCCGACTTCCTTCAACATTCCCAACGGCGGCGCGCAAAGCTTTACTTATTCTGTAATGGATGCAAACAGCAATCCGATGGCAGGCGGAACAAGTATAACTGTTTCTGTTGACGGACAAAACGTTGCTGCACAGGGAGATGTTTCCGTAATAATGCCCGATACGCAGGACAGAACGTGGACACATTTTCAGTTCCTTGTTTATGATACTGCCGATACCATAAATGTTGCTTCTCCTGTTACAATTAATATTTTGTCCAGCGGCCCGAACGGAAAGGCATCGCAAATTATTACCGGAACAAGCCATTAAAAGGGAATTTTTCAATATTTATTCTTAAAGAAGATATGATTATTTTAAGCGGCAGAAATTAAACTTGCATGACTGCAGGTTTATGAATTATTTAATTAAATGTTCTAAATTTTCAGGGAATGTAATATGGCATCAGATTTATTGGCTCACGCAGAAATTCCTTCTACCGATTTGGATAGAAGCAAAGATTTTTTAGCAAAAATGTTCGGATGGGACTTCAAGCCGTTCGGGAACGGGTATCTGCTATATAACACGCATAAGGGCTTTACCGTAGGTCTTAAAAAAGTAACTGAAGTAGCAAAAGGCGATGCAACTATTTTTCATGTTAGGGTAAGTTCTGTTGAAGAGTATTTGAAAAAAGCAGAGGCTAACGGCGGAAAAATCTTTAGAGGCAAAACTATAATTCCCGCAATGGGCGCGTATGCTTTAATAAACGACCCCGACGGCAATGTAATCGGTCTTTATCAAGGAATTTAATTCCTTTTATTTCTTATCTAAATATCTTAATAAAGATTTATGCCGGGCAATATGCCCGGTTTTTTAATAGTAAAGCTTTATACTTACGACCCCTGTTATCTAAATTCTACTTGGACTAATCACCGCAACAAGCCTTCTATCATATATCGCTGTCATCCGGGTTTTTAACAATTAAGTTAGCGGGTGAGATTAAAAATAATTTATTAAACAAAAACAAGAGGGTAGCAAGATGAAAAAGCAAGTAGTAATTTTAGCAGTCTCCCTGTTATTGTTAAGTATTGTATCGGCGTTCGCACAGGAAGATAGAATAATTGGGGCAACTCCACTAACCAAAGAATCAACAGACAATTATTTAACTGATTTAAAATCCGATAACCTCGGCGTTCGTGTAAGCGCCGCTTACTTTGTTGGCGAATATAAAATTGAATCGGCTATAATTCCTTTGATGAAAATGTTGAACAGCGAAAAGACAGAGGAAGCAAGAATAATAGCAGCACTTTCTCTGATAAAAATAGGCACCGGGAAGGCCGTATATGCCGTTAAACAGGCCGCAACAATGGATAACAGCGAGAGAGTAAGAAATTTATGTATCAAATTCTATAACAGCTATGCTTTTGACAAACTTGAAGTTTCGAATACCTTATAAAAGATAGTTACAACTTTGCACTTACTAAAAAGCCGGTAACCGCCGGCTTTTTTATGCTCTTCGAATATTCAATCCCAATGCTTGTGCTTTTAATAATTAGTTTATCCGGAATTATTAATTATATTTACTAACTTACCTTACGCATTATCCTTCAAGGTTACTGTTTTACACCTTGAAGGATGCTGAGATTGCGTAAGGTGAGTTACTAAAAAATTATTATCGGATGAATAATTATCTTTTAATTCCGCTGTGTGCTTTTCTTATTAATGGCTTTGTCTGGACTTTCATATATTCACTAAAAAGCAATCCGATAAACCGGGCGTTTTTATACTATGCCACTGCGTTAACTCTTTGGCAGTTGAGTGTAATTGTCATTCGATGGGGCATCCCCCAATATTATATTTTGCCCGTTATGAAAATCGGCTCATTGGGATGGCTTAGCATTTCGTTTTTGTTTCTTCATTTCCTATATACTTTCCTAAACAAGAAAAGGGATTTCTTTTTTTACTACAGCCTAACCGTTTCCCTACTAAGCATGATAATAAATCTGTCCACCAATCTAATAACAAACGGTTATATTAACACGTTCTGGGGGCCTGGCGAACAGCATAGTTCTCTCTTCTTGCCGGCAATAATATTAACAATTATACTCCCGGCTGTTTATGCGGTTTATTTAATGACGGCCGAGGTTAGAACCACCAAAGATTTTAACGTGAAAAAGGCAGTTAAGCTTATGCTGGTTGGCTCGATAATTACTGTTACTGTGGGGCTAATCTCCAACGTAGTCTTGCCGAGTATTTTAAAAATAAACTCTATAGTAAAGATCGGTGAGTCGGGGACAGTATTCCAATCCATATTTATTTTTATTGCCATTATAAAATACAAGCTGTTTACAATAAGCGGAATAGAAGAAGTTGCGGAAGACGTTTATTCAAATATTCGGGATGCTGTTGCGATATTGAATGTGGAAGGCTACATAATCCAGGTTAATAATGCTTTTGAAACTTTGTTCGGCAAGAAAATAAATACAAAATCAAGAGTTCATATAAATTCCCTTTTGCCCAACCATAATTTTATAAAAGTTTTTCACGATTCTCAGAGAGGACTTGAGATAAACGGCAAGTGGAAATACTTATCGCTAACGCAGTCTTCAGTCAACCGCCAGAACGTAGAGAAAGGAAAAGTCTTAATAATAAGAGATGAAACAAAGCGTAAAGAAGCAGAGCTTGAAATAATAAAAGCAAAAGACGCTGCCGAAGAATTGAACAGGTTAAAATCCGTCTTCTTAACCAATATGAGCCATGAGCTGCGCACACCGCTTATAAGTATTATAGGGTTCTCTGAGCTATTAACGGATGAGATTAAAGATGATGAGCAAAGAGTAATGGCGGAATCGATAACGACAAGCGGTAAAAGACTGGTGGATACTCTTAATTCCATTCTCGAGCTATCCAGGATTGAATCAAACGAGATTGCGCTTAATTTGAAATTTATAAATATAAATAAGCTTATCGGCGAACTTGTTTTGCCATATAAAACGGCAGCCGAGAAAAAGGGGCTTGCGTTTGAGGCAAGCTCTGCAAGAGAGGATATCGAGATTGCTGCCGATAAAAATTTATTTGAAGCTGCGTTCAACCACATAATGGGTAACGCCGTTAAATACACCGAAGAAGGAAATATTAGAGTAGAGGTCGATATAGAGCCCTCTCCGGAAAGGAACTGGACGGTGATTAAAGTATCGGATACCGGTGTTGGAATTTCAAAAGAAAAGCTACCTGTAATTTTCGATCCCTTTAGGCAGGCAAGCGAAGGGATGTCTAGGAAATTTGAAGGCGCCGGCCTGGGATTAACTATTGTAAAAAGATTTATTGAACTAATGAAGGGCAGCATTACGGCAGATAGCGAGCCCGGCAAGGGCTCCACTTTTATTATTAAGCTTCCGTATGTTCAAAGAGAGAAAAGAGCCGGTGTGGAAGTTCAAAATAATATGGAGGAAAAAGTTAGTGGCAAAGATATCGACAAAGCACTGCCGGAAGTTTTACTAATAGACGACGATTCGATGTCGATATTTATAACCCGCGATAGCCTAAGAGATTTTTGCCAGGTTGAGGTTTGCATATTACCCGAGACCGCAGTAATACTCGCTTCGCGAACGATTTTTTCGGCGGTGATAATTAATTGCGATTCGAATGAAGCCGGTAAATTTGAGATGCTAAAAAAATTAAAAGATATTAAAGGATATAATAACGTTTCCTTTGTTGCTATAATTTCGGGGGATGTTAAATCAAAAAAGAAATTATACTTTCAAAAAGGCTTTGCTCAAATAATAGGGGCTCCTCTATCTGCAGACAAGCTATCCGATACTCTGCAGGCCGCACTGAATTCAAAAAAATAATTTTTAATCTTTAAGATTGTCCGTGAAATTATTTTTATTCCCATTGATGTGTTAAATAAAAAAATACCGTGCGAATTATTGATCAAGTAATTTGTGTTAAAAAAATCACAATGTTTATTAAAAAATAATCGTTTATTCTAATTGTACTATATATAAAAAAAATAAGGAGAAACGATATGTTAAAGAAATGGATGATCGTGCTGATTGGTTTCTTTCTATTCACACTAATCGCAAATGCGCAAAACGCCTACCTTGGCCCGCAGTTAGGATGGCAAAAGGCCGCCGATGCAGACAATAGTAAATTTATGATCGGCGGCGCATTTCGCCTAAAGCTATCGCAGGCGTTTGGAATGGAAGCCTCGGTAAATTACAGGCAGGAACAATACAACAACGGCGCAGTAACCGTTACCAGCTGGCCGGTAATGGTTACCGGATTACTTTATCCCATTCCGGTTCTTTACGGCGCAATTGGAGTAGGATGGTATAATACATCGTTTGAATACTCCCCGACTATTCTGCTTCTGGGTGACCGGAATGAAACCGAACAAAAATTCGGATGGCATTTCGGCGCAGGTGTTGAAATTCCTTTAAGCGGCTCGGTCGAATCCCCTAATTCAATACTTACCGCCGATTTAAGATATGTTTTCTTAAATTACGATTTCCAGAAAATGCCTGGCTCACCCGGGTTGAAAAGCGACTTCGTTATGTTCACCGTCGGGCTGCTTTTTAACCTATAAAAAATCTTCTGCCTAAGAGGGAATGCTTCAATATATTTTTCCTCTTTACAATCTCAGCTATAATCTTTTTGTTTCGATATCCATAGAAGCAGATTGACTTATAACTTATTCTCGCTTATATTTGTTTCGACGATTATCGAATTATATTATAGACTCCAAATGGAAATATCAAAGAGTATAGAGATAATGAAATCGCTGGCGGATACTTCCCGTCTGCGTGTACTTAAGGCGTTGATGGAAAAGCCTCAATACGTTGAGGAGCTTGCCCACAGACTTAATCTTGCTGTTTCTACGGTCTCCTTTCATTTAAAAAAACTTGAAAGTGCCGGACTTATCTATAAAACAAAAGAACAGTACTATATAATCTATCAAATTAAAGAAGATATTATAAATATGCCGTTGAAAGAACTGATGCTTTTCGACGACATAGATAAGTATATTCAGGAAGAACGTATTGAAAAATACAAACAGAAAGTTCTTAAAGCGTTTTTTAAAAAGAACCTGCTTATAAAGCTGCCCGTTCAGAGGAAGAAAAAAATGATTGTCCTGGATGAGTTCGTAAAAAAATTTAAGCATGGTAGAGAATATACGGAGAAGGAAATCGACGATATTATTAAGCAGTCGTATGATGATTACTGTACAATACGTCGTTTAATGATTGAAGAAAAGATTATGAAAAGAGAAAAGCAGATATACAGGCTGATGAAATAGTTCAAGCTCAAGTGTAAGTGTAAGTTCAAGTTCAAGAGCAAACATACAACCATGCATTCATGCTATTATATAAAAACAGACTTCAGCACCTTGAACTTAATCTTAAACTTTCAATAAAAATATTTGGAGTAGAATGTGATAAATAAATCGGAAATAAAAAAGAAATATAAAGAAACGCAGGCGCCAATGGGCGTCTATTGCATAAAGAATCTAGTTAACGGAAAAATATTTATAGGTAGCAGCTTAAACCTCCCGGGCAGGATAAACCGGCACAAATTCGAGTTGAAGTTCGGCAGTGAAAACATTAAAGAACTCCAGGAAGATTACAACAAATACGGCGAGACTAATTTTTCATTCGAGATTATCGACGAATTGAAGCCCAAAGAAGACCCGGAATACAACTACAAAGAAGATGTGGCTGTACTTGAGCAGCTGTGGATAGATAAACTTCAGCCGTTTGACGAAAAGGGATATAACAATTAATAATTACGGCATTAACTGTTTTTTCTTTGGAAGAATTTTGGGAATGAATAGCCGTCTGCCCTTTGAGCCTGTTGCACAACTCGAGTGCAGGGCAGTCTTGGTCCAAACCATGACTGAATTGTGAGTTTTTTATGTCACGGAATGGTCCGTGACATCCCAGTTTTACAGTTCTGCAACACGCTCCTTTGGCAGCAGATGCGCAGGAAATTAGGGAAAGAAGAAATAGGACGACAATTCGGATTTTCACTTTATCATCTTCTTAAGCCTGTTAATTTCATCCCTTAACGATGCGGCTTTTTCAAACTCAAGGTCTTTTGCCGCCTGGTGCATTTGTTCGGTTAGCTGTTCAACAAGGTCTTGCTTCTGATCGGAATTCATATATTTCAAAACCGGCTCAGCAACCTTTGTAAACGAGTAGCTCTCTTTGTCTTCTTTCTTCCTTACATCCGCAATAGAAGTAGATGAAAGAATTTCTTCCACGCTTTTATAAATAGTTTTCGGCTCTATATTATGTTCCTTATTATATTCTGTCTGCAAGGCTCTACGCCGGATTGTCTCGTTTATTGTCTTCCGCATCGATTCGGTAATAACATCGGCATACATTATAACCTTACCGTTAACATTACGTGCGGTGCGCCCAGCCGTTTGCATAAGAGATCTCTCGCTGCGTAAAAATCCTTCCTTGTCGGCATCTATAATTGCAACCATCGAAACTTCCGGTAAATCCAACCCTTCCCTCAATAAATTAACTCCTACCAATACATCAAAATCTCCTATTCTTAAATCTCTTAGTATTTCCACTCTTTCAAGCGCATCTATATCACTGTGAATATATCTAACAAGAATACCGATCTTATCCAGATAATCCGAAAGGTCTTCGGCCATTTTCTTGGTAAGCGTAGTTACAAGGACTCTTTCCTTTCTAGCCGCTCTAATTCTTATTTCCCCGATGAGATCATCAATTTGTCCTTTAATAGGCCGCACTTCTATTTCCGGATCAAGCAGACCGGTAGGCCGGATTATCTGCTCAACTACAACGCCGCCGCTTTTTTCAAGCTCGTAGTCGCCAGGCGTTGCACTTACAAAGATTACTTGATTAAGCATCTTCTCAAACTCCTGAAACTTCATCGGGCGGTTATCCAGCGCGGAGGGCAGCCTGAAGCCGTGCTCTACAAGCGTCTCTTTTCTTGACCTGTCGCCGTTATACATTGCCCTTAGCTGGGGAACCGTTACATGGGATTCATCTATTACGAGAAGAAAATCCTTCGGGAAGTAATCAAAAAGATTATAAGGGCGCGAGCCCGGCTTTCTTCCATCCATGTGCCTGGAATAATTTTCAATGCCGGAACAGTAACCAATTTCCTTCATCATTTCTATATCGAACTTTGTCCTCTGTTCAAGCCGCTGTGCTTCAAGATATTTTTCTTCTTGCCTGAAATATTTCAGTCTTTCTTCAAGTTCCTGCTCGATTGTATAAATTGCCCTTTGAATTTGTTCCCTGTTAGAGACAAAATACTTTGCCGGGTAAATAGCCGCCGATTCAACTTCCTTAATTATCTCTCCTGTAATTGCATCAATTATTGAAATCCTTTCTATATCATCATCCCAGAATTCAACTCTAACTGCTTCTTCGTACTGGTAAGCGGGAATAATTTCAACTACATCGCCGCGCGCTCTAAAAACTCCGCGCGTAAATTCAACATCGTTTCTTATATAATGAATATCGATGAGCTTTCTGAGCAGTTTTTTCCTTGGAATTGTTTCCCCCTTTTTTAAGATGAGAATCTGGTCGGCATATTCCTGCGGTGCCCCTATACCGTATATGCAGCTAACGCTTGCAACCACAATTACGTCGGTTCGTTTCTCAATAAGCGAAGTTGTGGCTTTAAGCCTAAGCCTGTCTATTTCTTCATTAACAGAAAAATCTTTTTCGATGTACAGGTCGCTGGATACGACATAAGCCTCCGGCTGATAGTAATCGTAATAGCTAATGAAAAACTCCACCGCATTGTCCGGAAAAAATCCTTTGAACTCCGAGTACAACTGCGCAGCAAGAGTCTTATTATGCGATATAATTAATGTCGGTTTATTTATTTCCTTAATTACATTCGAAATAGTAAAAGTTTTTCCGCTGCCGGTAACACCGAGCAGGGTCTGGAACTTATCTCCCCGGATAATACCTTCTGTTAGTTGGGTAATAGCCTGCGGCTGGTCGCCAGACGGCCTGTAGCCGGAATTTAACTTAAATTGATTCATAAAAATTTTTTCCACTTCTAATTTCTAACATACGGATGCAAATTAAAATTATAATTTCAATACTGCGCTAAATTTAAAACTATAAAAGTGCAAGAGCACGATTCCAATTTTACGGAAACAATAAAATCATCGGCGTTATAATTTAGTAAAATTTATAAACGGTGTTCAATATAAAAGGAAGAGCCGGACTTCCGCTTTACATACCCAGCGCAATACCGGCATTTACTCCGAACCAAGAATTTGTTATGCCGTTTAAGGTCTGCTGGTAACTTGATTCTCTTACATTAAGATCAAAAGACATCACGCCGGGGATCAAGCTGTATCTGACCCCCAAATAGGGAGAATAAATAATATCCCTCCGGTTTATACTGCCGGATGATGTTGAGCTTGAAAACATAATGCCGAGCCCAATGCCCAAATAAGGCTTAAAACGGCTGCGGGGAATTCTCATTAAAATTCTGGGGCCAATCATAACCGGAAGAGAATACATGAAAGAATTGCTGCGGGTTACGCTAACAACCCTGCCGTTTAAATTATAAGATGTTTGATATTCCCACTTATCGTAACCGGCAGAGAGCGATATTGCGAGGCCGGGATTTATTTTGTACTGGCCGGAAACAGTGGCGCCGTAACCGGTTTTTACAATGTTGCCGAATAAACTTAAGGGAACCTGAACCCCGCCGCTAAAGTCGGCACTAATCTGGGCAAGGCTTTTGCCCGTAATAGAAAGAGAACATAATAAGCCCAAAATTAAAATTGATTTTCTTAACATCGTCTTTATCATTTTATTTTCAAAATTGAATATTACTCGTAATAAATGTAGCAAAAATTATTCTTTCTAATTTCTACTTTGCATCACATACAACACCTTATAAACGGACCGCCAATGTTCTGCATCAACATCCGGAATAATTCTGTGCATGGACGAATTTATAACTACGTTTATTAAAAATATACGGGTAAATTTTCTGCAGGATGAAAACGGCTTTGTAAGAATTTTGCAGAGACACCGGCCGGGCGTCTCTGCAATATAATTAGTTAAAAATTTTATCCGGGCAGCAAAACCAATCCTCTTATAAAATTTTAACTAAATTCACTCTGAAAAAATCATCATGCCGCCGCTGCGGCAGCCGCCTTCGGTTTATAAATTAACGCAGCAGCCACCCCAAAAATTATCTGCTGGATTAATCCGTAAATAAACCATTGCAGAGCTAAGGAATATGGAAGCGGGTAAACTACATATTGTGCATATGCAGCAATTAAGGAAACAAACAACCCCATATAAACACCGTACCTTATTCCCTCCATTACTCCCTTGTTCTCATATCCTTTAACAAAAATGAAAACAAAGAAGAAAGACCAGACAACATCTACCACGTACATAATCCACATCTTAGACATCATCTCGTCAAACGGCCTGAAAACATTCTTCAAGCCTTCATAGGCAGACATTAGAAGCACTTGGTTAATAAGATACCCTGTTAATTCGAGCAGTACAAAAACGACAATGAAAGCGATAAATAACCTTGGTTTATTCATTTAAGCCTCCGTTTGTTTTTAAAAATATTTTAAATACTGCAGAAGGTAGGAAATACACATTCAACCTAAGAATAGAAATTACCAGACGCAACAAAAAAATTACTTTTTATAGAAAAAACTTTTTTAGAAAAACAATTAAAAGCCGGCTTTCCTTCCCGATTTATTAACTATCATAACGCCGCCGGTAATAACCATACCACTCAAAATAATTAAAGGAGTAATTTTTTCGCCAAGCATTATCCACGCAGCAAATACAGTAACGAAGGGCTCAAAATAAAGAACGGCTCCCACTTTTGTCGCCTCCAGCTCCTTTAATGCCTGCGCCCATAAAACATATGCAATTCCAGAACAGAAAATTCCCAGGAATAAAACTGCAGCCCACACTTTGAATGACAAATGCAGTATGATTAAAATGGTTTTATTATTTACCGTAAATGGAGAAATAATAAGAGCCATAATTATAAAGAGGAATAATATGGTCATCAGCGGAGAATAGCTAAGGCTGATTTTTTTATTAACGATAGAATAAACACTCCATGTGAATGCACTGGCAAGTACTAAAAAATCTCCCTTGTGCTTAATAAAGCTAATGCTGGAAATGTCTCCCTTGCTAATTAGTAGCAGCAGCCCAGCGAATGCAATAAATATTCCGGCTGCTTTCGGCGCGGTTAATTTCTCTTTAAATATTATAAAGCCGAGCAGCGCAATAAAGACCGGGGAAAGACCGACAATCCAGCCTGTGTTGGTTGCAGTTGTATATTCCAGCCCGTTTATCTGGATGTAAAGATGGAACACTGCTATTAAAGCCAGAACGAATATACCGCCGTGGTTCTTTAGGCTGATGGAGAAATCTCTCTTAGTATATACGGCAATAACCATAAGCAGTGCGATACCAAGCAAGAGACGGAGAAGAATGATCGTCTGAGGGGATAATTCGCCTAATGCAATTTTTGTAGCAATGAACGAAAAGCCCCAGAATACGACCGCCAACAGGGGCTTCCAGAACCTTAACAGGTTGCTTTTCATTTTATGGTTGCCGCTTTCGGTTTATTTTGATTTATCAGTCTTCTTTGCGGAAGTGTATTTTTCCAAATCGTAGTTAATAACCCTGTCAGGCATATCCAGCTTTGAAATCTCTACTCCCGAGTCGGTATAGAATTGAGTTGCAAGAGTATCGTGGAAATCGGAGAAGACCACAACCCGGACAATGCCTGCGGCAATTAAGGCCTTTGCGCATGTAGTGCACGACATGTTGGTAATGTACGCAGTAGCTCCCTTTATATTTACTCCGTGTATTGCCGCCTGTGTTAACGCATTTATCTCGGCATGGTTGGTCCTTACGCAATGATTATCCACAACAAGGCAGCCCACTTCATCGCAATGAGGCAGGCCGGGCAGCGAGCCGTTATAGCCGGTTGCAAGAACAAATTTGTCCTTCACAAAAACGCATCCGCAGTGCATTCTGGGGCAGGTAGATCTTTCGGAGGCAAGCATTGCAAGTTTTAAGAAATATTCATCCCAACTTGGGCGTCTGTTTTTTCCCATAACTGTTTAATCTTTTTTTGAAAATAAAAATATTACAATGGTTCCTTTTACGCAAAGAATTCACGTCACAATAAATCTTTATTTCAGTTAATATTGGTGCCGCTATAAAGAAAGGGGAAATTTTATCCGGATTATATCTTAAGCGATTCGGCAGTTACTTTGAACATTTCCTCGTAATCTACAATAAAATTATCGAGCGCTTCTTCGGACGGGAAGTTAAGAGTGTCCAGGATGCTGGCATCCAGCACAAAATCTTTATCCCGATTAGAGCTTGCAATTCCCAGCCGGTGCGTCATATAATCAACAAGATGAATAGTCGATACAAACTTTTTATTCACCGAAGCTTTGGATGGAATATGATGGTAATTTATCGCTTCGCATAAAATTTCAGGAAGGTTCCATTTGTCTGTTAAGAACCTGCCGACTTCCTGGTGAGAGACACCGAGGACTTTAATCTCGGAATCAATTATACTAATTTTTTCTGCTGCGGATATTTTGGATATCCGGTCAAAATCTTTTTTAAAATAATTGTAGATAACCAGCTCGCCTATATCGTGAAGTATTCCCGCAACAAAAGCTTCGCCGCCGAAATCAAAGCCCATATGCTGAGAAATACCGCGGGCGGCAGTTCCTACAACCATGGAATGCGTCCAGAACTCTGCCGGATCGAAGTTAAGGCCGGGGACAATATTAATTGTATCTACAAGCGACAGCGCGGTAACAATACTTTGAATATCCTGAAAGCCTAAGATAAGTACTGCAAACTCAATTGAAGATACTTTCCTTTTTATCCCGTACAGGGGCGAGTTTGCTACTGTCAGTATCCGGGAGGTTAACCCGTAATCTTTGCTTATCAACTCTGCAAGTGCACTTGCAGATGTTTGGGGATTGTTTAGCAGCTTTGTAACCTCAAAAACAACCTTTGGAATTGAAGGCAGGTTTTTTATTCCGGATAATACACCGATTGTCTTTTGCTTTTTTACTTCAATATCATTCATCTTTAACTGTTACCATTTTAACCGACAGCAATTATTCCGAAACTAATTTAAAAATATTTCGCACAGGCTGACATTATTATCGAAAATCTTAACTTAATTGTTAAATGACTTTTTCAATTTCCAAATATGTTAATTACAGTAACCTCCGGGGTAGAGTTATATCTTACCGGGACGAGCGACATACCAAGTCCCCTTGTAACAATCATAAGCATTTTACTTATTCTAAAATTACCACGTACATATTTTGTTTCCAATAGCGTGGGAGTTAAATTTTTGAAGGGGAACAAAAAGGTGATTTGCCCGCCGTGTGTATGCCCGGCAAGGAACAGATCGTACCCGGTATCTGCGGCGCGGGCAACAACACTCTGCCCCGGCTGATGTATCAATAAAATTTTCAAGCCGTACCCGGAAGTATCCGCGGTAAGGCTGTCTAAAAGCCTGCCCGGAATCCGCTCAACATACGTATCTGTAATAAATGTAATTTTAACCGGCGAGTTTTTAATATTCAGAACAATACTGCTGTCGTTAATCATTTTTACATTGTAGTCATTCAGAGCCTTCTCAATTTTTCTTAAGCTTTTATCATAATTTCTTCTGTATGCCCAGTTGTCGTGGTCGCCTACGCAGGAAAACACTCCATATCTTGATTTTATCTTCCCCATATATTCAGCGGCAATGTCTATATACTCCGGGGTGGAAGATATCATGTCCCCGCCGGCAAGAACCAGGTCGGGTTTGGCTGCATTAACATCGTTTATAAATTTTTGCAGCCTGGTTTCATCGGTATATCTGTCCGCGTGAATGTCCGATATAAAAACAATTCTAAGCCCGTTAAGTTTCTCCGGCAGTCCGCTTTTAACAAAGTTAACCGTCCTTACTTGAACCGCATTATAATCATAAATTACCCGGAACGGGACATAAATAATAAAGACTAAAATTATAATGAAAATAATTTTAGACTCTGCCGCGTACGCTTTTTGTCTTATCTTTTTAAACGGCAGGGTAAACAGATTAAAAACATCCAGGATCAAAAAGAAAAGGCCGCACTGTACGCTTATCAGCATCATAAGCCAGAACGGATAGATAACAAGGTAATCGAAAAATACGTTCTCAGGAATCAATACCGGGGAGTTGGTTATGCCCGCCAAGCTCCACGCTGAAAATAAAAATACCGGGTAAATATTTAGAACAACAAGGGGAATTATTATAAAGCCCCGCTTTATTTTTTTTATTTTGAAGACATGCCGGACCGATCGCTGTAACTTTTTATTAAAGTACAGCTCTACTAAAAAAACCAGAGCGATAAAGACAATACCCTGAATTATTCGACCCATAAAGATGAAATTTGACGGATTAGAGTTTGAGCTTGTTGATTATTTTTTTCATTTTATCGTAATGGCTGCCGGGCCAATAAATTTTATTACAGCCTTTACAAATATAAAATTCGTTTTGAAATTCCTTAACCTTCGGCGGAATCTTCCCGGAAATTTCTTCGATTGACGCGGTAGATAACAAAGCATTGCATTCCAGGCACCTGGAAAATTCATTTATTAACTTTTTAAGATCGAAACGCTCCACTACTTCCTTCAGCTGTATTTGTGGCGCTGTGCTGCGTACATAATAGCCGTGTTCCACCTCTTTCCGCTTTAGTATTCCCCTGTCTTTGGTAAGAATGGTTCTCTTTTCGCTTAGAGATATTTTTACAATCTCCTCGTCGCCGTAATTATTTTTATAAAGCGAGTCGAATCCAAGCATCCTCAAATATCTGGCAAGTGTCCCTAGGTGAACGTCCAATACAAATTTCGGACTCCGCAGAGGTCTTTCTCTAAGATGCTGAACATCCGAAATATCTATCGACTCGAATACCGGATATACGCTTATGTCGTCATTGTCTTTTACAATATAAGAAAATTTTTCGGATTTCCCGTTTACAAGGATCATGTCAACTTCGCAGTGAGGAACGCCGAGGGATTCTATCAGATCTTTAACCGAAGGGCCGCCGGTAAATTTATGCTCGAACCTCCTCTTCCTTTTATCTTCCGGAAGAAGATCGTTCAGCTCTTCGTAAAAACGGATATATAAGGTCCTCATAAGAAAACTAAAGCCGGGAGGATTGTCCCCCTCCCGGCGCAATTTAAATGTAGGGCACTTCTAAAAACTCTTAAATTCTTCATGTACCTTGTGAAATCTTTTCGCTTTCTACGTTTTAGGTTTTAAATTAGGCCGTTTTTAGAAGTGCCCTGTAAATATTTTTTAAGAAACTTCTACGGCAAAGTTAAATTAAAGATTTCTTCCAGGCTTTGATATTTGGAATACACGTTTTCAACTTCTGCTTCTATGTCTTTGCCTTCGGCATCTTCTTTTTCGGCAGCTATTCTTTGCCGTCATTGTTTGAAGACTCTTCCTCCTCCGGAACAACTTTGGCAATGTCTGCAATCTTATCTCCTTCGCTCAGCCTAATTACTCGCACGCCCTGGGTATTTCTGCCCATTACTCTTATGTCTTTTATGCTTTGCCTTATTACCATTCCCTTGGAAGAAATTATTACCAGTTCGTCACCGTCTGTTACTTCCATCATTGCTATCATCTTGCCCACCTTATCGCTGGTCTTAACAGTAATAACTCCTTTGCCGCCGCGGTGCGTTATTCTGTAATCGTTTATATCCGAGCGTTTGCCGTAGCCCTTTTCCGTAACTACAAGTATGTTGTCGTTCCTCTTTATTACAAGCAGCCCGACTACTTTATCGCCTTTTCCAAGCTTAACTCCTCTTACGCCGGTTGCAACTCTTCCCATATCGCGAACATCTTTCTCATGAAACCTGATTGCAAAGCCGTTGTAGGTACCCAGCACTATATCGTTGTTCCCGTCTGACATTTTAACCGCAATCAGCCGGTCGTTCTTAACAATGTTAATGGCGTTTATGCCGCCCTTCCTAACATTGCCGTACGCCGATAAAACGGTCTTCTTAATTGTTCCCTGCTCGGTAGCCATAATCAAATAGCTGTCGTCTTTAAATTCCTTAACGGTAACGAACGCAGCAATTTCTTCCCCGCTTTCCTTTTCTATAATATTAACTATCGATCTTCCTCTTGTTGCTCTACCGCCTTCCGGCACTTCGTGAACTTTAAGCCAGTAGCACCTGCCTTTATCAGTAAAGAACAAAATGTAATGGTGTGTAGAGGCGATAAACATGTGCTCTATAAAATCGTCGTCCTTTGTGCCCGCGCCGGTTACGCCTTTACCGCCGCGGCCCTGTTTTCTGTACCCGCTTACCGGAAATCTCTTTATAAAGCCTTTGTGGGAAATTGTAACCACAACATCCTCTTCGGCAATAATGTCTTCAAGAGAAAACTCCTCGTAGTTATAAATTATCTCGGTCCTTCTTTCGTCGCCGTAGCGCTCCTTAATTTCCAGGAGCTCGTCTTTAATAATAAGGTATCTTTTTTCTTCGCTTCCCAAAATCCCTTTCAGTTTCTCTATCAGCTTGATTACTTCCTTGTACTCGTCCTCAATCTTCTTTCTCTCAAGTCCGGTTAAGCGCTGCAGCCTCATATCCAGTATGGCCTTTGCCTGTATCTCGCTCAGCTTGAACTTTTTCATCAAGTTCACTTTTGCGGTTTCAACGTCCTTGGATTTCTTTATCGTTTCTATAACTGCATCAATATTGTCGAGTGCGATTATATAGCCTTCCAGAATATGCGCTCTTCTTTCAGCAGCATCAAGCTCGAATTTTGTCCTTCTAATAAGAACATCCATGCGGTGATTGATAAAATGCTGCATCATCTCTTTTAGAGTAAGAATCTTGGGAGCGCCGTGTACAAGAGCCAGCATAATTACGCCGAAAGTAGTCTGCATTTGTGTATGCTTGAACAATTGATTAAGTACGATAGTCGGCTGCGCATCGCGCTTAAGTTCTATAACCATCCTCATGCCGTCGCGGTCGGATTCGTCTCTAATGTTGGCAATATCGTCCAGTTTGCCTTCTTTCACCAGTTCGGCAATCTTTTCAATTAAGTTGGCTTTGTTCACCTGGTAGGGAAGCTCTGTAACGACGATATTTTCCCTGCCGTTCTTCAGCATCTCAACGTTTGCTTTGGCTCTTACAATTATTCTGCCTCTGCCTGTAACATAGGCTTCCTTTACTCCTTCGTATCCGTAAATAATTCCGCCGGTCGGAAAGTCAGGCGCAGTTATATACTTCATCAATTTTTCGGAAGTAATGTCGGGATTTTTAATCAGCGCAATTAAGCCTTCAACAACTTCTCCCAAATTATGCGGCGGAATGTTTGTAGCCATGCCTACCGCTATACCGCTTGAGCCGTTCACCAGCAAATTGGGCAGGTAGGACGGTAAAACAGTCGGCTCCTGCAGTGAGTCGTCAAAATTTGGTGTAAAGTCTACCGTGTTCTTGTCAAGGTCCCGAAGCATTTCATCTGCAATCCTTGCCAGTCTGGCTTCGGTATACCTCATGGCAGCGGGAGAATCACCGTCAACCGAGCCGAAGTTTCCCTGGCCGGCCACCAGCGGATACCGAAGTGAGAAGTCCTGTACCATTCTAACCATCGTATCGTAAACAGCAGTATCTCCGTGTGGATGATACTTGCCCAGCACCTCTCCGACTATTCTTGCGGATTTTTTATACGGCTTATTATACGCAACGCCCAGTTCATGCATTCCGAAAAGAACTCTTCTGTGCACAGGCTTTAATCCGTCTCTTACATCCGGCAGCGCCCTTGCTACAATTACCGACATTGAATAATCGATGTAAGAAGACTTCATTTCTTCTTCCAGCGAAACAGGTACTATTTTTTCAAAAATTGTTGCCATAAATTTTAATTCTATTCTTTATTTTTTATATCGATATCTTCCGATACTGCTTCTATAAATTTTTTTAATTAACGCTTCGTCTTTTAAATATCCAGGTTTCTAACATACTTGGCGTTCTTCTCTATAAATTCCCGCCTCGGCTCTACGTCGTCGCCCATAAGAGTTTCAAAAATTTTGTCGGCCGCCGCCGCGCTTTCCAGTGTAACCTGTAGTACTGTTCTTGTTTCCGGGTTCATCGTGGTTTCCCAAAGCTGTTCGGGATTCATTTCACCGAGTCCTTTGTACCTGGAAATAGCAACGCCCTTTACAGAGCCTTCTTCAGCCGTCTCGTCTACTACAATCTCCGTAGTCTTACCGTTCACTTTCAGGCGTTTCAATATTTCGTCTCTCTCGTTATCATCAAAAGCGTAAAACTCTTCCTTGCCTTTTTTTATCTTATAAAGTGGCGGCTGAGCAATATAAACCTTGCCCTCGTTAATCAGTTCCTGCATGTGCCTATAAATGAAGGTAAGCAGCAGAGTTCTAATATGGCTTCCGTCAACATCGGCATCGGTCATTAAAATTATTTTGCCATAGCGGGACTTTGAGGCGTCGAAGTCAGCACCAAGCCCGGCGCCTATTGCCGAGACTATCGCTTTAATTTCGTTATTCTCCAGAATTTTGTTCAGCTTGGCTTTTTCAACATTCAGTATTTTTCCTTTAAGCGGAAGAATAGCCTGGAACCTTCTGTCTCTGCCCTGCTTTGCAGACCCGCCGGCGGAATCTCCTTCGACTATATATATTTCGCAGTGCTCGGGATCGGTAATTGAACAATCTGCAAGCTTGCCCGGAAGGTTCATGCTGTCCAATGCATTCTTTCGGCGAGCAAGGTCTCTAGCCTTTCTGGCGGCTTCCCTGGCTTCTGCTGCGCGCATACATTTTTCAATTACTTTTTTCCCAACCGCCGGATTTTCTTCGAGGAATTCGGCCAGCTTTTCTCCCACTAGAGTTTCTACGGCCGATTTCGTCTCGCTGTTTCCAAGCTTTGTTTTGGTCTGTCCCTCAAACTGCGGCTCGGCAACCTTAACAGATATTACCGCGGTCAGTCCTTCCCTAAAATCATCTCCTGTTAAAGTAATCTTGCCGTCTTTCGTAAGTCCGTTTTTGCCGGCATAGTTATTAAGTGTTCTCGTTAAAGCGGTTTTAAAACCGACAAGATGAGTTCCGCCCTCATGCGTATTTATATTATTTACGTAAGAGAAAATATTTTCGGAATAAGTGTTGTTATATTGAAAGGCTATTTCAATCGGTGTATTGTCTTTTTCTCCTTCGATATAAATCGTCTTGTGCATCGGCTCCCTGGCTTCGTCTAGGTATTTAACAAACTCTATCAGCCCGCCTTTAAAATGAAATGTTTCCTCTTCGCCGCCGTTTCTAAGATCCTTAATGTTGATAGTTATATTTTTATTCAGGTAAGCCAGCTCTCTCATTCTTTCGGCCAGCGTATCGAATTTAAATTTGTTCGCCTTGAAAATTTCTTTATCGGGAAGGAATGTAGTCTTGGTGCCGGCCTCGTTCTTTTTGGCTTTGTCTATTTCCTTTACCGGCTTTACCGGCACGCCTCTTTTATATTCCTGGAAGAAAACCTTGCCGTCTCTTTTAACTTCAACCTTCAACCATTCGGACAGCGCATTTACAACCGAAACGCCGACGCCGTGAAGACCGCCGGACACCTTATAAGTGTTTTTATCGAACTTGCCGCCGGCATGCAGCACGGTCATTACTACTTCCAGTGCAGAGCGTTTCTCTTCCGGGTGCATATCTACAGGGATGCCGCGGCCGTTGTCTTCTACGGTAACAGTTTCATCCTTATTTATTGTAATTAAAATTTCATCCGCATATCCGGCTAATGCCTCGTCTATGCTGTTGTCTACAACTTCGTTAACTAGGTGGTGCAGGCCCCTCGGTCCAACATCGCCTATGTACATTGCGGGGCGCTTCCTTACCGCTTCCAGTCCTTTTAAAACATTAATATTTTTAGCGCTGTATTCGCTTGTGCTTTGAACGTTGGTCATAATTTTAATCCAATAGTTTTTATTCTAATATTTAAAATCAACTAAGAAAGGAACCTTACCCGGGTAATCCTGTCTTCGTTAAAATGCCGGTTGATATTTTGAACCATCTGTGTCTCTCTAAATTTCAATTCGTTTCTCCAAGCAGCGTTTTCCACGCGCAGAACAAGTGTTTTTTTTTCAACTTTAACCGGCACGGCAATTTTTATAAGATCGGGGAAGATTTTGTTAAATTCAGCCACTACATCTGATTCCTTTATAATTTTTCTTAAGCCTTCCAGCGCGGGTTCTTTGTTGATTATTTCAGAAAGACTTTTAAACCCGCTAGGCATAAGCCGCCTCACCGTTATTTAATGTAATTATAGAATCCCGGTTGCTCTTATTCAGAAAAGAAAAATTCGTAAAATCCGTAAGGGTGATAAATGCCTGCCCAACTAGCTTAAGGTACCCGCTTATTTTAGATGAGCGGCTAGCATCCAGCTCGCCGAACACATCGTCCAGCAAAAACAAGGGAGACTTGCCGGTTCTTTCCTTTAGATAAAAGAACTGGGCAAACCTAAGAGCGGTTTGAAATGTTTTATGCTGACCCTGCGAACCGAAATTCTTTAAATTCATTTTATTAATTTCAAATACAAAATCGTCTCTGTGCGGTCCTACTAAATTGCTTGCCCTTCGCAATTCTTCGTCTCTCTTCTTGACAACCAAATTCTTAAATTCAAATTCAATGTCGTTGCCGGAATATTCTTGAAGGCATGAATAATAAATTTCAGGCACCTCGTTCTCTTCCATTATAACATTGTAGGAGTTCTTAATAAAGAGATTAAATTCTTCGACAAACTTTTTTCTGTGCTTAATCAGTTCAATTCCGGAGCCGATTAATTTCGCCGTCCATGCATCAAGTTCATCATTATTTTCTTTTCGCTTCTGCTCTTTTATTTTGTTAAGCAACGAAGACCGGTGCCTAAGAGTTTTATTATAATCCAGTAAAATTTTTAAGTACGTGTCGCTTGCCTGGGAAATTACCGAGTCGACAAATTTCCTTCTGTCTGCCGGAGATCCTTGAGTAATTGCATGATCTGCGGGGGTTAAAATAACAACCGGGAATTTTCCTATTATGTCCGCAGAGCGAGAGATTTGTTTTCCGTTTTGAAAAAAATACTTTTTATTTTCCGATAGAGAATAAAAAATTCTAACATTATCTTCCGTCAAATCTTTAAATGAGCCCGATATTTCAAAGTTACCCTGGTTAAACCTTACAGCATCGCTATCCGATTTTGAACTGCTGCTCTTGGTCGTGCAGAGATAATAAATCGCTTCTAATATTGATGTCTTTCCCTGACCGTTTCCTCCGATGATATAGTTCAATTCATCGGAAAAATTTAGCTTCGTATTACTATGGCTCCTAAAGTTTTTTAAATGAACGGAGTTTAATATCATTTTAATTGTTTAATCGTACAGGCATTAATAACATCATCAATTCTTCGTTTTCTTTCGCAACAGACGGTTCGATTATGCACGCCTTTGTAGCCGAGTGCAGCTTAAAAATGATTTCCTCCTCATCCAGATGAGACAGGATATCGTTAACGTATGTAGTATTAAATCCGATATCTATAGGATCGCCGGAGTACTCGCAGTGAATATTCTCTTTAGCATTTGAGCCGTGATCAATATCTTCGGCAGATACCTGTAGAAGGTTCTGGTTTATAGAAAACTTAACCTGCTTAGAACTAGTTGTGGAAAACAAAATCATGCGTTTTATTGTAGAGAGCAGATCGCCGGTTTTTACTTTTAAAATATTTTCATTCTCCAAAGGTATAACGCTGTTGTATGCCGGATATTTTTCACCGATAAGGCGTGAAATAAATTCCAGATCACCCATGTGAAATGAAATATTGGTCTTGCTTAAATAGATGTGAACATCTGTTTCCCCAAGTAGTTTGCTTAGGACAGAAATTGCCCTTTCGGGTATAATGTATTGTTCTTCGAGGCCGGATTTTATATTCTTGTTAACTAGTTTTACCAGCCTGTGTCCATCGGTGGTTACAAATCTTAATCCCTCTTCAGAAAATTCAAATAATGTACCTGTCATTGCAGGTCGCATGTCTTCTTTGCTCATTGCAAATGAAGTTTGATCAATCGCTTTCTTCAGATCTTTCCCGCTCAATACAATTTCTTTTTCTTCCGAGACCGTTGGGATCGCAGGAAAATCTTCGGATGATGAAAAACTGATATTATAAACACCGTTATCGGTAGTTAATTTTAGCTTCGAATTGGTTTCGGTTTCAAAATGAATCTGTGTTTCATCAAGTGAGCGGATTATATCAAACAGCAGTCTCGCAGGAATAACCATTTTAACGTTTTCATCGGCGGCAACATTTATGGATGATCTCAAGGCAATTTCAAGATCGGTTGCACAAACAATTAGAGCTCCGTCTTTAATATCAAATAAAAAATTTTCTAAAATCGGCATCGGAGTCCGCGTAGGAACTGCGGGAATAATTTTAGATAATAGTTTCTCTAAAACCTTACTGTTTACTTTAAATTCCATTTATATATTCTCCTGTTAAAACAGTTAAAAATACTAAAAATAGTCAAAAATCTCAATGTAATTATTCAATTAATGGGTATAAAAAGAGATGATTTTTAGTAAAACAGTGGAGTTATTTCTCCAACATTTTACGGCAACGATGCGCTTTGTGATAAATCATCACTATTAGATACAGTTACAGAAAGAGTATAAGATCCGTTGCTGAGAGTACTGGTATAGAACAATAAAATCTTTGTGCCTGCATTTAAAGTAACCGTGCCTGATATATCCCCTTGAGAGGAACTTGATGTTGTACCTGCCGGTACTTCGAATGTAGTAGCATAATTATATTTACCTTGCGGAATCTCCTTTATTGAAGAAGTTTGCCCGGCCGGAACTGTAATAATTCCTCCACGAAAATTGATATAAATAGTACCTTCGGATTGGTTATTAAAAGTTAAGCTGTTGTTAACCGATTTTGAACAGCTATTTAATGAAAAAACAGCTATTATACATAGGATTGAAAGTATAATTTTTTTCATTTTATTTCCGAATTTGTTTTTACTATTCGATAAAAATTACTCCAAATGATATTAAGAATCAACTCAAATTATTTCTTTCAAAATGAATATTAACAGAGTAATTAATTAAACAATATATTTTTAAAATTAATAATATTAATAATAACCATGTTAATATGTTAATAAACAAATTTTTACCTTAATATCGACTGCTTTAATTATTTTTTCTACAACTTACATGTTAATAATTTTGATTTTCTAAATAAGCTATCAACATGATGTGAATAAAGCGAACTTATGAACATCTTACCGCCCAATTATCAACGAATAATTAACATTGGGATAAAAATAAAAAAAGCTCCCGCAGGAGCTTGTTAAACTTATTAGATATTTTACGAACAACTTATTTCTATATTATTTTTCAAAGTTTCCAAAGTATCTTTTAACAACATATCGGATTCTTTATCATTTTCAATTGCAGAACAAGCATGAATAACAGTGGAATGGTCTCTTCCGCCAAAATGAAGGCCGATTGTTTTGAGGCTCGATTTAGTCAGCTCTTTTGATAAATACATTGATATCTGCCTGGCAAGCACAACCTCTTTTTTCCTCGTCTTATCCCTTATTTTATTTTCATCTATTTTAAAGTAATTGCATACAATTTTAGTTATGCTTTCAATACTTACATTAACCTTTCTATCGGTGGCAATTTCTTTAACCGTCTTCTTTGCAAGTTCGAGATTAATCTCCTTAGAATTTAATGAAGCATTTGCCAGCAGCTTTATTAAGCATCCTTCAAGCTCCCTAATATTAGAGGTAATATTATTTGCGATGTATTCCAAAATGTCGTTTGAAACGGACATACCATAGTCGCCTGTTTTTCTTTTTAAAATAGCAATTCTCGTTTCAAGATCCGGTGGCTGAATATCTGCGGTTAGCCCCCATTGAAACCTAGAAATTAAGCGTTCGTCCAGGCCTTTTAAATCTTTTGGCGGCTTATCGCTTGTAAGGATAATTTGTTTTCTTGCTTGATGTAATTGGTTAAATATGTGGAAGAAGTGGTCCTGTGTTTTTTCCTTGCCTATTAGGAATTGAATATCGTCAATAATAAGCACATCCATTTTTCTGTAAAAGTTTGAAAATTCATTTACAGTATTTGACTGGATCGATTCCACGAATTCAACAGTAAAAATATCGGCAGACAGATAGATTACTTTTTTATCAGGAAAATTTTGAAGTATTTTATTCCCGATAGCTTGAATAAGATGAGTTTTTCCCAGGCCTACTCCGCCATATACAAAAAAAGGATTGAAAGAAGTACCGCCAGGGTTATCGCTAATTGCACTTGCTGCCGCTCTTGCCAGTTGGTTTCCTTCACCCTTGATAAAACTTTCAAAGGTATAACGAGAGTTCAGATACGATTCGAATTGCTGTTTTGGTTTGTTTACATCTTCTGAAATGACTGGCAACGTTACCGGTTCTATTTTGGGAACCTGATCGTTTTCATTTTCTTCCGAAATTACATAGGCTAATTTTGCCTCGGCCCCTAAGACATCCTGTATTGTCTTGCTTATAAGAGTATTATAATGCTCGTCAATCCACTCCCAAAAAAACCTGCTGGGCAGTTGAACTTTTAATATTGAATTCTCCAATTCCAATGGTTTGATTGGAGTAAACCAGGTGTTATACGTCATTAACGTGACGTTTTCTTTAATGGTCCTTAAGCATTCTCTCCAGATAATAGTTGGTTCGAAAAGATTTTTTTTATCAATAAGGGCAAATTCTTTCATAAAAAGTTATCAACAATAGAAAAATTAAGAAAATATAAAAAAAATGATCTTTTATCGTACGATTATCAACTTGGCGGACGACATATCCACAACTTATAAACATTAAAAAGGTTTTGCTAAGTGATTGAATTTAGATGAGTTGATATCTTCTTTTTGAATAATCCACACATGCCCGCTACAAAAAATCAACAGAGTCCGAGGCGCTTTTATGTGAAACGTTTTCACAAAAAAAACTTATCCACATAATATTCACATTACTTTAGCCAACCCATCTAGGGGAAAAAATAGGAACTAAATTTATACATCGCAAATTAATTTTTTAATTAATTAGAAAAAAATTTTTTTTTAAGTTTTAAGGCTCAAATAATTTGCGCGAATATTTCCTTGTAAGTTTGTTTTTTAATACTTAATTTTGAAATCTTTTTTGATAATAGGAGTTAATATGAAAAGAACATTTCAACCGAGCATAAGAAAAAGGAAAAATAAGCACGGATTTAGAGAAAGAATGAAGTCTAAAAACGGCAGAAAAGTTCTTTCGAGACGCAGAGCAAAAGGCAGAAAAAAACTTACTGTAAGCGATGAGAAGTAAATATCTTGAAACGATTTACTCTTTCTAATAAAGAAAGAATAAAAAGAAGAAAAGATTTTGAGCAAATATTTTCGAACGGCAGTTATATCTACTCAAAGAAGCGCCTGATAAAAGCTGTATATTTGGCAGAATATAGCGGAGCTGAAGCTGGTGTTAAAGCTGCAATAGCAGTAAGCAAAAAACAAGGTATTGCGGTTTGGAGAAATAGAATAAAGCGCCTAATAAGAGAGTCTTTCAGGTTAAATAAAGAAATTCTGCTGGAAAGCTGCCTTAGGAAAAACATTCTACTTAAAATTATTTTTTCCCCTGTTAATTTTACAGAAAAAAACAACAAGAAAATAAAGCTCAACGATGTATTGCCAGATGTCTTGGAAATTATGCTTAAATTAAAAAGTGTTTTGTAATGTGGAGAATATTTGTTTTCTTTATAAGAGGATATCAAAAAATTATTTCGCCGTTATTTCCTCCGTCCTGTAGATTTTATCCTACCTGTTCAGAATATGCTGTGCAAGCATTTAAAAAATATGGTGTAATAAAAGGCGGAATAAAATCGACGTGGAGGATTTTAAGGTGTAATCCTTTTAATAAAGGCGGGTATGATCCTTTAGAATAATGGAATTATAAATGGATAGAAAAACAACAATTGCTTTTATTTTAATCGGAGCTATTTTAGTCCTCTGGCTTTATCTAAATTCCCCGTCTCCCGTTGAACAGCAAAACAAGCCCACAGATTCTACTTTGGCCTTAAAAGATTCTTTATCAAAAGCTGCCGAAAAATCTTCTGTAAAGCAGGAAGCAGTTAGTAAAACAAGATCCAATCAATTAGACGGCGATACCATAAAATCCAATTATGGAAAGTATTTTTCCTTTACTCCGCAAAAAGAAAGAATCATTACAATCGACAACAAACTTGTAAGGCTTGAGCTTTCCACCGAAGGCGGAGATATTAAAAAATATTTTCTTAAGAAGTATAAAAATTGGTATGCCTCGGATGAAAAAGGGAACAATGATTTTTACAATACGCATGTACAGCTTGTTGATTACGAAAACGACGGCGGCGGGCCCGACTTATCTTTTGTCTCCTCCGACGGCAAAGCGATAAACACGGCCAAATTAATTTTTACAACCAATGCCGACAAATCATTTTATAAAATAACAGACAGCGATTCCCTAATAATCAAGTTTCGTTTGGCTGTAGATACAAACAAATATATTGAAAAAGAATATATTTTCTTCGGCGACAAATACAGCATGAAGTACCATCTTAAACTTGTCGGGATGAATAATATTATCAGCAACAACGATATCGATTTGGTATGGCATAAAGGATTGCGTTTTGTAGAGGAGAATTCTGTTGACGAAGCTGCTTATTCAAACTCAAGCGTATTTTACGGCGGCGACCATGTTATTGTTGAGGCCAGCAAAATCGGAGATAAGGTTCAAAAAGAATTTAACGGGAGGGTGGAGTGGATTGGTGTGCGCGACAAATATTTTGCCGCCATTATTGCGCCTAAAAATTCTTCCGATGTTGATGGGGCCTATATAGACGGGACGAAAACCGCCTACATGAATAACGGCGAGCGCGCATACTATAATATCAGCTTAATTATTCCTTTTAACAATACCGACCTGGAGCAGAGAGATTTTACAATCTATATTGGTCCGGCAGATTACAATATATTGAAATCTTACGGACATAATTTTGAGCAGATGGTTGACTTCGGAGGAATAATCAAATTCCTTGTCCGCCCGATTGCTGTTTATATTCTGCTTCCGTTATTTAATTTTCTCCATTCCTTTATTCCCAATTACGGTCTTGTAATAATCGTCTTTTCGCTTATAATAAAATTCGCGTTGTATCCGTTTACTAAATCTAGCTTCCAATCGATGAAGAAGATGCAGCTTCTTCAACCCAAGATAAAGGAAATAAAAGAAAAATATAAAGATGATCCGCAGAAATTGAACAAAGAGACGATGAAGCTCTATTCTACTTACGGAGTAAACCCTGCAGGCGGCTGCCTTCCTTTAATACTACAAATGCCTATCTTCATTGCGCTGTGGGAATTGTTAAAAGTCGCCATCGAGCTCAGACAGCAGCCGTTCATTTTTTGGATTAAAGATCTTTCCAGGCCGGACGTTATATACCAGCTTCCATTTAAGCTTCCGTTCTTCGGTATAGACCAAATAAGCGGACTGGCACTTTTAATGGGCATCGCAACGTTCTTCCAGCAGAAGATGACCGTTCAGGACCCGAAACAAAAGGCTCTAGTTTATGTTATGCCGATTTTCCTTACGATTTTATTTATGAGCTTCCCGGCCGGTTTAAATCTTTATTATTTTATGTTTAACGTCTTTTCCATTGCCCAGCAGTATTATATAAACCATAAGCATGACGGTATGGAGCTTCAGCCCGTTAAGAACGCAAACAGAAAAAAAGGCTTTATGACGAGAATGATGGAAGCCGCAGAGCAGAATGCTAAGATTCAGCAAAAGAAAAGAAGATAATTTTTAATGTATTTAATATGCCTGCGGACTTTTTAAAGTTTGCAGGCGGAATACATTTTTTTAATTACATGAATTACAACAGAAAAATAATTTTATTCTACCTGTTCATCTTGGCTTCTGTTTCCTTTCCTCAAACCACACACACATTATCTGTCGAATATAAAATTAAAAATCTTCCGTTCGGGCTTACGGAAAGAGTTGCAAAACCGATGCCCGAAATAGGCATAGCTTTAAGCGGCGGGGGTGCCAGAGGCCTTGCGCAGATAGGCGTCATTAAGGCTCTGCTGGATTCGAAGATACCGCTCAATGTTATTGTCGGGACAAGCATGGGAAGCATTATAGGCGGTCTTTACGCAGCAGGGTACAGCATAGACCAGATTGATTCTATAGCCAGGAATACCAACTGGGATAACCTGCTTGCGTCCGACAGAGAAACGAACAGGCGAGAGCTTTTTGTAGATCAAAAAATTACGGAAGACAAGGCGATATTTTCGTTAAGACTTAAAGGCCTAAAGCCTGTTCTTCCCACCGCGCTTAGCAGCGGACAAAAGATTTCCAATTTCCTAAACCTTCTTACCTTTCAGGCGCCGATACACTCGGATTCAAGCTTTGATGAGCTAAGAGTGAAATACAGGGCCGTTTGCTCAAATCTTGTTACAGGCAGCCCCGTTGTTATAAACAGCGGCTCTTTAAGCGAAGCTATGAGGGCCAGCTCCAGCGTTTCTTTTTTTCTGGCTCCTGTCCAGCTGGATTCTTTAACGCTTGTTGACGGCGGACTTGTGGCGAACATACCGGTTAAAATTACTTCATCGCTAGGAGGGCAGTATATAATTGCCGTTAACACCACAAGCGCTCTGCATCCGCAGGGAGAGCTTACTTTACCCTGGGAAGTTGCAGACCAGGTGGTAAGCATACCGATGAAGCGCCTAAATGAAGATCAATTAAAGTATGCAAATGATATAATAACTCCGGACCTCGGCAGTACCGCCCTGGATGATTTTTCAAATGTTGACTCTCTTATAAACCAAGGCTACAGCGCGGCAATAAATAATGTCTCTAAAATCAAGTCGCAGATAGATTCAATATTTGTTAGGAATTTAAATGTTAAAGAATATTATATAAAAAATGTCCTTGTAGATACGAATGCAGCTGGAGTTGAAAGATTGCTGCAGCAGCAGTATTCGATGATGGATTCGGTTTCCAACATTCGTATACTGAAGGACATGTACAGCCTTTACTCGAGCGGCGATTATGAAAATATAAGCGCCGATATTAGCCAGTCTGAAAAATATTCAACAGTTAAAATTAACGCCGTAACGAACCCCGAAATTAAATCGATTGAAACACCCGGAATTACGCTTATTAACACTGCATCTGTTAATTCTATACTATCCGGTTTAATCAACAAGCCCTACAATGCAGGCAAAATAGTCTCTAAGGCTATTCAAATACTGGATGAATACAGAAGCGAGGGCTTTTCGCTTGCGGATGTGCGCCGAATAAGCTTCAACAAAGAGTCGGGCAATTTGAGAATATCCTTTAATGAAGGAAGAATAGACAGCATACTGGTAGAGGGGGACAAGTACACCAGCCGGACAATTATTACACGCGAAATACCGGTTGCCATAGGGTCGTACCTTAGCTATAGCGAAATAAAGGACGGCTTGACTAATTTGAGAAGCACAAATTTATTTGAAGATGTTTTTATTTCTGCCGAAAGGAAAGGCGGAAAGAACATTCTTGTAGTTAGGGTTAAAGAGAAAGCCGCTAGTTTGTTAAGAGTAGGTTTCCGTGTTGATAATGAGAACAAGGCGCAGCTAAGCCTCGGTCTCGTCGATGAAAATCTTTTCGGCAGCGGAACCGAACTGGGCTTGCTGCTGATTGGCGGGGAAAGAAACAGGGACATAGAGATAGAGCATAAATCAAACAGAGTTTTTAATACATACCTGACGTATAAGCTGAATGCTTACTACAAATTTAACGATGTATATTCCTATGCAGACGTTCCTCAGACCACCGAGACAAAATTTTCAAGGATTTCCAACGGCGAATACAGGCAGTCGTTTTACGGCGGCTCATTTTCATTAGGCACACAGGTTCAGCGCTTCGGCAATTTGATTTTCGAAGGCAGGTATCAGATTGATCAAATACGCAACCTGCAGGTACAAACCGATCTTCCCAGCGGGACTGAGCCGTATGGTATTCAACCGTCCAAAGTAAAAATTGTAAGCTTAAGCGTAAGCTCCACTATCGATACGCAGGACAGGTATCCTTATCCAAAGAAGGGTTTTTATTTTAAAGGAGAATACGAAGCGGCGCAAACTGTGCTCGGCAGCGACCTGGGCTACACCAAATTGGATTTTAATTATAAAAGCTATTTCACTCTGAACAATGTAAATACATTTTCCCCCAGGTTTGCTATGGGCTTTGCAGATAAAACGCTGCCTCTGAGCGAGCAGTTTTCCTTGGGGGGACAAAGCTCTTTCTTCGGGATGCGCGATAATGAGTTTAGGGGAAGGCAGATATTTTTAGCTTCGCTGGAATACCGGTATGAACTGCCGGTTAAAATTTTCTTCGACACGTATTTGAAATTTAGATATGATATCGGCTCCACGTGGGACGAGCAGGAGGAAATCCGGCTTAAAGATTTAAGGCACGGCATCGGCTCCACGCTTTCGTTCGATACGCCGATAGGCCCGGCCGATTTTTCCATAGGCAAGAGCTTTCTGTTTGTAAAAAATCTTCCCGGCAATCCGCTTAGCTGGGGCGATACTTTTTTCTATTTCTCTATCGGTTATTATTATTAGAACGGAATATGTTTCTTCGGTAAATTTAAGCCTGCGCGCAGTTATTAAAACAGAAAAGCATATCGATAAAAATCCGGATTCGAAATTTTATTTTCCCTCTCTCTGAAAAATCTCTCCCAGCTTTTGATACCCCAGCTCCTTGTCTTTATCTCCGCTTAATTTATACAGATCGACAAGAGCAAAGCACAGAGGGCTTTTAATTTCTACAAGCGATATTCCGTCTTCTATCGTCTTTATTATTGTTTCGAGGGCAGGTATATTCAGTTCCTTGTTATACATTTTTGCAATAGCCGTATATGGTTCGCTTAACGTTGGCTCGGCGGCTGCGGACTTGAGCATGTAGGCAAGGGCCTTGTCTAAATGTTTTCCGTATGTTGAGATTGATCCAAACAACTGGCCTACGCAAAAGTAGATGTTGTATCTCAGGCCGGGGAATTCCTTACAAATCTTTTCGGCGAACATGGATATCTCATCGGTTGACAGCGCCTTGTTCCTTAAAAGGATTTTATACAGCTCTTCGTCTTTAATCCTTCCGCTTATTGCAATGCGGAATGAATCAAAAAGCTCATCGGGTGAATTTGAGTTTCTGAAAACGTCTTCTAATTTTTGTCTTATTTCTGCGTGCATCGTAAACTAAAATAATTTTTTCAATCCGGAGTCTTTCCCGCAGATGCTACATGCATTGTAAAATATTCGGCTTCGTAAATTCGGGCAGCGGAGTATTAAATTCAACAGTTTCGTTTTTATCCCATTCCTTCTGCTTGGAGGGGGAGTATAGATGCAAGCCTATTTTTGCGAAGCGGAAATCCGTAAGAATATTGTTTTTATCGAAGACCGCAAAACAAATGATTGTCGGAATCTTCAGCTTTTCTTTCCAGGCTTCATACGAGCCGACCGCCCTCTTATTAACTATCCAGACCGGCTTATGCTTGCCCTTCCAATCTAATAATGCTTTCTTGCCTTTGTACTCAATAACCAAGTCTGGCTTATCGCCGCCGCCTTCCCAAACTTTTTTATATCTCTCGTCCCCGCCGAACTCGTTAAAACGCACTCCCCATTGAATAAGCAAATTCTTGCCGTACATTTCCGCAAGGTCGTGCAGCTTATAATTCTTGCGGAATTCTTCCGTCGATTTATGCGGGTTGAAATCCAAGCTTTTCATTTGTCCAATTATAAAAAAAATTAAACTGGAAATCTATTTAAATGAATATAAAGGATTATATGCGCCAGTAAATATTTCTCTTATTGCACCACAGTAAAACAACCCACAGCAGTGCAGTCCATACAAGCCCGATGAACATTCCGTACCAGCCGCTTAGCCCGGCGTAATAAGGCTTAAATCCGAGGGCGTCCACAAAAATTCTAACTATCGGCTGAAGGAAATACCCCAGCAGCGCATTGGAGCCGAATACGATAAACGCCCATGCCCATCTCTGGTATTTGCCTACATCCATTATCAGATAAAAGATTAAAAATGCTAATGCCGAAACACCCGAAGTAAAAATTGAATATGATGCCGATACGGTATCTTTGTTCATTGCAAAGACAGGCCAATCGTACAAATGGATTGCATAGCCAACGGCGCAAAGAACCGCACCGATAATAAGCGAATGGGTAATTATCGTTTTGTGGGATTTGCTTAATAAAGACTCGCCGAGCACCGTGCCGACTATTGTAATAAGCCCGTATGATATAGATGCCCACGGCGTGCAGTGAATGGTTAACGGCCTAAGCGGATCGCCGGATAAATTTGCAATCGTCCAATATCCGTTTTGCGGATTTCCCAGATGCAGCCACCAGTTGAAGTTCAACGACATGAACAGATGGAATGAAGCTATTACGATAACCAGAATCCACCTCTGCCATCTAGGTAAAAGCATAGAAGCTGCGCCCATAAAATATGCAACACCAATTGCCTGCAATATTCCCCACCAGTATGATAAGCCGCCCCATTCGTGGGCGGAACCCAAAGCTAGGGATATATAAACAACCCCGAGCAATATCAGCATTATCGTCCTTCTTCCAACGTGCATCCACCATTCTCCGCCGCGCCTTCTCTTGCTTAACGGTATAACCATTCCGACTATAAAAACGAAGAACGGCGCAACAAGATCGGTAAAGGTTAACCCGATACCTGTGGTTGCGCCAACCGCATCCGCCGCATGCTTGAATGTTGAGACAGGCGGGCTGCCGAACCAAGACATTGTAAGCGGCAGGTTTGTATAGCCTGCAACCTGTATTACAAATATCATCGATAAGACAGTGAACCCTCTAAATGCATCGATTGACGTAACTCTGTTGCTTTGTTTTGCTGCCGCCGGCTCCGCTTTTCCTATAGTCGTCATCAGCTTCTCCTTTTACGATATTGGAAAAATTTTCTTTTAATAGACCAGATGAAAACTATTATTATTTCTTTTTATTAACAATCATTTTTATAAAAAATATAAAATGGAAGGCTATGGTTGCAGCGCTCTTTTTTTCTTTGCGGTCTTATAAATATCTATATATTTTTTGGCAGAGGCCTCCCATGAAAAATCATCTTTCATCCCGTTGGCCTGCACAGCCTTCCAGGTATCTTTATCTTTGAACATTTCAATTGCGCGCTCAACAGTTAATACAAGCGCATCCGGGTTATAATCGTTAAAAGAGAAGCCGTTGCCGGTATCTTTTCCTTTGTGCTCGTATTCATGCCAGTCGCGCACGGTATCTGCCAGCCCGCCTGTTTTTCTAACGATAGGTACTGTGCCGTATTTTAGGCTGTAGATTTGGTTAAGCCCGCAAGGCTCGTAGTGTGAAGGCATTAAAAACATATCTGCCCCGGCTTCTACAAGGTGTGATAGTTCGTTATTAAACCCGATGTAAACCGCCGCCTTGCCGGGGTATTTTTCATTGATGGAACGGAACATATCTTCATATTTGTCCTCGCCGCTGCCTAGTATTATCCACTGGGCATCCTGCTTAAGAAGCGCCTCTGCAGCGTTTTCAAACAGGTCGAATCCTTTTTGCCCGGCCATTCTGGAAACTATTCCGATAAGCGGAAGATTTTCATCGGCCGTTAGGCTGAATTTCTCGAGCAGGAATTTCTTGTTCTTGAATTTTCCTTCGAGGCTGTTTAAAGAAAATTTAAAGGGAATGAATTTATCTTTTTCAGGGTTCCATATCTCATAGTCGACGCCGTTTAATATTCCGTACAGGTCTTCCTTACGCTGAACCAAAAAGCTCTCCATACCGGCGCCGTATTCGGGCGTTAATATTTCCTTTGCATAGGTATTGCTTACTGTATTAATAACGTCGGCATACATTATCCCCGTTTTCATAAAGGATATATCTCCCAGGAATTCTATACTGCTTCCTTCAAAATAAAGATCGCTCCTTATAGAGGCGTGCTCTACTGTTTCCTTGGAGAATCTTCCCTGGTAACCGATGTTGTGTATTGTAAAGACCGATGCGGAGTTTTTAAAAAGCTTATCCCAGCCGTAGTTGTCTTTTAAGTATAGAGGAATTAATCCTGTCTGCCAGTCGTTGCAGTGAATAATGTCCGGCTCCCATTGAAGTCTTTGAAGGATTTCGATTACTCCGCGATCGAATAAAATAAATCTCTCGTCTTCGTCAAAGCCGTCGGTATAAATCTGATCCCTGTGGTAGTAGTGCGGGCAGTCTACAAAATACACATCTACGCCTGATTCCGGCAGAACTGCCTGGTATATGTGAACCGACCTGGTGTGGCTTGATATTTTAATCGGTATCTCTCCGATCTCCCAGTTGTAATGCAGGCCGAATTTTGCCTCGTCGATTGAATAGTATTTTGGGAGAAATATTTTAACGCTGCATCCAAGCTTTTCAAGCGCCTTGGGCAAAGCGCCGGCAACATCTGCAAGGCCGCCGGTTTTTGCATATGGAAATACTTCCGAGCTTACGAACGCTACTTTCATAAATATCTTTTTAGATTTTAAAACCAAGGCATATTTTGCCGGCAAATATAATAATCAAATTTTAAAAACATTCCTGCGTATTATCTACCCTGTGCTAAAGAATAGAAAAAAACGCAGGGAGAATTTCTAAAACAGGGCATATACAACCCCTAGCTGCAAGGCCTGCTTCATTTGCGTGGTTGCAGATTGATCCTTTTGATAGATCAATAAGAACGAAAGGTTAACGTTCAGCCAATCGTTTACCTTTGCGACAAGCACATTATCCCAGCGTACATCCCAAACATCAAGCTGCTCGAACCTGCTGAATAAAGTGAGGCTGGTAGTAAAAAGGAGATTTTTATCAAGATCGAATTTACCGGAAGTAACGGATTGAACCCCTGTTTCAAGCTTAAAAGCTTCTGCTTTCGTGGCCGTGTTTGGATCATCGCTGTACTGCCTGTTTTTATTTGTAAAGATTTCCTGGACGGCAAATCCAAGCCTTGTTTTAAATCCGGGCAGCTTATCATAAGCAAAGCCCAGGCTCTGAGTAACATAGCCGGGATCGAAGAAGTTGGCGATCTCCTGCGGCTGAGGAGATGCATACGAGTAACCGGCCGCAACGGTGGTTCTTATAATGTTGCTTACAAAAGGAACTACGACCCAGCCGGTATTTCTCGTAAGTACCGATTCCAGATAAAAGTCGTTATCATTAGTTTTAAAATTGCCTCCACCAAGCTTTGTTCTTCCGTAAGCAATCTTTAATCCGTTTGTAAAAGTCCAATCCTTTGAAGAGTATTTTAATCCGAGGTTGCCTGTAAGAGTCCAGGTTAATGTGTTTTCACCGCCTTGTGTCCAGTTGCTTAATGCAAGCTGGCTTATATTAAGCCCCGCAATCGCAGTAGGAATCCACCTATCCGTTTTAGAAGTATCGGTCTGCGCAAAAATAATAGCCGGATACATTAGAGCCAAAAATAAAGGTAACCGAAATTTATTTTTCATGGTATAATCCTTAATTTTTATTTGTAGTTCTATTAATTTTTTCGATAAGGAAAAAAGACATGCACTCAATTAAAGATAATATTGCAATTTATCAAGAGGGGAATCAAATAAACAAATCAATCTTATTTATTCACGGTTTCCCGTACGATCATAAAATGTGGGATAAACAGGTCGGCGAGTTTAAGTCTTCTTATTACTGCGTTACCTACGATGTAAGAGGCCTGGGCAATTCACCCGCGGGCGACGGCCAATTTACGATGGAGTCCTTCGTAGATGATGTTGAAAGCATTATTGATGAATTGGCCCTAGACCGGCCGGTTTTGTGCGGCCTCTCTATGGGCGGCTATATTGCTTTAAGAGCAGTTGAAAGGATGGAAAATAAATTCGGCGGATTGATACTTTGCGATACCAAGTCGGAACCCGACAACAACGAAGGCAAACTTAAGAGAGCTGCGGGTATAAAGAAAATAAACGAGCTGGGTGTAAAGGACTTTGTTGAGGAGTTCGTTCCAAATTGCTTCAGCGGGAATTCGGTTAATAATCTTAAAGAATATAATGAAACGTTAGGAAGGTCGTTAAACAGCGATCCGGCTGGTGTTAAAGGCTGTCTTCTGGCTATGATCGGAAGAACCGATACTACCCAGTATCTTTCCAAAATTAAACTGCCGTCGCTGGTAATTTGCGGCGAGGAGGATAAGCTAACTCCTCCGGAACATATGGAAAACCTGGCTAGCAGCATAAGAGACTCTCAATTTGTTCTCGTCCCGGATGCGGCGCATATGACTCCGATTGAAAACCCTGCGTTTGTTAATCGGGTTATTAAAAAATTTTTGGAAAAGATAAGTAAGAATTAATAACTCATGTTACGCAAAATTATAAAGCTTGAGTGTCATACCCGCGAAAGCGGGTATCCAAGATGCGAAAATATGATAAAAAATGGATTCCCACTTTCGTGGGAATGACAATGCAGACATCAAAAT
>JAKAJV010000126.1 GCA_021813585.1 Bacteroidota bacterium | reverse complement strand
ATTTCGTCCCTACGGGACTCTAAGATGTCCTGGTTTATTGTATCCTATAAATATTTTGTCCCTACGGGACAATTGAGGTTTAACAATTTTTTTATACGTCACTGTATTTATGAACAAGAGTACTAAGCAAAAATTTACCGGTTATTTAAGACCCCAGTCATATTGTTGAAATTTTATCTTCGATTCATTTATTTGAGTTAATATTTCTTCCGCAATTCTACCGGCATCATTGTTTTCAATGTCAACCAATCGGAACCTATCAATTCCGAAATAACGAGTAATCTCATTAATTAAATTTCTCCTTACAACAATCAATAGCACATTTTTAATTTCAATACTTAAGCTCGAAAATCCTAGCACAATTAATAAAAAATCAAATAAAAGAGCTGAAATATATTAAAAATATTTTTCCTCCCGGTATGGCAATTATATGTAGTAAAGTAATGTAAAATCATTTTGGTTATGCTTGAAAGTTGGGCCGGTATCAATTATTTTAGAAATAAAAATTACGGGGAGATAATATTGAGTATCTCTATCAGCTTTATATGTAATAACCAACTGGTGCAGGCTTCTCTTCATCCGGCAACCACGGTTCTGGATTTTTTAAGAAAGCACCTTAGGTTAATAGGCACAAAAGAAGCATGCCGGGAAGGCGACTGCGGCGCCTGCACTATTTTAGTAGGCGAACTTAATAATGAGAACGTATCATACCGGTCTGTTAATTCATGTCTGCTGCCTTTAGGCAGCATAAACGGTAAACACATTGTTACCATCGAAGGAATAAACCAAAAAGAGTTGAACGTAATTCAATCTTCTTTACTCGATGAAGGCGGTACGCAATGCGGTTTCTGCACACCCGGATTTATTATGTCTATAACCGGCTACTTTCTTAATTCGCACGATTACAATTTAAACGACCTTGCCACTTCACTCGATGGAAATATATGCAGGTGCACTGGATATGCATCAATAAAAAGAGCTACGCAAAAAATTACAGGAGTAATGAATGATTCGAATCCTGCTGGCGAATCCAGAGTTGAGTTTTTGGTTAAACGTGGAGTATTACCCGAATACTTCCTTCACATCCCGGATAGATTAAAAGAAATTGCCGGTGAAAAAAATAAACCGTATAATGAAGCTGTAAACAGTATTAATTTTATAGCGGGCGGAACGGATTTATTTGCGAAGGATGCCGAAAGACTTCTGGAGGCGGAGTTAAAATTTCTCGGCAGGCAGAAAGTAAAACCGCTTGTCTGGAACAAAGATAATTTATGTTTTATAAATGCGGCGGCTACCGTAAGCGATATTCAAAGCTCCGAGCTATTGCAAAAGATTTTTCCGGGAATAAAAAATTATTTCAATAGCTTCGGTTCCCTGCCTATCAGGAATAACGCGACCATAGGCGGCAACATAGTTAATGCCTCACCTATCGGCGACTCGATCATATTCTTCCTTGTATTAAATGCCAGGCTTTTTTTAAGCAGCGAAAGCTTAAATAGAGAAGTACCTCTGAAAAATTTCTACAGAGGCTATAAAAATATTGATAAGAATAATGAAGAGGTACTAAACTATATTAGCTTCGATATACCTGAAGAAAACGGATACTTTAATTTTGAAAAGGTTTCCAAGCGGACTTACATGGATATCGCAACGGTTAATTCCGCAATTTATGCTGAAGTAAAAGACGGTGTAATTATGCATATAAACATTTCTGCCGGAGGCGTTGCACCGGTTCCTATGCTGTTGGAAAAAACTTGTGATTACCTTATTAATAAAAATATTACGGCAGAGCATATAAAGAATGCGGCAGTAATTTCTCAATCGGAAATTTCACCGATTGATGATGTACGCGGCTCTGCCGGGTATAAACGGCTTCTGCTGCGCCAAATAATTTTTGCGCATTTCGTTAAGCTATTCCCCGTATATGTAAACGTGAAGGAATTAATATGAACAATTATGATTCTCTTCAGCACGTTAGGGGCGAGTCCCAATTTATTGACGATTTGATCGTACCGGAAAATACTTTATTTGCTTCCGTCTTTTACTCTCCATCCGCTCACGGTATTATTAAAAGCATATACCTCAGCCAGGCAAGAAATCTCGAAGGAGTTAAGGGCATATTTACTTCTTCGGATATACCGGGGCAAAACCAGATTGGAGGGATAGTACAGGACGAAGAGCTTTTGGCAGCAGATAAGGTGATGTTCGCAGGGCAGCCGGTTGCAATTATCGCGGCATCAGATCAACGGACTGCCGTAAAAGCGCGGAATAAAATTCAAATTGAAATTGACGAACTGCCTGTTATTACCGGCGCAAGAGAAGCTTATAATAAAGGCGAATTGATCATTCCTCCCAGAATATTTTCTTGCGGTAATATTGAAACTGCATGGGACAAATGCGATGTTATAGTTGAGGGCGAAGCTGAGAGCGGCGCGCAAGAACATATTTACCTGGAAACACAGGGTGCGCTTGCAATACCTGCAGAAGGCGGAGGAATTAAGGTTTATTCATCAACTCAAGCACCTACTGCTGTTCAAAGAACCGTTGCGCGAGTCTTAAACTTACCGATGCATAAAGTGGAAGTAGATGTTTTAAGATTGGGCGGCGGCTTTGGAGGCAAGGAAGATCAGGCAAATTCCTGGGCTGCTCTGGCTGCACTAGCTGCCTCTAGATTGAATGAACCGGTTAAACTTATACTCTCCCGCCAAGAGGATATGTTGATGACAGGTAAGCGTCATCCTTATTCTTCCGACTTCAAAATAGGGCTTACAAACGACGGAAAGATAATTGCGTACGAAGTAACGTTCTATCAAAACGCCGGCGCTTCCGCCGATCTTTCACCTGCAATTCTAGATAGGACATTATTCCATACAACAAACAGTTACTACATACCGAATGTAAAAGCAACCGGTTTATGCTGCAGAACTAACCTTCCGCCCAATACTGCCTTTAGAGGCTTCGGCGGGCCGCAGGCAATGTTTGTTCTGGAATCAGCCATTTATAAAGCTGCCGAAAAAATGGGTATCGAACCGATAGAAATTCAAAAGATAAATTTATTAAGCGAAGGCGACGAGTTTCCTTACAGCCAAAGGGCGATTAACTGCCACGCAAGAAGCTGCTGGGAAAATCTTGATAAAAAATATAACTATGCCGGAATACAAAAAAGGATTGCCGCTTACAATTTGGAAAACACAATTTCAAAAAAAGGCTTTGCTATAATGCCTGTTTGCTTCGGCATCTCTTTTACCAATACATTCATGAACCAGGCAAGCGCACTGGTACATATATATTCCGACGGTAGCGTAGGCATAAGCACCGGCGCTGTTGAAATGGGACAGGGTGTAAATGAAAAGATAAGACAAGTTGCATCAACTATACTTTCCATTAATTCCGACAGGATAAAGATTGAGTCTTCTAATACCACCAGGGCTGCAAATACATCTCCTACCGCCGCCAGCAGTGCTGCCGATCTTAATGGTAAAGCCGTTGAGCTAGCCTGCAGGGATTTGATTGAAAGACTAAAAAAGACTTCATCTGAAATTTTGAATGTGAAGGAACACAATCTGGTTGAAATAAAAGAAGAGCATGTGTTCTATAAAAATATAAAAACCGGCATCGGCTGGGACGAATTAATAAACAAAGCATTTTTGAAAAGAGTAAGTTTATCGTCGCAGGCACATTATTCTACTCCGGGAATTTATTTTGATAAAGATAAATCCAAAGGCAAGGCATTTTCATACTATTCTTACGGTACTGCGGTTATTGAAATAACACTTGACTGCATGCTTGGAAAATACGAAATTGACAGCGTTAAAATTATGCACGACTTTGGAAAATCATTAGTCCCGGCTGTAGATAGACGCCAGGCCGAAAGTGCTTTGATTCAAGGCATCGGATGGATGACAATTGAAGAGATACTTTTTAGCAAAAAAGGTCAATTGATGACTAATGCGCTTTCAACATATAAAGTACCGGATATTCAATTTACTCCAAAGGAAATTGAAGTTAATTTTTTGGAAAATTCTTACAACCCGATGGGAATATTTAATTCAAAGGCAATCGGAGAACCGCCTTTAATGTACGGCATCGGCGTGTACTTTGCATTAACCAATGCCATGAAGTCGTTCCGGCCGGATAAGCAATTTAGTTTCTCGGCGCCGCTTACACCGGAAAAAATACTGCTATCCTTATATTCAAACATAAAAGAGCCTGCAATTCCGTAACATATAATTCACTAAAAAATTTTATCATTTAATTCAGCATTCAAAATATGAAAAAACGAATGAAAATTTTCGCTCTTGGGGGTAATGAAGTCTCTCCCCCGGGCCAGGTAGACCTACAAACCGGGAAAGTTAAAATCCCGGATCTAGGCGAGCAATGGAAACGTACATCGGAGACGAGTGAAATACTGGCAGAAATAATAAAAGAGAATCCCGATGACTATTATATTTTAACACACGGCAACGGACCGCAAGTGGGAAATATTATTTTGCGCGCAGAATATTCCAGACCGATACTCCATATGCTTCCTCTCGATGTATGCGATGCCGATACGCAGGGCGCAATGGGCTATATGCTGGCACAGTTAACAAACTCGTTAAGGATAACCGGAATAAATAGAATAGCGGCAGAAACAGTTACAAGGGTTGTTGTTGACGAATATGATCCTAATTTTTTAAATCCTACAAAATTTATCGGTCCATCTTATAACAAACATGAGGCACTCTTAAGGCAAAAGAAAGACGGTCATATAATGAAATTCTATAAGATGGACGAAAACGGAAACGAGCTTTGGAGGTGGGTGGTGCCGTCTCCCGAGCCTAAAGATATACTTGAAATTGATATAATCGACAACAACATTAGAACCGGTATAATTCCTATTGCAGTGGGCGGGGGCGGTATACCGGTTAAAAAGGTTTTTCCCGAAATTATTAACGGCGAAGAAATTTATGAATGCAATTACGGCATTACTTATAAAAGGAAACATGTTCCCGGACAAAATTCTGTTGACATATATACCGGGGTAGAAGCCGTAATAGATAAAGACCTGGCAACCGCGCTGCTTGGTAAAATGCTGATTGAAAAAGCCAGGGACAGAGGAGATGACCTTGAGTGCGAGCTTTTTATTTTCACCGATGTGGATGGTGCCAAATTAAACTACCAGCAGGCAGATCAAAAAGACCTTAGGCACCTTACACTTGAAGAGGCAACAAAGCTATATGATGAAAATGTCTTTCCAGAAGGAAGCATGGGACCCAAAATAAAAGCCGCAATAAATTTCCTTAACGGAGGCGGGAAAAAAGTCTTTATTACAAAAGTAAATTTGTATAAAGAAACAATAAGCGGAAAGGCCGGTACTAAAATCGGCGGCTGAATTATGTCCGCCAATTTACTTATGATGTCACCTTATGCAGTCCTTAGAACAATGCAGTATTGGAGATCTGGAATTGACTAATTTACTCCAACATTCCAGTATTCCAAAGAGTATAGTTTGCGTTAGGTGTGTTACGATATTTTAGCTATTTTTTTATAAAATTTTTTTCTTTGTTGTTTGTATCACAATACGCGTGTTAAAGCGATTTAAAATTTGCAACAGTAAAAGTCAAAACATAAATTTGGATCGACTCTTTCAAAAGGTTCTCCCCTGCCTTTTGAGCGATAAGAGTTAAAGCCCATGGTCGCCCGATCATGAGGCTTTTTTATTTTAAACGACTGAAATTACGATTATCATTTTTTTGATTTTAAAACAGGGATTAAGAAAAGAAAGACTAAACGGGATTATTCAGAGATAAGCATAAAATATTACCGGTAGAAAATTTTCTTAACTGCCGGCAATCTGAATTGAATTAAATTGTAGTTTTTAAAATTACTTTAACGACATCAGAAGCATCGATAAAAGTATGAAGAATGTATACAGCACAACCCAGCCGAAACCAATTAAAAGCATAAATAGAACCGAGTCGTACGAAATTATGAACTCTTTAACTTTTAACCAGAACATATAAGCCCCCGGGCTTTTTATTATCAAACACACCGGCCTAGCCGGTTATTGCTATTTTAATTAAACAATATATGTACCAGATGAATAATATTCATTTGTCGGCAATTCTTTAATGGTGAACAATTACAATTTCGCAACCGTAAGAAATTTATTTTCATTTCTAACAAACAAGATTAGTTCGTAAATTAGAATTAAAAGTAAGTTACAAATTTTTCGTCGTCATTTAATTTCAAAATTCATTTAAGGAATTCAATATGAAAAAATTTCTACTATCAATTACCGTTGTACTTATAATTACTAGTGGAATCCTATCCGCTCAACAGCAGGGCAGATTTATGACCGACCCTGATATACACGGGAATAAAATAGTCTTTACTTACGAAGGCGATTTATGGATTGTTAATTCGGACGGCGGTACTGCCGTAAGGCTTACGACTTTTCCCGGTAACGAATACCGGGCTAGATTTTCACCCGACGGAAAATGGATCGCCTTTACTGCAAGCTACGATGGCGGGCAGAGCATTTATGTTATGCCTTCCGAAGGAGGAACACCGGAGAGAATAACTTATAATCCCGGCGGTGCCGAAACCGTAACATGGACGCCTGACGGGAAAAGAGTTGTTTTCAGATCCTACTGGGAAAATTTTATAATGCGCGATCCCAACCTTTATTTCACAGATAAGAACGGTTCAGCACCGGACCGGTTTCCAATCGACCGGGGAGTTGATTGCAGCTTTTCCCCGGACGGGAATAGTATGATTTATGTTAGAAAAGGATTAGAAAATTATTACTGGAAACGATACAAAGGCGGATGGCATACGGACATCTGGATGTACAACTTCAAAGAAAATAAATTTACGTCCATTACCAAATATGTAGGCGTAAATGCCTACCCATTATGGATAGGAAACGACATGTATTTTGTATCCGACAGGACAAACGGGATTGCCAATCTTTATAAGGAAGATTTATCGACAAAAATAATTACCGAATTAACAAGCTACAATAACGTCGACGTGATGACTCCTTCGACAGATCATAAACAAATTGTGTTTTTGCATGACGGCTATTTAAACGTTATGAATCTGTTTACTGGACATGTTAAGCAAATAGCTGTTAGCGTTCCATCCGACAACTGGGAATTAAGAGACCGGGTAATAAATCCGAAGGACTATATACATTACGCTGCAATCTCAAACGACGGTAAGTCTGCTGCCTTAGAAGCGAGAGGAGACGTATTCATCGTACCTACGGAGAAAGGCAGCACAAAGAATTTGTCCAATTCACCCGGCACTAGAGAAATGTACCCTCAAATTTCCCCGGACGGCAAGTGGGTTGCATTCTTCTCCGATAAAACAGGCGAGTATGAACTGTACATGCAGAAGGTTGAAGGCGGGGCTTGGATTCAGCTTACTACATCGCTTAACCGTACGGATTATCATCTGGTCTGGTCGCCGGACAGTAAAAAGATTTTGTTCGGCAATAAGAACTTCAATCTCTTCTATATAGATATTAACTCAAAAAAACTCCACATGTTCGCCGAATCGAACCAATTGAAGAACGATGAGTTCTATTGGGAGATAAGCGACTATACCTGGTCGCCAGACAGCAAGTGGATTGCTTACAGCTTTGTTCATTATAACAAGAACAGCGTTATCTACCTTTACAATCTCGATCAAAATAAAAGCTACGCTGTAACAGATGATTTTTACGATAATATAAATCCTACCTTCGATGCGGACGGTAAGTATCTGTATTATCTTTCAAGCAGAAACTTCGATATACAAATGGATTTTTATGAAGACGATCATGTTGTATCCGCTCCGCAGCAGATTATGGCTGTACAGCTGCAAGCCGGTCTTAAGCCGCCCTTCGAAGAAGCAGTAGATAAGCACGAGCCTAAGGCCTCGGCCAAGTTCAGAATCGATATGAATGGAATTGAAAAACGCACCTTTCCCCTTCCCGTTGCACCGGGAAATTATTTTTATCTAAAGGCAGGCAGCGGTAAAGTTGCATGGTGCTCTGTTCCAAAATTTACCGAGGCTGAATATGAAGAAATCTTTCAACCGAAGGGACAGACTAAATGGGACCTGCATATATTTGATATGAAGGACAAAAAGGAAGTTACCCTGGATGAAAAAATTAAGGACTATACTGCATCTTTAAACGGCAAGTACCTGCTGATTGAAAGTAATAAAGACATATACACTACTTCCTGGGATGAAGCATATAAAACGAAGAAACCCGGCAGTCTTTTAAATCTTGACGGAATGACCTATACCGTCGATCTTCAGAAAGAATGGCATCAAATTTTTAACGATGCATGGCGATGGTACAGAGACTTCTTTTTCGATCCCAATATGTTCGGCTTAAACTGGAAGGCTATTGGCGACAGATACAGAGCGTACATTCCTTACATAACATCAAGAGAACAGTTAAACTGGGTAATGCAGCAAATGGTCGGGGAGCTGAGTGTTTCGCATACATATATTTCCGGCGGGGATGAAGGCGTTGAGCAGGCACCTAAGTCCGAAGTTTATACCGGCTGGCTAGGCGCCGATCTTACTGCAGATAAATCATCGGGCTATTACAGGTTCACCACAATCTATGGTCCGACAGAATATAACCTTAATCTTAAATCGCCGATGGTAAGGCCGGATATCGATCTTAAGGAAGGATATTATCTGATTGCAATCGACGGCCACGAGATAAAAGTACCGGAAGACTATTTTAAATACCTGCAGGTAACCAAAGAACAAAAAGTATCGGTAACAATAAACAGCAAACCGACGGCAGCCGGCGCAAAGACGTATGAGATTGAACCGATAAAAAATAATCCAAGTTTAAGGTATTACAGGTGGCTTACCAATAACATTCACAAAGTACTGAAAGAAAGCAACGGAGAATTAGGCTATATGCACATAAACGCAATGGGTGCCGGCAACATCGGCGAGTTCGATAAGTTCTGGAGAGCCTTCAGGTATAAAAAAGGAATTATAATCGACGTTAGAAGAAACTCGGGCGGATGGACAGAATACTTCTTAATCGATAAACTTGAAAGGCAGATGGTCGCTCATAACGTACTAGCCAATATGGTTCCCTTCAGATATCCCGGAAGTACATCTACCGGAAAATATATTGTTATATCGAACGAGTATAACGGCTCCGACGGTGAAGCTTTTATCGAAGATTTTAAGGCAAGGCATCTGGGAACAGTTGTCGGTGTGCCTTCATGGGGCGGACTGACCGGAATAGTGAACGGTCAAACTACAATTGATAACGGCCGGGTTGAGCAGTCCAACAACGGATTTTACGGTAAGGAAGATAAATGGTGGATTGAAAACCACGGCGCCGATCCGGATATATACATAGACAACGATCCCACATCTGTAATGGCAGGAAAAGACCCGCAGCTGGAAACTGCCATCCAAACAGCTCTGAAAGAAATTAAGGAGAATCCGTATAGCTTTCCGAAACGGCCTCCCTACCCTGTTAAGACAAAGTAATCCTTTACAAAAAAGCAGCACGGAATAATGTTCTGTGCTGCTTTTATTTAAGATCCGGCACCGGCAAAATTTCCGGATTTAAATACCACCGTAAAAGTTGTTCCTATGCCTTTCTCACTTTCTACTTTTAACTCGATGTTCAGCAAATCGGCATAATGTTTAACAAGAGCAAGGCCGAGCCCGTTGCCTTCAAATTTTCTGGAGTAGCCTATATCTTCCTGGGAAAAAGGTGAAAATAATCTGGGAAGATACTCTTTGGAAATTCCTATACCGGTATCCGATACATCGACGCAAAGCTGGGAGCTATCATTTCTGTAAATAGCGACTTCTACCTTACCGCTATTAGTATATTTAATTGCATTATCAATAAGATTCTCAAATATCTGGCTTACAACATAATCGTCCGACTCAATCGTTGAATCTTCAACTTTGTTATTTACGAGAAGCTCAATCTTCTTATCTTCACCCAATTTCATTAATTCTTTTACCGCATGAGAAATCGTCTCTGAAAGTTCAAAACTGCTTTTATTAATTTCTAATTGTCCAGTCTGTACTACAGACATATTCAATATCAAGTCGATTGTCCGCAGCAGCCTTTTGCCTGCAAGTTCCATTGAGTTAAATATAGAATCCAATTCGTCCGAAATTTTTTCCTTCAGTTCATCCTTAAGCAAATAATTATAGCTAAGAATTACATTAAGCGGAGTTCTTATTTCGTGGGACATTTGTGCAAGGAATGCAGACTTCAGCATGTCGGATTCTTCCGCTTTTGCTTTCGCTTCCTCAAGCTTCTGCTCAGTCTCTTTAATTTGGGTAATATCAAATAACACTCCCTGCACTCCTACAGTTTTACCATTCCGCATAAGCGGTTTGCCGGAAGAGCGAACCCATTTTACGTCTCCTTCCTTGGTCATTATCCTGAACTCTTCGGGGGCCGAATGCCCCTTAATTGTAGAATTAAAATTATTCCAAATCTTTTCCCTGTCGGGCTCGTAAATAAATTCATTAAAATTTCTACCTACTACCTCTTTGGCATTATAGCCGCCAAAAATGCTTATTGCAGGACTGATATAGGTTATTATGCCGTTTAAATCGCCGGTATAGAAAACATCGTTTATATTTTCAACCAGTTCTTGGAATTTCAGTTCCGATTCTTTAAGAAGATTTTCGGCTGCTTTCCTCTTGGTAATATCGAACATATAGCCTTTAACGGCGGTAATATTCCCATCCTCGTCGAATGTACCCCATGCGTTCTCAATGCAATTAACAGTCCTCCCGTCTACAGTTTTCAGTTCTAATTCCAGGCCCTTAACCGATTTCTCTCTTTTAATTATTTCAAATATGGCCTTTCTGTTCTCAGGCTTAGGGTGTAAATTATAAGCATTAAATCCGCGTGCTTCGTCAATAGATTTAAAGCCGAAAATATTTAAGAACGCATCGTTGCAGTCTATTATTCTCCCGTCGGCCGTCGATATATAATCTCCTGCTACGTCTTCCTTAAAGAATAGCCTATACTGCTTTTCGCTTTTAGCTAATTCCAGCTCTGCAATTTTTCTTTTCTCGTTCATCCTTAGGGAATTAATCCCGTAAGAGAGATCATCTGCCAATTCCTTTAACAGATCAATTTCAGGCAAATCGAAAGAATTTTTTATATCGCTGTATATACAAAGCGCCCCCAGGGATGTTTCGTTAAATATCAACGGCAGGGCAATTACCGAATGGTAGCCTCTTTTAAGTGCTTCATCTTTCCAATGCTTAAAAGAATTATTGCTTGAAATATCATTAACGACTTGAATCTTTTGGGATTGAACTGCTTTATACAGTGGCGATAGTTCCCCGGTTTTATGCTTTAAAGAATTTTCATTTATTTCAAGATAATTTTCTTCGTGACCGTACTTTGCCGCAGGAGTAACATATTTAGAAAGTTGATCATCAATCAGGCCAATCCACGTAAAGCAGTAACCGCCTGTTTCAATAATTACTCTGCAAATTTCGTTCAGCAATTCTTTTTCATCAGTTGAATGTATTAAGATGCTGTTGCATGCGCTTATTGTTGTAAGCTCGCGGTTTAGCTTGTTCAGTTCATTCTCGGCCTTTATTCTTTCCGATATATCTATTTTGATAGCAATAAAGTTTTCTATTTGGCCCGCTGAATTTTTTACCGGAGTAATAGTTTGCAGCTCGCTGTAAAGGCTGCCGTCTTTTTTTCTGTTAACAATTTCGCCCCGCCATATCTCGCCTTTTAAAATCGTATCCCATAGGGTTTTGTAGAAGTCGTCGTCCTGTATCCCGGATTTTAATATTCTCGGATTTTTCCCGAACAGTTCTTCTTTACTGTACCCGGTAAATGCGCTAAATGCCTTGTTCACCCATTTTATAGCGCCATCCTTATCGGTAATTACAATCCCGTTTGCAGCGGATTCCAGTGCGGTAGTGAGCAGGTTAAGCTGGTACTCCTTGCTTTTTATCTTCGTTGCATCGTGCCAAAAGGCAATTACCAGGCTTATTTTGCCAAAGGTATCGTATAGCGGGAACAGAGTCAGATCGAATATCACTTCACCTTTTTTAAAAGTGCTGGAATTATTTCTGAAATTCTCTACGGAAATTTTTAAATCCCTTATAAAGTTTAACTCCCCGCCAAAAGCTCCTTTAATTTCGTTAACAACTCCGTATTCACTCCACATCTTATCTAGCAGAATATTATACCGCCCGGTCATCAAGTCTTCGGCCAATATGCCGAAAGCTTCCATAAAAGTCTTATTGGAAAATTCCAGTACACCGGAGGAATTGTAAATTTCTACAGGGAAAGGAATTTCCATAAAGAACTTGCGAATTCCTGCGTCTTTAATATTTATCGCATCCCTAAATGTATTTTTTTTCGGCATCTATTTTAAATTAGTTAGCTAACCGTACTAAAGTTAAATTAAAGAGAGGATATTTAAGGAATATTGCGTCACACAATATTTATTTTATCGTTACGTAACATTTACATTTAATATAGCACTACTAAATTTTCCGTTCACCGGAGCTGCTTACCGTTAAATGTTATTTTCAAAGCTATTTCTGTGGGAAAGATCTCTAATGGCACTGGTATAAAATTTTCCATCCTCGGTTTCTATTTGGCTTACGCTAATCTCTATAGGAAATTCACACCCGTCCTTCCTAAGGCCGAATAATTTTTTATCGCTGCCGATTATCATCGGTTGTACATCCGTAAAATAAACGGGGTTGTATTTAGCATACCTTTCCCGGAATCGCTCCGGGATAAGAATAGTAAAGGTCCGGTCGGTTAATTCGGAACCCTTATAGCCGAATAAACTTTCAGTCCGGGAATTTGCATAGGTAATTTTACCTTCCCTGTCAACAATTACAACTGCGTCGGGAGAATTCTCGAGTATGCTTTTAAATTTCGACTCGGCTTTCTTTAATTTAGTAATATCAATCGAATAGCCGATCATGCCGCTAACTTCGCCGTCTTCATTTTTAAGCATAGACAATGCAAGGTGGGCATAAAAGCTCTCGCCGGATTTTTTAGTCATTCTTACTTCAATCTCATGCACTCCGTTCTTTTTTAACGGGGCTATTATTTCATCTTTCAAAAAGTCATACTGGTCTTCCCGGTAAACAAAGGAAATATTTTTACCGATTGCCTCTTCGGCTAAGTACCCGTATAGCAGCTCCGCGCCTTTATTCCAGCTTGTAACAACTCCGTCAAGGTCTGTTGTAACAACAGCATCGTGTATCTGGCTTATTATCTGGGCTTTTTCTTTAATCTCGTTCTCAATTTTCTTTTTTTCGATGGCGGCAGATAAAACATTGGAAACAGTAATTAGAAAGTTTATATCGTCCTGGATGAATTCTCTTTTGTCGCATGAATAAACTCCTAAAAATCCGAACGGCCTATCGATATTCTTTATCAATACGCCGATACCGCTTATAATTCTATGCTCAATCAAAATATCCGATATAACAAATCTTTTTTCTTGCCTTACATCTGAAATTATAACAGGCTCTTTGCTGCAAAGCGTAAACACTTCGTGAGAATTTCTTTCCGCACTTAACATATAACCTGCGCCAAAGCCTTCTTTCCATCCGCATCCGGCATCTAGAACAAAATGATTTTCCTTCATAACATACCTTAAGATGCTGCAGTACTCAACCGAAAGGGTTTCGGAAATTATTTTAACCGTCTTATCAAACAGAAGCATTAAGTTCGACTCGGTTAATGCATGCTGGCTAAGCAGCGCAATAGCCGATTGTTTTTGCGCTCTTCTTTCAATCTCATCGGCAGCTTTATTGCGAAGCTTTATCTCAATTTCCAATTCGCGGTTGGATATTTCCAGTTCTTCCGTTCTTGTTCTAACCCGCTGGTCCAGCTTTTCATTCAATAAGCTTGCCTCCTTATACAGACGCACATTCTCAATTGCGGAAGCTGCCCGGTGAGCTAAATCGTCTGCTAGAGATAATTCGAGATCGGAATATATTAACGTTGGTTTGAAAGATATAAAGCTAATAGTTCCCATAACTGCTTCTCTTGCCTTTATAGGAACGATCATAATAGAGTAGAAGTTCAGATCATTTAATTTTTGAAGATCGAGGCTGCCGGAGCTTTGATTAAAAATAACAGGCTCGCGCACAAGCGAAAGCAATTCCGGTTTACCCGAGTGAATTATACTGAAGATTATGTTCAGCCGATCATTTTTTACGGGATAATTTTTTTCAAACTGCAGCGCAATACCGGTCTTATCTTTATCTGAACCAGTAATTACAATCCGCTTCAGTTCATCATCTTCTAAAAGGTCTATTACACATAAGTCCGAGAATTCCTCTGTAAGCAGCTCGGCCACTCTGCAAAGAGTTTCATGGTAATCCAATGAAGTGCTCAGTATCCTGCTGGTCTCGGCAAGGAACGAGAGCCGCTTCTTGCTTTCTTCTGACTGGGCTTTAGCCTGCTGTACTATATTTAGCGAACGGGCAAGCTCTTCCTCAACTTTCTTCCTCTCAATTGCAGTTGCCAAAACATTAGCTATTGCCTGAAGAAAGTGAGAATCATACTTCATGAATATTTTATGCGCAGATGAATGAGCACCCAGCACGCCGTAGGGTTCATTCCTGCCGTGGATTACCACAGTAATACCGGACAGAACATTATGATCCTGCAAAAGCTTTGAAGCCTTGAACCTTTTTTCTTCCCGGTAATTTCTAACAATCACCGGTACTTGAGACAACATTGTGAATCCGGCATGAGAGCTAGCCCCAGCGCTAATCCGGTACGGTTCCGCATTCTTTATATTCCAGCCTTTGCCGGACCTAAGTAAAAAGGTTTTTGTTAAAGCTTCGTACTCCATTATCTCACAAAATTCTACTCCCAGTATAGTTGTTACTATACTCGAAGCTTCTTCCATTAAAAGCGAAATATTGCTTCCGGCAAGTGCGTGCTGACCCAGTTCGGCGATGGCTTCCTGCTGCTGTATTTTGGTTTTAATCTCTTCCTCATCGCTTTTTCTTTTGGTTATATCCCTAATTACTCCAATAAAGGCCTTGGGATTTCCGAACGAATCTTTCACTATTGAAGTGTTCTCTTCTGCAAAGAACCTTTCGCCGTCCTTCTTCAACAGTACGTACTCAATATTTTTTGTAAAACCGCTTTCAATTGTTTTATGCTCATTTTCAATTGCATGGGATTGATCTTCCGGTGCGATAAATGCATAAAGGTTCTGGCCTTTTATCTCTTCCACTTTGTTGTAGCCGAACAATAGTGCCGCCTGCTGATTGCAGAATAAAATTTTACCGCTTAAGTCCGTATAGGTAATCGCATCCGGAGAGATCTCAACTAGGTTTCTGTATAGTCCTTCGCTTTCCTGAAGAGCCGGCTCAACAAGTTTTCTTTCAATAAAGTCGCCTATCTGTTTTCCCAAAGTATCCAGCATTACCAGCAGCTCGTTGTCGGGATCTTCAATCTCGCTCTTGTAAAAAGTCATAACTCCCATAACTTTTTGTCTGCAGTGAATGGGAAAAGCAAGCGCAGTGTGCAGCTTTAGATCGGCCGCAAGAGCGGCTCTAGGGAAGAACTGATCGTCTAGAGCATGGCTGTTCCAGATGGGCTTTTCACTTACCCATGCTTTACCTTGAAGGCTTACGCCTTTGCCGAATTTGCATTTCTTACTTACCTCAATAAACTCTTCTGCGCGAATATTCTGTTTGTACCAGTTACCTTCCATATGTAAAAGATCGTTCTCATAGTCGGCCAGCCATAATTCGCCTATTTGAAATTCAAGACCTTCACAAACCGCCTTCAATATTTTCGGTATTGCTTCGGCTTGAGTTAAAGATTCGGCAAGAACTCTTGTAACTTCCAGCTGGGACTTCAGTCTTTTTTCAATTCTCTTCTGCTCGTTAAGATATGAACCGGACTCGCTAAGATTTTTTAAATAATTTATTGTAATCATCAAACAAGCTGAATCGTTATAGCTGATCTCACGAGCCGATAATTCCAAATCGATTGCGCTTCCGTCATTCCTCAGATATTTTATTATTTGTGAAGCCTGCACTGGGTTTTCTTTTATATTTTCTTTGAATGCAATTCCGGAAGGGTCTTGAGTGGGGAGTAATTTTCTTAAATTACCGTTAATCAAATTTTCTTTAGTACATCCGAAAAAATCTGCCGCAGCATCATTCGCTTCACAAATGTTCAAATGAGTTTTATCTGCAATTAAGACCGGATTTGGACTCTCATCAAAAATAATTTTATACTGGGTTTCAGAGCTATGCATAATTTCTCCAGAGTAATAAAGCTTACGGTAAACTGAAAATAAATCTTCTCGGGAACATAAATGAAGGGAAATATATGTTTAATAAATTTTCCCTCATTTATAAAAGACTGAAATATTTTTTCAGTATAATATATCAAAAAAAATTTTCGATATTTTATTATTGTGGGATGTGTCACAGACTTTTTATATCACCCTTGATAAAAAAATGAAAGGGATATAGCTTTTAATACTATCTCCCTTAAGATTGGGAAAACAACTATTGACCGGCCATATAATCATAGATAATTTTTGAAACATTCGCTATAGTTTCAATACCCTTTTGAGAGTCCTTTAGATTTTTTGAAAGTATAACCAGGACGTATTTTTTACCGTTCGGTAAAAAAATAATGCCCGAGTCGTGTTCAACTCCGGAAATAGATCCGGTCTTATGAGCCACTTTAATGCTAAGCGGAAGCTTCGCAGGAATTTTGTTATTCAGCTTTTGATCCATCAGAATACTTATCATTTCATCGCAGGCGTTCTTGGAAACAATTTCTCCTTCAGCAAGTTTCCTGTATATAAGAGCTAAATCATAAGCGTCGGTAGTATTGTTCAATCCCCGGTCGTAAGCCTTAAGGTCTTCTACCCCGCGCAGTACCTGAATATTATGTGCACCTATGCTCTTCATAGTCCGCATTACATTCTTGGCGCCTACAAGATCAATTAAAATATTTGTAGCAAGATTACTGCTTACGGTTATCATCTCGTAGACAAGCTCCCGGATAGTTTTCGGCTGACCGATGGACTGGTAAAGGTTCTCGCCCGCATCGTCTGATAAGTTTAATGAATACAATGAGCCGTCAACAATGCTCTTGAACTCGTTCTTAACAATTATGGTATCATCAAGATTAAACTTCCCATCGTGCGCTTGTTTGAATACTTCAATCATAACCGGAGTTTTCATAGTACTGGCAGCGTGAAAATTCGCTTTGTCGTTAATGGAAATATATTCTCCTTTGTGTCTGAGCTCGAAAAAGACCAAGGCAAAATTTCCTTCGGTTTTATTTAGCTCGCTTATTATATTTTTTTTCAATTCATTAATGGAATCGTGTTTAACGTCCTGTGGCATCGTAAGTCTCCCTAGTAGAAAAATAAAGGTTATTAGAAAATAATTCTTCATAATTTTGATTAATAATTTTTGGAATAGGAAAAGAGCAGTTCCCTGTTAATATTTTGAATGAAGAAAATCATTTAAGTAAAATCCGGCATTACCGGTTCCCAATTTACAATTAATAAATTCTTAAAATGAACAAATAACTGAAGATTAAAACTTTATGGTCTGAACTTAGTGAACTGTATTTTAAATATCAATTATTTTGAGTAATTTCTCAACGCAAAAAAATTATAGGAAGCACATAATGAAATCAATTTTAACTTTTTTACTTATTTCATTTTTATATTTAGGATCGAGCGCATTTGCGCAGAGCGAATATTTAAAATGGCGGCCTCTTATAATAAATGAAAAGCAGAGAATTTGGTATGACGAATCCTCCGAGGTTGACTCAACCACGGGAACTTTTAATGTCTGGATACTTCAAATGCACAGACCGCCTTTGGAATTCAGCGAGCTGCCCGGGAAAATTTACCGCTCGAGAACATTGTACGGTGTTGATCTTAAAACCGCCAAGTACGGCATCCTTCAGGTTATCTATTACGATGTGAACAACAAAGAGATTTATAATTTCAATTATCATATCGACAACTATCCGGACCGGCTGAAATATACGTATCCTATTTCCGACAATTCTTTCATGAACAAGCTTATTACCATCATTAATAAAACGAACAGCAAGGTGCATAATTGAATACTGTTTCTGAAGATTTGGAAAATTTTATTGTAGTTAAAAATTCAACCATACACGGCAAAGGATTATTTACAACCGTGGACATACCGGAAAATACTCTAATAATGGCTATAAGCGGAGAGGTTATTTCCGAAGAAGAATGCATCAGAAGAGAAGAAAAAGACAATGTTTATATTTTTTGGAACGGCGAAAATTACATTGATACCATTGACACTGAAAAAATTAAATACGTAAACCATAACTGCAATTTTAACTGCGATGTGGTTGACAGAGATGAGAACTCGCTTTCTCTTATTGCTTACAGAGATATAAACGCAGGAGAAGAACTGACGATTGACTACGGGTACGAAGAGATATATCAGTTATGTACCTGTTCTTTGTGCGCCTGACATTTAAAAATAAAAGAGCATATCATTAATCTTAGGGATATGCTCTTTTAATAATTTAAAATGAAATTAATTTTTATTTTCTTCGGCTATGTATTTTAAAATTGCCTTCAGCAGCGAATAAAACTTTTCCACCGTTTCAATATTCACTCTTTCGTCGGGCGAATGAGCGCCTTGAATTGTCGGTCCGAACGAGACCATATCCAATCCCGGATTTTTGTCCCCAAGTATCCCGCACTCCAGCCCGGCATGAATGGCTTTTATTTCCGGTTCTTTATTAAAAATATTCTTGAAAACCTTCTTAGAGATTTTCAAAATTCCGGAATCCAGATTAGGTTTCCAACCGGGATAGCCGTCGCCGCTGGAGACTTCTGCACCGCTTAAATTGAGTACAGCAGCAACGCTCTGGGCAATATATTTTTTTGCGCTTTCAACAGAACTCCTCTGGCTTGTGCCAATAACAATTGAATCCGATTCGGTAAAAATTGTAGCTACGTTGTTAGATGTTTCAACCAAGTCGGCAATATCCTGGCTCATTGTAATTACACCGTGCGGCAGAGCTAAAAGAGTATTTATAATCTTATCTTTTAATTTTTTAGCAAAAACATTTTGGGAATCCGAACCGGATTTAACAAATTCTAATTTCAATCCGCTGTCGGAAGTTTTAAACTCGTTGGAAAGAGAGGCCTGCATATTCTTTAAAATGGCTTCAAAGCCGGCAACGTCATCAGGTTTTACAAACAAGGCAGCTTCCGCTTCCCTTGGAATAGCGTTCCGCTTACTGCCGCCGTTAATGGAAGCAATGTAATAATCCTTATGTTCCAACTCCTTTAATGCTCTGGCCAAAATTTTTATAGCGTTCGCTCTTCCGGTGTTAATGTCCAGCCCAGAGTGCCCGCCTTTAAGCCCGGTAACCAAAAGATTATAAGCCGCCAATCCTTTGGGCGCAGACTCGGTTTCAATTTTATATTTGGCTAATGTATCCATTCCGCCGGAACATCCCACATAAAATACGCCGTCTTCTTCAGAATCTAGATTTAAAAGAATTTTACCGTTAATAAATCCAGGTTTAAGGTTATTAGCGCCTGTTAAGCCGGTTTCTTCATCCACTGTTAAAAGAATTTCCAGCGGCCCGTGAACGGAATCTTTATCGGTAATTAAAGCCAGTGCGGCAGCCACTCCTATCCCGTTATCGCTGCCTAGTGTAGTTCCTTCAGCGGCTATCCAGCCGTTTTGTCTTTTCAGTTTTATCCCATCATTATCAAAATCATGGTTCGTACTTTTATTCTTTTCGCAAACCATGTCTACATGGCCCTGAAGCACGACTATCGGTGCTGATTCGTATCCTGCAGAGGATGGAATCTTTGCTACTATATTACCTGTTTCGTCTTCATTATAAATAACATTTAGCTTTTTGAACAGGTCCCTCATATGTTGGCGAATTTTTTCTTCCTTTTTGGAAGGGCGCGGAACTTGGGCAATTTCGTAAAATCGCTGCCAAAGAATTTCCGGCTTTAGATCTTTTATTACTATGTCCGGCATTTTTTTCTCCAGTAAATTGTTCGGGTTTACTAATTTATACTAAGCAACTTTTGGTTGTTCCGTTTCTGCGGTGTCTTTTTGCTTTGCCGCAATACGGGCATTCTTTTTAGCCATTTCGTTCAGGTATTTTTTTCTAAGTCTAATACTGTCCGGAGTAACTTCCACATATTCATCTTCGGTTATCCATTCAATAGCCTGCTCAAGAGTAAGAATAGTCGGCGGTTCCAGTCTAATAGCTTCATCCGCGCCGGAAGCCCGCATATTCGTCAGCTGTTTTGTCTTAGTAACATTTACGGTCATATCATTTGATCGGGAATTCTCGCCTATTACCATTCCTTCATATACTCTGGTTCCGGCTTCAATAAAGAAGACGGAACGTTCCTGTAATTTAAACATTGCATAAGCAGATGCAAGACCAGTCTCCAACGCTACCAATGCGCCTCTTTGCCGGTGAGTTATTTCACCCTTGTACGGCTCGTATCCTTCAAAGTTATGGTGAAGAATCCCTGTACCCTTCGTATCGGTCATAAACTCGGACCTGTATCCGATCAACCCCCTGGAAGGAATAACAAATTCAA
>JAKAJV010000044.1 GCA_021813585.1 Bacteroidota bacterium | reverse complement strand
GCTTGAGTGTCATACCCGCGAAAGCGGGTATCCAAGATGCGAAAATATGATAAAAAATGGATTCCCACTTTCGTGGGAATGACAATGCGGACATCAAAATGTATTCCTGCGTAACATGAGTTAATAATTTTTTAAAGATGAGGCCGTCAAAAAAATTTGTCACTGCATTTTATTTTGATAATATTTGCCTTAAATATGAAGGATCATTTTGATGAGCGCTAAAAGTACAGCCAAATCCGTAAAGCAATCCAAAGCTCCCAAGACTTTCATACTCGATACCAATGTTATTCTGCACGATTCCACCTGCATAACCCAGTTCCAGGAGAATGATATTGTTATTCCTCTTACCGTAATAGAAGAGCTCGATCATTTTAAAAGAGGCAGCCAGGTAATAAATCTTAATGCAAGGGAGTTTGCTCGCACGCTGGATTCCATGACCGGCACAGCTTTGTTTAACGGCGGCGTTTCCATGGGCAAAAACAGGGGAAAGGTTAGGATTGGCATTGCCAGAGGTATTTCCAGCGAAATTAGAGATATATTCAAGGAAGATACTCCCGACCACAGGATTTTATCTGTTGCCGTTGAATGGAATAAAAAATATAAGAACGCTTCTACAGTAATTTTGGTAAGCAAGGATGTAAACCTGCGGATGAAAGCAAAAGCACTAGGCATACTTGCAGAGGATTATACAACCGACAGGATAAACAGCATTGAAGAACTTTACAGCGGAAAAGAGATAATTGAAAATTTCGACGACGAGCAGATAGTGCAGTTGTTCCAGATTCCATACGAGATACCTGCAAAGCAGATTTTAAAAAAATTAAGAAGCGAGTCTGTTCCAAACAAATACTTTATTATCAGGAACTCCAGCCGCTCGGTGCTTGCATACCTAGACCAGGATATGGAAAAATTTCACAAGGTTGATAAGAACATCATCTACGGAATTAAGCCGAGGAACGCAGAACAGACCTTTGCGGTTGAAGCCCTGACTAACAACAATATTTCTTTGGTAACATTAACCGGCAAAGCCGGCACCGGCAAAACTCTGCTGGCACTTGCAAGCGCGCTTCAGGTAAGAAAATATTACAGGCAGATATATATTGCCAGGCCGATAATACCATTGAGCAATAAAGATATCGGGTATCTTCCTGGAGACGTGCAAAGCAAGATAGAGCCCTATATGCAGCCGCTGTGGGACAACCTGAGAGTAATCCAGGATCAATTTACGGAAACCGACAAGCAAAGCCAGCTTATTACCAATATGATAAAGGATGAGAAGCTCGTTATAGAGCCGCTTTCTTATATAAGAGGCAGAAGCCTGCAGAGGATATTCTTTATTGTAGACGAAGCGCAGAACCTGACTCCGCATGAAATTAAAACCATTATTACGCGCGCTGGCGAAGGCTCTAAGGTTGTATTTACCGGCGATATTTACCAGATAGATCACCCTTACCTCGATTCGCAGTCAAACGGACTTTCGTATTTAATAGATCATTTTAAGGGACAGAAGATTTACGCGCATATTAACCTGGAAAAGGGCGAAAGGTCCGAACTGGCGGAGCTTGCAAGCAATTTGCTGTAGATAAATGATTTGTTATATTTATTCCGAAGAAATTTTACAAAAGGAGTCCGGCCATGAAAATTTTTAAAAGTTTCTGCCTGTTTCTCTTAGCTGCATTTTTCTTAAGCGGCTGTATAGAAGTACAAACACTGGTAAATGTAAACAAAGACGGTTCCGGTACTCTGGAAGAGAAAGTACTGTTCAGCAAAGAAATGATTGAGATGTTCTCTAGCTTTAACTTTGCCGACAGCACTGCCGTAAAAGATAGCGCAGCACATTCGCCTTTTTATAACGTAAAGGAATTGAAGTCCGAAGCTAAAAATAAAGGAGAAGGGGTAAGATATATTTCAAGTAAAGAGATAAAAGAAGACGGCAGGGAAGGGTACGTTGCCGTTTACGGGTTTAAAAATATTAATAAGATAAAGGTAAGCGAGAGTCCCGAGAGCAAAGCCTCGCTGGGCAGTCTTCAAAAAGATGAAAATAAGAAGAAAGAATATTTAACTTTTAATTTTAAGCCGGGCACACAGCCGGAAATTAAAATCTCAATGCCTAAAGGAAAGTTTGAGAAACCGGAATCCGAGACTGAAGTAAACAAAGATACCTCTAGTACCGGCCAGGCCTTTGCAAAGGAGTTTCTGGGAATGATGAAGGATTTTAAATTTTCGCTTGCGGTAAATGTAAAAGGCAAAATAGTGAACACCAACGCTACTTACGTTGACGGCTCCAGGGTTACTTTGTTCGACGTCGAGTTCGGCAAGCTGCTGGAGAATAAAGACAAGATGGATGAACTGAATAACCTTAAGGATTACAACCTGGAAAAGATGAAAGAGCTGCTTAAGGGAATGCCCGGCGTTAAAATTGAGCTGAACAATCCGGTTACCGTAAAGTTCGAATGATCTTTTATAATGCAGAAGTTTGAGTATCCTTTTTTATATAAATTATTTTTCCGGTTCGGCAATATACCGGTTACTCTGCTGCTTGCAATGTACATGTTTATAGCGGCCACAAATTTGGATAGATCATTAATTATCCTGCTGCCGCTTGCTATTTCTGCGCTTCTTATTTTTTTCCTTAACAGGCACTATTTTATATTGTATAAAATCCTTCCTTTTAAAATTGAGGCCGATAGGGAAAAATTAATTTGCAGCAATTTCCTACTTTCCCAAAGGATAGTTGTAATTTATTTTAAAGACGTAAGCTCGCTGTCCGGCGGTGTTTTTGATGCCAGGACAAGCGGTGTTATGAAGCTGAGCGATAGTAAAAATAATATAAGCATAGGCTTTTTCAACAGCATAAAAAATGTGCGGGCACTTCAAAAGCATATCTTAACCTGGGTTCCTAAAGAAGTGTATGATGAAGTAGCTGCTAAGCTTAAACAAAAAAGACAGGGATCATTCAATAGGCAGAGAATTATTCCGCCTAATAACGGTAAGAATAATAAATAAGAATTAACCATCATGTATTGAAGGTAAGCGGTGCCGGTCTTTTAAGACTTATATTTTCCTTTTCCATTTCTTATTTTTGCACAACTTATTTATGAGAATTTGAATCGATATGAAAATAGCTGTGCTTTTATCGGGCGGCGTAGACAGCTCGGTTGCATTAAGATTGCTGAAAGACGAAGGCCACGATTTAACTGCGTTTTATTTGAAGATTTGGCTGCAGGATGAATTTTCATTTTTAGGCGACTGCCCCTGGGAAGAAGACCTTAGCTACGCAAGAGCTGTTTGTAAACAGGCCGGCGTACCGCTGGAAGTATTGCCTCTACAGACCGAATACTGGGAGACAGTGGTTACTTATACAATTTCCGAAATTAAGGAAGGCAGAACTCCAAATCCCGATATGTTCTGCAACAGCTTAATTAAGTTCGGCCAGTTTTACGATAAGATAGACGGCTCGTTTGAGAAAGTGGCTAGCGGACACTATGCAAAATTAGAATTTGGAAAAGGCAAATATATTTTAAAGCGTACCCCCGATCCGGTTAAAGACCAGACATATTTTTTAGCCTACCTAACTCAAGGCCAACTGGGCCGGGCTCTTTTCCCGCTGGGTAGTTTTAACAAGGCTTCGGTAAGAGAGCTGGCGCAGCGGTACCTGCTGCCGAATATGGAAAGAAAAGACAGCCAGGGAATTTGCTTCCTCGGCAGGATAAAGTTTAACGAGTTCATCAAACATCATCTGGGGGAAATTGCCGGCGATATTATCGATATTGATTCCGGTAAAAGATTGGGCGCGCATAACGGATATTATTTTTATACTATCGGGCAGAGGTCCGGCCTGGGGCTTTCCGGCGGGCCGTGGTACGTGGTTAAAAAAGATGTAAAGGAAAATATAATTTATATCTCAAAAGAAAATATAACCGAAAGATCGCGCGATACGTTTAACGCAGGTAAATTTAACTGGATTTCCGAAAACAAACCGGAGAAAGATGAGCTGCTGGTTAAAATCCGGCACGGTGCTCATATGTTTAATTGCAATGTAAATTTTATTGATGACGTTACCGCCGAAGTTAAACTGGATAAACCCGACCGCGGAATAGCACCCGGCCAGTTTGCCGTATTTTACGATGATGATGTCTGCCTGGGCGGAGGAGTGATTCTTGTATAAAAATTTATTATTATTGTGCGTAAAAATCGACCATGAGAATGGACTTTTATCTGGCCAATGATGTGAAATATTTTAACAGGTAATATGACAACAAATATAGTAATTGAAGATAAATTATTGAATGAAGCTGTAAAACTCGGTAAGCATAGTTCAAAAAAAGCTGCTGTAGTTGAGGCGCTTAAAGAATATGTTATTAAGAGAAAGCAATCAAAAATTATCTCTCTATTTGATTCCATAGATTACGATACAAATTATAATTATAAAAAACAAAGAAAAATTAAATGAGGGTAATTGTTGATACAAGTATTTGGTCGTTGTCTTTTAGAAGAAAAAAGAATCCTAACATTGAAAATGAGATTAAGTTAAAGAAGCTGATTTTAGAAGGTAATATTGTATTACTTGGTCCCATTAGACAAGAAATATTGTCCGGTATAAAAGATAAATCTCAATTTGATTTATTAAAAAGTAATTTAAGAGTGTTTCCAGATTTTCCAATTGTGGAAAAAGATTTCGAAACTGCGGCAGAATTTTTTAATTTGTGCCGATCGAAAGGGATTCAAGGATCGAACACTGATTTTCTAATATGTGCTGTTGCTTCTAATAATAATTTCCCAATTTTTACTTCTGACAAAGATTTTGATAATTATAAAAAAATCCTGACTATAAGGTTGTTTTAAATTCCAGATAGTTGATCCTACTCAATAATAGTAGAATATCTTTTCTAAACATACAATGCACTGCTAAAGTCTCTTCTGTATCTTATAGTCGTTTCGTTTTCCTCGCCCAAGTATTTGAAAACCGCAATGCAGGCTTTTCTTGCACCGTCGTCATCGTAATATCTGTTTATGCGGATTACTTCGATAAAATTCTCGAGTGCCGAATCGAAGTTGTTCTCCTTTATTCCGGTAATTCCTTTTAAATATAAATCTTTTACATGGTCATCGGGCAGAGAGTTTTTATCTTTTAAATAATCGAACATTTTGTGGAATGTCATCAGCGATCCTACCGTCTCGCCGAATTCCGAGAACTCATCTATTCCTTTCAGCAGTTCCATGCTTCTTTCCGGGTCACTAAAGAATAAAGCTTTGGCAAGCAGCACTCTGGCCTGTTCATTACCCGGCTCCGACGTATAAACGCTTTCAAGAATTCTTTTTGCTTCGGTTAGGTTATTCTGCACAAGCAGTTCCGCCGCCCGATCGATTAATTTTTGATTTTTACCGGGGATGGCTTTCTTCAGCCAGTCTTTAATCATGTTCTCCGGCATTGCGCCTGTAAATTCGTTTATTACGCTGCCGTTGGAAAATAATTTTACGTTGGGTATTCCGCGTATGCCGTAACTCTGTGCTATATCCTGGTTGTTATCGGTATCAACTTTTACAAGCTTCCAGTTGTCCTTGTTTTGTTCGGCAAGCCGTTCCAGAATTGGGCTTAATGCTTTGCATGGGCCGCACCATTCGGCCCAGAAATCTACAAGAACCGGTATGCTGTAACTTTGCTCTATTACGTCTATATTAAAATCATTCATCTCGTAATTCATTTCACTTCATCCTTCGATAATTATTTCGTCCTTAAAAATATTAGATGTGATAATCCGCCAGACGATCCAATATTTCTCTAATCCTTTTAATGTGTGCCGGACCCGTACCGCAGCAGCCGCCTATAATATTTACTCCGGATTTTAAAATTTCTTCTGCCTTAGGAGACATAACCTCAGGCGTTTCTGTGTAAACAGAAATGCCGTGTATCCATTCCGGTATGCCTGCATTCGATTGTGCAATTATAGGCTTTTGCGTTAACGGCCTCATTTCTTTTACTATTGCTATCATCTCGTCAAAGCCTTTACCGCAGTTTGCCCCTATTACATCTGCGCCGGCCTCGGAATATTTCTCAATTGATGTTTTAATATCCACACCCCACATCGTTCTCAATCCGGCGTTGCCCAATTCAAAAGTCATGCTGGCTACAACCGGCAGGGATGTATTTTCCTTTGCAGCCTTAACAGCAATAACTGCTTCTTCAACAGCCATCATGGTTTCAACATAAACAGCATCCGCACCGCCTTCTTCCAGGGCTTTAATCTGTTCGGCAAAAATATCGTATGCTTCTTGTTCGGGCAGGTTTCCCAGAGGTTCAAGAAGATCGCCCGTTGGGCCAACCGAGCCGGCAACAAACTTGCCTTCCGGGCAAACCGATTTGGCCAGTGATACTGCGGCCAGGCAGAACTCGCGCACTCTGTTCTCATAGCCGTGTAATTTTAATCTTGCCCTGTTTGCACCAAAAGTATTTGTCTCCACAATATCGGAGCCGGCGTCAAAGTAATCTTTGTGTATGCTTCTTACAATTTCCGGATGAGATATGTTGTACTCTTCCGGGCAGGCGCCAGAAGGCAGGTTTCTTTTTTGCAGTTCGGTTCCCATTGCGCCGTCGCAAAGGAGAACTTTGCCGGACTTTACGGCTTCTAGAAACTTATTCAACTGTTTCCTCCTTGGTTACAATTCCGATTAATGATTTTGCTAACTTAACTGCGTCGGTCGCATTCTTTGCATACCCGTCCGCGCCTATCTGATCGGCAAAGGCTTTGGAAATAGGCGCACCGCCTACCATAACTTTTACCAGTATATTCTCTTCTTTAATCCTGTCTATTACCGTCTTCATATAGCCCATAGTTGTTGTTAGAAGAGCGGACATGCCGACTATTTCGGCGTTTTCTTTTTTTATCGCGTCCAGAAATTTTTCCGCTCTGGTATCTATTCCCAAATCTATTACCGAGAATCCGCTGCTTCTTAACATCATTGCCACGATATTTTTCCCGATATCATGAATATCTCCTTTAACCGTACCGATTATTACAGTACCGCTTCCTTTCAACTCGGCTTTGGATAGAAGAGGCTCCAGCAAAGCCAGGGAAGATTTCATCGCGCGTGCAGAAATTAATACCTGCGGCACGAATATTATGTTGTCTCTGAATCTTATTCCCACAACCTCCATCCCGGGCAGCAGACCGTTATCGAGAATATCTTTTGCGTTCATTCCCAGGTCCAGCAGCTTATTAGTAAGCTCTACGCTCTTATCTTTATTGCCGTCTATTACTGCATCGGAAAGCTCCTTTAGCAATTCTACTGTCATAAATTATATTTCCCGAATTTTTCAGCAAGGATGGAAAGAAGCCGGATATTTTTCTGAGGCGTATAAGGCGCAATTGAGCAGGCCGAGCTTAGAATAAATCCTCCTCCTGCTTTACCTGTATTTATTCTCCATGCAACGTCTTTTTCAACTCCCGTCTCGTCGCAGTTAAGCAGAGTATTTACCGGGTCGATATTCCCCTTGATAAATACCCTGCCTGTTAAAATTCTTTTAGCCTCTTCCAGATCAACCGTGCCGAGCGGCGGGGGATCGAGCGTATCTATCCCGTTTGTACCGGTAGCCATCATTAAATCCAGCCTGTCGCCAATGCTTCCGCAGGTATGCGTATAAACCGGGATATCAAATTCATTCCTAATTCCTTCAACTATTCTTTTTTCATACGGAAGTACAAATTCTTCATACTGCTCTCTAGAAATTAATCCGGCGCCGGCAAAAGCGGAAGAAATTAAGACCGCGTCAACTCCTTCCTTTGCCTGTTTTTTACCTAAATCAATTGATCCCTCGGTCAATCTATCAAGACACGCTTTTACCTTTTCCGGGTCATCCATTATTGCCATAAGTGCGTTTTCGTAATTCAGCAGTTCCAGAAACTGGGACCAGGGTGAGAACACCTCCGAATGAACGGAGTATAGATCTCCGATTTTTTGTTTTACAATTTTTATCGAATCGAAGTGATAGCCGGGAAAGAAGTCGTTAAACGGGCGGGGCTCTTTTTCAAAACCCCAGGTATAAGGATACGTAATATCCGTTATGTCCCAGGGTTCTATATAAAAAAGCTCTTCAGGCTTAATCTCTTCAAAGGACGGAAAGTAGCGACTGCCGTCGTTCTGGTAATAATGAGGGTTATCGTCCTTGGGAACAGTAGTATAGTTCCCGTTTTTCCAATTCACTATTGCGCCGTCGTCATTCCTGTCTATCCTGCTTACGAATTTTTTGTAATCCGGGTCTCTGCCCGGCAGGTTTATTAAGACTCCGTCAAAGGAATATCTGTCTCTTAGCCTCAGCAATGCTTCCGCAAAACCTTCTGAAGAAAACCAGATATCTATCGGGTCTATTCCGGAATAAAGGAAGTAGTGGCCGATTGAAAGCTGGCACATAACAGGAACTCTATCAGTTTCCTTCAAGTGCATAGCGTTGTTCATTCTCTCTTTCGGAGTCATTATCAGTTCACCATTTTAATAATTATACCTTTTAAAATGCTTTACTAAAACTTAAGAAATAAAGACAAAAATTAAAATCGGAATTATTAACTCATGTTACGCAAAATTATAAAGCTTGAGTGTCATACCAGCGAAAGCGGGTATCCAAGATGCGAAAATATGATAAAAAATGGATTCCCACTTTCGTGGGAATGACAATGCGGACATCAAAATGTATTCCTGCGTAACATGAGTTATTAAAACAAATAATAATCTCAAATCCGTTTCATCTATTAAGGCGGCCACAACCAAACCGTATTGTTCCCGGTCTAACTGATCAAATCAATTAACCGCTGGAAATTTTTGTTCATCCGTTTATCAGAATATTTATAACAAGCAGTTAATTTATTGCAATATTTGTTTGCATTGGAAAGTGTCCGGCTTTAATTATCTCGTAACCCTAAAAAATAATATTAGTCTTAAGTATACCGAACTATTTATCAGGATAATTATATGAAGAAATTTTTACTTTTATATCTATTGATAGCCATATCCGCAGCCGCAAGACAGAATGAAGGGAAAAAGCTCTTAGTACATAAAATTAAAACCGACATAAGCATTGACGGAATAATTGACCCGGTATGGAGTACAGCCGATTCCGCAACAAATTTTTTTCAGATGCAGCCATATTACGGTAAAAAGCCCACCTGGCCTACCGTAGCAAAAGTGTTATCTACCAACGATGCCATCTATTGCCTGATGATATGTTATGAGGATAAAAAAGATATTCAGCTGAACACCGGGACACTCGATAATACGAACGGCGATATTGTATCTTTTATGATCGATACTTTTAATGATAAAAAGACTGCCTATAAGTTTGCTGTTACCGCATCGGGGGTAAGAGCCGACTGCAGGCTTCTTGACGACGCGCGCAATAGGGACTACAGCTGGGACGGAATATGGTTTGCCGCAGCAAAAGTTTATGACTGGGGCTTTGTCGTCGAAATGAAAATTCCTTACAAGTCAATTCAGTATGATAAAAACGCCGGTACCTGGGGGCTGGATTTCGAAAGATGGATCCCGGCTAAGAACGAGGACCTTTACTGGTGCAGTTATGAGCAAAACGAGGGGCAGAGGATTTCCAAATTCGGTACGCTTATGTTTGATAATTTCAAGCCCTCGGTAAAAGGATTGAATCTTGAAGTATACCCGGTTGGACTGTCTAAGGCCAATTATCTTCCACTATCTTCTTCAAGCTCATCTTTTATAGATGATGCCAAATATAAAATAGAACCCAATATGGGGCTGGATGTTATGTATAACCCGTCGCCTGCATTAAAATTTCAATTAACTGCTAATCCGGATTTTGCCCAAATTGAAGCCGACCCGTACCAGTTTAATATTTCGCAGTACGAGACCTACTTTGATGAAAGGAGGCCATTCTTTACCGAAGGCAATGAAATTTTTATGGCAGCGGGCAAACAAAGCAATACCGGTTTTTACAGTCCGCTGCAGCTTTTTTATTCAAGGCGCATTGGAAAGAAATTACCGGATGGCAGTGAAGTTCCCCTAATAGTCGGTACAAAAGCATTCGGAAGATTTAACGATTGGGAATACGGTGGCTTTCTTGCAGTAACCGGCCGGAAAGACTATATGGACGATGACGTTTTAAATACCGAGCCCGGTGCGATTTTCAGCTCGGTTAGGATTAAAAAGCAAATCCTCGAGAATTCTTCCATCGGGATGCTTTACGTAGGTAAGCAGACCAAAGATAACACTTCCGGCGTGGTGGATATTGACGGCGCATTTAGGACGTCTGAATGGCAGCTTGCCTACCAGGTTGCGCGTTCTATAGATGCTGCCCATGGCGATTATGCAGCCTCGGCAGGCTTTACTCAGTTCGGGGAAAAATGGGTTACTCTTGCTAGGCTGCGCTACGTGGGAAATAATTTTAATATTGACCAGGTTGGTTACGTTCCGTGGAAAGGCACCGGCGAGATTACCGCCATTGCTGGTCCCAACTGGTTCATTAAAGACGGGCCTATCAGGAATATTCTCCTGTTCGGAGGATTCTCCATCAACCACAAAGTTGCTGAAAATTATACAGACCACGCCGCTGTGCTGGTCTATAATATGCAGTTTAAGCAGAACTGGGGTGGCGAGATAGATATTTCTTACGGTAAATCGAAAGATGAGGGAGTTAAGTACAGCTCTTATGAAATTGACTACAGCACCTGGTTCAATATAAATCCCAAATGGGATGCAAACTTTTACGGCGGATATACCAGGACTTATAATTTTAACAGGGACTATGTGGCTTTTTATTCATGGAACGGGATTAACTTTGATTGGAATGCGCTGGATATATTACAGGTCGGCACTTCGTATAACATGTGGATAGAGGGAAACCCTGCCGGAGGCATTGAAGATATAACTTACGATGCCCGGCCTTATTTTTCATTTACTCCGGTTAATAATTTGAATATCAGGATATACGTGGATAATCTGTTCGACCAATCGTCCCAGCACATGGAACAAATTATCGGGGGACTTTTATTCTCGTATAATTTCTTGCCTAAAAGCTGGATTTATTTTGCATACAACGAGGTAGACAACAGATCGGATCAGTTTAACGCTGCGGGAAGCTTACTGCCGCAGCGAATGCATACTGCTGCAAGAGCCGGCGTTTTCAAGATAAAGTACCTATACTATTTCTAATAGGATTCTGTTCTGCCGCCGGGGCTAAAAAATAAATTTGATTGAGAATAAACGCTTTATTAGTTTTTGTTGTCAAATATTCGGATTAATAAATTTAGGGAAACGTTCTAATAAAATTCTTTATCTAGCAGATAAATCTGAAAATCTGAACTGACTAGGCGGTAATATTTCCGGCAGTAGATTTATTAACTCATGTTACGCAAAATTATAAAGCTTGAGTGTCATACCCGCAAAGCGGGTATCCAAGATGCGAAAATATGATAAAAAATGGATTCCCACTTTCGTGGGAATGACAATGCGGACATCAAAATGTATTCCTGCGTAACATGATTTATTAAGTAATGTAATTTGTAATTATTCAAATAAAAATTGAAAAACAAATTCCGGGGGAACCGCAATGAATCTTAAAATAATTTTGGCAGCAGGGTTAATTTTCCTATTGTTTCAGCAAGCGTATAGCCAGCAGAATGACAATCCGTATCTTAAGCCCGGCAATGCATACGATCAATTTGATTTCTGCTTCGATAATCAATCGATTGAAGACAGTATTTATTATTTTTTTTCTACCTATTATAAGGTTCATATTGATGTGGGGCTCTCTAGGGAAAACGATTTAAAAATTTCCGAATTCTCCGGAAGGTATTTTACGAACATAAGCTACAGTTATTCCAGCTTTATAATGCCGCTGGGAGTTTCACCCACACAGGTGGGATTTTATAATGAACTTGGTTTTAATAATATTTCTCTTTATTTAAACGCAGGGCCGGAAGCACGAATAGATAAGAATTTTTATTTGATACCATATGCCGGAATAAGCCTAATACCGTTCTCTAAATTTGATGGAACAAGTCTGGCCTTTATTTATTATCTCGGAGCTGAGGCCGGCTACGGCTTCAATTTAAATGCGAACACCGAGCTAACATTTAAGATAGCATCGGATTTTATAAGGCTGAGAAAAGACGGTAATAATATTTACCTGAAGATTGGACTGGATTTTAATCTTTTTTACTCTTTATAATAAAAATTAAAATAAACTTTTACCTAATTTTTAAAACTATAGATGTGTTATGACAAAAAGCTGGAAGGAAAAGGAATTAAATATTCTTCGGGAATCATACGAAGAGTACGGCTCCAGGTTTGTAGCCGAAAAAACTGGTAAGACCCGTGATGCAGTTATTGCAAAGGCGGACAGGCTTGGCCTTAAATATAAAGCTGCAAGGTGGACGGATGAAGAAATAAAAATCCTGCGGAAGTACTACCAGGAAAAAGGCTCAAAGTATGTAGCCGCACGTACTGGCCGCAACCGCGACAGGGTTATGGCTATGGCGGCTAAATTAGGCCTTAGGTTTGACGGAGTAAAGCCCTGGCAAGAATGGGAAGATAATTACCTGCGCAGGCATTATTCCGACAGAAAGAATACTTCAATTGCAAAAACCTTAAAGCGCAGCGTAGCCTCTGTAATGGGAAGGGCACAGGTTTTAAAACTTACCGGTTCCCGCTCTCCGTTCTGGTCGGAAGAGGAAAAGGACTTGCTTAGGAAATTGTACCCCGACAGGAAGAACTCCCTTGACAAGATATCGGAAATTATTAAACGCTCGAAGAATGCAATTCTTCTGCAGGCTCAAATGCTAGGCGTAAACCGCCCCCAGCACGAGCATGAATGGACAAAAGAAGAGCATGAATATCTTCTTAAGAACTACAAAGAGAAAACCCACAATGAAATTGCCAAAGAGCTGGGCTTAACCAGGAGCGCAGTAAGTCACCATGCAAGCCGTGCCGGTCTGCAAATAAGAATGCCCGGGAAAATTTGGACCGAAGAAGAAAAGGACTACATAAGAAAGAACTATAAGGTTATACCTACACGTGAAATTGCCGCAAAACTGGGAAGATCCATGGATGCGGTTATAAATCTTGCCGGACCTCTAGGCATAAGTGCAGGCCGGCCGCGCCCCTGGAGCGATGAAGAAAAGGAATATATAAAAGCGAACTATCATCCGGAAAGGATAAATGAAATTGCCGGGAAGCTTAACCGTTCCTTCAGCGCGGTAACGGCTATGGCAGTAAAGCTAAAGGTTACATCCCGAAGGGGCGGACGTAAAAAGAAGCGAAAAGAAATTTAAAAAGACTTGAGTTTAGCTGCCGAGCTTTAATTCAATTCCAGATTTTCTGAGTTCATCTGCAAATTCATTTTCCTTCTTTTAAAGATTCGTTTCGAAATAATCTGAAATCTTAGTAAATAGGTGAAGCTGCGTATTGCCGCCGGAAATTCTGTGGTTTCTGTTCGGATACACCATCAGGTCAAACTGCTTCAAGTCTTCCTGGAATTTATCGGCAATAGCAAGAGTATTCTGGAAGTGAACATTGTCGTCGGTTGAGCCGTGAATAATTAATAATTTGCCTTTAAGCCTGTCCGCGTACGTAAGCACGCTTGCATCCTTAAAGCCATTGGCGTTGTCTGCCGGAGTTCCCATATACCGTTCGGTCCAGATAGTATCGTAAAATTTAAAATCACTTACAGGTGCAACAGCAACACCGGTTTTAAAATATCCGGCGCCTTTAGTCATCAGCATAAGGGTAAGATACCCGCCGCCGCTCCAGCCCCAGAATCCGATTCTCTTTGCATCAACATACGGCAGGGCTGCTAGAAACTTTGCGCCTTCAATTTGGTCATGTACCGACCATTTGCCTAGATCGTGGAAAGCCAGATTTTTAAACGCCTTTCCGCGCCCGCCGGTCCCGCGGTTATCAAGGCAGAATACAATGTAGCCTTTCTCAGTCATGTATTGATGGAACAAAGTTCGGCTGCCTGCCCAGCGGTCTATTACCATTTGAGAGCCGGGCCCGCCGTAACCGTAAACTAGCACCGGGTATTTTTTATTAGGGTCGAAGTTGTATGGCTTTATCATATAGGCATTCAGCTTAACGCCGTCGCTTGTAGTAACGGTAAGGAATTCAGGATAAACCATATGATAATCCTCCAGCGCTTTTATATTATCCATTTCAAGTATGCGTATTAGGTGGCCGTCGGCATTTCTTAAAACGGTTTGTGTGGGCGTTTTAACGTCGGAGAAAAAGTCGATGTAATATTTCATGTCCGGCGAAAAGTTTGCATCGTGCCAGCCCGGTTGAATTGAGATCCTTTCCAGTCCGGTGCCGTCTAGGTTAACCCTGTAAATATTCTGCTGCATCGGTGAGTCTTTTTTGCCGTAAAAATATACGCAGTTGTTTTCTTCGGAAACACCGGCAACGGCACTTACTTCCCAGTTGCCGCTTGTAAGCTGCCTTATCAGCTTGCCGCTATAGGTGTATAAATAGATATGTCTGTACCCGCTTTTTTCGGAAGTCCAGATGATCTCGTCTTTGTGTTTTAAGAATTGTATATCGTCCTGTATGTCAATCCAATCCGGATCGGAATCGGAAATAATTGTTTTTGATTTTCTGGTTGAAGTATTGGCCAGAAGCATCTCCAGGCGGTTTTGCGGACGGTTCATCCGCAGCATGGCAAGCTCGCTTGAGGAATTAGTCCAATAGATTCTCGGGATGTAAATATCGTCATTCTTGCCGATGTCCATCCAGGTTGTCTTGCCGCCGGGTATGGTAGCCACGCCTATCTTAACGATTGAATTCTTAGTGCCTACCTTCGGATATTTTAAATTGAACACAGTATTATATTGCCCGGCAAGGTCATCTACCAGGTGGTACACGCCTACCCTCGTCTGATCCAGCCGCCAGAATGCAATCTCTTTGCTGTCAGGCGACCAGCGCCATGCATCCGCAAGGCCGAATTCTTCTTCGTAAACCCAGTCGAACTCGCCGTTCAAAATGTTATCGCTTCCGTCGTGCGTAATTTGAAATTCTTTATCGCTGCTTAGATTGACCACAAAAATATTATGATCCCTTACGAAGCCGACCCACCTGCCGTCCGGTGAGAGCTTAACATTCCTAAGATGCGGATTGTGGTTTGCCAGTGCAATCACTTTTTTTGAGGCAACATCGTAAAGGTAGTAAGGCGCCTGCCTCGAATGGCGCCAGATTGCCGTTTCTTTCCCTTCGATTAAAAGATATTTCCCGTTAGGCGTCCATTCATAATGACTCATGTGCACCTGTTTGCCGTTATCCATTAACGATGCGCCTTCCAAAAGGAGAATTACTTTTCCCGACTTCACATCCATTTTGTATATGTCTTCAAATCCGGTTTTGGGATTTCCTTTTGTGTAAGTAAACGCCGATCCGTCAGGCAGCCATTGAATATTCTCAACCACCTTCGCCCTTAATTTGTTCGAGCCGAAGATATCTTTTAACGTTAACGGCTTTTTCTGCTGTGCATGCAGAGCGGAGAACAAAGATATTACGATAAGATAAATTAATAGTGAGCGCAGTTTTATCATTTCAAATTTCCTTTCAGTTGGTATGGTACTAATTAGGCCAGAGCTTTTTAATTTCATCCTTTAGTCCGAGGTACTCCCACCGCTGGAGAGCAATCGGAAGGTTGCCGTTGTCCAGCATATAATCGTGATAATTTTTTAAATTGAATTTATCGCCCAATAAAATGTTCCCGTCGGAAATCAGCTTTAGAATTTGCAGCTTGCCGATCTGGTAAGAAATACCCTGCCCGGGTGTAAGCGCAAAAAAACCTGCTTCGTGTATAGCCGACTGCAGATCCATCGGTACGGTAGCGGCCAAATATTTACCCGCATCCTTTATGGTGTATTTTCCCAGGGCAAGGTTAATATCCACATCTACTCTTAGAGCTCTTAAGCGCATAAAGCGGTATATAATTTCCCTTGTACGAGGCTTATTATCAAAAAGTCCGAACTGCTGCATTAGTTCTTCCAGATAGAATGCAATTCCCTCGTTGGCGCCGGAATCGAAATAATGCCGTCTAACCGGATCGCTGTTAGCCCAGGAGCGTACCAGCTGGAAGTAATGGCCCGGCACTCCCTCATGGACTATTATCGGCCTGGGATCCATGGCGGAGACCCTGGAGAAAAACGGCAGCGAGGAAGAGGGATCGGGAATGTATCTTAATCCGTCTTCATTTAACCTTGTCGGCGAAGTAAAATCGTCGTCCTCTCCAACATCCGCAAGCGGGGCTACATAGTCCGGCATCTTTCTGTTTATGTAGTGCTTAATCCACTGGGGCACAGACATAATATCCTTTTCGGTAAGAAATTTCCGGATAGCTTCTTCATCATTTTTCTCAGCATTTATTTGTTCCTGTACGTTGGCGAATAATTTGAGCTTCGGCGCGTTCTTATCTCTTAAAGCTTCGGCGGCATCAAATGCAACCGCACGGTTAAATTCCATGTGTCCCATCGAAAGCAGCTCTTCCGGAGTGTACGGAATTAGAGCTACGTTTTTTAAGAAATAGATATAACCTTCTCTGTCCACATTAAATTTGCCTGTCATATTTGGCTTGTTTTTCTTTATCCAGCTTTCAAAGTCCGTTAGTGCTGCCGAAGCTTTTTTTACGGCATCGTTAAGCGGCTTTTTAAGTGAATCGGGAAATATTTTATCGAGCGCTGTTTCGGTCTCGGCTAATCTTTTACCAGCGTGGCTTAGTTCATCCAGTGCGATATCCGCAAATGCCTCTACGGGATCGGTTAAGTTTTCTTTTGCATAAGAGACGGTTTTAGGAATAGAATTGAGTCTGATGATTAAATTTTTTTCGCGTGTGCCGTTTATTGGGGAACTGATTACCAGGAGATCGAAGACGGCGCCGAGTGTCTGCTGTACGTAAAAATCGGGATCTTTCTCTGGCAGCTTAAGTATGTTTAACTCCCAGTTCACTCTTTCAATTGCAGAGTGAAGCAGGAGGAAGTCAACGCTGTCGTGCCGTGTAAAGTTACTCATGTCAATTTCTTCCAGCCGTTTGCGGAAATCTTTATACTTGGAGTTGTACTCTGTTAAGGCTTCGGGAGAAAAATCGGGCGTCCATCCATCCGGCCTTTCAACTCTCGGAATATCGTCTGAAGTGATGGGCTGTTCCATAGTTCTGAAGGCGAAGAAATCTTGCGCAAGTTGTTTTAACGGGATATTATTTTGCGCATGCAGCAGGCCCGGAAGGATAAGCAATAAAAGTAATCGATTTTTCATTTATTCTCCGGAATGTTGTTTCTTTTGTTTTTGAATGATTGAAGCCGATATAAGTTTATCGCGCCGAAAAATATTTTTCAAATTTACAAAATTTATATAATTGCCAATTAAAAAATTATAATTTTTCTTCGATTATTGATTTAGGATAATACTGTTTAATATTACCGCAAAAGATCCTTTTCCGGTAAATTAATTAAAAAAGAATCTGAACAATGATTGACGATAATATTACAATAGAAAAAGACTTTGACAGAGATGAACTTAGGGAAGTAATAATTACCAAGTTCAGGGGACTGGCTAAACAGTATTTCCAGTTGGATGTACATAAGGAAATTGATTACCTAAATCTTATAAAAGAGAGCGCACGCTTCTACAGTTTCGGACTGCCGGATGAGCTGAGCGAGATGTTAATTAGATACGAAGAGGCGCCCTTATTCTGGATATTCAGGTCGCCGATTATTACTTACCTAGAAGATTTTCTGAAAACGTCGAATTCACAGTCGGGTGGGCAAAATTTATATAAGATAATAAAAGATTTTTACACCAAATGGCTGATAAACAAGCAGGATGACGAGAAAAAATACTTTGCCATGTCGGCCGTAAACTTTATAGAAAAAAAATCGAGCAAAAGTAATTTCTTGCATTTGATCTTTGAGGCCACCATACTAGGCTACGATAAACATTTAATTAATACCTCCAGGGCGATTGAGCTTTTGGAAAAATCGAAAGAATTAATTAGCGGGCAGAATTTAAACGAAGACGTACGGGATGAGCTGAGGTATATTTTACTTATTTACCAGGGATTTTTCTTCCTTAGAGCATATGATAATGAATCGGCTTCCAGGTATTTTGCCGAGGCTTTAACCGTTAAGCCGTTCGGTATTACGGCAAAATTTTATAGCTCGCTCAATTCCGTAATTGTTAACGACGGAATTTTGCCGGCGGAAGTTCTGATGGATTTTTATTCGTATGATAAATCCAGGATAGAGTTTGCCATAGATAAGAACGATCTATCGATGATGAGCTATTTTATCAATTATGCCGTTATAAATAAACTATTTTATCAGCATGAACTTGCACAGTCGTTTACCGTGTTTTCGGATTTTCTGCGCGATGTTAAAAACTCGGTCGAGTACGATCTTAACAAGCTGAAGGCTAGTCTTACGAATTTCAAAAATCTGAATGTGAATGAGTACTACGACGACAAAGTAGTAAATAACATCACGTTCATCGAAAAATTATTTCAAAGTTATTTTAAAGATGAAAATGTTTTCTTCACTGGAGTTTCAGGGAAGCTTTTCCAAAAGTTCAAACAAACGCTGGATATAATAATTAATGCGATAAAGCAGAAGTATTACAACGAAGTTAAAGCTAAGCTTCAGATTTTTGAAAACGAGCTTCAATATAAGATTACCGATCTTCAGCTATTAACAAAAGAGCATGAGGATCAGAAGAATAAGTACAAGGAAAGACTATCCAATACAATTAAGGGAATTGAAAAGAAGGCAGCCGAAAGCATTGCGTATATAGAAGAGCGCATAGAAAACCTTCAGATTGAGCAGGGCTACGATCCCAAGCAGACTTTTAAGAACGCTATGACTTACAATATAATCCTCTCCTTTACCGTATTCCTAATGGGAGGCTGCGCGGAGTATTCCAACACGTTTATGAATGACGTGAACAGATACAATCAGTTTTTTTCCCTCGTTGTTGTTGCAGGCTTTAAATGGGGCATAATTGCATTTACGGTCGGACTTATAATTTCTATTGTAGCAGCCGGATTGGCTATTCTGGAAGCGGCGAACCAAAAGCAAAAGCTTTTGCAGACAATTAACAGGCTTAAGGATGACAAGGATTATCAGATAGAATTTTATAAAAAAGAATTTGAGCGCAAGGGGAAGGAAAGCGACGAAAGGTTCAATAAAAATATTGAGGAAAAGAAAAAATATATCGACGGTTTGAAAGCAGACAAAGATTTGCAGGAGAAGAAGTTCAAAGAGGAGGCAGAAAAGCAAATCCAGGTGGAAGCAAAACCTATATTAGAGCTCATTCAGGAATAAAGCACGCCTAAGATAAGTTGGCTAATGTTAGCCAAGAAATCAATTTTACTCAGATAACTCGTAAAAACTTGCCAATTAATAAAAATTTTGATGGAATGGTTTTAGCACAAGAAACCTAAAAATTGAATTTTTAAGGTTTTCATGCTAGCAGCAGTTAAGCAATCAACGAATATTTTTCTTGAGAAGATTTTCCCAGAGAATCAATATAAATTAAAAGCAACACAATCTGGGAATAGAATAAATGTCACTCAATCCGCACTTCCTCCACTGGAAGAATTTGTGGAATACCTTAAAGACATCTGGGAAAGCAAAAATCTAACAAACAACGGCAAGTACCATGAGCTGTTTGAAAAAGAATTGGCAGACTTTCTCGGAGTAAAATACATATCGCTATTTACGAACGGTACGCTGGCGCTTATAACCGCATTACAGACACTCAGAATTACAGGCGAGGTTATAACTACACCATATAGTTTTGTAGCCTCGACTCATGCACTGCACTGGAACGGGATTACTCCGGTTTTTGTGGATGTTGATCCTGTTTATTGCAATTTAGACCCCTCTAAAATAGAAGCCGCTATCACTCCGAAGACGACAGCAATTTTACCAGTTCATGTTTATGGAAATCCTTGCCAGGTTGATGAAATTAATATGATTGCCGATACTTACGGCTTAAAGGTTATTTATGATGCAAGCCATGCATTTAACGTAAAGCTTAACGGAACTTCAGTACTTAACTTCGGTGATTTATCTGTTTTAAGCTTTCACGCCACTAAAGTTTTTACAACTTTTGAGGGCGGTGCAATAGTCTGCCATGATGATAAAACAAAAAGGAGAATAGATTTTCTAAAGAACTTCGGCTTTGCCGACGAAGTTACGGTTGTGGGCCCAGGTATAAATGCTAAGATGAATGAATTCCAGGCAGCGCTTGGATTGCTGCAACTAAAGTATATTGAAAAATATATTGCCAGCAGAAAAAAAATAGCCGAAACATACAAGCATGAATTATCAAATATAGAAGGCATCCGGATGCTTTATGAAATAGACGGCGTGCAGCACAATTACGCCTATTTCCCAATTTTTATTGATGAAGAAAAATTCCCGGTGAAGAGAGACGAGCTTTATAACAGGCTAAAAGAAAATAATATTTATGCGCGGAGATATTTCTACCCGCTGATAAGCCAGTTCCCGACGTATAGAGCATTTAAATCTGCCGAATCTGAAAATTTGCCTGCGGCAGAAAAAATTACCGGTCAGGTACTTTGTCTTCCGATTTATCCTGATCTTAAGAATGAAGACATTCAAGAAATTGTAAAAATA
>JAKAJV010000119.1 GCA_021813585.1 Bacteroidota bacterium | reverse complement strand
TGGAAAAGCTAGTACCCCAAGCTTTATTTACATTAAATGTTTTTTTTTGATTTTTATTATGTTATTTCTTGACATTATTAAGCAATAGAAATATATTTTAGTCATGAAAAAAGGTTCCCTTATAAAATATCTGGTGTTATTTGCTTTTGTAGCCACGGCTTTTGCGGGTGCATATATAGACTATTTCCATGCCACCGCAGACGGTGATAATGTAATCCTTGAATGGAAGACTTCCGAAGAAACAAACGTACAGAATTTTGTTATTCAAAAAAGAACACCGCAATCGGACTTTTTTGATGTAGCTACCGTGCAGCCGAACAGCAGTCATATTTATCAGTATGTCGACAAGTCTGCCTACAAGACAAATGACGTGATTTATATTTACAGATTAAAGATAGTAGACACCGACGGCTCTTATACCACAATAGAAGATAAAACCGCATCCGTTTCACTTAATATTTCAGGCATCAAAAGAACGTGGGGCAGCATAAAGGCAATGTTCAGATAGCCTGGCCAATCCAAATCATTCAATTCTTTTTTTCTCTTTAAATTTTTATTCATTAGAATTTTTCGGATTATTTCCACATTTTTGTGGCACTAAAATTTAAAATTGTAAATTGAAAATCAGATACTTGTTTCTGAAATACTTTGTACCATTATTTTTATTAATGTTTATTGCCGGATGCTCTTCTTCGAGATATGTTGAAAGAAAAGAAACTTACGTCCCTTCCAAAAGTCTTCCGATTAGAGTTTTATTATCAGATAAAAATAATAGTCTGTCTTATGTTGTTGAGAAACCGGTTATGCTGCTTAACCAAACCAGGGTTTTTGCTTTGGTAAAAAAAGGCAACCTGCTAAACTTTTCGGTTAACGGAGAGTCTCTCCGGCTTGAAATAGCCGGGAAAATTTTTACCGGCAATTACTTTGAACTGAAACCTCAGGAAGCTGACCAATTTATTTCCTATAACGGTAGGCGGTACCGGGGCTATTTGAAATTTGTTTCAAACGGTTCAGAAGTACAGGCAATAAACAGAGTAACCTTGGAAGATTATCTTAAGGGAGTTGTGCCTGCAGAAATGCCGGTCGGCCAGGGAGATAGTTACTTCCAGGCCCTAAAAGCTTTTGCTATTTGTGCCCGTACCTATACTATTATGAAGTATAACGGCAGGCAGTCTTATTTTGACGTTTACCTGGATACGAGAGATCAGGTATACGGCGGCGCCGATATTGAACAACCTATAGCCGATAAGGCTGTTGACGATACCCGCAGCCTTATTCTAACATACGACGGCAGGCCTGCAAAGGTTTTTTATCACGCTGCCTGCGGGGGACATACTGCAAACGCAAGAGACGTTTTCGGGATTAAAGACGCGCCCTATCTTGACGGTGTGAAAGACGGCGATCCGCCTAATTGCTCTATCGCCCCAGGCTTTTTATGGGAAGAAGATTATCCCCAAAGTGTTTTTATAGACAGGCTGAGAACGGCCGGATTATTGCATGACGGAAATTATAAAATTAAAAGTGCAGAAGTTGAAAGCAGGTACAAATCCGGAAGGGTTAAAGTGCTGGCAGTTAATTTAATTTCGGACGACGGAACTACGAGTACCGTTAGTTTAATCGGTAATAATATAAGATCAGTCATAAGGACTGCCGACAACATCGGAATTTTGAAAAGCACGATGTTCAACATCTCGTTAAAAGAAAACGACGAAGTTGTTATTACGGGCAAAGGGAACGGACACGGCGTAGGCTTATGCCAATGGGGCGCTATTCATCAATCAATTGAAGGGAAAAGCTACAGTGAGATTTTGTCTTTCTATTTTCCCGGAACAACAGTTAAGGAGTTAAAATGATAAATGCATCATTGCCGATATATCTTGCCTCTAAATCGCCGCGCAGAAAAAAATTGCTGGATCAATTGAATTTAAAATTTAAGATACTGAATATTGAAGTTGACGAAAGCGTTCATAACGGAGAAGCACCGGTTAAGATTGTAAAAAGACTTTCACTTCAAAAGCTTGATAAAGCGTTGACCGAAGTGAAGAATGGAATTATTATTACTGCCGATACCATTGTTGTGCTTAACGGTAAGGTTATTGGCAAGCCTGCTGATGAGAGAGACGCCAAAAGGATTTTGAAAAAGCTTAGTGGAAACACACACATTGTTTATACCGGGTTCACGGTTTATAACTCGGCCAGTAAAAATATTATAACCGATTATGAAAAAACTTATGTCACTTTTAGAAAATTAAGCCCCGGTGAGATTAAAGACTATGTCTTAACAGGCAGCCCGATGGATAAAGCGGGAGCGTACGGAATACAGGACGATTTCGGTGCGGTCTTCGTTAAGAAGATAAGCGGATGCTATTATAACGTAGTCGGCTTGCCGTTAACTAAATTGTATCAATCTCTATTAAGGATTTTGTAATTGCTGAAGAAGATTAAGAAAAAAGTTTTAATATCTCTTAGCGTTGCCGGCATTCTTTACCTTGCATTTACAATTTATGCAAACATAAACGATGTCGTCTCTGCTTTTGAATCATTCAACTGGATTATTTTTCCGCTGCTTCTGCTGCTTTCCTTCGGTAATTATTTGTTCCGGTTCCTTAAGTGGGATTACTTCTTATCCATAATAAATGTTAAAATAAAGAGGATTGATTCGTTCTCAATTTTTATGTCGGGCTTAATAATGAGCGTTACTCCCGGCAAGATGGGTGAGCTTATGAAGTCGTACCTGGTTAAGGAAATTTCCGGCACCCCGATGAGCAGGACCTTCCCGGTAATTTTTGTAGAGAGGATTACCGATTTTGTCTCCTTGATTTTTATAACTTTAATCGGCGCCTACATATTTAACTTCGGCAGGGAAATAATAATCGGCGTCGGAATTTTTTTCCTTATCGTTCTGATAGTAATAAGCAACAGGAATATTGCGCTGAGAATTATAGGCTTGCTGGGAAAAATTAAATTCCTAGAGAAGCATTTGGAAAGCATACAGAATGCATACGAAAGCTCTTACCTTATGCTTAGACCCTGGCCGCTCTTCTTGTCCACTATTATAAGTATAATTTCCTGGTCATTCGAATGTTTGGGATATCATTTAATTCTTATTAATTTTAATCTGGAAATAAGTTTCCTTTGGGCGGCCTTCAGCTACGGATTTGCAACAATAGTAGGCGCAATTACAATGCTGCCCGGCGGCCTGGGGGTAACCGAGGGATCGTTAACTTTTATGCTGATAAGGAATAATTTTCCCAAAGATCTGGCCGTGGCTTCAACCTTTATTGTTAGGGTAGTAACATTGTGGTTCGCGCTTTTAATTGGAATTTTAAGCGTGTCGATTTATCAAAACAGGTACGGAAAGATTACTGTTGAGACGGTTACAAATTAGATGCCGTCATTTGCGGCAGATCAAAAATCGTTGTCCCGGCTAAAGGTGCAACGGGTGTTAAGGCTTCTTAAAATTGTAAGTCGATAGAAAAAATTGTGAAATTAATTTTGTCAAATTATAAATTAATTTGCTTATTTTTGAACGGTTTTGTTTCTTGATTTTCAAACAAGTGCTTGTTATATTCAATAAGCAGAAATATACTATAATAAAGGAGAAAATCATGGCTGAAAATAATGTTGGAAAAGGTTTGCTGATAGGTTTTCTTGCCGGAGGAATAGTTGGTGCGGTGCTTGCTCTTTTATATGCACCTAAAAGCGGTAAAGAATTAAGAGAAGATATCAAAACAAAGGCGGAAGGATACCTGGACGAAGCAGACAAGTATATAGCCGAGGCAAAGGATAAGGCTAAGGATCTTATAAATGAAGGTAAAAGGAAATCGGAAAAATTAATTAGCGATGCTAAAGTAAAATCCGATGAGCTTTTACGCGATGCCGAAAAAATCTTCGGCGACGCCAAGGCCAGGGTTTCCGATACCGTTACGCACGGCAAAGAAACCATCGGAAGCGAAGCTTCCAAATTAAAAGAAGCTGTTAAGGCAGGTGTTGATGCATATAAAAGTGCAAAAAGCGCTTAAACTTTAAGTAAAATTATTATGAATCTAGTACCCGTATTTACAATCATTCTGCTGGCTTCAGCTGCAGCTCTTTGTATATCATTAATTGTTTACCTCAACCGCATCTCCAGATCGATTAAATTTATCGAAGCGGAAGTAAGGGATTTGTCTTCCGATATAAAGCCATTGCTTTCGTCTGCTACCGAGCTAAGCAATAATTTGAACCGTCTTTCCGATGAAGCAGGCAGACAGCTTAACGTTACGAGAAACATAGTGGACAAAGTTGAAGATAGAGTGGATACGATTTTGGAACTGGAAGAAAAAATCCGGGGAGGTTTTGAAGGATCGGTATTGGAACTCCTTAAAAGCCTCTCCGCAATAGCTAACGGGGTAAGTGCTTTCTGGAATGCCTACAGGAGAAAATAACAAACATATTATTTTATGCAATAATCTCACCTTGAATCTAAGGAGGAATATCTATTGAAAGAATATAACGCCGAATCAGTACGAAATATTGCGTTTATAGGTCATGGCGGAAGCGGTAAGACATCCCTTTCCGAAATTATGCTTTTTACTGCCGGAGAAATAAACAGAATCGGTAATATTGCCGAAGGAAATACCACTTCCGATTATACGCCAAACGAAATAGAAAAACAAATCTCAATATCAACTTCTCTTTTACACCTTGAATGGAATAATTTAAAAATAAATATGCTCGACACGCCGGGTTATTCGGATTTTCTTGGCGATGTAAAATCGGCGCTGCGCGTGTGCGATACTGCCGTTGTTGTTTTAAAATCCGTAGAAGGAGTGGAAGTAGGAACCGAAAATTCGACCAGGTTTGCAAATGAATTTAACCTTCCAATGGCCGTTTTAATAAATAAAGTTGATAACGAACATTCAAATTATAAACAGACCGAGCAGCAGGCGAAAGACCGGCTCTCGTCTAATGCCGTTCTTATAACTTTTCCCGTTAACGAAGGTCTTAATTTTAACAGTGTTGTCGATGTTATCTCGATGAAGGCCTATCAATACGGCGATGCCGGTAGTAAAAAAGTAAGTGTTACGGATATACCCGGCGACTTAAAACAAACTGCCGAAGCTTACAGAACCGAGCTTATTGAAAAAGTTGCCGAGACCTCCGAAGAGTTAATGAACAAATATTTTGAAGAAGGTACCCTTTCTGATGAAGACCTTGAGGCGGGAATAAAGACGGCTATAGTTAAAAGGAATTTGACGCCTGTATTTACGGTTTCCGCTATCAAAGGAGTCGGGATAAATAACTTTCTCGATTTCGTCTCTAAATATTTACCTTCTCCGGCTGACCGCCTTGGAGAGGAATTAATTCTTAAGGGCAACAATAACAAGGTTATGGTTAAGCCTGATGCAAACGGCGAGACGGTAATGTTCATCTTTAAAACAATATCCGAGCAGCATGTGGGCGAGCTTTCCTTATTTAAAGTTTTTTCCGGCACCACCTTTGCCGGTTTGGATTTGACCAACCAGACAAACGAAAAAACGGAAAGGCTTAGCCAGCTATCCGTTCTAAACGGCCATAACAGAACAGATGTTACGAAAATTTATGCCGGGGATCTGGGAGCTGTCGTTAAACTGAAAGATTCTCATACCAACAACACCTTATCATCAAAGAATCTTTCTGTACTTGTAAATCCTATTTCTTTTCCCGGGCCTGTAATTAATGCGGCAATTATTCCTAAGGCAAAAGGCGATGAAGATAAGATTGCCACCGGTCTTCATACATTGCACGAAGAAGACCCTTCATTCAGCGTAAAGTTCGATCCCGAAATTTCCCAGACAATAATTTCCGGCCAGGGCGAGCTTCAACTAAGCTTGGCTGTAAAAAGATTGAAGGAGCGTTACGGAGTTGACGTTGATATGGTTGAGCCTAAAGTGCCTTACCGCGAAGCTATAAAAGGTAAAGTAGACGACATTGAATATAAGCATAAAAAACAATCGGGCGGTAGAGGTCAATACGGGCATGTTCATTTTAAAATGGAACCGCTGCCGAGAGGAAAAGGCTTTGAATTTGTAGATGCAATTGTAGGCGGAGTTGTGCCGGGCAGGTTTGTTCCGGCAATTGAAAAGGGAGTAGTTGAGACGATGCAAAAGGGAGTAATTTCCGGTAACCCGGTTGTGGATGTTAGAGTAACTCTGTTTGACGGAACCTACCATACAGTTGATTCGGACGAAATGTCCTTTAAGTTGGCTGCTGCCCAGTGCTTTAAGAAGGGTATGCTAGAGGCGAAACCTTGTTTGCTTGAGCCGATTTATGAAGTGGAGGTAACTGTCCCTGAAGAGTTCATGGGCGATGTAATGGGCGATATTTCCAGCAGGCGCGGTAAAATTCTGGGTATGGATTCCAACGGCCATTTCCAGATTATTAAAGCGCAGGTTCCGCTTGCCGAGCTTTATAAATATTCTTCTACGTTAAGAAGCTTAACTTCCGGCAGAGGAGTTCACAGCAGGAAATTCTCGCATTATGAGGAAGTTCCGAAAGAAGTAGAGCAGAAAATAATTGACGAGTATAACAAACAAAGAGAAGAAGGACATTAGTAAACTTCAAAAAGGCGGTTAGATGAAACCGCCTTCTTTTTAATATGAGGTAAAATGGAAAAACTCTGGTCTCCCTGGCGGTCGCAGTATATTGAATTGATAAAGGAAAACGACAAATCGCAGGGATGTATTCTGTGCAATATTTCGAAACAGAATTTATCCGATCCTGAAAATCTCTTGGTAGATAAGGGAGAATTAACCTTTACCGTTCTGAACTTGTATCCTTATAATAACGGTCACTTAATGGTTGTTCCTTACAGGCATACCAGCGATTTCTCTTCATTAACCGTGGGGGAAAGCCTGGAAGCTATGCAAAAGCTGCAGCTGGCTGTAAATGCATTGAAAATTAATTTTCATCCGGACGGATTTAACATTGGTTTGAACCTTGGAATAGCAAGCGGGGCAGGGCTTCATGAGCACTTGCATTTTCATATTGTTCCCAGGTGGAACGGGGATACCAACTTTATGCCGGTTATCGGAGAGGTAAAGGTAATTTCTCAGGATTTGCTGGCGACTAAAAAAATTCTTTTAGATGCATATACCTCATTCAAAAAGTAAACCGCACCTTACCGGAAAGTTTTTTGTATTCCTTTTGCTAATCAGTTGCTTAGCATCCTGCAGCAGTAAAAAATACAGTGGGAATCAGCTAATAGTAATCAACGGGAAAATTTATCAGAAAGGAAGCACCAAGCCGTTTACTGGAAGAGAAATCGGAAAGGTGCGGGGCATGACGATTCAATACGATGTTATGAACGGATTGAAGGACGGTGAATTTAAAGTCTTTTATAGCAACGGTAATCTTCAAATGCAGGGCAGGATGGTAAATAACAAAAACGAAGGCTTGTGGAAATATTACTACAATAATTCTCAGCTGGAAAGCGAAGGTAATTTTAAAAACGATATGCCGGACGGCAAATGGCTCTGGTACTATATTAACGGCGCTCTTAAGGAACATGGATTTTATTTGAGCGGGAAAAGAAACGGCCAATGGCTTGTATATGACGGTACCGGAAATGTTGTGAAAGAACTTTATTTTAAAGACGGCATAGAAGTAAAAAAATAAAAATAGGTGAACTATTAAAATTTTTTTTAATTTAGAATTATTCGTTTGTTCAATTTATTATTTTACCCTCTCTTTGCCGGAGAAAAACTAATGAAAGAAAATTATTTAAAAATTGCTTTGATCTTTTTATTCGGGATTTTGCTGGCAGGCTGTTCATCTACCAAAGAGACTGTAAAAAAAGAAAGGCCCAAGGAACCGGTAAAAGAAGTTAAGCCCGCTCCGGTAATTAAAAATATAGAATTTGAAGAAAGGAACCTCGTAAAGTCCCAGAGGATTAAATCGATCGATAAAATAGCATTTGAATACAACAAGAGAGGAAAGCTGGTTAACGGCAATAAAATCTCTCAGCTTAAGTATGATAGAGACGGTTTCTTAACGGAGACGGTCTTTTTTAATAGGAGAGGGAAAGCCGATCAATCATATAAGTACAACTACGATGACAGGGGATTCAGGATAAAAACAATCAGGTATAATTCCGATGGTATTGCCGATAAAAGCTTTACCTACGAGTACAATGAATTCGGAAATAAAATTAAAGCGGTAAGATATAATATGGGCAACGAAATGGAGGACTATTATATCTATAAGTACGATGAACTAGGAAATCTTGTGAATGATTTGTGGTACGATGCCAAAGGCGACATGGAATTCAAAATAATAAATCAATATAACAGCGCCGGTCAAAAGACCGGCTCGATAAGCTATAACAGCGATGGCGATCTGCAGAATATCTACGAATATAAATATGATAAAAGAGGGAACATAGTAGAAGAAATTAAATACGATAAAGACAAGAGACCAATAGGAATAGTTCAATACGTATACAAATATTATTAACCGATTTGGATAAATGAATAACGGAAAATTTTACATTGCTTTTTTTATTGCCGCTGTTTTGTCCGGTTTCAATTCTGTAATTATAGCTCAGAATATTTCCTCCAGCGAAATACCGAAAATTTCCGGCGGGGCTCTGTACAATTCGGTTTATCAGCTTGCAAAATACTCAAGGACAAATTTTAAGATTGACGAGGTATATAAGAAAATCAAAACGCCTCCGGCAGTACAATCAACGGCGTCTTCATTCGATGCAATTAATTTTGACGCGAATGCGGCCAACAGCGGTTTCTACAGCATTCCCCCCGATCCTAACGGCGCCGCAGGCCTGAATTATCTTGTTAACATTGTTAATACTTCAATTGAATGGTACACTAAAAGCGGCACAAGAATAAACAGCGTAAGTCTGCAGAATTTTTTTTCTGTGTTAAACCCGTTAACCGGCGGCTTCGATCCGAAAGTAATATACGACCAGTATAAGAATAGGTTTGTAGCCATTTGCCTGGAGCAGACCGATACTTCTTACGGAAGCCCGGCAAATTCTTCACGGATATTCGTTGCAGTTTCCAAAGACGATAACCCTTCGGACGGCTGGTATTTTACAGCCATAAATTCAAAGATAATTGCAAGCGGTAAAGAAAGTTGGGCAGATTTTCCCGGCCTGGCTGTAGACTCCAATGCGGTTTATATTACTTCGAATATTTTTAGCTTTGCGGCAACAGGCGGCCTTTACGGCGGGACGCGGCTATGGATAATATCCAAGGCATCTTTATATTCGGGAGGCACAGCAACGGCAAATGTATACAATCCTCAAAACGCCGCCGGTGCAATCTATACTACAATGCAGCCTGCTCATACATACGGTAGTTTGCCAGGCACCATCGGTACATTCCTCGTCAGCTATTCGGGCTTAACAGATCAAACAGATGAGTATGCCGGTATAATCCTCATCAACAATCCTTTGTCGGCGCCAAGCTTTACAAACCAATATATCGATATCGGGAAAATCGATAATTTAAACCTGGTTGATCTGCCGGGCGCACCGCAGCCGGGCTCTTCCAATACTATCGATGTAGGAGACCGGCGTACCTTATGCGCATTGTGGAAAAATAATAACCTGTGGATAACAACGACTGTAGTCCCTCCTTCGGGCGCAGATGCCGGACAGACAACCGCATTCTGGATAAAAATTAATACCGCCAATACCAACCTACTATTAACCGCGGACGAAGGTTATGTGGGCGGGGAAGATATTTCTCCGGGCACTTATACGTATTATCCTTCTGTTGCAGTTGATGCCCAGGGTGATATGGGAATAGGCTTTTCTGCATCATCTCCTACAAAATATGCAGGCGCATATTATGCGGGAAGACTTGCCAGTGATCCTGCCGGTACAATCGGATCGTCTGTTGTTTATAGAGAAGGATTAGATTATTATTACCGTACTTTCGGCGGAGGCAGCAACAGGTGGGGTGATTATTCAGGCATATCCATAGACCCTTCGGATAATACTACTTTCTGGGTTTATAATGAATATGCGATTACAAGGGGAACTGTAATTAGCAGCGAAGACGGCCGGTGGGGAACTGCATGGGCAAAATTCTCGTTGAGTAAACAACTTGACTCAGTAACTGTAATTTCTCCTAACGGAGGCGAGAACTGGATAATAGGCAGCATACATAATATAACATGGGCCTCGGTAAATGTTAGTAATGTCGGTATTGATTATTCAACAAACAACGGCGTTACATGGAATAATATTGTTACAAATGTTCCCGCAGCAGCTGGAACTTATGCCTGGACAATTCCGAATATTCAAACTTCTTCGGCATTGGTTAGAATTTATGATGTAAATAATGCAAATGTCGCAGATACAAGTAACAATGTATTTTCGATAAATCCATATCCGGCCATTACAATAACTTCACCAAATGGAGGTGAAAAATTGTTTATTACTAGTGTAAAGGATATTACATGGACCTACCAAAATATTAATAATGTCAAGGTCGATTATTCAACCGACAGCGGAGTTAAGTGGATAAATATTATATCAAGTACTCCTGCGGTCAGCCAGAGATATACATGGACAATACCTAATACTCCGACATCCGCTGCTTTGGTAAGGATAATTGACGTTGAAGATACCACAGTAGGAGATACTAGTAATAATGTTTTTTCCATAAGTCTGCTGCCTTCCATTGTATTAACTTCACCTGTAGGAGGAGAGAATTGGTTTATCGACAGTACTTATAATATAACCTGGGCAAGCTCCAGTATCGATAGCATAAAGATAGAATTGACAACAAACGGCGGGATAAGCTGGAATTCAATTATAAACAGTTTCCCGGCATTAACAAATGCTTACTTATGGAAAATTAATACGGTCCCCTCTATCCAATGCAAAATTAGGATTAGCGATGTAAGTAATTCTTTCAATAATAGTATCAGCCCAAATAATTTTTCTATTAATTACAGCAGATTAAAAGGCGATGTTGACGGGAACGGTATTTTGCAGGCTTATGATGCAGCTATTATACTTAGATATTATGCCGGGCTAATCCAGCTGAACGATCCGGCTTCGGTTTGGGCTGCCGATGTTAACGGAGACGGTACTGTCAGTCCCTATGATGCTTCAGAAGTTTTAAATTTTGTTGTTAACGGGACAGCTTTGCCTTAATATTAATAACTCATGTTACGCAAAATTATAAAGCTTTAGTGTCATACCCGCGAAAGCGGGTATCCAAGATGCGAAAATATGATAAAAAATGGATTCCCACTTTCGTGGGAATGACAATGCGGACATCAAAATGTATTCCTGCGTAAAATGAGTTAATAATTTTTGTTTCTTTTGATTAAAAATTTTTTATATTATAACAGAAAGAAAATTTTAATTTTAAAATAAAGGGTATAAACGGGAATTTAAAAGAACAGACGCAATTTAATCTTTTAAATCCATTAAAAATCTAACTTCAGTTTCGTTTACAGTGTTTGAGGGAATGCGCTTCTAAATTTACCTGCCAGAGCAGCCGGAAAGTTTGCTCTATATTTATAAATCCGGTTCGCTTCTTTTATAAATAATAAAGCAAATGTAAGTACCGATAATTTCTGAAACATTTTTTATTAACAAAATGAAAGGGTGAGAATATGAGCAGGTTGAATAAATCCCTCGCAGTCTTTTTTGTGCTAGCATCAATCTTGTTGATCAATTCAAAAGCACACGCTGTTGGTGCATTGTTTGCACGCCCGCGTTTCAGCAGCCAGGAATACCAGAAGATGTGGATAAAAAAAATAGACGCCACTGTTAATATACGCGAGCAGATAGCAGTTACCCATGTTGACCAGACATTCCATAACGAGATGAACACCTCGGTAGAAGCTATCTACATTTTCCCTTTGCCGGAAAATGCTACTATGGCCGAGCTTGTTTATTGGGTTAACGGTCAAAGGTTTGTGGCTTCAATTAGGGAAAGACAGCAGGCGGTTAACGATTACAACCAGAGGCTGAGGCAGTGGATGGACCCCGCACTGCTGGAATATTTAGGCGATAATCTCTTCAGACTTAGTATTGTACCGATAAATGCGGACACCGATGTACGTACCGAGATAACTTATGTAGAGCCTCTGCAGTACGACCTGGGAGTGGTTAAGTATTTATTCCAGCTGAATACTCTGCAGCTTTCTTCCAAACCGCTGCAGACTGTTTCGATTAATCTTGATGCGGTTTCTCAATATCCGTTTAAGAAGTTTTTTTCTCCTTCGCACCAAAATTCCTCTGCGACAAGGATTGATAAAATTTCGGACAACGAGTATAAACTTTTTTACGGCGATGAAAATTTTACCCCCGATAAAGACCTTACCGTAGAGTTTGAAACCGTAAGGGACAGCGTTCATTTTTCCGTATTAACATATACTCCGGTTCCGGATGATTCCATCGGCACGGACAGCTACTATGCTATTTGGATTACTCCGCCGGATAACCTTGGCAATGACGACATTATACCGAAGGACATTGTATTTACCGCCGATGTTTCTTCCAGCATGGAAGGCTTAAGATTGAACCAGGTAAAAAGCGCTCTGAATAATTTCTTAGACCTTCTGAGCACAAAGGACAAGTTTAACATTGTTACGTTCGGAACGTTTGTGGATAAATTTAAACCCGATCTGGTTCCGGCTTCGTCTGAGAATATAAAGGCGGCAAAGGATTTTGTCTTTCAAATGTATGCCCTAGGAATGACCAACATCGACGGGGCATTGAGCGAGTCTTTAAATCAAAGCTACGAAGACTCTACCTCCAACGACCTGGTCTTCTTAACAGACGGGAAGCCCACCTGGGGCAAAACAAATACCGATTCGATCTTAATTGATGCTAGTGGGTATAACAAAAAAGGAGTAAGAATATTTTCCTTCGGGGTAGGTACCGATGTCAGCCGCTCCTTCCTTACAAGCCTTGCAAATGAAAACCACGGCTACGCAAAATTCATCGCCTCCGACGACAGCATTGCCCTTGTAGTGAATGATCATTTCCAAAGAATTTCCAAGCCCGTCATGACGGATATTCAGATCGATATGGGCGGTCTTAAAGCATGGGACCAGTACCCCAAAATTATCGGTGACCTTTTCTGGGGAAGCCAGGTAACGCAGCTAGGCATGTACAACAGCTTGGGTACATTTAACGTTACTTTAAAAGGAAAGCTGCACTCTAAGGATTTTGAGTACAACCAGAAAATAAACTTTGCCGATACGCTAACGGGGAACCGGTTCGTTCCGAGGCTTTGGGCAAAAGCCAAAATAGACGACATATTAAAGCTTATAGAAATTTACGGCGAGACGGCCGAACTTGTAAACCAGGTTATTGACCTGGGATTAAAATACCAGATAGTTACTCCCTACACTGCGTTGTACGTCGACCCGATTAATCCGCCCCCCACCACAGCAGTAGACGAAGACAGCAAGAGCTTACCGGATAAATTTATTCTGGAACAGAACTATCCGAATCCATTTAATCCGTCTACGGTAATAGGATTTATTTTACCTAATAACCGTTCAACCTACCATGTTGCAATCCGCATTTATAACTCGTTGGGCCAATTGGTTTGCTTGCTTTTAAACGAAGACAAAGCGCCCGGCAAGTACAGCATTGCCTGGAACGGCAAAGACTCCAACGGAAACATGGTGCCCAGCGGAATTTATTTTTATTCGATCCAAGCCGGAGATTTAAAGCAAATTAAAAAAATGATACTTATGAGATGAGTGTGTTTATGTTTTCAGACGAGTATTACTGAAATTAAAAAATTTTTTAAATCGGGGTTTATATGAAAAAAATATTTCTCTTATTGGCTCTTTATCTGTTCGTTTATAACAATTACGGACAAGACAAAAAGCTATTCGACATAGTTACCGACGGACTTCAAAAAAGTAAGTCATTAAAGTCTGCTGCCGGTTACTCTTCAAGACAAATTCAAAACAATAGAATAGAAATGACGTTGATTTCGGGAGGCTATTTTACAATCGGAACTTCAAACGGCATTTCACCGGGCAAGTTAGATGATAACTGTGCAGTTACTTTCGGCCATCCTTATGCATTAACCTCTTACCCGGTTTTTTCAGTTAACGGGCAGTGGTACAAGCCGGATGAATATTTCTTAAATGCTGCGGATAATGAGGTTAAGAAAAACGGCGATACTCTTTCAGTTACATCATTCGCCGCCGGAAAAGTCTCAGTTTCATTTTTTATGATAAGCATGAACGGCGGGCAGAGCGTTAAGCTTGTGCAAAAAATTGTAAACTTAGCTTCCGTCTCGCAAAATTTAGGATTAGGCCTGGTAATCGATCCGGCGCTTGGTAAATGGGGCGACGGCTGCCTGGAGACTCAAAGTGGATTTCTAAACCGTGCAGCGCAGTTTGATGCGGGCACCGTCCCATCAAATATAAATATCTGGGAAAAGTCTTCCGGTGCCAAAGGGATTGGTATTGGAATATCATTCAACAAAAATCCTGACATGCTTATTGCAGCAAACTGGCAGGATGTTTATAAAGATCAGGGCCCGGTCTTCACTTCCGCAATGCAAAATATGCTTTACGATCTCGATCTAAAATTTTACTGGGCGGAAGAAACTTTATCTCCGTTACAGGAAAAAATTTGTTCTACAACCGTTGCTTTGCTTCAGCCGGACTTTTCATCTGCGGTATTTTTAAGATGGGACCTGCCTAATTTCCTTTCGTTGGATAATAAAATTTTATTCCCGGATAAATTTAATACTTCCATTGAAGCTGCTGCCGAGAATAGCCAAAACAACGACTGGACTGTTAAATTGGAGACTCAGGCTTATCTATCTGCCGACTTGGGCGATTATAACATTCAATTAAATTCTTCGGGTTACGGATATGCCAAGGTAAATTTTCAGTCCCATTTAGTATATGAAGATAAAGTTGTAGAGGCAGTTGCGAGAATTTACAACGGCGCTAACCTGGTGGATGAAATACACCGCAGCGTATTTATTCCGGCCACACCGGTTTCGGATACGGGATTGGTTGTTTTGATTGACTCGCTTGGATCGAATACTTATCCTAATATTGACTTATCATTTAAAGTTCAAATGAAGGAAACTAATTACTACATAACTCAGCTTAATCAAGACAATGTTTTTTTGTATGATAACAACCAAAAAATAAATACATTTGATTTGAGGAAAGATCTTTCGGGAGGAGTAAATTCGGTTGATTTTGTGTTTGTACTAGATGTAACCGGCAGCATGGGAGGAATAATAAACAGCGTTAAAAATAATATAATTGAATTTACAGATAGTCTTAAAAGTCAAAAGATTGATTATCAACTTGGGCTCGTTACTTTCCTTGACGATGTTGAAAACATTTATCCTTTTACGAAAGATCCGGGTGCATTTCAATCTATTGTTGCCCAGCAGTTTGCTCACGGCGGCGGTGACAGTCCCGAGAATTCGCTTCAGGCACTATTGAATGCTTCGAAGTTTTTATTCCGATCGAGTGCGAAGCATATAATAATATGGATTACTGATTCTAATTACCACGAGAGGGATTCATATACTTCTCTTACGAAAGATGCGGTTATTAACGCACTGCTTGCAAGCGATGTAACTGTAAATTCCGTCGGCACATTATCATATAAATCGAGTTATTACGATCCTATAATTAATCCTACCGGAGGAAATTATTACGATATAAACGGAAACTTCCGGGATATAATGCTCGATATGTCAAGGCTAAAATCATCTTATAAATACTTAATTTCATTTAATGTGCTGGACCCTTCCCAGAATACACACCAAATTAAATTGATGATAAGGTATGCAGGATTAGGCGGAAGCTCTACTTATAACTTTGATCGCAGCAGTCAAAAGATAACAGCCAACAGGCTTTCGTTTTATCCCAATCCGTTTAATCCGGAAGTAACTTTAAGGATAAGTAAAGGTAATTATGAAAGCGGGAAGATCATGATTTTCAATTTACTCGGCCAGCGCGTAAATGAAATCGTTTTAAGCGGGGGCAGCATGCAATCCGTTAAATGGAATGCCCGCAACGATAAAGGCATGCAGCTGGGCTCCGGGTTTTATATAGTTCAACTTATCCTTACCGGCAAAAACCTGAACGATTATATTGAAACCGCAAAAATATTATACTTAAAGTAAAGGGGCCGAAATGAAAAAGATAAATTATATAACCATAGCTTTAATCCTGTCTGCTGTTTCTAATTTATTTGCAACGGGATTATTAATGCCGACTAAAAAGGAATATCCTAAAGACTTTTTAAGACTAAGAGCAACGCACGTTACAGTAAACATTAAAGGCGCCGTTGCCGAAACAATTGTATACCAGGAATTTGTAAACGAATGGACCGACTCGACTGATGCGGTTTATTCTTTCCCGCTTCCGCCGGATGCCAGGGCTACACAGTTTCTCTATTGGTATAACGATTCTTTATACCAGGCCGTTCTTAAAGTAAAAGAGCAGGCGGTTAATCCTGGCACTGGCGAAGGCAATATGGCTGCTGCCGTAAATAATTATATTGGCCGCAACGGCATTAAGATTTACCTGAAAGGAATTACTGCCGGGATGATCCAGAAAACCGAGCTTCATTACGTAAGTATGTGCGACTATTACAAGGGGAAGTACTCATATACCTTCCCGCTTAATACCGGCGAGTTTATTCAATATCCCTTGGACGATCTCCAAATTAATATTAATGTTGAATCGACTTCTGCTATTACTAATTTCGATCTGCCTTCACACACAGGTTATAAAATTTTAACCAGCGATGCAAACAACCTTAAATTGGAGCTGGTTAAACCAAAGGCATATATCAATACCGATCTTCAATTTTTTTATGAAACGGATCATTCAACACTCGGAGTCGATTTCTATTCAACCGCAGGCGATACTGAAGACGGGCATTTTCTGCTTTTCATCCGCCCGCAGAATGAAGCGGCTGCCGACAGCGTTCTGCCCAAGCGCGTTATATTTTTGCTTTCAAATTCATCTACTATGTACGGCACCGGCTTTACACAAAGCATCAGCGCCATTACACAAGCGCTTAATTACTTATCACCCAAGGACTACTTTAACATTGTGCTGTTTAATCAGAATGTACTGGCCTGGAAAAGCTCTCCGGTTAGGGCAGATTCGGCAAACGTTCAAGATGCTAAGACATATCTTTCAACTGCGGCTATTTCAAACGGATCTAGATTGGATAACGGTTTGAAGGAATGCTTGAATGAAATTAAAGATGATTCATTAAGCAATTCCATTCTTGTGTTTACGAATGGCCGATCTCTTGTGGATCCTATTCAAATTGAAAATCTAAATATTAATAAGGCCGGAATTTTTCCAATAGGTATTGGAGATGATTTAGATCATTCCAGACTTGAAATGACAGCATCGCTAAATTATGGTTTCGTTACATATATTGACGAGAACGACAATTTAAGTGAAAGGATGCTGCGCGTTTTTGAACAGATAAGTCGGCCCGTGCTGAAAGATGTATTTATGGAATACGGTAGGGCGGATTTAACTTATCTTGTCCCGGAAAAAATTCCTTCCACTTATGCCGGTTCTCTGTTCTTTATAACAGGCAGGTATAAAAATCCCGGCTTATCTGCATTAAGCATAGGAGGCAATTCCGTTAAGGGAATGAGTGCGTACGATTTCAGGTTAAACTTTAACGATAGAAAAGATGAGTATAAATTTGTAGAGACAATCTGGGCAAAAGAGATGATAGATGATATAGAAAGGAAGATTGATGTTTACGGAGAAAACGATTCGCTGAAGCAGAAGGATATCGAGCTTAGCCTTATGTACAATATCCGATGCCGGTATACTGCATACATTGCCGATTATGAAACCCAGCCGCCGACAACATCGGTTGAGAATATTAACAGTGTGTTAATCCCCGAATCCTATATTGCCGTTAACTATCCCAACCCGTTTAATCCGTCAACTAGAATTAGATTCTATCTTGACGATAAAGCCGCCGGAAAAACCAAGCTGCTTAAGATTTACAATATAATGGGGCAACTGGTTGCCGTTATAGATGTCAGTCATCTTCATGCAGGCTGGAATGAAGTTACATTTAACGGAAAAGACATGAACGGCAGAGGCTTGTCTTCCGGAGTATATTTTGTGCAGCTGCAAGTAGGAGAAAAAATATGCAATACCGTTAGGATAAATTTGATTAAGTAGAATTAATTTAATACTAAATCCGGCTTCAACCCGAAGCCGGATTTAAAAATAATTTTTAAATGATTGACTAAATAGAAAAATAGATTTAAGTTATCTCAAGGTAAGTAATATTGATTTAAATTCTCATTGAATTATTCGAGTAAGAATTTATTTTTAATTATAAAAACGGTAAGGGGTGCTTATGAAATCTGGAAAGGATGTTTTCATAGTAGTCGCATTAATCATTTCGTTGATGATAGTCTTCAATATTGATGCACAAAATAAACACAAGCAGTTCAAAGCATATCTTATTCTTAATAACACATCCGAAGTATTAAAACGCGATAGCGTGTTCAACACCAAACTTACCGAAATTGTAAGAAGGGAGTTGAAAAAGAAAAATTACGTCCTTGTATCGAACGATGAGATGGAAGAAGCTGAAAAGCCGTACCTCTATATCTATGCAAACATATCCGATTCACTTAAAATAAGTGCTAGGCAAGGATTGGGAACAGATAAAGTAATTGTATTGCCTTATCCCGAAAAGACGTGGGCTTACAAAAATGCATCCGGGCTTACGCGGAAGATTATTTATTATATTAAAAATTTTATGAAGTAAAAAATATTTAAGCAGCATTAAAGCCGGAAGGGAAGACAATGGAAGAGAAAAGTACTCAACTAATCGACGGATCATTTAAGATAATTTTTGGAGCCTTGGGCAGCATTTTTGCCGGGTTGTTATTTTTTAAGCTGATGATTTTTAATTTTCATCATCCGGCATTCGAATTTATAACCGGCGGAATTTACGGCGCTGTCTTTTTCAGCCTGCTTCCTAAATTCGATCTCAAAAGACAAATATTAACTTTAATTGCGGTAATATTTTTAAACGTAGTCATAATGGGAAAGCCTTATTATTTTTCATTTATAGTTAGAGACGCAGTCTTAATTACCGTATTGTTCATTTCGATTAAAGCATATCTTTTATTCATAAACGGGAATAAGAATTTGTCCCTGTTCATTAGAGCATTCGGGCTTTCGGTTATAAATGCCGTAGCAACTGCCGCCGGTGTGTTTCTGCTGGCATTATCTGTAGAGCGGTTTGATTTTTCATATTTACCGCGCATACTGCTTATCAATGCTGAGACTGCCGCACTGATAGGACTTGGACTCGGATTAGGCTTTGATGCATGGGAATATTTAAGGCAGAAATTCTTGAAGGATAAACTGGTAAAACAATTGTAAAACAAACTAATCAAAACTGGGAGTTGACAATGGAAATCTTATCTGCATGCGGCTTTAGGTGCGACTTATGTGCGGCATTTTATAAAAACATCCAGAGTGATGTGCAAAGGCAAAAGGTAAGCGATGACTGGTTTTATTATTTCGGATTTAGAATTCCTGCAGAAGAGATAAATTGCAAGGGCTGCTTAGACGAAGATAAGCCGCTGGATACACAGTGCCCGGTTAGACCCTGCGTAATAGAAAGGCATTTTAAGAATTGTGCATATTGTTCGGACTTCGTCTGCAGCAAGCTTTCTGAAAGGATAGATTTTATAGACGGAGTAAAGAAGAAGTTTCCAAACTTACCTCTGGATGCTTATGAGGCGTATATACGGCCGTATGAGAGCAGAGAACGGCTGTTGAAACAAAGAAATATTATTTTGTAATCTTTAACTGGCTTTAGCATTATCACGGGGCGCTTTTCATGAGACTATTTTACTTAGGCCGGATAAAGAAAAATTTCATGCTGCTTGCTCTCTTAACTGCCTGCAGCTTTAGGTTTGCCGGTGCGCAAACTCTTGAAGACAGGGTAAATAAATTACTTTCTCAAATGTCTCTGCAGGAAAAGATAGACCAGCTCCATAAGGATGGAGGATTTAATACCGCCGATAACACACGACTAAATATACCTGGATTTATTATGTCCGACGGGCCGCACGGCGTTAGAGACGGTATGGCAACTGCTTTTCCCGTAGGTATGGCTATGGCCGCCACTTGGGATCCCGCTTTAACAAAATTAATCGGCAAGGCGATGGGTGAAGAGTTCTGGGCAAAGGGAAAGAATCAAGCACTAGGCCCCTGCATGGATATTAACCACGACCCTCGCAACGGGCGAAGCCCCGAAAGCGGCGGCGAAGATCCTTACCTGAATGCTCAAATAACCACGGCTGTTGTGGAAGGCATCCAGATGAATCCCGTTATTGCTACAATAAAACATTACAACGGTGTAAACCGCCAGACTAACAGAACAACCAATAATGTTACCGCCACGCAACGACTGCTTATGGAAGAATACGGACTTAATTTTAGGAACGCAGTTCAGGTTGGCGGTGCAATGAGTGTAATGAACGCTTATAATTTAATTAACGGACAAAAGTGCGCCGAGAACTATAATCTTTTAACTAATATTCTAAGAGACCACTGGGGTTTTCCATATTATGTGGTTTCCGACTGGGGCTCAATATGGGATGCCGGAAGAGCGATAAATGCCGGATGCAACCTTGAGATGGGTTCCGATCTTTATCAAAATAATTTATTCAACCTTGTAGTAAGCGGAGTCGTTTCAGATTCTACAATTGACAACGCGGTCAGAAATGTTCTGCGCACAAAAATTATGACCGGAATGCTTAATTACTTCCCCCAGGGCGATCCTTCACTGGTAAATAACGAAGATCATCAAAAGCTTTGCCTGCAGGCGGGAAAGGAATGCATGGTCTTATTAAAGAATGCCGAAGGGATTCTTCCGCTCAATAAAGATTCAATCAGAACAATCGGGCTAATTGGTCCAAGCGCGGATGTAGCGCAGATAGACGGCACCGGCAGCAGCTATGTTACTCCGTTCTACACCGTTACTCCTAAGGAAGGAATTGAGAATCTTATAGGAGCCGGCAAAGTACTTTATGCAAAAGGCTGCGATATAAACAGTACAAATACATCGGGCTTCGGCGAGGCTATAAATGTTGCAAAAAATTCAGATGTAGTAATTTACTTTGGAGGTCTTGATCAGTCGCAGGAAGGCGAAGGACTTGACAGAGTCGGGAACTCGATAGAGCTGCCGGGGGAACAGCAGACTCTTATAAACGCATTGGCTTCGATAAATAAAAATATAATTGTGGTATTATACAGCGGCGGCATTTGCGGGGTTCATAATTTTATAGATCAAATTAAAGGATTGATATACGCTTTTTATCCCGGGCAGGAAGGAGGCAAT
>JAKAJV010000031.1 GCA_021813585.1 Bacteroidota bacterium | reverse complement strand
AACAAACTTTGAGGGATAAAAATTAATTTGATACTATTTCCCGTAACTTATCGGTTAAATAAAATCAAACAACGGAGTTAATATGAAAAAATTTATTTTATCTCTCGCAGCCTTTATTTTCCTCTTCAGCGGCTTATCTTTTTGCCAGCTTAAGATCGGCTTTGTCGATTCTAAAACAATTATGAGCAAGCTGCCGGATGCTTTGGATGCTAAGCAGAAGATCGACGCTTTGATACGCGACTGGCAGACCGAACTGACTAAAATGGAAAATGACAAGAAAGCCAAAGAAGAAGATTATGATAAGAGAAAGCTTATAATGACCGAACAGACCAGGAACGACCTGGAGGCTGAAATTAAAAAACTAGACCAGCAGATTACCGATTACAGAGATAAAAAGTTCGGAACAAACGGCGAGCTTTTCCAGAAGCAGGAAGAACTGATGAAGCCTGTACAGAATAAGGTATTTAACGCCATACAGGATGTTGCAAAAGAGGAAGACCTGGATTTTGTATTTGACCGCAGCGGCGATATTATGCTGATGTACGCAAAAGAAAAATACGATATTACTCCTCAAGTTATGGATAAATTGAAACTTCAATAAAAGAAAATTTTTTTATGGGTATTAGTCTGCTAGAAGTTGCCGGTTTTATCGGCGGGACCATATCCGGTAACGATGACATCGAAATAAAAAGCCTGGCAAGGATTGAAGAGGCACAGCCTGGCGATCTTACCTTTCTTTATATGCCTTCCTATGAAAAATACCTGGCAACTACAAAAGCATCGGCCGTACTGGTTAAGCCCGGCTTTGATAAGACTAGAAGCGACATTGCATATATTGAAGTAACCGATCCCAACAAGGCTTTCTCAAAAATTCTCATCAGGTATTTTTCCCCCGAATTTAAATTGACAGGCATCGATCCGTCGTCGTTTATTCATCCCGATGCTGTTATAGGAAGGAACGTGGCGCTGGGTAAGAACGTTGTAATTTCTGCCGGATGCAGGATAGGCGACAACACGAAAATTTACCACAATACGGTTCTGCTGGAAAATGTGGAAATCGGCAGCCAGTCTTTGCTATTCCAGAATGTAAGCATAAGAGAAGGATGTAAAATTGGCAGCAGAGTTATTATTCATCCCGGCACCGTAGTCGGCTCAGACGGCTTCGGATTCTTTACGGATGAAAAAGGCGTTTATCAGAAAATACCGCAGATAGGAAATGTAATTATTGAGGATGATGTAGAGCTGGGTTCTAATGTTTCGGTGGACAGGGCTGCGCTGGGATCGACAATAATTAAACGAGGAGTAAAGATAGACAACCTTGTGCAGATTGCCCACAATGTTATAGTCGGAGAAGATACGGTTATCTCCTCGCAAAGCGGCATCTCAGGCAGTACAAAAGTCGGCAGCCACTGCATACTTGCCGGGCAGGTAGGCCTGGTAGGCCATATACAGCTTGCAGATAATACAATAATATTGGCTCAGTCCGGCGTTTCAAAGTCCATTACAAAGCCGGGGCAATATTTCGGCTCGCCCGCTAAAGAAGTTAAGACGGCGCTAAAGCTGGAAGCGCATGTAAGAAATCTTCCTGGCTATGTTGAAAAGATAAAAGAGCTTGAGAATAAGATTAAAGAATTAACCGAAGCAATTAGTAAATTAAAATCAGAAGAATAATTGTTGTCCGCCGGAATCTGTTTGCTCACGCCCGGGTTTCATTTTATTGTATTTCAAAACTCATCTTGCTATTTTGGGAACCAATTTCCAGGTATTTTATAAGTTAAAAAACGGATACGATAAATGTTAGAGCTACAAAGAACAATTGAAAAGCCGGTCTCTATGTCTGGAGTTGGGCTTCATACCGGTACATCGTGCACAATGACCTTTAAGCCCGCGCCGGAAAATTACGGAATAAGATTCGTGCGCGTAGATCTGGGCGGCAATCCGGAGATTCCCGCTATTGCCGATAATGTTGTTGATGTTTCCAGAGGAACAACTCTAGGCATAGGCGAAGCCAAGGTACATACCGTTGAGCACGTGCTTGCGGCAGTTGTTGGGCTTCAGATTGATAATATTATTATTGAAATAGACGGGATTGAGCCGCCAGTAGGCGACGGCAGTTCCTTGCCCTACGTTGAGCAATTATTAAAGGCGGGCTTCGTTCAGCAGGAAGCTCCAAAGGATTACCTTATTATTGATGAGCAGGTTATTTACCACGATGAAGAAAAGCAGGTAGATATTGTCGCACTGCCTCTGGACGGTTATAGAGCAACCGTAATGGTCGATTATCAAAACCCGGCGCTCGGCAGCCAGCATACCGGTCTTTTCGATCTTGAAAAAGAATTTGTTACAGAGTTTGCGCCTGCGCGGACTTTCTGCTTTTTAAGCGAGGTTGAGCAGCTCGCCGATATTGGGTTGATTAAAGGCGGCGACATTGATAACGCCGTTGTTATTGTAGATACCCCTGCCGATGAAGAAGAGCTTGACAAGCTGCGGGACAAGCTGAATATAAAAGAGAAAGTTAGGATAGGCAAGAACGGCATTCTTAACAACAAGGAAGTAAGATTTAAGAATGAGCCTGCAAGACATAAATTGCTGGACTTGATGGGTGACCTTGCCTTGATAGGTGCGCCTATTAAAGCTCAAATTTTGGCAGCACGCCCCGGCCACCGCTCCAATGTTGAGTTTGCCAAGCAGGTAAGAAAGCTGTACCAGCAGAAAAAGCTTGTTAAGAAATATCAGTTCGTTAAAAAAGAAGGCGTGGTGTTCGATGTTAATGCAATCCAGCGGATTTTGCCCCACCGCTACCCGTTCCTTCTTGTAGATAAGATAATTCATCTAGACCTGGATAAAAAAGTAATCGGCGTTAAATCGGTAACCGCCAACGAACCGTTCTTCCAGGGCCATTTCCCCGGCAATCCCATTATGCCAGGCGTCTTAATTATTGAATCTATGGCCCAGACCGGCGGAATATTATTGCTCAATTCTTTTCCTAACCCCGAAGAAAAGCTTGTTCTGTTTATGCAAATAAACAATGCAAAGTTTAGGCGGACTGTTGTACCGGGAGATGAGTTAGTACTGGAAATTGAAATGACTAACAAAAAAAGCAAAGTTGTTGCAATGAGCGGTAAGGCTTATGTGAACAACAACCTTGTTGCAGAAGCCGACTTTATGGCCGGCATTGTAGACAGGCAATCGGGAAACGGACAGTAAAAATATGAACAACATTCACCCCACTGCAATTGTGGGTAGTAAAGCTAAGCTTGGAAATAACATTACCATCTTACCCTATGCAGTTATTGAAGATAACGTAGTAATAGGAGACGACTGTTTAATTGGTCCCCACGCCGTATTATATAACGGCGCAAGAATAGGCAATAGAGTTAAGATTCATCAATCTGCTTCAGTTGCCCATGTTCCGCAGGACCTAAAATTCGGAAATGAAGAATCCTTATTTATAGTTGGAGACGATACAGTTATTCACGAATGTGTAACTCTCCATAGAGGTACCAAAGAAACAGGCTTTTCCAAAGTAGGAAGCAACTGCCTGCTGATGGCCTATTCGCATGTAGCTCATGACTGCGTTATCGGGAACAACTGCATATTCGCAAACGGAGTTCAGATTGGCGGACATGTTACTATAGAGGACTATGTTATAATCGGCGGCATGACGCCTGTCCATCAATTCTGTAAGATAGGACAGCACACTATGGTCGGCGGCGGATTCAGAGTAGTTCAGGATGTACCGCCATATGTTCTTGCTGCCAAAGAGCCTCTGTCTTACGAAGGTTTAAATGTTATCGGATTACGCAGACGCGGATTTTCGAACGAAGATATTTCAATCCTTAAAAAAGCTTACGGCTTTATTTATGACGGCACTTATAACCTTACCCAGGCTAAAGCAAAGCTAAGTGAAGAATTTCCGGAACATCCTCTTGTAAAGAATATACTCGGTTTTTTAAATAACAGCAAGCGCGGAATTATAGGCAGATGAAGTGGCACTATATAAATACCGGCTTCAACACAGGTAAATTCAATATGGCTTTCGACTTTAGCCTGGCGGAAGGATATGTGCCGGGTGAGGCGGTATTAAGGCTTTACCGATGGCAGCCGTACTGTATTTCGCTCGGCGCCAACCAAAGCTTTGATTCGATTGATCATGCTAAGGCAGCAGCCGATGGTATAGATGTGGTAAAAAGACCGACCGGCGGAAGAGCGATTCTCCACGCCGAGGAACTAACTTATTCGGTTGTAATGCCGGTTGAAAAAGATTCTTCCGTTAAGAATATATATTTTGACATAAATATGGCCCTGGCCTTTGGCCTTAAAAAATACGACGACAAGCTGAGCTTTATTGAGCTTGAAAATCTTCAACCCAACTTGCGCGATTTCTATAAGGAAGAAAAAAGCGCAGTATGCTTTGCGGTGCCTGCAAAAAGTGAATTAAAGTTTGCGGGTAAAAAGCTTGCCGGCAGCGCGCAAAGGAAGATCGGCAATGTCGTTTTGCAGCACGGGTCAATCCTGTGCGGCGGCTACCATAAAAACATTGTCGATTACCTTACCGTTTCCCCGGGCGAAAGACAAGCCGTTATCGGCCTGTTAAATTCTACCGCCGATATTCAAAGCATAACCGGAAGGAATGTGGACTACAGCATTTTATGTAACGCCGTTGTTGAAGGCTTTCAGTCATACTTTAAGATGAAGTTCTCGGCCGCAGGCAAAGACGATTCCTTTGTCATTGAAAACGAATCGCTTTATAGCTAAACTGTAACCGGTTTTTAAAACAAAATAAGAATAACAATTATGAGCTCTGAAAAAGAAATAAAAAGGGTTACTACAAAAACCTTATACCTTTTAAAGAAGAAGGGAATAAAAATCTCAGCTCTTACTGCCTACGATTTTATAACCGCAAAAATTCTGGATGAATCCGGTATTGATGTTATACTTGTCGGCGATTCACTCGGCAATGTCTTCCAGGGAAACGATACAACACTACCGGTAACTATGGATGAGATGATCTACCATACAAAGGCGGTTGCAAAGGCGGTATCCCGTGCAATGATTGTTGTGGATATGCCTTTTATGTCGTACCAGCTTAGCGCGGACGAAGGATTTAGAAATGCCGGAAGGATAATGAAGGAAACATCTGCAGGCGCGGTTAAGCTGGAGGGCGGTGTTAGAGTAGCCGAGACAATTAAAAAGATTACCAGTGCGGGCATTCCGGTTATGGCGCATGTGGGCTTAACTCCGCAAAGCATATATCTGTTCGGAAGCTACAGGGAAAGAGGACGGGATGAAGACGAAGCCGAAGAAATACTGCGCGACGCAGCTGCGGTTGAACAAGCCGGCGCTTTTGCAATAGTGCTTGAAAAAATTCCCGCATCGCTTGCCAAGCGGATTACCGAAAGCGTGGCAATTCCTACAATAGGAATTGGAGCCGGCATTTACTGCGACGGCCAGATACTTGTAACGCCGGATATGCTCGGACTGAATATAGATTTTCATCCCAGGTTCGTAAGGCATTATGCCAAGCTTGCAGACGAGATAACCGGCGCAGTGAAAGACTATATTGAAGACGTTAAACAAAAAAAATTCCCTTCCGAAGAAGAAAGCTATTGAAATAATGTTCTGCCTGTTGCGGTAACCGGAATAAATATGAAGATTCGATTTGCTATTGCTTTAATATTATTTTTTATATCAGGCGGTTATTCGCTATCCCAGGTTGTTTCCGAGAATTTTTTAAACGGGGCGATGATTACCGGTATAACCGGCGTGGGAAACGACATCTGGATTTCCACTTACGGACAGGGCATATACAGATACTCGAGAGACACTGGAGAATGGTTCACACTCTCCACAAAAAACAAAAACGCCGAGAACGATTTTTACTACTGCATTGCCGCAAGCAGCAGTTACGTTTGGGCAGGCGGCGTTGACGGTCTTTACATTTACGACATAAGACACAACAGCTGGCGTAAAAGAAAGTTCGGTCTAGGAGGCGAAATGGGAAACTGGGTGCGGGCATTATGCTACGACTCAACCCAGAATGTTTTGTGGATAGGCAGGTTCATGTATCTTACAAGCCTGGATGTAGGCAGACAGCGATATACCGATCACGCCCTAGCGCATGATAACGATCCCAAAGCAAATAACTTTAAAGCCATCAAATTAGACGGCGACAGCCTCGTCTGGTTCGGCACGGAATCCGGAGTATACAAATACAATAAAAAGCTAAACCCCGATAATGCCGATTCATATTCTTTTATGAACAATAAGAACGGCGGCTTTATGGACGAAGGCAACGAAGTCTCCATTGCCGATATGCTTTTTCAGCCCGGCTATGTTTGGTTCGGTACTGATGAGTTTATAAGTGAAAAAAATCCGCGGTTTAATGTAGGAGGAATTTACGTATACGACAGGAAAAGGCATTGGGACAGGCTGTCGCAGAGCGACGGATTGCCTGCGAACGGAATTTACTGCCTCTCCCGCACCGGCAACGAGATATGGGCGGGCGTTTACTACTTTGATAAACGCGCCAAGAAAGATTACGGAAGGGGTCTCGTGCTGATAGACAGGTTTAACCTTACAATAACGCCGGTAGACCTTAACCAAATAAACATTGAATCATCCAGAATATTGTGCATGTATTTTGACGGGACAAGCATGTGGATAGGAACCGACAACGGCTTGAGCAAAGTATTAATCTCAAATCCGCTTGCCAGGTGGGGCGGTAAAAAGCCCGAGCCGGTAAAGGAAGAAACTCAACAAAAGAAAAGAAGAGTAAGAAGATAATAACAAATCAAATCCGGCTTCTCTAGTAGGTCTGCATGCCGCCGGCAGCGAATAAAATTTTTTATTTCAAAAACCTTACAAGCCCGCCGTACCTGCTGTCTAGCTTAAAATTGAACCGCTCGAAAAATGATTTGAGATAGTAATGCGTGGTAACAGTCTTAATTCCCTCGGAAAGCAGCCGCTCGCAGAAGTCTTCTATAAGCTTGCCCGCAAGTCCCCTACCCCTGTAAGATTTTGCAATCTCTATCCCTTCAATATTTGCAATCTTGGGATACAAAATCTTATAGCATATACCGCCGATAATATTCTCGTCGCCGTCCTGGTCTGTAACCACCAGGTACTTCAAGTCATTGTCGATTTTTAAAGGATAGTTATCTAGGATGAACAGCCTTTGCAGGCTTCCGATTTCCGAAGGCACCACCGGCCGCCTGATTGCATACGATAAGCCGATAGAATCCTTAATTTTTGTCTTAATAACAAGGTCATCTTTAGTCATATCGCTGCTTCCGGCAAACTCCAGCTTCGAGTCGTAATTAATTTTCGGGAAGATTAGCCTGTTCAAAACTATCTTATCCGTCCTGTCGGTAAGAAGTTCCTGCAGCTCGAGAAGCTCAATCCTTTTTGTTGCTGCCAAGCCCGGGAACCTGAACAGCGATTCAATAAGCTTCTTGAACATACGCGTAACTTCTTCGGTTATGTCCGAGAAGTAAGTCCGGCTGTAAAAAATATACCGGATGATTTCCGGATACTTTTCAATCCTGTACATCGAAAAAAGATTCTGGACGAAATCCGATTTTGCTTTCTTGGTCGATTTCGGATTTTCGGTAATCCAGTCTTCGTAATTTTTTACAGCGTGTGTTATGTAAGAATCTACATACGGCTCGTCTTCAATCGATTGTATGTATGTGTTAAGCATCGGAATAACGGTATTACTTAAATCATCGTTTACGGACTGCAGGTCCCTCCTAAGCTCGAAAAGGAAATTCATTCCGTGCTCGCGGCCCAGGCCTTCGATGCACGCATCGAATATCCATTCTACCTTAAGGTATTCGCGGCTCCACGGATAGTGAGAGAAAGTCTGTTTATAGAAATTGTTGAGCATCGGAACTACAAGGTCCACGGGCTTACTGTAAGGCTTCCACCCGGTAATAGATAGTACCTTTGTCCCGCCCTTAAAATAAGGCTCCGGCACCACTACATTAGATGGAGAAATGTTTCCGGGGATGACTGAAAAATCACTGCGCTGTAAAACCGTAAAGAAGGCTGATATGCCTCTCTTAAACAGAATTTCCCATTCGATGTTGTAATCTTTGTTTTTAAAGAATGAGTAAGTAGAAGTAAGCTGTCTTATTTTTTCCCACACCGTTAAGTCGTTCACAAAATTGAAAGATATAACACCCATGCTGGAACGGAAATTACCCAGCCTGGGCAGTATGGAAGTATCGGCCGACTTGTGGGCAATCTTAATAGTAAGGTAAATTGTTTCCAGCACTTTCTGCCGTGTAATATTCGGCGTAATGAAAATTACAAAGTCGTAATGCTTAAAATTAGTGGTGTTAACGCTGAACCTGTACAGATATCTTTTCTGGGATGAGCTTAAGCTCGAAATGTAAATGCCTTCCTTTTGAACATCGTGCAAGTCGAATTTTTCCAGGTCAAAAATCAACCGGAAAGTTTCTTTAAGGAAGTTGGTGCCCGCAATAACTTTTTCAATATGCTCTTTCTCTCCGGCAGTTATTATATCCTGGTATACAATCTTCTCAAGCCAGTTCTTTCTGTTCATCTCATAAGCAGAAAGCTTAATTCTCGACTCGTACCAGACGGAGAGGATTTTAAATTTCTTCTTTGCATAAGCCGATATGCGCATATCCTTTTTATGAAGTATCCAGTTTATCAGCTCGGCGCGGACCAGCGGATAGGCGGCCGGGTTATTCTGCGAGAACATTACAAGCAAATCAAGAATTCTTTTAAATTGATTTAAGGCTAGATCGGAGACAGGCCATTTTAAGCCGCTCCGGTACGATTCCATTCTCCGGCTAAGCGCGTGCAGCCTAAATCCCTCAATGTTGCTGAATGTAATTTCTTCAATCGCTTTTCTGTTAAGGAAAGGCAGACCGCTATCGATAAATGAGGGAAGGTACCTGTTAAAATCTATAGCCGGCTGGTACATCAGCAAAATTCTGTACGCCAGGCTTCTTACAGAAAACTTAGGATGAACCGACAGTGCCTCCAGCCGCCTGCTTATAAGATTATCAACTTTGTGTTCCGACAATCTTAAAAGTCCTTCAATCTCTTGCAAAGCCTCAAGCACTTCATTTTCTTTTCCGTACAATGCTTTAATAACTACTGAATTCAGCCTGATTAAAGTAAGATCGAAGTGTGAAGTATTCGCCGGTGAGCCTGGAAGCTTTCTGTGTTTAATCCTTTCCGTATTAATATAAATTTGAGAAGAAATATCGGGGAAGTTCATTTCCCAGTCGTCTTTGCATACGGCAAAATTTACAAGGCTGTAATTTCCCAGCCAAAGTATAGGCTGCCTTACAAAAATCCCGAGGTCGATTGAATCCGATTTAACTATATATTCAAAGTCGCCGATCAATATTCTGCCGGTACCGTGTACTCTTTTTACCGGGAGGAGTCTTTTATTTCTCTTATCGAATAACGCATCGGCGGTATTTGATATGTCGTCGGCGGTAAGCCCAAGGTCTTTCAAGATCCAGAGCGGCATCTTTATTTTAAGTCCGTCGAGCTCAAAATCGAGCTGCGACTTGCGGTACAAATATTCAATATCTTTTACGTAAAGCGCTTCAATGTTTTTCCTCTTGAAAGTTCCTTTGGCAGTAAGCTCTCCTTTTGCTTCTTCAAAATCTTTGTCGAGCAGCGCAAACCTTAAAATTCGCTCGTATGAGCTTAAGCCTAAATTAACGGTAGAGACTATCGAGCCGAAATAATCCTTTAGTTTGGCCTGGGCGCCGGCCTTTTGAATAAAATGATCGCTATAATCCGGCACCAGTAAAACCGTATTATAGGGCTTCATATCTCCTACTAGGAACGCGCGCTTTAATCCGGGAATGTTTTCAAATTTCTTTTCGATATATGCAGGAGCTATCGTCTGTCCCTTTATATTTTTATAGATATCTTTAACGCGGTCTATAATATAAAGGTTACCGTTATCATCCTGTTTGAACAGGTCGCCGGTAGAGAGCCACTTGCTTTCAATTCCGGATTCAACGTCATCCAGGTACTTAGCAACGTAATGCCCGGCAATTTGCAGCTCGCCCTTATCCGAAAATTTTATTTTGATTCCCGGAAGCGGCTGGCCCACAGAATCCTTTATATATTTGCCCGGCATAGTCATGCTTATACCGCCGGTAGCTTCCGTCATGCCGAAGCCGCTGCATAGCTCTACGCCGTGCTTGTTAAAGAATTTAAAAACCCCGGGCTCAAGGTAGCCGGCTGCGGAAATTCCCCACCGCAGTTTATAACCGGAAAATTCTTTGAATAAATGATCGGGAGATTTTTTATCCGCCGATGGTTCCGCTGACTGAGTAAACTTCTCATAAAGCTGTTTCCATCTTAGTGGTATGCTTATAAACCCGGTCGGCCGGATAAATCTCATTAACGATACAAGTGAGTCCACGTCGTTCCTGCCGGCAAACACGTACGTTCCTCCCCAGAATATTGATCCTACCATTTCCAGGTACCTGCCGAATGTATGGAACAGCGGCAGGTAGCAAAGAAGCACCTCTTGTCTTCCAACCTTCGGCAATGCGGCAGCTCGTGCAAATCTCTTTGTAACAATATTGTAGTTCGAAAACGCAACCCCCTTAGGCATGCCGGTGCTGCCGGAAGTAAACATTACGGTGGAAATATCGCTTATGCTTATTCTCTTTCTTTTATTTAACACTCCGGGAATATCTTTATTGCTTATAAGCGAGAGGATTTGGTCCAGCTGGATAACTTCATCCTCATTTTGATAGGACATATTGCCGGTAAAGAAAATCTCAAAGCTTAGTCCGTATTTTTCTTTTAATGTTTTTAATACTTCCAGCCTCTGGTCTGTATCTGTAACGACTATATTAAAATTTAGTTTCGAATGAATATATTTCAGCGTATCAAGATTGAACTGGGTGTTCAGCGGCGAGACCGGGATATCATACATAAGGCAGGCAAGGTCGCAGCAGGCGCTGTCAACCGAATTGTCGGAGTAAATAGCAACTCTCGGCTTGTAGCTGCTTACATAAAGGAAGGCAGTGGCTATCTTTTTTATCCGCGTATCCATCAGCCGGTAGCTGTGCTCGTTTTTAACCGAGCCGGCGACTGTAACGAATAAAGGCTTTTCTGGGTGCATCTTTACTCTCTGCTCAAAAAGATTCTGAAGAGAGTAGTTGGAAATTTTTATTGCTTTAAAAGCAGTCTCGGCCCATCGGTAGAGCATATCCGTATTCTGCAGATGCTCTAAAAAGCCCGGCAGCCTTGAGTAATTCAGATACTCATGCAAGATGCTGTCTTCTAAGGTAATTTCATGTGCCGCGTTTAGGATTTTTTCGGCTGAGTCCAGTAGTTCATGCGGAAGGTTTTTTCTAATTAAAGCGTTTGCCGTTTCCTTAAGCTCCTGCAGTCTTTCAACAAAATATTTTGCCGCCTGGTTGTGCATATCATTCCTTTTTTCACTACTTAAAAATATGAAAAAAGTACGAACCGGTTAAGGCCAATAGAAGCGAATGTAAGTGAGATGTTACGGAAAGCGGGAATTACTTTATCCACTGTTCCCATATTTCGGGCTTAAAGCCGGCGCTTGCCAATTGCCCGTTACGTACAACCGGAGTTTTCAGCAGCAACGGATCGTTCAGCAATTCCTCTTCAATATTGAAGACCATAAATTCCATATTGCGTTTCTTAAATTGCCTGCCCTGCCTGTCTATCAAATCTTCAAGCGGGATTACCCGGCTTATATTCTCCAGCTCTCCTTTAGAAATTCCGGCTTCATTCAGATCCCTAAAGTGGAATTGAATCCGTCTTTCCTTAAAGAACCTTACCGCCTTTTGAGTATCGCGGCAGCTTTTAGTTCCGAATATTTGAATGTTCATTATAACTTTGTTGATAAATAATTTTTAATTTTGTTAAGTTAAAATAGAATTATTTACTCATGTTACGCAAAATTATAAAGCTTGAGTGTCATACCCGCGAAAGCGGGTATCCAAGATGCGAAAATATGATAAAAAATGGATTCCCACTTTCGTGGGAATGACAATGCGGACATCAAAATGTATTCCTGCGTAACATGAGTTATTAATCATCTTTTCAATAGGTGGCGGCTTGAAAAAATTAATACTTTTAATGTTGCTTTCTTTTGTAACAGCAATTGCTCAGCAGGTTAAGGTGCCTTCGTATTTTACGGTCAGTGATTCATTCTCCGATTCTTTACACGCTATAATTAAATCGGTAGGATTAGACAGTACCTTTAACGTGGGAGAAGACGGAACCGAACAAATTTCCTTTGCAGTTGTTGATTTGAACGGACCGAAGCCGGTGCTGGGAGGAGTGAACTTTGACAATTTCATTTACCCGGCGAGCGTTTACAAAATGTACGTTGCAATGACTATACTTAGCGAGATAAGCAACGGGGACTATTTCTTAACCACTCCGTACATCGTCAGGTCGCCGAATGATGTAGATAAATCCAGAGAGATAGCATGGGACCCGCGCCCGCTGTTAAAAAGCGGCGATACCGTTACAATAAATTACCTTCTTGATTTAATGATTACACGAAGCGACAACTCTGCTGCCAACTGCCTTATAGACGTAGCAACCAGGGACAGCATTAACAGCTTAATGCACAAATACAACTGGTACGGCAGCGAAGTAACCAGAAAATTTTTAAGCCGCAAATTTGAGGACTCTGCATACAAGAACATAAGAGGTACCGAAACATGCGCGCTGCACGCATCGGATTTTATGTATAGGATTTATACCAACCGGCTCGTAAACCCGTGGGTCAGCATGCAGATGAAAGCGCTGCTGGGCCGCCAACTGGATACGACAAAAATTTCAGCCGGGCTGCCGTCCGGTGCAATGTTCTACCATAAAACCGGGTGGTGGAGTTACTGGACCAATGACGTTGGTATTGTAGATAACGGCAGGATAAAGTATATCATTGCCTGCTTTACACCGGTAGAGGAAGACCGCGTCCGCCCGGATTTTAAAATAATATCGAGAGATGTTTTTAACCTGGTTGAAAGGAGATATAATCTAGAGCACGGTAAATAATTACCGGATTAAAATTTCCTGCGTTCTTTTTGCCCGCGGGAACCGGCTTTTAATTCCGTTGGCTGTAACAACAGCGGTACCTAAAATATTTTCTTTATATTTTACGGCGCACTGGCCGCTAAAGTCAATCTTCGTCTTAATTATTCCGCCGTCCAGGTAAATCTTAAGCTCGTCGGGATTTTCGATTTTATATACTCTGTCTCTAATTCCATCCCGTAATATTTGAGCGGCTTGTGTGTGTAGTATAACCTTTGAATTCTTATCGATCACCCCGAAGCGTGTTCCGATTCTTTCAAACAAACCGAGATTCTCATCGTACCACTGTTTGTTAACAAAGAAGATATCGTTTCTCTTGATCATGAACTTATAATCATTTAAAACATCGTCGTCGATGCCGAATTCATTCTCAATACCCGTCAGCAGTTTTCGGAGCTCTTTATTTTTATAATCCAGCAGATGTAATTCTTTTTCCTTCGGCCGGATAATTTCCGGTGATTCGGTCTCACCGGTCTTTTTCAGCTTTACTATAAAGAATCCGTCTGAGTCGGCTTCCCACGGCAGAATCCGCCTGGCTTTAGTGATTGCCGGATTCAACCGCCCGCCGTTGTAAAAAGTAATTCCCTCGGTAGAGTTAACCGGTAAATCGATATCGAGAATTTCTACCGGGTATTTTTGCAGAACCTTATTTATAATGAATTCATTTTCTTCGGGCGTAAGGGTGCAGGTAGAATAGACAACTTCGCCCCCTTCTTTTAGCATTTTTATTGCTGCAATTAATAGCCGGAGCTGCAGGTCACCTAATTTTTCAGCTCTCTCTTTAGACCACCAGTTGCTCACTTCCGATTTCTTCTGGACTATTCCAAGCCCGCTGCAGGGCGCATCCACAAGAATTTTATCGAAGTGCCCGCTGTATATTTTGCTAAGCCATTCCCCTTTATAATGAATAACTCCCGCGTTCACCAGATTCATTCGGTCGATATTATAGACAAGCATCTTTACCCTGTCCAGCGCTATCTCGTTTGCAATTAAGGTTCCCCCGTTCTCCATCATTTCTCCAAGCCCCGTGGTTTTAGAGCCCGGCGCAGCGCAAAGATCGAGCACTACATCTCCGTTAGAAGGTGAAAGAACAAGCGGCGGAATCATTGACGACAAGCCCTGTATATAATATTCGCCTATTACATGCTCTAAAGTCTTGCCGATCATTTCGCTGTTGCCGGTTACCTTCAGCGCATTATTTATCGAGGGAATTTCCTGCGTTGCGATGGAATAATATTTAATCAGCTTTCCGGTAAGGGCTTCCTTATCCGTTTTAATCGTATTAACGCGAATGTACTGGGTGGGATCCTGCTTGATGAATTCGACATATTTTTTTGCAGCCGGCTCGCCGTATAATGATTTGATATATGAAAAAATGTTTTCGCTTACTTCTACCAATCTCTGTTTAATACCTTACAAGATTTAACATTCTGAATATTTCGTTTACTGCCGATGCGGAATTCTTTTCTCCCGGAAAATTCTTCTTGTAATCCGTTTCTACCAGCTTTATAATTTCGTCAAGGTAATTTTCATATAGGGCAGCTGCTTTTCTAACGGAGTCATTATCTTCGGGCAGAAGTATTTCCTCGGGCTTTAGCCTGTTAGCATAAATAATATACTTTGCCTTCATATAGTCGTCTGCATGCAGTACCGGCGATCCGTCTACTGTTAATATTTCGAACGAGCCGAAAAATTCTTCGCCTATAACCAGAGCTTTACCGGGCAGCTTAATTTTTTGGCAGCCTGCTATATTAATGAATTCACGGGGGAACGGTTTTATTCCTTCGCCGGAAATTTTTTTTATCCAGCCCGAAATGAATTCTTTTCCAGTCAATTATTACTCTTTTATTTTTTGGATAAAGTCGGAAATTAATTTTTTCAAATCTTCATTATTTGAATAAGTCTTAATTTCAAGCAGCTTAGAATCGCAGCCGGTAATCATTGCCGATACACGCTCAATTCTAGAATTTACAAGCGCCAGCACCGGAAGCTTAAGCTTGTAAAGGGCATACGAAACCTCGAACCCGACTCCGATGCTTGCACCGGAAATCTCGGCAACCAATGCCTTGCTGCTTTCCAGCCATTTTATATCTCTCTTAAATAATTCCTTATCGGTTAACGGCAACTTGGTGCTGAATTCCTCGTTTATTTCCGACAGGGCTGTGTGGCCCATTGAGGTAATTAACTCAATAATCTTTTTATGATATTCTTTATACTTCGTATCGCCGCGAATTGCGCCGGCAAAATAAACAACCATCTTATTCTTTTAAAATATCTTCATAGTAATTTTCGTACATCGGAACGACAATCGACTTGTCGAAATACTCTACTGCCCTCTTTCTGGAGTTTTCCGAGAACAATGCGTGCTTCTTTCCGTTGGTTAAAAGATCGATAGCATACTTAGCCATACGCCTAATATCTCCAATCTCGGCAATAAATCCCGTCTCATTATGCCGTATTAATTCCGGCAGTCCGCCTACGCTTGAGCTTACAACCGGTATACCGCAGGACATTGCTTCAAGTGCGGCCAGGCCGAAGCTCTCGGATTGCGAAGGGATAAGGAAGATATCCGCAGCGTTAAGTATATCTACCAGACCGTCCTGCTTGCCTAAAAATTTTATATGATCGCACAGGCCGAGCTGCCTGCATAGCCTTTCGCATTCCGAGCGGTCGGGTCCGTCGCCTACAAGAATAAGCTTGGACGGTATTTCTTTCAGAACCTCCTCGAAAATCCTGATGGCGTCTGTAACTCTTTTTACCTGCCTGAAGTTGGATGTGTGAACAAGTATTTTTTCTCCTCTCGGTGCAAGGTGTTCCCTAAATGCGCAGTCTTTGTTCGGCTTGTACAGTTGAGTATCCACAAAGTTGGGAATAACTTTTATGTCTTTTTCAATTGAATAATTAATAATTGTTTTTTCTTTAAGGAACCGGGAAACCGCGGTTGCACCGTCGCTTTTTTCTATGCTGAATTTTACAAGAGGAAGAAATGACGGCTCAAGTCCTACAAGCGTTATATCTGTGCCGTGCAGTGTTGTAATTACTTTGATATCTCTTTTACCGGCAAGCATCTGCTTTGCAAGGTATGCGCTGGTTGCATGAGGAATTGCATAATGCACATGCAGCAAATCCAGCTTTTCATATTCGGCTACTTCTACCATCTTGCTTGCAAGTGCAAGGCTGTAAAGCGGGAACTCGAACAAGGGATAATTGCTCATTTCAACTTCATGGAAAAATACATTCTCTACAAAGTGCGTAAGCCTGAAAGGCAGAGCATAACTTATAAAATGTACCTGGTGACCTTTTAATGCCAGTGCTTTGCCCAGCTCAGTAGCTATTACTCCGCTTCCGCCGTAAGTAGGATAGCAGGTTATTCCTATTTTCATATTTCGATAATTTCTTAATTATTAATCGGATTGAGTTTTTTTCCGACTGTAAATATACCTTAATTTAGATAGAATATTTAGTCTATAAATCTCAAACACCTGTCTTTTGTTGGCAATCACTCCAAACCATGCGCCTTCTGCGGCTAAAGATAGTTCATCCGGTAAAAATTTATAATAACTGAAAATTATTCACCCTATTGTTTCCAGGTCTTTCTTCAATACTATAGATAAATAGAATAGAACAATTAGTTTTTCCATTATCCATCTACCATCAAACATCTTCCATTGCTGCTTACCGCACTATAGTATTGCCAGTTAAATTTTTGTCACATTGTGATCCCTTCGGGATTTTTCGTGTCAAGATATTTTAAGTGTCTTCAATTTTTAATCTTGCCTGTCGGCAGATAGGTTTTTCATTTTTAATTTTGAATTGTGGCCTGCCTGCCGGTAGAGCCTGTTGCACAACTCGAGTGCAGGGCAGTCATGGTCCAAACCATGACTGAATTGTGAGTTTTTATGTCACGGAATGGTCCGTGACATCCCAGTTTTACAGTTCTGCAACACGCTCGGTAGGCAAGCTTACCGCACTATGCTTTTAACCTGTTTACTCTTTTCGTAATTATTTTTTTTATCTTTTCATAAGAAGGCGGCGGACCGGTCCTTATCTTTTTCCCGTCGACGAACAGGGCATCGGCAATTCCCCATTCATATACAGCCTTTTTATCCGATGTGGATATTTCTTGGAATACAACTTTTTCACCGCATTCCAGGCATGCTCTCTTAGCTCTTTCATAAATTAAATTTTGCGCCGGGCACCATCCGTTTATAAACGATGTTACCGTAACCTTTCCTTCTACCGGCTGCGGCTTCTTCTTTTGTTTAATCCATGCGGGAGGAACCGCTTCATTGGAAAACGGCTTCCATAATAAAGCCGCCATCCCGTCTTTATCAATTTTCTTGTAGCCCTTTTTCTTAAACCAGGATGCTTTCATCCAGAACGGCAGCGAAACACCCCACGCTGCAATTCCCTTTCCGCCCAGCAACTTCACATCTTCTTCCGCAGCATTCAATAACTTTGTGCCTATCCCCTTCTTTTGAAAATTACCTATGCCTTTGTTATATCCGTGAACCCAAATACAATTTATAAAATATAGATCTTTCCCCTCGATTATCGAATATTCAACCGGGAGGTATTGAATCATACCGCATACTTTATCGTTTTCAACTGCAATTTTCACTCTCAGCCCTTTGTCTTTGAATAACCCGAACCAGCTTTCTTTATGATTGCCGGCTTCTTTAATTTCATCCGACCAATCCTCTAGGCACAAGAAATAAGTAGAATAAAATTTTTCGTTCAGATCAGTTATTTCCATAAATAAGCTCCTCCTTAAAAATACGGCCGGCGGTGCCGGTGAAATTTAAAATTTGTCCGTTATTTATAAAGTCACTGTAAAATGAGCTGGCTAGGAATAATCACCCGGCGGTACAATAAATTATTAGTTTTACATTCTCCCTCAATTACCTTCTGATATTTAAAAAATAATATTTCCAAATGCAAGTATTTTTTATGCCGCCGAATCTAGCATGGATTTGCATGTAGTTCAGCCGTCCAAATCCCTCTGTCAACTTCGTCGACATCTCCCTTTACTAAAGGGAGAATATAGGAATACCAAAGTCCTCCTTTAGTAAAGGAGGTGGCACCCGCTTCTTGCGGGTGACGGAGGATTCGAATGACGGAGGATTTGTTGCCGCAAATCTACCCAACTTATATTTCTAAACATTTTTTATCCCCACCTCTCTTTCTCTTATTCTTATCTGATTCTTAAAATCAGATTCTATCTTTTGGAAATTATTCAACACTGTCAGATCATCATAATGCAGAACTTTCAAATCCAGTTGTTCTATTATTGCTTCCCGCTGCTTATCATATTCAAGTTTATTGTTATGACTTGTACCGTCTACTTCTACTACTAATTTTAACTTCGAGGAATAAAAATCAACAATGAAATGATAAATTGGCTTTTGCCTATAAAACTGATAACCAGACTTTTTGTGTCTTAGCAACTCGCACCAAAATTTAATCTCACCTTTAGTTGAGATTTTTCTCATTTCCCTGGCTCTTTCTTTTAGGGCGGGATTGTACGGAAGACAACGGTAATTGGTAATAAGGCCGTTACGTTTCATAATCTCTCCTTTATATAAACTTAAACAACGCTTATAGTATTATAATAATAAATTATTTCTAGGAATAAAAGATGATTTGTCTGTAATTTGGTCTTCAAATCCCTCTGTCGACTTCGTCGACATCTCCCTTTACTAAAGGGAGAAAAATTGAATTTAATAGTCCTCCTTTAGTAAAGCAATGTTATTAAGTTAAGCCGATGGCAACACACCCTCACCTTAATCCTCTCCCAAAGGGAGAGGAAACTGCAGAACCCTCTCCCTTCGGGAGAGGGCAGGGTGAGGGCAAAAATCCTTAACTTAATGACATTACTTTAGTAAAGGAGGTGTCATTCGCTTTTGGCTAATGACGGAGGATTTTTACTCCTCTTCCCGTGAAGAGAAATTTTAAATTTATTCTGCGTATTTTAGTCAAAAATATTATTTCAATTTTTATTTTATGAAACTTCTGGTAATCGGTCATTCAGTGGAAGACCACATAACTGAAAACGGAATAGAAGTTGTAAAGCCGGGCGGCATTTTTTACACCGCCCTGGCACTTAAGCAGTTTGTCGATTCCGGCGATGAAGTTTTCTTAAATACCGCCGTACAGAAAGAAAACTTAAACCTCTTTGCAGATGTTTACAACGGCTTTAATAATTCGCTCGTAAAGTTCATTGACAGGATTCCGAAAGTGTACCTTACCCTGCACGACTTTAAAGAGAGAGGCGAAACTTACGAAAGCATTTCGCAAGGCTTAAATATTGATATTGATAATCTGAACTCGTTTGACGGAATTTTGATAAATATGATTACCGGCTTTGATGTTTCTCTTATGCAGGTGCAATTATTAAGGAAGAATTACAAAGGACCCACTTACATTGATGTTCATACTCTTGCGCGCGGGCTTGACGAAAATTTGAAACGCGAATTTAGACCCATACCGGACTTTGATAAATGGGCTTCATCAACGGACATCATCCAGGTTAATGAGAATGAAATGAAAACCATAAGTGTTAAACAAACTGAACTTGAAATTGCGCAGGAGATATTAAATTACGAGGTAAAGATATTTATTGTAACAAAAGGCAGACTGGGTGCCAGATACTATTGTAAAAAAGACGGCGAAATAATCTCATCGTATCGTTCTGCAGTAAAAACTGAAACGAAAAATATGATTGGATGCGGAGACGTCTTTGGTGCAGTGTATTTTTATCATTATATTAAAACGAAAAATATGGAAGAGTCGTTTAGCATTGCTAACATTGCCGCCGGATGCTCGGCTTCATATAAAGGAATAAACGATTTTAAGGATTTGAAAAAGGATGTATTACAACGATCTAATTAGACAGAGGGTTCTTGTCGTCGGCAGCAACGGAATGCTTGGGCAACGAGTGATAAATTTTTACTCATCCAAAGACGGCGTCCAGGTTTTAGGCTGTTCGGTTGAGGCGGAACCGGTTTACAAAAATGCAGATTATATTTGCTGCGACATGACCAAAAGGGAAGACATAAAGAAAGTTGTTTACGATTTTTACCCGGATTTCATTGTCAACGCCGCGGCATTTACCAATGTGGATAAAAGCGAATCCGAGCGGGAGCTGGCTTGGAAAGTGAATGTGAAAGGAGTAGAATATCTGGCGGAGACATGCAGGGTACTCGACTCTCATTTAATCCATATCTCATCCGATTATATTTTTGACGGCGCTGCCGGCCCGTATTCCGAAAAAGCCAAGCCGAACCCGCTTGGCTACTACGGAAGGACAAAGCTTGCCAGCGAGAATGCGCTTAAGATTAGCGGGGCCATTTATACAATAATAAGAACCAACGTACTTTACGGCATTGCAGACAGCAGACCGGATTTTGTAAGGTGGGTTGTTAACTCGTTGAAAAGCGGAAATAGAATTAGAATTGTTACCGACCAAATAAATAATCCCACGTTCATAGACGACCTTGTGCAGGCGATTAGCAAAGTAATAGAGTTCGAAAAAACCGGCATCTTTAATATCGGCGGAAAAGAATTTCTTTCGCGCTACAAGTTTACACAGATGATTGCAGATTATTTTGACCTAGATAAAAGCCTTATTACTCCCATACTAACTCCAGAGCTCAACCAGCCGGCGCCCCGCCCTTTAAGATCGGGGCTTATTACATTAAAAGCTGAAACCGAATTGGGATATCAGCCTCACACTATTCCGGAAGCCTTGGCTTTAATGAAGAAAGAACTATCACTATGAAAAAAACGAATACTCTTTTTCTTCTCTTGTTTTTAAGCGCATCTGCCTTTATTCCGGCGCTTGCGCAGAACACTATTCCCGAATGGGCAAAAGGAATTGTGTGGTACCAGATTTTCCCGGAGAGATTTGCTGACGGAGATAAATCGAACGACTCATCCCTGGTAGATAAAGTTGAAACGGAGACCGGAAGAAAGATTCCAGGCTGGCATGTTACAAGCTGGACCAGCAACTGGTTTGCGGAATCCGGATGGGAAAAAAATCTCGGCGGAAAATTTAGAGACCATCTTTTTGAAAGACGATACGGCGGCGATCTTGAAGGAATTATCGACCACCTGGACTATTTGAAAAATTTAGGTGTCGGCGCAATCTATCTTAATCCTATTTTCGATGCAGTCTCTCTCCACAAATATGATGCATCTACGTATCATCATGTCGACGTAAACTTTGGGCCGGATCCCGAAGGAGACAAAAAAATTATTGCATCGGAAATACCGGACGATCCTTCAACCTGGAAATGGACTTCCGCAGATAAGCTCTTCTTAAAGCTTATTGAAGAAGTGCACAAGCGGGGAATGAAAATTATTATCGACGGGGTCTTTAATCATACCGGCAGGCAGTTCTGGGCTTTCCAGGATATTCTTAAGAACAGAGAAAATTCCAAGTATAAAGATTGGTACGAAATTACAAACTTTCACGGAAAGAATAACCGGCTTGATTATAAAGGCTGGAGCGGGGTTAAATCCCTTCCTCAATTTAATAGAGGCGACAGCGACTTGGCACCGGGCCCCAAGCAGTACATATTTAATATTACCAAAAGATGGATGGACCCGAATAACGACGGCGATCCTTCCGACGGCGTAGACGGATGGAGGCTTGATGTGGCCGGAGAAATCCCGCTCGGGTTCTGGCACGATTGGAGGAACCTGGTTAAGTCGATTAACCCGCAGGCAATTATTATCGGCGAGTTCTGGGGCCTTTACCCAAAGTTCGTTTCAGCCAACGGACCGTTCGATGCATTAATGAATTACAGCTTCGCCTTCGCAGTCGATCAATTCTTTATTGCAAAAAAGAATAAGATTACGGCAAGCAGTTTTATTAACCGGCTGCACAAAATTGATGAGACATACCCGCAGCAGAATTTGGATCTTCTTCAAAACCTGGTGGACAGCCACGATACCGAGAGAATTTCTTCGATGATTGCCAATCCGGATAGGAAGTATGACGAGGGCGGCAACGAAGATAATCCTAATTACAATCCCGCTAAGCCCGATGCTGCCGACTATCATATGCAGGAATTAATCGCAGCGTTCCAGATGACCTACCGGGGTGCGCCGATGATTTATTACGGCGATGAGGTCGGGATGTGGGGCGCAGACGACCCGCACGACAGACAGCCGATGGTGTGGGGCAATCTGAAGTACGATAACCAGGTAATTACTCCTTCATCCGGATTTAAGAAAGGCTTCGGCAGTTATAAGGTAGAACCTGATAAAAACCTGTTTTCATTCTACAAAAAAATTATTGGAATAAGAAATGAGAACCCGGCTTTAAAATACGGCTCACTCTCGTTCTTATATTCCAATGATGAAAAAGAGACGTTCGCCTTCGAAAGAGTATACGGGAACAATAAAATAATTGCCGTATTTAATACTAGCAATAAAATTGCTCGATTCGAAATACCTATGGAAGGAAATAAATTGGCATACGATGAATTGATGACCGGTGAAAAAGGAACGGCGGCAGGCAGCCCGCAAATAGGTTCCCGACTTATCATTCAAATTCCGGCTAAGTCAGTTAGAATATATAAAATACTAACATTAAAATAAGGAGATGCATATTTTTTCGGTTAAGTCCGGTCTTGTTAAAAATAATACCGCCAGTTTCTTTTAAGTATTTCCAAAGTTGATTATTTTTGCATGCTTAAAAAAACGACGTGCTTTTAACATTAAATGCCCCGGTAGCTCAGTATGGATAGAGCATCCCGAAAGCATTCGGGACTAAACTGTTGGTCGGTGGGAATTGACAAGAGTTCTTTAAGATTGTAAAACAAAACATCAAAATATGCCCCGGTAGCTCAGTATGGATAGAGCATCCCGAAAGCATTCGGGACTAAACTGTTGGTCGGTGGGAATTGACAAGAGTTCTTTAAGATTGTAAAACAAAACATCAAAATATGCCCCGGTAGCTC
>JAKAJV010000136.1 GCA_021813585.1 Bacteroidota bacterium | reverse complement strand
AGGCATTTCGAATGAAGAGGTTTATATTATACTTAAGCATTTTGTTCATTGGACTAGCACAATTGGCAAATGCCCAAAATTTAACAGTGAGTTTGCCTGATACCATTGTTACTGTAGGAGCGAAGTCTTTAAATATTCCATTGCTAGTTCAAAATTTTAACAACATTGGTGCAGTTAGCTTAAAAATTAACTATAATCCTTCTGTTTTAAAATTTAATGGAATAACAAATGCACCGGTATCAGGCTTTACTGCAAATGCTGACACTGTAAACGGCGTTATTGCTATTGGTTGGTTTTCTTCCGACGGCAAGACACCGCTTAATATAGGAAACGGCAAATTAGCGGATTTGATGTTCAACTTTACAAGCGGATCAAGCCCGTTAAATTTTGTTTCCGCACAATCTGAAATAAGTGATATCAACAATGTTACTAAGGCAGTTACTTATATTAATGGGAGCGTTTCCAGTCCTATCAAAGTTTCATTAGATAACGTTAAAGCTTCTCCCGGGGATACTGTTCGTGTGCCTCTAAGGGGGTATAACTTAACCAACGTAGGGTCTATTTCTCTTAAGATTCAATATGATGCTACAGTGTTAACCTTTATCGGCTTGCAAAACGATTCTGTAGGATTTACTTCAAATGCTGCCGGCGGAATTTTATCACTTGGCTGGTTCAGCCAGAATAATGTTGCTTATAATCTTTTGAACGGCGTTATGAGCCAGCTTGTTTTTGTGTACAACAATAATTCAACTCCATTAACGTTCTTTAAGATTGGCGACCAGACTGTTATTACGGATATAAATAACAATCCGCTTAATGTTACATATTTGGGCGGAAGCGTTAGTAAAGATGTATCCATGAGCTTACCTAACTTAAGGTCCCCTAAAAACTTGGATATTGATTTCCCATTAAGCGTTAAGAATATGAGTGTAGGATCTGCTTCTATAAAAATCCAATACGATCCTACTGTTTTGACATTTAAAAGCGCTGCAGATTCTTCCAACGGAGGAACAGTAAGCGCAAATGCACAAAGCGGCATTTTAACTATCGGATATTATAACACTAATCCTACCCTGCTTACCGGCAAACTGCTGCACTTAGTATTCACTTATACCGGCGGTAGTTCGGCATTAACGTTTATTCAAAATCAAACAGAAGTAACGGATAAGTTTGGTTCAATATATTCCGGATTTACTTTTAATAACGGAAGCATTGTTCAGGATAGCTTGCCTAAGTTTGTTCCTATTGCTGCTCAAACAGTTAAAGAAGATTCGTTATTAACCTTTAATTTGGTTGCCAGCGACGGCGACGATACGACATTAACTTATTCTATGTCTAATCAGCCTACCGGCGCAACTTTAACTGGTAATAAATTTTCTTGGACGCCCGCAATGGGACAGGCAGGAACTTACGTTGTCAAATTCAAAGTTACAGATCCGGTTGGAGGATTCGATACAATGAGTGTGTCTATTACTGTTATACATGTTAATAGAGCGCCAGTATTTGTGAATGAGCTTCCAGATACCACAATTTCCGAAAACCAGACGTTATCTTTCACATACACAGCAACAGACCCTGACAGCGGTACTGTTCTTAAATTTAAGCTTGCTAATGCGCCTGCAGGTGCAGTTATTGATTCTTTAACCGGTGTATTTACCTGGACACCTAATTTTAATCAAGCCGGTACATACCAGGTAGTAGCGGTTGTAAGCGATGGGCAGTTAACAGACACTTCCCGTACTTCAATCGTTATTGTGAAGAATACAAACAGGCCTCCTGTATTTACACAGGTTTTACCTGATACTACAATAAATGAAAACCAAAATTTAACATTCACTTATAAAGCAACAGATCCCGATACTGCAGACACACTAACATATGCTTTAGTAAAGGGAGTAACTGGTGCTGCGTTAGGTGCCAAGACTGGTGTATTTTCCTGGACTCCGACTTATTCGCAGGCTGGTAAATATACTATAGTTGTATCCGTTACTGACGGAATGGCTGTCGTAAATGATACTGCTGTAATTACAGTCAATAATGTTCCAAGAGCTCCGTATTTTACGCAGGCACTTGGTGATACCACTATTAACGGTCTTGATACATTGATTTATCAATTCAAAGCGGTTGACCCTGACGGAGGAACACTTAAATATGCGGTTGTAGCTCCAACTAAAAATGCAGTTATAAATCCTTCTACCGGGCTGTTCAGATATATAGCTGTAAACCCGGTTCATGATTCTTCTGATGCTATTATTGTTTCAGTCTCAAATGGTAATCTTACTACGTATGATACTGCTAAGATAAAAATTATCACTGGAATCGTAATAATAGGTGGTCTTCCGACTGAATATACATTAAGTCAGAATTATCCAAATCCTTTTAACCCAAGTACAAGTATAGATTTTTCTATTCCTAAAGAATCTCAGGTTGTTTTGAAAATATATAATCTGCTGGGACAGGAAGTCGCAACTTTGGTTAATAAGGACATGAGGGCAGGAAACTATACTTATCAATTCAATGCGAATAATTTATCTTCAGGAATTTATATTTATAGGCTTCAGGCCGGAGACTATTCATTTACTAAGAAAATGACGTTGCTTAAGTAAGTGAAAAATGGAAAAATTTAAAGCCCCTTTACGGGGCTTTTTTTTTATAATACAATTTTTTATAAAATTATTTTCCCAGGCTCTATGAAAATTTCTCTTATTTTAATAAATTAAAGTTGGAATGCTGCTTTTTGAATATAATATAAAGGAAATATGGAGATGAAAAGCTTGCAATACAAAGTACTTCTTATTATCGCTCTTTTTTCACTATCTTTTTTTACTACAGAATTTGCGCAAGTGAATGTGAGTCTGCCTAAATATACCAAGCAGGCCGGCGCCGCAGACGAATATATTAATTTAACTGTGGGTACACTTACACAATCTGATAATGTAACTTCATTCGGGTTTGATATCTATTATAATCCGAATGTAGTTTTCTTAGATACTGTTACAACGGCCGGCTCTAACTTTTCAAACATATCAAACGGATTTTTTGTCTTTAATCCTTATTATGCATCCGGTGATTTAAGAGTCGGATGTATTACCTCAAGTCCCATAACCGGTTCCGGTACCCTGGTTAGAATTAAGGTACATTATTTAAATCCGGGACAGACAAATCTTTCATTTGTAAATCCTAATACTTCTCAGAACTCATTTAAATTTAACAACGGCTCTCCGGCAGTAGTTACTAGCGACGGCAATATATCGATAGTAACTGCAATACCTACTATTACTCTTACAGCCCCGAACGGCGGCGAGACTTGGCAGGCACTCAGCACGCATAATATTACCTGGGCGAGCAGTAATATATCAAATGTTAAATTGGAATATTCGTTAAATAACGGAACTAGCTGGGCGACTATTGTATCCAGCACTGCAGCATCATCAGGGAGCTACAGCTGGGCATTACCTGATACTAATTCTACACAAGCATTAGTTAGAATAAGCGATGCGAGCAATAGTACAGTCGGAGATTCCAGCAATGCCGTTTTTACTATTAGTCCCGTCCCAAAGGTGAATGTTATTTCGCCTAATGGAGGAGAGAACTGGCTGGGGGGCAGCATTCATAATATTACATGGAGCTACGTTAATGTTACAAATGTAAAGATCGAATACAGTACAAACAACGGGGTATTATGGACGTCTATTACCAACAGCACTCCGGCAAATTTTGGAAGCTATAGCTGGACGTTGCCCAATATTAGTACCGGTCAAGCATTGGTAAGGATTAGCGACTCCTCAAATCCTTTAACAGCAGATACAAGTAATGCCGTATTTACAATTACCGCCGTTCCAAAAATTACAGTAACCTCTCCAAACGGCGGAGAAAGCTGGATAGGCAACAGCATCCACAGTATAACATGGACAAGTCAGAATGTTGCCAATGTAAAAATAGAATTGTCACTGGATAACGGCGGGCATTGGTCCATATTGGCAAACAGTGTTGTGGCAAGCAGTGCCCAGTATAGCTGGACGGTACCAGATACATCTTCTTCACAGGCTCTTATAAGAATTAGCGATGCTTCAAACCCGGCTACTGCCGACACGAGTAATGCAGTATTTACTATCTCAAAACTTCCAACATTGCACGTAACCTCTCCAAACGGCGGTGAGAACTGGGAAGCAGGAACTACACACAATATTACCTGGAGCGCAGTTAATGTAACCAATATAAAAATTGAATATTCTTCCGATAACGGATCAACATGGAATATTATCACATCATCCATAGCAGCTTCATTAGGAACATACAGCTGGACAATACCGAATATTTCTTCAGCCAGTTCGTTGGTTAGGATTACCTCACTTACCGATTCAACAGTTAAAGATGTAAGCGACGGTACATTTGTAATCTCATTAATCCCGAAAATTACAGTAACCTCTCCAAACGGCGGAGAAACGTGGCAGGGAAAAACCAGCCACAACATAACCTGGACTTTTCAGAATGTAAGCAAAGTAAAAATTGAATACACTCTTAATAACGGTACAACCTGGATAAAAATTGCGGACTCGGTTTCTGCTAGCTCATTATCTTATACCTGGATTATTCCAGATACTTCATCCTCAAATGCAAAAGTTAGAATAACAGACGATAGCAATTCATCTCTGGGCGATACGAGCGATGCTGTATTTACAATTATGGAATCGCCTAAGATTCATGTTGTATCTCCAAACGGCGCTGAAAACTGGGTCGGTAAAAGCACTCATAATATAACTTGGACAAGCGTGAATGTAAGTAATGTAAAGATTGAATATTCACTTGATAACGGTGTTACATGGATTTTAATTACTTCCTCCACTGCGGCAAGCAGCGGCAGCTACAGCTGGGTTATTCCGGATACTTCATCGAACCAGGCATTAGTTAGGATTAGCGATGCAAGCAATAGCGGCACTTATGATGTAAGCAATGCAAATTTCTCGCTGAGCTTTCTGCCTAAACTGGTATTAACATCTCCAAACGGGGGTGAGGTATGGCAGGGCAAAACCACGCAGAGAATAACATGGTTCAGCGTAGCGGTAAGCAATGTAAAGATTCAATACTCACTTAATAATGCGGCTACATGGAATACGATTATCGATTCAACTTCGGCTGCTTCCGGCGGATATAATTGGGTTATACCCGATACCGTCTCGAACGATGCTCTGGTAAAAATTACCAGTTTAAGCGATACCTCCCTTCATGATGTAAGCAATAATGTATTCTCAATAAGCAATGCACCTAAAATAATAATTACTTCTCCAAACGGCGGAGAAAATTGGCTTGGAAACAGTATTCATAATATAACCTGGAACAGTGTTAACGTAGGTAATGTAAAAATTGAATTCTCTTTGGATAACGGAGCTAGCTGGAAAACAATTGTCCCGGTAATTCCATCGTCTTATGGATATTACAGCTGGAATGTCCCGGACACTTTATCTGCTCAGTCCTTGATTAGAATAAGCGATGCCAGCAATGCCGGCGTTTATGATGTAAGCAACGCCGTCTTCACTGTTAGTTATGCGCCGAAGATAGTGGTTGTTTCCCCAAACGGGGGGGAAGTTTGGCAGGGCAACAGCATTCACAATATAACGTGGACAAGCATAAGCGTAAGCAGTGTTAAGATAGAATATTCGCTTGATAACGGTACCTCGTGGACTACGATTGTCGGTACAACTCCAAGTACGGGAATATATAACTGGACCGTACCCGATACAGCCTCTGCTCAAGCCAGGATTAGAATAAGTGACGCGGCTACTGGCAATGCGTTTGATATTAGCGACGCTGCTTTTACAATTGAGTTTTATCCGGCTATAACGGTTACTTCTCCGAACGGTACCGAGAATTGGCTGGCAAAGAGCGTACACGATATTACATGGACAAGTGTTAATGTAACGAATGTAAAAATAGATTATTCATTGAATAACGGTACAACGTGGTTAAACATTGTTCCGAACATTCCGGCAAGTACAGGAAAATATTCGTGGACTGTTCCTGATACTTCTTCCAGCATGACTAAAATAAGAATAAGCGATGCTTCAAACTCATCAATTACCGACATGAGCGATTTTACGTTTACCATTAGTCCGGTTACCGGAATAGATGACGGGACAACCAATCAACCGAGCGTATTCAAGTTAGATCAGAATTATCCTAATCCGTTTAACCCGGTTACAAATATTACATACTCTGTTCCGGAAAGAAGCTACGTTATATTAACTGTTTACAATATCCTCGGCAAAGAAGTAGCATCGCTTGTTAACGGGATGAAATCCGCAGGGTCTTATTCCGTACAGTTTAACGGCGTTAACCTGGAAAGCGGTGTATATTTCTATAGGATGCAGGCCGGTAGTTACCTGGCAACTAAAAAGCTAATTTTAATGAAATGAACCCCTCCCTTGCCCTCCCCTTTAATAAAGGGGAGGGCAGGGTGGGGTTAAACCTTGACTATAGGGGCTTATTATAGTAATTTTGAACTCTAAAAATAGATATCAAATGGAGATAAGATGCATCGTTCAAAACTTTTTATGGTTTTTATACTATTGGCCGGTCTAGCTGTTACCGGTTTTGAATGTTCTTCTACTGAATTGACAAGTGCTAAGCTGTACATTCAGCAGAAAAACTATGATAAAGCCTTGGAATCGCTAAAAAAGGAAGTTGAGAAGAATCCTAAAAGCGATGAAGGCTATTACCTATTGGGCTACGTTAACGGGGAACTCGGAAATTATGATAACATGATTGAGGCTTATAATAAATCTGTAGCAATAAGCAGCCAGTTCGCTAAAAATATCAACGATTCAAAAAAATATTTTTGGGCACAGATGTTCAACCAGGGCGTTGGTTACTTTCAGAAGGGAGTTAATATAAAGGATAAAGACAGTTCGACGATTTATTACGACAAGTCTATAAGCTCGTTTGCTGAGGCGGTAAAACTGGAACCGGATTCTGCAGACACATATAAGAACCTTGCGTTTGTTTATATGAGCGAGCAAAAATATGATGACGCCATCAAGCCGCTGCAGAAATTAATCGAAAAGGAAAAGTCCGCCGACGGTTATAAATATTTGGGAGAAATTTATTACGATAAGGCTACAAAGCTGAAAGCTAAATATGAGTCTACCAAAGATGCACAGGACAGCGTTCAGGCGATGGATTATTTTAATAAGACAATAGCATTGCTGGAAGACGGCAGGAAATTATATCCTAACAATTCAGAAATTCTGCTTCTCCTTTCTAACTCGTATATCGGTGCACAAAAAATTGATGTTGCTATCGATGTATTTAAAGCCGGAGTTGAACAGGACCCCAGCAATAAATATTACAGATACAATTACGGCGTACTTCTGCTGGGCGCAAAGGATTACCAGGCCGCAGAAGAACAATTTAAGAAAGCAATCGATATCGATCCTCAATATCAGAATGCAATATACAACCTGGCTGTTACTCTGGTAAAGTGGGGTGCCGATCTGAATAAAGAAGCTGAAGCAAGGAACGATACATCCTACACAGGCTATAAGGATAAATACAAAGAAGCTCTTCCTTACCTGGAAAAGGTTGTTAAGATGAAGGGCGACGATGCTTCTATGTGGGAGTTATTGGGACGCGTTTATACAATATTAGGAAAACAGGACGAAGCTACTAAAGCATTCAACGAAGCAGATAAACTGCGTAAGTAGTTTCAATATTTATATAGAAAATTTACATGCCGGAATCTTCGAGCAGCTTAAATTAGGCTTTTGCTTGATGGTTTCGGCATCTGTAATTTTAATTTGAAAATTAAAAAGAGAGAAAAATGGATAGTAACCAAAATAATCCGCAGCAGGCACAGCAAATTAATATCGAGCTCGGCGAAAAAGAAGCCGAGGGCATATACTCCAATCTTGCAATTATAACTCACTCACCGGCGGAATTTATAATTGATTTTACAAGGATTGTTCCCGGCGTACCGAAAGCAAAAGTGCATGCCAGAATAATAACAACACCACAGCACGCTAAAATGCTTATGAAAGCACTAAAGGAAAATATTGATAAGTTCGAAGCGCGCTTCGGAGAGATTGTTATCGACGCACCGCAGAACCAGCATTTCGGATTTGTCCCGTTTAAAAAAGATGAAAAGGTAAACTGACTTTTTTGTATGAGTAGATAATTAAAACGGATTTGTCGAATGAAAGGCAATATATATATAGAGACGTACGGATGTCAGATGAATGTTGCGGACACGGAGCTTGTCCTCGGCATATTAAAAAACAACGGGTACGAATTAACAAAGAATGCGCACGAGGCGAATGTAATTCTGTTGAATACATGCAGTATAAGAGAAAATGCCGAACAGAGAATTTACGGCAGGCTTGGTAACTTCAAAACTTTAAAGACGTTGAAGCCGGATCTGGTGGTCGGCATTCTCGGCTGTATGGCGGAACGGTTAAGAAAAGACTTGATTGAAGAGAAAAAAATTGTGGACGTTGTTGTTGGCCCCGATGAGTACAGGAAGCTGCCGGAATTAATAGATACCGCTTTTAACGGTGAAAAAGGGATAGGGATTAAGCTTTCGCGGACGGAGACTTATGACGACATTATCCCGTACAGGGAAGACGGACTGCAAGCATGGATTTCGGTTATGCGCGGGTGCGATAAGTTCTGTACATTCTGCGTAGTGCCTTTTACTAGAGGCAGGGAACGCAGCCGTACTTTGAATTCAATAGTTAACGAGATTAAGCAGCTTTCCCTAAGAGGATTTAAAGAAGTTACTCTTCTGGGCCAAAATGTTAACTCTTATCTTGATGGAAATTTTGACTTTGCCGACCTGCTCTCCGCATGTGCTGTTGTTGACAGAAATATTAGAATAAGATTTACTACCTCGCACCCGCAAGATTTATCCGATAAGCTTCTCTATACTATCGCAGAAAATTCTAACATTTGTAATTATATCCATTTGCCTGTCCAGTCTGGATCTAATAGAATCCTTCAATTAATGAACAGGACTTATACAATTGAGCAATACCTAAGCCTAATTGAAAAAGCGAGAAAAATTATTCCGGGAGTAAGTTTTTCGACCGATATAATTTCGGGATTTCCTACAGAGGCGTATGAAGACCATGTAATGACTCTTGATGTAATGCGCCTGGTGAAATATGACGGGGCCTATATGTTCAAGTACTCTCCAAGAGAAGGTACAAAATCTTTTAAGATGGGAGACGACGTGCCGGAGGAGATTAAGACAAAAAGGCTGCAGGAAATAATTGAGCTCCAGCAGAATATATCTTCGGAGATAAATCAGAGTCTTGTCGGAAAAGAAGAAATTGTTTTAATTGAAGGACTGAGCAGAAAGTCGGAAAAATTCTTATCTGGCCGGACCGATACAAATAAAATAGTTATTGTACCGCTCGAAGAAAACTTGGCGGAAGGAAGCTACGTGAAAGTAAAGATAGAAAGAGCTACTTCGGCAACATTATTCGGGAATGTTGTTTCAGTTATTGAACCGGGAAGAGAGACGCTTCCGTTAACTGCTTAAACTGTAGAAGACACCCGTAATAGTTAATTACATTTGGGTTGCACGGCGATTAAAACATCATAATTAAATGAAAAATTTTAAGTTAATCAATTTTGTCTTAGTATTAATTCTGATGTCCTTATTAACGCCTCTCATTCACGCCCAGGAATTTGATATTATCCCGCTGCTTAAAGACATTGAAAAAGGCCGGAGGGAAGAAGTGCTTGGTAAACTGCCCGGCTTAATAAAGCAATATCCGAACAGTTCCAACATACTTTTTTTGGAGGGAGTTCTAACAGAGAACGGTCAGCAGGCTGTGGCAGTATATAACAAGCTGATTAAAAAATATCCTGGTAGCAAATACGCGGATGCGGCCCTGTATAGGATATACACCTACTATTATGCTCTGGGCATGTACAGCTTTGCAAAGATATATTTAGACAGGCTGAACAAAGATTATCCCGGCTCTCCGTACACCGGCATTGCACAAAAAAATATTCCTTCAAAGGATAAGGTTTTAATAGATACCCGGAATGGAAAACCGGATTCGGTTAAAAAGGATTCCTTTTCTGATGCGGAAAAAAATATCGAAAAAATATTTTACTCAATTCAGGCCGGCGCATTTACGGTTTTAGCTAATTCTCAATCGCTTAAGAAAAATCTTGAGGATGCAGGTTATTACTCCGCCATAATTGATAAAAATGTAGCCGGTACGGATTTTCATGTGGTTTACGCAGGCAGATATAATACTGAAGACGAAGCTAAAAAATATCTGCAAATCATAAATTCAAAATTTAATCTGAGCGGCAGAGTTGTAAAAATAAGCCTGCCCTAAGAAAAGTAGATAATGGTATTATCTTGAAAATTCAATTTATAGGTACCGGCTCTGGTAAGACTACATTAAAAAGATTTCATTCTTCAATTCTAATTTCATCTTCGGATTATAATTTACTTGTTGATTGCGGTGACGGAATTTCCAGGGCCTTGCTCTCTAATAATATTGACCCTAATTCAATCGACGGAATACTTATTACTCATTTCCATCCCGATCATTATTCCGGACTGGCAGCTCTGCTTGTCCAGATGAAGCTTACTGATAGAAGTGAGAGATTGGAAATTTTTACTCACCACAGCAACATTGATTACATGCATAATTTTATTTATCAGTCTTACATTTTTATAGAAAGGCTGGGCTTCGATCTATTACAAATTCCTTTAGCCGATGACAGGTCTCTTAAAATTAAATCCTCCTTTAAAATTTTAACAAGACAGAATTCGCATTTGGACCATTACAGGAGCTTCGATATTAAAAACACTCTCGGCTTTTCGTGCAGCAGTATACTTTTTGAGGATGAAAGCAATACGGTATTTTATACCGGAGATATAGGCAATAAAGAAGATTTATATTTGTTCGGCACGTTTAAGATAAATATTATGATCTCCGAGATTTCGCATGTGGATATTAAAGATATATTTGAAGCATTCAAATCACAAAAAATAAAGAAGCTGTATCTAACTCATATTAGTGATGATGACGAACCGGTTCTTAAGGATTTGCTTGCTTTACTTGACAATGAGGAAAGGAAGATAATAAATATTGCTTATGATGGATTGGCTTTACATCTGTAATGCCGGATGAGTCTGTTGCAGAACTCGAGCGCAGGGCAGTCACGGTCCAAACCGTGACTGAATTATAGGTTTTGCATGTCACGGAATGGTCCGTGACATCCCTGTTCTATAGTTCTGCAACAGGCTCGGATGAGTGCCTGCGAACCTTTAATAAAAAATTTAAAAACAATATATTTAATACAATCTAATTTTTATTTATATGAAAATTTGAACTGGATAAAGGAAAGAAATTTAAATTAAAATGACGGTAGAGGAGTTTAAAAAGAAATTCGGCATTGTAAGTAAGTCGAAAGAAATTCGCGACCTTATCGATATAACAATGCAGGTAGCCGGTTCGGATATTTCAATTTTAATTTACGGCGAGAGCGGTGTAGGTAAAGAAGTATTTGCTAGGGCAATTCACGGCTATAGCAACAGGGCTGGTAAACAAATGGTAAGCGTAAATTGCGGCGCTATTCCGGAGGGTATTCTCGAAAGCGAATTATTCGGGCACAAGAAAGGATCGTTTACCGGAGCTTTGGAAAGCAGGAAAGGATATTTTGAGATTGCTGACGGCGGTACTCTCTTCCTAGATGAAATTGCAGAAATGCCTTTGACTACCCAGGTTAAACTTCTGCGCGCAATTGAAAACAAAGAATTTATGAAGATTGGCGCCGAGACGGTTACAAACGTTGACGTAAGAATTATAGCAGCTACAAATAAAGATCTGCAGCGGGAAGTAGAAGCAAAAAGGTTTCGTGAGGATCTCTACTTCCGGTTAAAAGCCGTAACTCTTAATATCCCTCCGCTTAGAAAAAGAAAAATCGATATTGACGAGCTTGCAAATCATTTTGTACAAGCTTACGCTGCGGATAATAAGATTGAGACTCCGGTTCTTACATCAGAAGCGTGCGATCTGCTGAAAAGCTACAATTGGCCGGGTAATGTTAGAGAGCTGAAGAACGTAGTCGAGTCGGCAATAGCTCTTAACCGCAACGGCATACTTGATGTATCCGCTTTTGCACATCTGCTGAAGACCGAAAGTGCGGAAGTTGAAAATAGAAATCTTCCCGTCTATCTTAAAAAATCACCGGAAGAATTGGATAGGGAATTGATGTACCGTGCGCTGTTTGAAATTAAAAAGGACCTGATAGAACTTAAAGATTTGATATACCGGCAGAATATTGATTCCAATATCAAAGATAACGGCTCAATCAACTATGAAGTTCTGCCTCTGGATCAGCTGGAAAAGCAAGCAATAAAAAACGCACTTGAGCAGACAAAGGGCAATAAACGAAATGCCGCCCGGCTGCTGAATATAAGTGAAAGAACGTTGTACAGGAAAATAAAAGAATATGATTTATAACAACAGCGATTATTCGGAAAAATCATCAATATCCCTATTAAAATTCTCTTTTTTTAATAGTTTTAAGAATTTGTTCGGCAAATCCTTACTTGCAACATGCATTATTATCTTGTTTATCATTAGCAGCGTGATTAATTTTGTAGGGTGTTGTGCTTATTCTTTTACAGGTGCGTCTGTTCCGAAGCATATAAAGACCATTGCTATACCGGTTGCAATAGATAAGAGCGGTTCTGGCGAGCCCGGGTTAGGCGAGTTGCTGACGAATAAGCTTATTCAAAAATTTATTGACGATAACACTCTGCAAATTGCAAATAAATCCAATGCTGATGCAATGCTTGAGTGTACTATTACTTCTTTAAGCGACGCTCCCGCAGTTATTTCTGCAGGTGAAAATGTCTCTACAAGAAGAATTACTATTACTGTTCAAGCAGTATATAGAGACCTGGTTAAGAGAAAAACAATATTTGACAAAAGTTTTTCCAATAACAGCGATTACTCCGCCGTTGGTAATATTAATGTTCGAAGAGCTGCTATCGAGGATGCGATAAATAAAATAAGCGATGATATTCTCCTCGATACGGTTTCAGGCTGGTAGAATAAAAAATTTTTTTAAGAAGGTTAAATTAAAAATGGATAACATAGTTCTGGTTTCGTATTTCGTATCTCTCTCAATTATTTTCGTGTTTGGATTGCATGGCTTTATCATGATCTTCTACTACAACAAATACAAAAATGTTAAACACATCCCCCAAAAAGAATTTGTCCCGTCTTCTCTGGTTACAATACAGCTCCCTCTGTATAATGAGCTTTACGTTGTCGAAAGAATAATCAACTCGGTGTGTGAAATCGATTATCCCCAAAACTTAATGGAAATTCAGGTGCTGGATGATTCGACCGACGAGACAGTTGATATTGTAGCAAAGATAGTTGCCGAAAAACAGAAAGACGGCTTCGATATAAAGCATATAAGAAGAGCAAACAGGCAGGGCTTTAAAGCCGGTGCCCTAAAAGAAGGAATGAAAACTGCCAAGGGCGAATACATAGCTATTTTTGATGCCGACTTTGTTCCCCAGAAAGAGTTTCTGAAAAAAACGCTTTCTTTCTTTAATGATGAAAAAGTCGGAATGGTACAGACCAGGTGGGAACATATTAACGGAGATTATTCAATACTTACCAAGGCTCAGGCTTTGGCTCTTGACGGGCATTTTGTTATTGAGCAGGCAGTTAGGAACAAAGCAGGCTTCTTTATTAACTTTAACGGCACGGGTGGTATATGGAAAAGAGCCTGCATTGAAGATGCCGGTAACTGGGAAGCAGATACATTAACCGAAGACCTGGATTTAAGCTACCGTGCTCAGCTGAACGGCTGGAGATTTGTTTTTCTTAAAGATTTTACCTCTCCTGCAGAGCTGCCTTCTGAAATAAATGCCTTAAAGAACCAACAGTTCAGATGGACAAAGGGCGCAATAGAAACTGCAAAAAAAATTCTGCCGCTGGTTTGGAAATCGAAAATACCGTTTAGAGTAAAGCTGCAAGGTACTTTCCATTTAACCAATAACATAGTTTTCCCGTTCATCCTTTTAGTTGCTATTCTAAATGTTCCTTTAATCTTTATTAAGAACAGCGGTCCTCATCAAGTTTATTTTGCAATCATGTCTATCTTCGTTCTTGCATTCATCAGCTCTTTCTTAATGTACCTTTACGCTCAAAAGGATATTAGAGATGACTGGCGGAAAAAGATAGTTCTATTCCCTCTGTTTATGGCCGGAAGTATGGGCTTTGCCGTAAATAATTCTAGAGCCGTATTTGAAGGGCTGCTTAACAGGAAAAGCGAGTTTGTCCGCACTCCTAAATTTAAAGTTGTTGACAATAAAGATTCCTGGATAGGCAAACGGTATAACAGTAAAAAGCTAGGGCTATCCGTAATAGTGGAATTAATAATGGCAATATACTGCCTGGTGGGTGTTGCTTCGTCAATTTATTTCCTTGAGATTGCTGCACTGCCGTTCCAGATTTTATTTTTCCTCGGGTTCGCATTTGTTTCTTTAACGTCAATTAAACATGCTTATTCAAAGGCATAGGGCTATATATATATTGAATAAATCTTCGTCGGAGATATTTAATAATAAGGTCAGTTTAATTTATGAGTACGATAAGCATTCTCCTTTATTTGTTAGAATGGCCAATACCGAGATTGAGTTTAACAATGTAGAGAAGGCAATTGAAATACTTGTTGACGGAATAAAAACATATCCCCAATATTCTGCGGCCTATTTGTTATTGGGCAAGGCTTACACTCTTACCGGAAACTACGGTCTGGCGCTTAAGAACATAAAACTGGGCAGCGATCTAATTCATTCTCCCAGGACTTATAATTATTACCTTAAGGAATTGGAAAACATAAAGAAGCAGAGATCGCTGTTTGAAGGCGGTACAAGGAACATTTTTGTACCTGAGGGTGAAATAAGTACCGCCGCCGGGGAACATGATTTATTCAAATCAGAAAATCTTTCAGATGAAAAGACGAATGATATGCTGCCGGTAGAAGACAGACTTGATGAAATAGCAGACAAGATTTCACGCGCAAAGATTCCGGAAGCAATCCTGCCGGAACCGGTTAATGAAAGCCTTGCCGAGGAATTCGCTTCAAGTAATATGATAGTATCCGAAACTCTTGCCAAGATTTATGTTGCGCAAGGCGAGCTAAAAGAAGCAATAAGCGTTTTTCAAAAGCTGATGCTAAAGAACCCGGATAAAAAAGAATATTACTCAGTACAAATCAGAAAATTAGAATCGGAACTTGATTCGTAAATATTTTGCCCCGTTTATTACATTTCCGTAATAAGATGAACCCGACTCCAAAATTCAAAAAGCTAAGCCGCAATTTTTACACGCGCGAACTGCTAACCGTAGCCAGGGAATTGCTGGGTAAAATATTGGTTAAAAATGAAGGCGGCATTATTTTATCCGGTAAGATTGTTGAAGTGGAAGCATATGACGGCGCCATAGATGAAGCTGCTCATACATTCACCGGTAAAACAAAAAGGAACGAAGTTATGTTCGGGGTAGGCGGCTATTTCTATGTTTACTTTACCTACGGCGCACACTATTGCTGCAATGTTGTTACAGGAAAAAAAGACCACGGCACTGCGGTTCTTATTAGGGCAATAGAGCCGGTAAGCGGCATAGAGACAATGGTAAAAAACCGGTTCGGGCGGGATTTGGTAAATGAAAAAGAAAAATTTAATTTAACAAGCGGGCCTGGAAAAGTTTGCCAAGCTTTATCAATAACAAAAGAACATTACGGATTGGATTTAACCGGAGATAAAATATTTATTTTAGACCAGCCCGAAATAAATTCTAAAAATTTGGTGCAGGGACAAAGAATAGGAATAAGGAAATCGGTTCACCTGCCCTGGAGGTTTTACATAAAAGACAATCCGTATGTGTCGAAAAAATGATAATCCCGAAAAACCTTTTAATTGTCCGTACAGATAGAATAGGCGATGTGGTCCTTTCGTTGCCGCTTGCCGGCATTATTAAAAAGCATTACCCCGGTTGTAAAATTACTTTCCTCATCCGAAGTTATACTAAGAGCCTTGTAGAAAATAATCCGGCGATAGATAATTTTATTATCCTTCACGAAGCTAATAACAAACCTTCGGTTAGAGATAATGTTAAAGAAATTTCAAGCTATTCCTTTGATGCTGCAATAGTAGTTAGCCCTTCATTCATTGTTACACTAATAATTTTCTTATCGAGGATAAAATTTAGAATCGGCACGGGTTATAGATGGTATTCGTTTTTATTTAATAAAAAAGTATTTGTTCATAGGAAATATGCTGAAAAGCACGAGCTGGAATTTAACGTCGATTTATTAAAAAATTTTGGAATTAACGAGAATTTAAGTACCAGGGATGTCCGGTATAATTTATTTCCCGTCAAAGGCAGTAAAGAGCATGTTGAAAAAGAACTGGAAATAAATAATATTTTAAACGGCAAACCGATAGTTATAGTGCACCCGGGAAGCGGGGGCAGCGCAGTCGATCTGCCGGTTGATAAGTTCAGAGTTCTAGTTGAGTCTATTGTATCTAATCTTGATGTAAATGTAATTGTAACAGGAAGCGAATCGGAAAAGGATTTATGTGAGAAATTAATTACCGGTGAAAAAGTAAAGAACTTTGCAGGCCGCTTTAATTTGTCCGATCTTATAGCGCTCGTAGATAAGGCTGACCTGTTTGTTTCAAATTCAACCGGTCCGATTCATATTGCGGCGGCGCTGGGCAAGTACGTTATCGGTTTCTATCCGAAAATACTCTCGTGCTCTCCGCAAAGATGGGGACCATATACAAAAAATAAATTTGTTTTCTTACCCGAAATAAATTGTACCGGCTGCACCAGAGAACAGTGCGAAAGGCTGGATTGTATGAACAGTATCGATATTAAAAAGGTATTTAAGAAAGTTGAAGAAATCTGCAACGATATCCGAAAAAGGAGTAATTGATGCGAAGTAAAATTGCAATCGTTTCCTTTTGTCTTTTCGCTTTCCCGTTAATTGTTTTTGGGAAGGTAAAAAAAGATGAAAAAAGCGAGTTTAGAAAAATCGATAATAAGGCATTTAACGTAGGAGAGAAATTAACCTTCGATGTAAAGTATGGATTCGTTACAGCGGGCGTTGCCGTAATGGCTGTCCCTAGAATAAGAAGGATTTCAGGCCGCAATGCATTTAATATAACATTTGATGTAAATTCCGTGCCCAGCTTCGATTGGATTTATAAGGTGAGAGACCATTATGAAACCTACCTGGATGTAGAAGGCCTATTCCCCTGGCGGTTTGAGCAGCATATTAGAGAGGGAAGCTACAGCAGGGACTTCTCCGCCTTCTTCGACCAAAGGAACGGGAAAGCAAAAACAACCGGCGGTGAATATAAAATTCCTAAGTATGTAAACGATATTGTATCGGCATTTTACTATGCGAGGACCCTTGATTATTCCAAGCTTAGGGTAGGCGATCTAATTCATCTGCAAAATTTTTATAAGGATACGGTTTACGACCTGGATGTTAAATATTTAGGCAAGGAAAGAGTTTCTGTTCCGGCAGGCACTTTCAATTGTATTGTGGTAGAGCCGATAATTAAAAAAGGCGGGCTGTTCAAAAGCGAGGGCAGCATATACATCTGGCTTACCGATGACGAATTAAAAATTCCCGTAAAGGTAAAAACCAAAGTCGTAGTCGGCGCCATAGACGCAGTACTAACCAAGTATGAAGGACTGGCAGGACCTTTAAAATCAAAAGTCAATTAAATATGCTCTCGTTGTTTTATAAAGGCAGGGACGATTGTTCCCTCCTTTACCTTGTATTTTATTGGAAAAGATAGCTGAGTGGAAGAAAATTGACGGCCTGATTAGGAGCTAATTAAATAGGAATTATTTCCTCTTTTTTTTATTTTCACACTACTTATGGATGACTTTAAACAAAAGCCCGAGGTTGAGGAACCGCCGGAAAATGACCGGGAGGAAGGTAGTAAGGATCTTCCCCCGGGTCTGAATATTTATCCGAGAATTTCCCCGATAGCGGCTGCATTTATCGGACTGATAGGCGGATTCTTATTATACCAGGTTGTGGGAGGACTGCTTACGCTTTTGATATTCGGGCTGGATATTAAAAGCGCACCGGTAAACAGCGTCCGGCTTATGACTATGGCCGGGCAAATCCTATTCATACTTTTACCGGCTTTGGTTTTTGCCAAATTTTTTTATGTGGATGTTACTCAAATTATCCGGGTTAAATTTCCCAAATGGGAAGAAGTTGCGCTTTTCTTTGCCGGTATAATAGTCCTAACGCCTCTAATTCAGTATTACCTTTCAATTCAAAACTATTTTATTAATATACTTGCGCAGAATTCTTCTTTCGTTCATTCAATTAAATCATTTCTGGATAAGCTGAACGATTCCGTGGACAAGGCTTACGGGGGGCTTTTAAACGCTCATTCCGTTTTTGAAGGCTTGTTGGTAATTATTATTGTTGCAATTGTACCTGCCTTTTGCGAGGAGACTCTGTTTCGCGGTTTTATTCAAAGAAGCTTTGAGTTTAAGATGAAGCCGGTATGGGCCGCATTTATTACGGCCGTGTTCTTTGCCTTATACCATTTTAATCCGTATGCATCCGTACCTTTGATGATGCTCGGGTTTTATTTTGGATTTGCTGCCTATATGAGCGATTCGATTTTTATTCCTATCTCGCTTCATTTCTTTAACAACTTTCTGGCTGTAATATTTTTCTTCATTTCGGGGAACGACGATATAATAAATGCCGCTGTGGATAAGAATTTTGATTTGCAATCTTCTCTGCTGATTTTTACCGGCCTTCTGGCGCTGTTCGGTATTGTGGTTTATTTTATTAAAAGATATTATTCAAAAAGACAATATGTATAGGAGGAATTATGTCTGTATGTCCTAATTGCGATTATGAATATGTAGAAGGGATAACGATCTGTCCCGATTGCGGAGCCGCGCTCGTTGATGAAAAATATTTTATCAAACCGGAAGAATGGACTGAAGAAAACTGGGAAGTTGTTTTTACTTCCGGCTATGAGTACGAGGTGGAGATGTTAAGAGATAACCTTGAAGGTGCTGGCATTCCGGCAACAATGCTTTCGCAAAAAGATAGGAATTTCCCGGCGCCGGGAGACTTCTCGGTTGTTAAACTGCTCGTTCATAAGGAAGATATTCAGAATGCGCTGAACTTTATAGAGCAGTTGAGAAATCAGTCAAGCGATTTGCAGGAAGAGGAGTGATGGCGCTGGGCAATACGGCAAAAAGAATCTTGGTTTCTGTTATTTCAATTCCGCTTATATTAGCTGTAAGCTTTTATGGTAATGCTTATTTCCTATTGTTTGTGTTATTCGTAGCGCTTTTTTCCTTTTATGAGTTTGCAAGGATGGTGAAGAATAAAGGAGCGAATGTTAATTTGATTTTAGGCTTTGCCGCGGTCTTCTTCTTTGTGCTGAACGGCTTCAGATATTTTTTAGATACATATTTCTTCCTTCTTATTTTTATTGCTGCGCTTTCCTTAACGGAGTTATTCAGGAATAAAAATTCCGCAGTGTATAACATCGGCACAACGTTTCTCGGAGTGTTTTACATCGGCTTGCTGGCAAGCGCCTTAATCGGGATTAGACAGATGTATTCTTCTGCCGGAGGAGACTATTACAAAGGCGGTTATATAATAATTGCTATGTTCATTGCCATTTGGATTTGCGATTCGGCGGCTTTTTTCGGCGGCACATCATTGGGCAAGCATAAATTATTCCCAAGGGTAAGCCCGAACAAAAGCTGGGAAGGTGCAATTTTTGGCTTTATTTTTGCCCTCGTTACCATGATGTTTACTAAAGTAATATTTCTTGAATTTTTATCCTGGCAGACGATAATTGCACTGGGAATTATAATAGGAATAATCGGCCAGCTGGGAGACCTGATTGAATCATTATTAAAAAGAGATACCGGAGTGAAGGACTCATCCAATATTATCCCCGGGCACGGCGGCATATTCGATAGGTTCGATTCAGTATTGTTTACAGCTCCTTTCGTTTTGATGTATTTGAAATATTTTGGCAATTGAAATAAATTTAACCTGAGTTACCGAAGAATTCTAAAAATGAAAAGTAAAGATAAAGTTAGCGTTATTACGTTGGGATGCTCAAAGAACACCGTAGATTCCGAAAGACTGATGAACCAGATACGGCTTAATAATATTGACCTGATCGAAAATCCGAATAAAGCGGGTACGGTAATAATAAATACGTGCGGATTTATAGAAGCGGCAAAAGAAGAATCGGTTAATACCATATTAAATGCCGTTGCGTTAAAACAGAGCGGGAAGATTAAGAAAGTGATTGTTGCCGGCTGCTTATCCGAAAGATATATGGAGGCGCTGCAGAAGGAAATTCCGGAGGTAGATGCTTTCTTCGGTACTGAAAAATATGAAGGCATTATAAACGAGCTTGGCGGAATTCTGAAGTATGAACTGCTCGGCGAGCGTTTCTTAACTACGCCGTCGCATTCCGCCTATCTTAAAATTTCTGAGGGATGCGATCATCCGTGTTCGTTTTGCGCTATACCTTTAATGCGGGGCGCACATAAATCCAAACCGTTAGAGGAACTTATTCGCGAAGCGGAATTTCTTGCGGCAAATAATACAAAAGAATTAATACTTATTGCGCAGGATACTACCGATTACGGTAAGGATATTTACGGCAAAAGAATACTGGCGGATCTTATTAATAAGCTGAGCCTTGTAAACGGCATAGAGTGGATTAGACTGATGTATGCATATCCCTCGCATTTCCCGGATGATGTTATCGATACAATCCAGAACAACCCGAAAGTATGTAAGTATATCGATTTGCCTCTGCAGCATATTTCCGACGATGTTCTGCGATCTATGAGAAGAGGCGTAACCGGAAAAAGGACAAGAGAATTAATATATAGCCTGCGCGAGAGGATACCTGAACTGGCTATTAGAACTACTTTTATAACAGGCTACCCAAATGAGAAAGAGAAGGACTTTAACGAGCTTTGCGGTTTTGTAAAGGAAATTAAATTCGACAGGATCGGGACGTTTACTTTTTCGGCTGAGGAAAACACGGCTAGCTATATTTTAGGCGATCCGGTACCGGATGAATTAAAGCAGGAACGCAAGCAGATGTTAATGGAAATTCAAAGGGAGATTTCTATGGAGAAGAATAAATACTTCGTGGGGAAGAAACTAAAAACCATTATTGACGGAGTTGAGGGAGATTTTTATGTTGGGCGTTCTTATAGAGACGCACCCGAAGTAGACGGAGAAATTTTAATTCCGCTTAACGGCTCAGGAATTCTGGAAGGGAATTTTTATGATGTTCAAATTTATGATTACGATGAATACGATCTTTTCGGTAAAACAATTGAAACCCGGAGGTGAATATGAAAAAGCTATTTTATACACTTCTTCTATTGCTTCTTCCCGTTGTGTTTGAGCAGGCTCAGGTTGAAGTTGCAACCGAGCAGAATTCATTTGGAGCGGGGCCAAAATTCTACGAGGATATTCTTGATTTTTCTACGGGCAACGGTAAGCTGACAAGGATAGACGTTTTTATACAGGTACCTTATACAACAGTTCATTTTGTTAAATCCGACAGCGGCTTTACCGGCAGTTATGAAGTTACTGTCTCCATCTTCGATAAGGATAAGGAAAAACTGATTGCAGAGAAATCATGGGCTGAAAAACTGGCGACAAAAAATTTCGGCGAGACTAATTCCAAGGATAATTTCAGCATAAACTTAAAATCTTTTTATCTCCCTCCGGGTAAATACTTCATTAGAACGGCGGTGGACGATAAAGAGTCGAACACGGAATATACCAGGGAAGCTATGCCGGTTGTAAGAGACCTGTCCTCGGACATTGCAATTAGCGATATTATGCTGCTAACTAAAAGGACTGAAGAACTGGGTAAGAACAAGATCGTGCCAAATGTTTCCGGGAATGTAGCTACTCAGAAGGACGGGCTGCCGATCTTTTATGAGATATATTCCAAAGCTCCGGCGAAGGTAAATATTGAATATACCGTTAGCGACAAAAAGAATAATACTATCTACAAAGATTCTCAGCCGAAAAATCTAGACTCCGGCAGAGTGCAAATTTTCAATACTATTAAAGACTCAAGTTTCAGCCTAGGCATTTATACTTTGGAAGTTGCACTTAAAGACTCGCTTAACAAAACCATAGCTTCGGTAAAGAGAGCATTCATTTCCAGGTGGATTGGAATACCGTCATCGATTACCGACCTGGATAAAGCAATCAATCAGATGATCTACATAGCTTCAACCTCGGAAATAGATCATATAAAGGATGCCAAGACCATGGATGAAAAACTGAAACGCTATCTCGCATTCTGGAAGAGCCAGGACCCTACGCCTTCTACTCAGGATAATGAAGTGTTTGACGAGTACTACCGGAGAGTTACTTATGCGAACGCTCATTTTTCACACTACATTGAAGGCTGGAAGACCGACCGGGGGATGGTTTTCATTTTGCTGGGGCCGCCGGACAACGTTGATAGACATCCGTTCGATATTGATTCTAAACCATATGAAGTTTGGGAATATTATAATCTGAACAGGAGCTTTATCTTTTTGGATGAGACCGGCTTTGGAGATTATCGGCTTATAACTCCGTTAACAGGCGACCTGTACAGGTTCAGAAGATAGTTGTTTAGTAAAATTAATTTGTGCCTCTAATGATTCTTACAGTTACACTAAACCCTTTGCTTGAACGACGGCTGTACTATGCAAATGTAAATCCGGGAACTGAACACAGGGATGGAAAGGGAACTCTAGTTGCCGGCGGCAAAGGAATAAATGTAAGCCGTGAGCTGAATTGCCTCGGCGTTGAAAATATCTCTTATACTTTTTTAGGCGGAGTAAACGGGAAGATTATAAAGGATATTTTATCTGCAGAAGGAATAAAATTTACTTCGGTGAAAACAAAGGATGAAACCAGAGATGCAGCAGTTATTATCGATGGTTCCGGGCCGGCAGTTACAACTTATTTTAGAGCGAATGCATCGGTATCAAAAAGCGAATTTCAGGAATTCAAAA
>JAKAJV010000004.1 GCA_021813585.1 Bacteroidota bacterium | reverse complement strand
ATCATCTCTGTTTAAGAGATTTGCAACTGCCGACCTTAAGACTTTTTCAGCATCCTTTGAGGAATGCTTCGAAGAAAAGTGAAGAATTTCCAAAGCCTTATCAACCGAAACGCCGCGAATCAAATCTATAACCAGCCGCATCTTGCGCGGTGAAGAACCTATGTATCTATGTATTGCTCGTGCTTCCATTATAACTTAAAATCCTTTTGTTAGAATTATTTTACAGCCTTAGAGGCTTTTTCGGCCTTTGTGCCTGGATGTCCTCTAAAAATTCTTGTAGGAGCGAATTCTCCCAGCTTATGCCCGACCATGTTTTCCGTTATATAAACCGGAATCATCTTATTACCGTTATGAACGGCGATAGTATGGCCGACAAATTCTGGAGTAATTGTAGAAGCTCTAGACCAGGTTTTAATAATTTTTTTCTGGTTGCTGCTGTTCAATTGATTTATCTTAGCTTCAAGTTTGTAATCAACAAACGGCCCTTTTTTTACCGATCTTGGCATATTAACTCTCTACTACTTATTCCGTCTTTTAATAATTAATTTATTTGATTCTTTTTTACGTCTCCTGGTCTTTAAGCCTTTGGCTTTTTGGCCCCAGGGAGAAACCGGATGTCCGCCGCCCGAAGTTTTTCCTTCGCCGCCGCCCATCGGGTGATCGACCGGGTTCATTGCAACGCCTCTTACATGAGGTCTCTTACCTAGCCACCTTGTTCTGCCTGCTTTGCCAAGACTTATATTTTCCTGCTCGGCATTGCCTACGCTGCCGTATGTAGCCATACAATCCAGCCTAACCATTCTAACCTCACCGGATGGCATTTTCAGCTGGGCATAGTCACCTTCTTTAGCCAGCACCTGAAGAGCAGAACCCGCACTTCTGCCAAGCTGGCCTCCTTTGCCTGGTTTAAGCTCTACATTATGAACAAAGCTGCCGAGCGGCATTTCTTTAAGCGGCAATGCATTGCCAACGTAAATATCGCTTCCGGGTCCGGACTTAACCGTATCGCCTACCTTTAATCCCGCCGGTGCAATTATATATCTTTTCTCTCCGTCGGCATAATGTAAAAGCGCAATTCTTGAAGAACGGTTCGGGTCATATTCTATGGAAAAAACTTTTGCAGGAATACCTTTCTTGTTGCGCTTAAAATCTATAATCCTGTATTTTCTCTTATGACCGCCGCCTAAGAACCTTGCGGTAACTCTTCCCAGGTTGTTTCTACCGCCGGATTTTTTTAAAGATACGGTAAGAGATTTTTCCGGCGAAGTTTTTGTAATTTCCTCAAAAGAGGAAACAGACATAAATCTTGTTCCTGGTGTATTCGGTTTTAATTTAATAATAGCCATTTAATCGTCCTGCTTTCAGTCTCTATGCTTGTTCAAAGGTTTCTATTGTTTCGCCTTTTTTAAGAGTAACAATCGCTTTTTTAAATTTCGCTGTCTTCCCGGAAAACCTTCCGCTCTTTCTAAATTGAGTCTTGGTCTTGCCTTCATAGTTTATGGTTCTAACGCCAACAACCGATACTTTATATTTCTTCTCTATCGCTTTAGCAATCTCAATTTTATTAGCTTCAGTATTTACAAGGAATCCGTACTTACCCTTGTCGGCGGTTAAGTTAGTCATCTTTTCGGTAATCAACGGGCTTATTAAAATATTATGCATATTAATTTACCGCCTCTTCTTTATTCTTAAATGAATTGCTAACCGCATCCACAGCACTCTTCTGCATAACAAGCACCTGGTTATTTAATATATCGTATGTAGATGCCTTATACGCTTCTATAATCTTTACCTTCGGAACGTTTCTTCCGGATTTATAAACGCTTTCCAATTTCCCGTTGGTCAGCAGCAAAACTTTCTTTCCGGAAATTTTAAAAGAGTTAAGAAAGTTTACAAAATCTTTTGTCTTTGGTTTTTCAAAATTAAAATCTTCAACAATAATCAACTGCTCATCTTTTACCTTGTAGCTAAGGGCAGACTTACGAGCAAGCCTTTTTACTTTCTTTGGCAGATCCTGCCTGTAGTCCCTGGGGCGTGGGCCGAAAATTGTACCGCCGCCAACCCACAGTGGAGACCTGGTTGTACCGGCTCTAGAACCGCCTCTGCCTTTTTGCTTCCACGGTTTTTTACCGCCGCCGCTTACTTCTCCTCTTTCTTTGGACTTGTGGGTGCCTTGCCTCTGATTGGCTAAATAAGATTTTACGGATAAGTATATAGCGTGGTCGTTCGGCTCAATTCCGAATATTTCATCGGCAAGTTCCAACTTCTCGCCGGATAAGCTGCCATCTATTTTGTATACGTCTAATGTCATTTTTTTACCAAATTACTTCTTGTATTTAAGCCTATAGCTTATTCAATTCAACATAGGAATTTATAGAGCCCGGAACAGCTCCCTTTACCAATATTATATTTTCTTCTGGAAGAATCTTAATAACCTTCAGGTTAGAAACCGTAACATTTTCATAACCGGTTCTTCCGGCCATTCTCTGGCCTTTAAAAACCCTGGAAGGATAAGAACTGGCGCCGATAGAGCCGGGAGCTCTCAAGCGGTCGGACTGCCCGTGTGTTGTGCCGCCTACGCCGCCAAAGCCGTGGCGCCTCATTACGCCCTGGAATCCCTTGCCCTTGCTTCTAGCACTAACTTTTATCTTTTCGCCTTCCTTAAAAAGATCGACTTTAATTTCATCGCCAATTTTAAATTCACTTACCGAAGGGAATTTAAATTCTTTTAGCACAAAGCCGGGAGTAATGCTGCTTTTCTTGTACTGACCAAGTACCGGCTTTGATACGTTCTTTTCTTTCCTCTGGCCGAATGAAAGCTGTACTGCTTCATAGCCGTCCTTCTCTTTCGTCCGGATGGAGACGATTTTACAGGGCCCTGCTAAAATTACAGTAACAGGAACCGATTCTCCGTCGCTATTAAAAACACTCGACATTCCAATTTTTTTACCGATGATGCCAGACATCTTAACTCCGAAATTCATTAAAGCTTAATCTCAATATCAACACCCGCCGGAATATCTAATTTACTTAGCGAATCGACGGTTTTATTATTCGAATTATGTATATCAATAATTCTTTTATGCGCTCTGGTCTCGAACTGTTCCCGCGATTTCTTGTCGACATGCGGAGATCTTAGTACAGTATAAACAGTCCTTCTTGTGGGCAGAGGAATTGGCCCTGATACTATTGCCCCAGTACTTCTTACCGTTTTAATAATTTTTTCGGTAGACTTATCAATTAAAATATGATCGTACGATTTCAACTTTATTCTAATCTTTTGACCAGGCACTTAAATTACTCCTTATATATTTACACACAAATCCCCCCAATTTAATCGGGGGGATTTATAGAATCAAATTTTATTATTGTATAATCTTTGTTACTACGCCGGAAGCAACCGTTCTGCCGCCTTCGCGTATAGCGAAACGGAGACCTTCTTCCATCGCAATTTCAGAGATTAGCTCTACAGTTAACTTAACGTTGTCTCCGGGCATAACCATTTCGGTTCCTTCTGGAAGAGTTGCAACTCCGGTTACGTCTGTTGTTCTAAAGTAGAACTGCGGTCTGTACCCGTTGAAGAACGGAGTATGGCGGCCGCCTTCTTCTTTTGACAGCACGTAGATGGAGCCTTCAAATTTCTTATGAGGTGTAATGGAACCCGGCTTAGCAAGTACCATTCCTCTTTCAATTTCTTTCTTGTCAACGCCTCTTAAAAGAAGACCGGCGTTATCGCCTGCCAGCGCCGAATCAAGCTCTTTACGGAACATTTCGATACCGGTAACAACTGTTTTCTTGTGAACGCCTAAGCCGATAAGCTCAACTTCTTCAGCTAATTTTACCTGGCCTCTTTCAACTCTTCCGGTTGCAACAGTACCACGGCCCGTAATCGAGAATACGTCTTCAACAGGCATAAGGAACGGTTTGTCGGTTTCTCTCTGAGGAATCGGAATGTAAGAGTCAACCGCATCCATAAGCTCCCAGATGCAATTAAATCTAGGGTCGTTAATTGGTGCGTTGCTGGCGCCTGCTTCCAGAGCCTTTAAAGCCGAACCCTTGATAATCGGTATTTCATCGCCGGGGAACTCATACGAATTCAACAAGTCCCTCAGCTCGACTTCAACCAGCTCTATCAGTTCCGGATCGTCAACCATATCAACTTTATTCATGAACACTACAATTTTAGGAACGCCAACCTGACGAGCCAGAAGAATATGCTCTCTTGTTTGAGGCATCGGACCATCGGTAGCAGCAACTACCAATATAGCGCCGTCCATCTGGGCAGCACCGGTAATCATGTTCTTAACATAGTCCGCATGACCAGGGCAATCAACGTGAGCATAGTGTCTTTTTTCGGTTGAATATTCCACATGAGCTGTTGCAATAGTAATACCTCTTTCTCTTTCTTCGGGAGCGTTATCAATACTATCAAAAGTTCTAATCTGTGATAAGCCCTTTAATGCGAGAGCCATTGTGATGGCAGCGGTTAATGTAGTTTTACCATGATCTACGTGACCGATTGTACCTACGTTAACGTGAGGTTTACTCCTATCAAATTTTTCTTTTGCCATCTAATTCTCCTTTGCTATATTTCTTTTTATTATTAATCCTTTTATTATGTAGTAATTACCGATTTCTTACCTAACGATTTTTCAGCAATCTCTTCAGCAATGCTCTTGGGAACTTCGCTGTAATAAGAAAATTGCATTGTGTAAATGGCTCTTCCTTGAGTCATCGACCTAAGTACCGTCGCGTATCCGAACATTTCTGCCAGCGGGACAGTAGACTTAATTACTTGTGCATCTTTCCTTGCTGAAAAACCTTCTATCTTCCCTCTGCGGGAATTCAAGTCACCCATTACATCACCTAAATATTCCTCAGGAGTAACGACTTCGACGTCCATTATAGGCTCAAGAAGAATAGGCTTTCCTCTTTTAGCTGCTTCCTTAAATGCCAGCGAGCCGGCAACTTTAAATGAAATTTCATCCGAGTCCACATCATGATACGAACCATCGTATATCTTGGCCTTAATATCAACCACCGGAAAACCAGCAACTACACCGTTCCTCATTGACTCCTGAATACCGGCGGAAACAGCCGGGATATATTCTTTAGGCACAACGCCGCCCACAATCGCATTTGTAAACTCATAGCCTTTGCCGGGCTCGTTTGGTGAAAACTCAACCCATACGTGACCGTATTTTCCGCGGCCGCCGCTTTGCTTAACAAACTTGCCTTCGGCATTAACTGTAGAAGTAATAGTTTCCCTGTAAGCTACCTGAGGCTTGCCTACATTAGCTTCCACTTTAAATTCACGCTTCATGCGGTCAACCAAAATCTCAAGGTGCAATTCACCCATTCCGCTTATCAGGGTCTGACCTGTTTCTTCATCAACCTTAACTTTAAAAGTCGGATCTTCATCGGATAATTTTACCAAAGCATCTGAAAGCTTATCCTGATCTGCTTTAGTCTTCGGCTCTATAGCAATTTGAATTACCGGCTCGGGGAATACAATTTTTTCCAGCATAACAGCATCATGTTCATCGCAGAGCGTATCGCCGGTTCTTGTATGTTTTAGGCCAACGGCAGCGGCAATGTCTCCAGCTTTTACTTCATCAATTTCTTCCCTGTGGTTAGCGTGCATTTGAAGCAGTCTGCTTATTCTCTCTTTTTTACCGCTAACGGCATTAAAGATATAAGAACCAGATTTTAATGAACCGGTATAGACTCTAAAGAATGTCAATTTTCCCACATAAGGATCGTTCATAATTTTGAACGCAAGCGCGGTAAACTTTTCTTTCTCATCAATTCTTCTTTTTACAATATCATTTATTCCGATATGGTGCGCCTCAATCTCCTTAAAATCATTTGGAGAAGGAAGAAAATCTATTACAGAATCGAGTAATTTTTGAACGCCTTTATTCTTAAATGCAGAACCGCAGAGGACAGGAATTATTTTTAAATCAATAGTAGCTTTTCTTAAAACTACTTTTATTTCTTCTTCGGTAATTTCCTTACCCTCAAGATATTTTTCCAGCAAAGTATCATCGATATCCGAAACGGCTTCCAGCATTTGTGTTCTGTATTTGTTTGCTACTTCGTGCAAGTCTTCGGGAATTACAAATTCATCATAAGTAGCACCCATAGTTTCTTCGTGGTACATACGGGCTTTAAAGGTGATAAGGTCTATTACGCCGGAGAATAAATCTCCTTCGCCGATCGGAAGAGTAATCGGGATGGCGTTGGCGCCGAGCCTGTCCTTCATCATCTGTAAAGCATTGTAAAAATCTGCGCCGGTTCTATCCATCTTATTTATAAATGCAATTCTCGGTACCCGGTATTTATCAGCCTGTCTCCAAACAGTTTCGGATTGGGGTTCAACGCCTCCAACTGCGCAGAAAAGCGCAACTGCGCCGTCTAAAACTCTAAGGGATCTTTCAACCTCAACTGTAAAATCAACGTGTCCGGGTGTATCAATAATATTAATTTGATGGTTATTCCAATAACATGTAGTAGCCGCACTGGTAATTGTTATACCGCGTTCCTTTTCCTGTTCCATCCAATCCATGGTTGCAGCACCGTCATGCACTTCTCCAATTCTATGAAGTTTACCGGTATAATACAGTATGCGTTCGGTGGTAGTAGTTTTACCCGCGTCAATATGAGCCATTATTCCTATGTTGCGAACTTTATCTATTGGTAGTCTTGCTGTCATAACTTAAATATATTCTTTCTGAACTTTAATAAATCTTTACCACTTAAAATGTGCAAAGGCCTTATTTGCTTCGGCCATTTTATGCGTATCTTCTTTTTTCTTTACGGTGGATCCTTCGTTATTGGAAGCAGCAATTAATTCTGCAGCCAATCTCATAGCCATTGATTTATCATTCCTGGCCCTTGCATAAGTTTTAAGCCATCTCATTGCCAGGGCAGTCCTTCTTTCAGGCCTAACTTCAGTAGGCACCTGATATGTAGCACCACCTACTCTTCTGCTTCTTACTTCAATTATCGGTTGAGCGTTCGATAAAGCTTTCTTAAAAATATCCAGCCCCGGTTTCTTAGTTCTGTCTTCAATAATATCAAAGGCGCCGTACACAACTTGCCGCGCTTTTGATTTCTTTCCATCGTACATAATAGAATTGATAAATCTAGCTACCAAAATATCATTGTATTTCGGATCCGGTTTTAAACTTCTTTTTTCTGCTCTTTTCTTTCTCATAAAACTTATTTAGCCTTTGGTTTTTTTGCTCCGTATTTGGATCTGCCTTTTTTTCTATCCTCAACACCGCTTGTATCCAGAGTACCGCGGATGATATGGTAACGAACGCCGGGCAAATCCTTTACTCTACCACCTCTAATCAAAACAATTGAGTGCTCTTGCAAATTGTGCCCTTCACCGGGAATGTATGCAGTAACTTCCATACTATTTGTTAGCCTAACCCTCGCAACTTTCCTAAGAGCAGAATTAGGTTTTTTAGGAGTGGAAGTATAAACCCTTGTACAAACACCTCTTTTTTGCGGACAAGCATCAAGAGCGGGAGCTTTTTTCTTGGCCGTAATTTGAATTCGGCCTTTCCTTACTAACTGATTTATTGTGGGCACTAAACACTCCTAACTTTCTAAATCTCAAAAAATTTCAGATTTCAAATATAGACTATATGCTAAAATATGTCAAGAAATCTAATAAATATTTTTAGCTTAAATTTATATATCTAAATCCCAAAGGTTATTTTTATCATAGTTAAATAATAAACAGGCAATATTTCGACAATCGATATATTTTTAGCCCTGAATCGAATTTTAAGTTAAAAAAATCCGGCATGAATTTATATTCAGCCGGATTGTATAGATTAATTTATTTTTATGCCTGAACTTCTTCCTGTTTCTCTTCTTTTTCTTCAACAGTTTGCTCAGAGGCTAGCAAAATATTCTTATATTTTTTTAGTCCGGTGCCTGCGGGAATTAAATGACCCATTACGACATTTTCCTTTAATCCCAGTAAATAATCTACTTTTGCTTCAGTTGCGGCATTTGTTAATACTTTCGTTGTTTCCTGGAAGGATGCAGCAGAAATAAAGCTTTCGGTAGATAAAGCAGCTTGAGTTATTCCCAGCAGTACATGTTCAAAAGTTGCCGGTTCGGCATCTCTGGCTATTATCTGTTTTTTGCTTTTTTTCTTTAAATCTGCATTAACTTCTCTTAATTTACTCTTGGAAATTAATTGTCCGTCTTTATACCTGGAATCTCCCTTATCATCAATATGAGCCATGGTCATTATCTTATTATTTTCATCGATAAATTCATTCCTGTCAACAACATCTTCTTCCAGGAATTTGGTATCGCCAGGTGAAACGATTTTTATTTTTTGCAACATTTGACGAACTATTACTTCAATATGCTTATCGTTTATTTTAACACCCTGCAAACGGTAAACGTCCTGTATTTCGTTTACCAAATATTCTTGTACGGCACTTGTACCTTTAATTTTCAGAATATCGTGAGGGTTAATCGGACCATCTGTAATTTTTTCACCGGCAGGAATTTCATCACCTTCTTGTACAAGAATATGCTTGCCTAGCGGTACATTATACTTCTTTTCATCGGATTTATCCGGTGCAATTACTATAATTTCTCTGGAACCTTTCTTCCTGGCTCCGAACTTTACGTTCCCTTCTATTTCCGAAACAATCGCCGTTTCCTGAGGGCTTCTTGCCTCGAATAATTCGGTTACCCTGGGAAGACCGCCGGTAATATCGCGGCTCTTGCTCTGCTGTTTAGAAATTTTTGCGAGAATAGTACCTGCAGGAATCGTTTCTCCTTCTTCAACCGAGAGATATGCTCTAGTCGGAATATTAAAGGATTTTCTGTTTCCGTCTTCCATCTCGATAGCGATACTAGGTGTTAAATTTTTATCCTTGGATTCAATAACTACTTTTTGAACGTGTCCGGTCTGCTCATCCGTAACCTGTTGCAGCGTTCCGCCGTCAATCATATCGATAAATTTAACCCGCCCGGGAATATCCGTTAGAATAACAGCGTTATATGGATCGTGATTATATAACGGCGTACGCTTCCTTATTTTTTGGCCATCGTTAATAACCAGTTCCGCACCGTATGGTACATCGTACTTTTTAATCTGGCGATTATTATCATCGTTAATTCCTATTGAGCCTCTGCGGCCTGTAACTACTTTTACGGAGCCTAAGAAATCCGATTTTTCAACGAAGCTGATCCTTTCAAATCTAACAATACCATCCACAGAAGATTCCACCTGCGATTGGCTTGCAATTCTTGATGAAGTACCGCCAAGGTGGAATGTTCTAAGCGTAAGCTGCGTTCCGGGTTCGCCGATGGACTGAGCAGCAATAATTCCAACCGCTTCTCCAATTTCTACAAGCTTACCGTTAGTTAAATTTCTTCCGTAACATTTAGCGCAAACCCCGCGCTTGGATTCGCAGGTTAGAACCGTTCTAATATACACGGAATCAATGCTTGCATCTTCAATCTTCTCCGCAATCTCTTCGGTTATCATATCTCCGGCCGGACAAATAAGTTCATCTGTCCGAGGATCATAAATATCCTCCTGGGCTACGCGTCCCGTAATTCTTTCAGCAAGCGGTTCTCTTTCCTGCTCAACATCTTTAAGAGCTGTAATTTCAATACCGAGGATGGTGCCGCAGTCTTCTTCAGTAATAATCACATCCTGCGAAACATCTACAAGTCTCCTTGTAAGATAACCTGCGTCCGCTGTTTTAAGAGCGGTATCGGCAAGACCTTTACGCGCACCGTGAGTGGAAATAAAGTATTCCAGTACCGACAAACCTTCCTTGAAGTTTGCAACGATCGGGTTCTCGATAATTTCACCGGCCTGGCCTGATAAGCTTTTTTGAGGCTTCATCATAAGTCCGCGCATGCCTGCAAGCTGACGAACCTGTTCTTGAGAGCCTCTAGCACCGGAGTCAACCATCATGTGCAGAGAGTTGAATCCGTTATCTGCAACTCTAATCTTTTCCATCAAAGCCCGGGAAACGTCGTTAGTAGTATGCGTCCAAACGTCTATAATTTTATTGTAGCGTTCGGCATCGGTAATAACGCCCTGCTCGTGCTCGTTTAAAATGGCTTCAACTTTTTTATTTGCTTTTTCAATTAGTGTTTCTTTTTCTTCCGGAATAATCATATCTGCAAAGCTAACCGATAAACCGCCTGCAGTTGAATACCTAAAGCCGAGGTCTTTCAGATCATCCAGAAACTTGGCCGTAACCTTGTTCCCCAATTTAATAAACATAGAGCCGATGAACCCGCCGAATGTTTTTTTGATAAGAAGCTGGTTAAAGAATCCCATTTCCTTAGGAACAATTTGATTGAAGATTACTCTGCCAACTGTTGTTTCAATTAATTTACCGTCAATACGAACTTTAATTTTAGCATGAAGACCTACTGCTTTGGTGTTATAAGCGATGATTACTTCTTCGGCAGAGCCCAAAATCATTCCTTCGCCTTTTTCACCTTCCTTAAATTTGGTAAGGTAATAGCAGCCGAGAACTATATCCTGTGTTGGGACAACTATCGGGCTGCCGTTTTGCGGTGAAAGAATATTATGACTGCTTAACATCAATAAGCTGGCTTCCAACTGGGCCTCGTACGATAATGGAACATGAACCGCCATCTGGTCGCCGTCAAAGTCGGCATTAAATGCAGTACAAACCATCGGGTGAAGCTGGATTGCCCGCCCGTCTATTAGCATGGGTTGGAAGGCTTGGATGCCCAACCTATGCAGTGTAGGAGCGCGGTTCAAGAGTACCGGGTGTCCCTCAATAATTTTTGCAAGGATGTCCCAGATAATCGGATCTTTTCTATCCACAACTTTTCTTGCACTCTTAACCGTTTTATTATGGCCTCTCTCAATTAATTTCCTGATAATAAACGGCTTGAATAACTCAACTGCCATATCTTTTGGAAGGCCGCACTGATGGAGCTTCAGCTCTGGACCGACAACTATTACCGAACGGCCCGAGTAATCGACTCTTTTACCGAGCAGATTCTGTCTAAATCTTCCCTGCTTGCCTTTAAGCATATCGCTTAGGGATTTCAAAGGCCTGTTGTTATCGCTTCTTACAGCGCTGCCGCGTCTTGAATTATCAAACAGCGCATCAACCGATTCCTGAAGCATTCTCTTTTCGTTGCGAAGAATTACTTCCGGAGCTTTAATATCGATTAATCTTTTTAAACGGTTGTTTCTTATTATTACTCTTCTATAAAGATCATTCAGATCGCTGGTTGCAAACCTTCCGCCTTCCAATGGAACAAGCGGTCTTAGCTCCGGCGGAATAACAGGTATATAATTTAATACCATCCACTCGGGCTTGTTCATCGGCTTGTTTTCTTCTTCTTTGAAGGCTTCTATTACTCTTAATCTCTTCAGCAAATCGGCTTTCTTCTGCTGAGAAGTCTCTATCTGCAGTTGATCTCTCAGCACCTTAGAAAGCTTCTCAATATCGGTGTTCTTAAGAATTTCCTTTACAGCGTCGCCGCCTATTTTTGCAACGAACTTTTTAGGATCGTCTTCTTCCAGCTTTTCGTTACCGGCGGGTAGTGAGTTTAAAACTTCAAAATACTGGTCTTCGGAAACCAGATCCAGACGGCTTAATCCGGTTGGACCCGGGTTAATAACAACATAGGACTCGTAGTAAATTACTTTTTCAAGTTCTTTCAAGCTAAGGCCTATTATGTTCCCTATCTTGGAAGGCTGGGCTCTGAAGAACCAAATATGAACGACCGGAACCGCGAGGCTGATGTGCCCCATCCTTTCGCGGCGAACGCTCTTCTGGGTTACTTCAACTCCGCATCTGTCGCATATAATCCCTTTATAACGTATCCTTTTATATTTACCGCAGAAGCACTCCCAGTCGCGTGTAGGCCCGAAAATTTTTTCGCAGAACAGTCCGTCTTTTTCCGGGCGGAACGATCTGTAGTTTATGGTTTCCGGTTTTGTAACTTCTCCATAAGATCTTGATAAAATATCGTCGGGGCTAGCTAGACCGATAGCGATACTGTTAAAATCACGCATTGCATTTTCTTGAACTCTATATGGCATTTTTTTATCTCCTAATTTCTAAGTGAAAAAATTGACTCTGCTTATTGCAGGGCAGGCCCGCCTAAGGGCGGGCAGGTTCAAACCTTTATTAATTAATTTTTATATCAAGACCCAGGCCTTGAAGCTCTTTAATTAATACGTTGAACGCTTCAGGAATATTCGGTTCCTGCAAATTTTCACCTTTAACTATTGCTTCATACACTTTTGCTCTACCGGCAACATCATCACTCTTAATTGTTAAAATTTCCTGCAAGATATGGGAAGCACCATAACCTTCCAATGCCCAAACTTCCATCTCGCCGAATCTTTGACCGCCGAACTGCGCCTTTCCGCCGAGCGGCTGCTGAGTAATTAACGAGTATGGCCCGATCGATCTGGCATGTATTTTATCATCAACAAGGTGGCTTAGTTTAAGCATATAAATATAGCCGCATGTAACTTTTTGGTGGAACTTCTCGCCGGACCTGCCGTCGTATAATTCGGTCTTGCTTCCTTTTTCAATTCCGGCTTTCTCGCACCATTCGTCAACATCCTCTACATGAGCGCCGTCGAAAATAGGCGTCGCAAACTTTATGCCTAGCTTCTTACCAACCCATCCAAGCGCCGTTTCATACAACTGACCGAGGTTCATACGTGAAGGAACGCCTAGAGGATTTAGGACTATATCCACCGGCGTACCGTCTGGCATAAAGGGCAAATCTTCCGCAGGAACTATCTTGGCTACAACGCCTTTGTTACCGTGGCGGCCAGCCATTTTATCACCAACCGACAGCTTACGTTTTTTAGCTACGTAAACTTTAGCTAGCTGCACTATTCCGGGCGGAAGCTCGTCCCCGCTTGTTATCTTAATTTTCTCTCTCTTATAATCTTCTTCAAGATCGGAAAGAATATCAAAATAATTCCTATATAAGGCTTTAATTAAATTATTTGTCTTCTTGGAATCGAACCAATCAAGTGTATAATCAAGCTTGGTAACGTCTTCCATTGAAGAGAAAGTGGAATCCTTAATTGTGGTTCCGCTTCTTAAAACAACGCTTCCCTCAAGGTCGCGTATACCGGTGGTTGTTTCACCATCGGTAATCTTTGTAAGCTTCTCAATTAATTTTTCATAATGAGCTTTAAGATTTTGGTTATGCTGATTCTCGAGACTATCCAGCTGCTTCTTCTCAATCTTTTTTGCCTCGGCATCCCTTCTTTTTCTGCTGAACAGCCTGGTTTTTATTACGGTGCCTTTTAATCCGGGAGGTGCTTTAAGAGAAGCGTCTTTTACGTCTCCGGCTTTATCTCCGAATATAGCCCTCAATAATTTTTCTTCGGGCGTAGGATCAGTCTCTCCTTTCGGGGTAATCTTACCTATGAGTATATCGCCTTCTTTAACTTCCGCACCCTCGCGTACTATACCGTTCTCATCAAGGTTCCTAACCGCTTCTTCACTTACGTTAGGAATTTCCCTGGTTAATTCTTCTTCACCTCTTTTTGTTTCTCTAACCTGTAGCTCAAATTCTTCAATATGTATCGAGGTATAAACATCTTCGCTAACTACTTTTTCGCTTATTACAATAGCGTCTTCAAAGTTATAACCGCGCCAGGGCATAAATGCAACCAGCACGTTTCTTCCCAGTGCAAGCTCACCCTGATCGGTAGAGCTGCCGTCTGCAAGAACATCACCCTTAATAACCCTCTGGCCATCATAAACAATCGGGCGTTGATTAACGCATGTTTCCTGGTTGGTTCCGTGGAACTTAATAAGCTTATACACTGCGCGTCTAACATCGTTAAAGCTGGTTAACGCTTCTACGCTGTTAGGATTGATATCATAATTTACAACTATCTGGGTAGCATCTACACTTTCAACTACGCCGTTATCCTCGGCAACAATAACCGCACGGGAATCGGTTGCTAATTTTTTCTCTAGGCCGGTACCAACAATCGGTAGCTCCGGTCTTAATAAAGGAACAGCTTGACGCTGCATGTTCGAACCCATGAGTGCTCTGTTTGCATCATCATGTTCCAGGAAAGGTATTAATGCGGCGGCGGCGCTTACCAGCTGCGCCGGTGCAACGTCCATGTACTGAACATAATCCGGGGTAACGATTGGGAATTCACCTTTATACCTGGATTTAACTCTCTCGTGAACAAACTTTCCCTGTTCCGTTAGCGGTGCGTTTGCCTGAGCAATTGTAAATAAGTCTTCCTGCTCGGCAGTTAAATACTCAACATCGCCGGAGACTTTTCCTCTCTCAACCTTTCTATACGGGGTTTCAAGAAACCCGTATCTGTTAACCCTGGCAAAGATAGTAAGAGATGAAATAAGACCGATGTTAGGACCTTCGGGAGTTTCAATAGGACATAAGCGTCCGTAGTGTGTATAGTGAACGTCGCGTACTTCAAATCCAGCCCTTTCCCTTGTTAAACCGCCGGGACCCAGAGCAGACATTCTTCTCTTGTGAGTTAATTCCGCAAGCGGATTTGTTTGATCCATAAACTGCGATAACTGGTTTGTTCCGAAGAATGCGTTTATAACACTGCTAATTGTTCTTGCATTAACCAGGTCTTGCGGTGTAAAGTTTTCCGTGTCGCGCATGTTCATGCGCTCTTTAATTGTCCTGGCCATGCGTGACATACCGACGTTAAACTGCTGAGCCAGCTGCTCTCCTACGGTGCGTACTCTTCTGTTGCCGAGATGGTCTATGTCATCCACGCTCTCATTCCCGTTCCTAAGCTTGATGATATATTTCATTATCGCGATTATATCTTCAATCGTAAGAACAGTTGTTGTTTCCGGAACGCTGAGCTTTAATTTATCATTCATTCTATGGCGGCCTACATCGCCAAGGTCGTACCTCTTATCGTTAAAGAATAATTTATCGATAAGCGATTGTGCGGTTTCCAAATCGGGTGCTTCGCCGGAACGCAGCTGCCTGTAGATAGAATACAGAGCTTCTTCCTTGGTACTTGAAGTATCTTTGCGAAGCGTGTTTACAATTAAATCGAGATCGGCCGAAGTTTCCGAACTGATAAACTTAAGAGTTTCAACTTCAGCTTCTTTTAATCTTTCAATATCTTCTTCGGAAAGTACGCTGTCTTTAGTTAAGAAAATCTCTCCGGTAGACATATCGAAAACATCGCTGGCAATAGTCCTTCCGATGTAATCTTCTATCTTAACTTTCTTAACAGTAACTTCCTGTATTAAATCGAACAGATTTAAGATCTCTTCGTCGGTTGCAAAATTTAAAGCACGCAGCAAAGTGGTTGCGGGAAACTTCTTGCGTCGGTCGATATAAACGTACATTACGTAGTTTATGTCGGTAGCAAATTCCACCCACGATCCTCTTAAAGGAATAATTCTTGCCGAATAGATAGGCGTGCCGTTGGGGTGAATGGTTTGAGAGAAAGCAACGCCGGGCGACCTGTGCAGCTGGGAAACTACAACTCTTTCTGCGCCGTTAATTACAAAGGTGCCTTTGTCGGTCATAAAAGGAAGGTTGCCCAGGTAAACTTCCTGTTCAACGCTGTTAACAAATTCTTGAGTTTCAGGATCTTTGGTAGAGAGACGAAGTTTTCCTTTAAGAGGAGCGGCAAAGGTAAGACCTCTTTCCATACATTCTTGAACGGAAAAACGCGGCTTCTCGATGTAATACTCGATGAAATCCAACCTGTAGTTTTCTTTGTTATCGAAAATTGGGAAGTTGGTGGTAAAAACCGCTTGAAGACCTTTATTTTCTCTTTTGCCAGACGGGGTTCTAAGTTGAACAAACTCTTCAAATGCGAGAATCTGTATGTCCAACAAATGAGGCGCCTGAATTACAGAGGAAATTTTCCCGAAGGAAATTCTTTTATTATCCAATTTTAAACCTCCAATATTATTCTTTTACTTTACTGTCCCAGCATAACACAACGTTAGCAACAATATAAAAAGCGATAAGACGGAATTATCCATCCTATCACTCTTTAAAAACACAATTAAATATTATTAAATTACTTTACTTCTACAGTAGCGCCGGCTTCTTCGAACTCTTTTTTGAGTTTTTCCGCTTCGTCCTTGGAAACTGCTTCTTTTACAGTTTTCGGAGCGCCGTCTACGAGGTCTTTTGCTTCCTTTAGGCCCAATCCTGTATGAGCCCTAACTACTTTGATAACATTTATTTTCTTTTCGCCTGCTGCCTTAAGAATAACATCGAACTCGGTTTTTTCTTCAGCAGGGGCTGCGTTGCCTGCAGCAGGAGCCGCACCAGCAACTACCACCGGGGCTGCAGCAGTTACGCCGAATTCTTCTTCTAATGCTTTCTTCAATTCAGATGCTTCTAATAAGGATAGTCCTTTAATTTTTTCAACTATCTCAGCTACTTTTTCCGACATTTTATTTTCTCCTAATTTATATTCTTTTTTAATTTTTTAATTATGCTGCTTTTTTCTTGGATATCTCGTCTATAACGCTGACAAGATCTCTCATAACAGCATTTATTGCACCCACAATACCAGAGGCCGGTGCGTTTATGCTTCCTAAAATTCCTGCAATAATTTCATTCTTGGTAGGCAAGGATGCAATTTCATCCAGCTTGGTACCGGGATAAAACTGATTCTCTATATAGCAGGCTTTTAGGGCCAGTTTATTATTATCATCAAAATATTTTTTGATGATTTTAGCAGGAGCAATCGGGTTATCAGAAGCAAAAGCATAACCCGTCATTCCGACCAGGTGATCGGCTAGTTTTTCATATTTACCGGTTTCATTAATTGCCCTTTCGAACAAAGTGTTTTTGAATACTTTGTACTTAACGCCTTCTTTCCTAAAGTTGTTTCTTATAGCGCTAATGTCGGCAACTTTTATCCCGGTATAGTCTGTTAAATAAACAGCCGATGAATTTTGAATCATTTCCTTAACTTCGGAAATGATATCGGATTTTTCGTTCTTATTCATTTTTCTCCCATACCAGATTACAATTAATCGTTACATTCCCGGAAGACCGGGATTTGAAGCATTTATTATATTGAGTGCGTAAACTTTTTATTTTTTAATGAGCTGCTATTTCGTCCTTGGTTATTTTTAATCCGGGGCCCATAGTGCTCGATAAATACAAACTCTTAACGTACTGTCCTTTTGCTGTAGAAGGTTTAAGCTTAACAATAGTGTTTAAGAAAGCACGCGTATTTTCGGCTAATTTTTCTACTTCAAAATTTAATTTGCCTAAGGAAGTGTGAACAATGCCGGTTTTTTCAACGCGAAATTCTATTTTACCGGCTTTAACTTCCTTAACAGCCTTGGCTACATCCATTGTTACCGTGCCGCTTTTCGGATTCGGCATTAGACCTTTGGGACCAAGAACTCTACCGAGCTTTCCAAGCTCGCCCATAGAATCCGGGGTAGCTATTATAACATCTACCTCTGCCCAGCCGCCTTTAATTTTTTCAAGATACTCTTCGAAGCCCGCATAATCGGCGCCGGCATCTAGAGCTTCCTGAATCTTTGATCCTTTAGCAATAGTCAACACTCTAACTTGTTTACCGGTTCCGTAAGGAAGCGAGACGGTACCTCTAACCATTTGGTCGGCGTGCCTGGGGTCTACGCCAAGTCTAATTGCACAATCCAAAGATTCAACAAATTTAACTTTCGAACTATCTTTTAGAATTTTAATCGCTTGTTCAATAGAATATTCTAAAGATTTATCGACAGCTTTACTTATTTCTCTATTTCTTTTTGTATTTCGCATTTCTCTATTTCCTTATGAGCTTTCGGCTCTTACTGTTCAAATTTTATTCTTCTACTGTTATGCCCATGCTTCTGGCTGTACCGGCAACCATACTCATTGCATGTTCAATATCAAAAGCATTCAGGTCGGGCATCTTCATTTGGGCAATTTCCTGAACCTGGCTTTTTGAAACTTTAGCCACTTTATTTCTGTGCGGCTCGGGGGAACCTTTTTCAACTTTGGCAGCTCTCTTAAGCAGTACCGCTGCCGGAGGAGTCTTTGTAATGAAAGTAAAGGACTTATCCGAATAAACAGTAATAACAACCGGAATTATTAAACCGTCTTTGTCCGAAGTTCTAGCGTTAAACTGTTTGCAGAACTCCATAATGTTTACGCCTTTTTGTCCTAATGCAGGTCCTACTGGCGGTGATGGGTTAGCTTTACCGGCAGGTATTTGTAATTTAATATATCCAGTTATTTTTTTAGCCATATTAGTTACCTATTAAAATAAATACTTAATTATTTTTCCAATTCCGCTTGAACAAAATCAATTTCCACCGGAGTTTTGCGGCCGAAAATTGACACCATAACCTTGATCTTCATTTTTTCTTCGTTTACTTCCTGAATAGTGCCGCTAAAATTATTGAAGGGACCATCTATAATTTTCACTACGTCACCGTTCCTAAAGAAAGTCTCCATTCTTTCGCTGCTTTCGTCCTGGGTAATTCTTCCCACAATTCTTTTCACCTCTTCTGGTTGAAGCGGTTCTGGGTTATTCTTCATTCCGAGGAATCCCATAACAGATGCTGTGTTAAGAATAAAATCCTTTACCTGATTATCTAAATCTGCTTTAATTAAAATGTAACCTGGGAAGAAGTTTTTTGTTTTACTCTTTTTCTTCCCGTCCTTAACTTCAAACACCTTTTCTGTCGGTACCAAAATCTCCTCGATTTTTACACGCAGTCTTTCACTATCCCTTAGTTCGGCCTCGATTAGATTTTTAACCTTATTTTCATGCCCAGAAAAAGTTCTGACGACATACCATTTTAATTCGGATTCAGACATTAAATTAAAATATTCCTTTAAATATTTGCGTAATTACCATATCTATAACATACGTAAAAGCTGCCAGCATTAAGCACGAAACTATAACAACCGTAGTTGATTCTTTTAATTCATCCATTGTAGGCCAGGTAACTTTTTTCATTTCCTTAACTACATCTTGGAAGAAAGCAATTATTTTTTCTTTCATTTAACAACTCTTTTTATTTATTCTGCACGTCAGGAGGGACTCGAACCCCCAACCTGCGGTTTTGGAGACCGCTGCTCTACCAATTAAGCTACTGACGTAACAAAAATTCTAGTAATTATTTAGTTTCTTTATGTACAGTGTATTTTCTATCCCAACGGCAGTATTTTTTATATTCCGCACGATTAGGATGAAGTCTTTTATTTTTCGTTGTAGTGTAATTCCTTCTTTTACACTCCGTACATTCTAATGTAATAATTTCTCTCATAGTAATTTCTCTTTAAATAATTACGGAAAACCGAATTTATATCCGGCACTTCCTTAAAGTAAAAGATACTTCTTTCTGCTTGTTTATCTTACTTATCGCTGGCTTTCAGCAACTCTTAATTAGAGCTGACGACCGGGATTGAACCGGTGACCTCATCCTTACCAAGGATGTGCTCTACCAACTGAGCTACGTCAGCATTTTTTCTCTTTTTACGAACCGGTGACCTTCCCGATTGAATCGGGATGCTCTACCAACTGAGCTACGTCAGCATTTTTTCTCTTTTTACGAACCGGTGACCTTCCCGATTGAATCGGGATGCTCTACCAACTGAGCTACGTCAGCATTTAATAGATACTTCAAATTGTGTAGAACTCAACTATTTCTCTTTTTAATAGATTAATTGAAACCTATCGAGCGGGAGACGGGATTCTTTCGAAGGAATCCCTTTGGGAGAACCCGCGACCATATCTAATATTTAAGAACTCATCAAGAGCGGGAGACGGGACTCGAACCCGCGACCAACAGCTTGGAAGGCTGTGACTCTAGCCAACTGAGTTACTCCCGCTTGTCTTTCTTCAATCTCAACTAATTTGAGATTCTGTCAACATCTTTATGAACTTTTATCTGTAACCCGTGACCAATCCCGATTGGATCGGGATGAAACTAGCCTCCGCCGTGGCGGATGAGTTACTCCCGCAAAATTAAAGAACAATTCAAAAACGCAAAAAAATAAGGGAATTTTAAAATTTGACTTATATTATTCCCTTAATAAACCACAGCACAATCATACTCTGTGGGCGGCGAGGGATTCGAACCCCCAAAGGCGTCAGCCAACGGATTTACAGTCCGCCCCGGCTCTCCAACTCCGGCGTCCGCCCGGATTTCAAAACGAGCCACAAATATATTTGTAATTCAATAAAAATGCAAATAAAAAATTTCCACCAAATGATGAATATTTTTCTTTAATATTAGGGCATAATTAGAGCTTTAATAACATTATCGCCATAATTTCATATAGTCCGGAAAGCATCAATTGTATTCTCAAGCGGAAATCCGTGTGCAATCATAAATTCCGGCGACCATTTACCAAAAGCTGTGAGATCGATAACAGGCTGCACGGAACGGTTTTGTCTTCTAACACTTGAAAAGCTTCTTTCCATGCTTTCATGTGCAACGGCATTGAATCAACCAACGTACCGTCGCAGTCAAAGATCAAACCTTTGGTTCCGTTATTTACAACAATTTTATTCATTTATAGTATTGCCGCTTAAATCTTTGTTTTTATGTCAAGATATTTTAAACATGTTCCATCTTCCGTCTACCGTCTTCCATCTACCATTACGGCTTGCCGCGCTAAGATTAAGGGGAAAAATTTTTTTATAACTGGAAATTCATGATGCAAACTTATCATGAATTTCCAATTTAAACTATACCGTAAAGTTTACACAAGTTCCGACTAAGATTAGTAACCCGTTTTAGTAGAAAAGTATAGCTCGTTCCATCTTAGCTCTTTTTTGAAGTCCGAAATATTCGTCGAATCGTTGATCAGCAAATATTCGATGTTCATCATCTCGGCAAAGTCTTCCATATATTCTGCCGTAACAGCCTGGCTGAATCCGGTATGATGCGCGCCGCCGGCTAATATCCATGCGCCTGCTGCAATTTCGAGATTGGGTTTGGGAATCCACACGACGCTTGCAACCGGCAGTTTGGGCAGAGGCGCATCGGGTTTAACAACATCAACTTCATTAACGAGCAAACGGAACCAGTTGCCCATATCTAATATCGTTGCGTTTAGCGCTTTACCTGCGGGAGTGTTGAAAATTAATCTCGGCGGATCTGACTTTCCTCCGATCGATAAAGGATTTATTTCAAGATTCGGTTTCCCTTCCGCAATTGATTCACAAACCTCAAGCATGTGCGCACCGAGAACCTTCATACTTGAAGGATTAAGATGATAAGTATAATCTTCCATAAAAGATGTTCCGCCTTTTAGACCAGTGGACATAACCTTCATAGCGCGAACGAGTGCAGAAGTCTTCCAGTCGCCTTCAGCACCAAAGCCGTAGCCTTCGTTCATCAATCTTTGGACAGCAAGCCCGGGAAGCTGCGGCAGACCGTGAAGGTCTTCAAATGTTGTAGTGAAGCCAATGAAATTTCCTTCTTTAAGGAACGTCCTTAATCCGATCTCTATTTTAGCAGCTTCTCTTAACGATTGATGTTTTTCGCCGCCTTTTCTTAATAGCTTCGAAACGTTGTAGCTGTCCTCGTATTCTGAAATTAATTTTTCGGTATCCGAATCGGAAACAGTATTAACAACGGCAACAAGATCACCGACACCATAGCCATTAACCGAATATCCGAACCTCATTTGTGCTTCAACCTTGTCGCCCTCAGTAACAGCAACTTCTCTCATGTTATCACCAAAGCGTGCAATTTTTCCTCCTTGAAAATCAGCTTTTGCACAAGCCGCCCTCATCCAGACAGCAAGCTTTTCATGTACCGATTCGTCCTTCCAATGACCGACTACAACTTTGCGGCTCTTGTTCATCCTTGAACAAATAAAGCCGAATTCCCTGTCGCCATGAGCGGACTGATTTAAATTCATAAAGTCCATATCTATTTTATCCCAAGGCAAGTCGCGGTTGTATTGAGTATGAAGATGAATGAAAGGTTTCTGTAAAATTTTTAACCCATTAATCCACATCTTTGCAGGAGAGAAAGTGTGCATCCACGTAATCAAACCGATGCAGTTAGCATTGTTGTTCGCATCAAGGCATAATTTAGTTATTGAATCCGGCGTAGTTAAAACCGGTTTGAATTCTACCTTAACCGGAATCTTAGGCGATTTAGATAACTCTTTTGCAATTTCTTTAGAATGCTCTGCAACGGTTTTGAGCGTTTCTTCTCCGTACAAATGCTGGCTTCCGGTAACAAACCAAACTTCATATTTTTCAAATGATTTCATTTCAGATTTCCTATTTTAACTTTTTTGATAAGAATTTTGTTTATTAATCCATATTACGCATCAGTCGTAATCATACCTTAATCTCTTTATAGAACGCTAAATCCGATTAAGATTATGATTAAGAGCAAGATTAAGATTTGTGTGTAACATAATTTACTAACTACTTCGACTGCCCGTAATATGCGCCGGGTCCGTGCTTTCTCTCGTAATGTTTTTTAAGAATATAATCCGGCAGCGCTTTAAGATTTGGATTTAACTGCATGCTTACATAAGCCATCTTTGCGACTCTTTCAAGCACAAGATTATTTTTAACGGAATCTTCCGCATCTTTTCCCCATACGAAAGGCGCATGCCCTGCAACGAGAACGCCTGGAATCGCAACGGGATCTAAATTCTTAAATCTTTCAATAATAATTTTGCCGGTATTCAATTCATAATTTTCATTCACTTCTTTTTCCGTTAAGAAGCGTGTAACGGGAATATTCCCGTCGAAGTGATCAGCATGCGTTGTACCGAAGCATGGAATTTCAACGCAGGCTTGAGCAAAGATTGTAGCAAACTCGCTGTGGCTGTGTGCGATTCCTCCTATATTTTGAAACGCTTTATACAATTCAACATGAGTTGCGGTATCCGATGAAGGCCTTTTACTTCCTTCAACCACTTTGCCTGAAAGATCAACAACTACCATATCGTTGGTAGTCATCTTTTCATAATCGACGCCGCTTGACTTAATAACAACCAGATTTTTTTCACGGTCAATTCCACTGACATTGCCCCAGGTAAGCGTAACCAATCCGTATTTTACAAGCGATTGGTTTGCTTTCAGCACTTTATCTTTTAATTCTTCAAGCATTATTTTCCCTCGCGAATATTATCTCTAATTTCCA
>JAKAJV010000125.1 GCA_021813585.1 Bacteroidota bacterium | reverse complement strand
TGCCGTTAGACAAGTTCGTCTTTTTAATTATAAGCAGCACGCCTGCAATAGTGAATATTCCGGTTAAAAAGATTACGCTGAATACAAGCATATCTCTCTTCTTAGGGATAAACGTGCTGCAAGTTTCTAGAATCTTGGCAATTGTCTGGGTAACCTGCCCTTGAGCAGCTTCCATTACTGCCATTTTAAACTCCGACGGCAAAATTGAAAAATCACCCCGGGTGTTATAGCCGGGTCTTAAATACCTGCAAATCTTTCCGTCTTTATCAATAAAAATCAGAACGCCCTTATGCAAATAAGTATTGCCTTGCTTTTGATAATAAAAGCCCGCCGCACCGGCTGCCCGGCTTATGGAAGCACTGTCGCCGGTTAAGAAATCCCAAGAAGAAGGATCGATTTTTTTATTCACCAGGCTTAGCAATTCATTTTTCTTTTGAGCTGCCAATGCCGGCGTTTCATTAGGGTCTATGCTTATGCTTATTATCCTGTAATCTTTTCCCGGCTGCAAATCCACCTTGTTGATTACATCGGCTACCTCAACCATTAAGGGAGTGCATATTTCGGTGCACCTGTAATAAACAAAATCTATAACCGTTGGCTTGTCTATCAGGTCTTTTAATATAACATTACTGCCGTCGGAATTCTTAAAAGTTAAATTAAGCGGCATATACTTGCCCAGATGCTCTTCCACACCTGCAGGATGAACTTCTCCTTTACCGGTTTCTCCGTAGGTAGTAGACAAAAGAACGATTAAGAACAAGGTTACTATTTGTGTTATCTTCAACTATTCCTAAAAAATGTCTTACAAAACCCGAGCAGTTATCCGCAAAAATCAGAGTGTATTCTTTTTTATTTTTTTCGGTTTCCGGATTACAAAGAAGAACAAACCGGCAACCACTATTAGTATGCCGGCTCCGGAAACATTAAACATATCCAGCACGTAGGACTCATTCTTCGGCTGATATGTAAAACAATATTTTAAAGCCTTATCAATAACCGGAATAGCCTCGCCTTCGGAGGCTTCGATTATTGCCATCTTAAAATCAAACGGCAGAATCCTAAAATTCCCCCGGTCCGAAAATCCCGGTCTTAAGTACCTGCAAATCTTACCGTCTGCCGAGATAAATATAAGTACCCCGGTATGTAGGAATGTATCGTCCTGCTTTTCGAAATTAAACCCCGCAGCTTTTGTTACCTTGCTTATGTTTAAGCTGTCGCCTGTTAAAAATTGCCAGGCAGAATCCGGTATACCGGAATTTAGCAGGTTCATCATTTCCTGTTTCTTTTTAAAAGCGTCGTTAGGAGTTTCGTCTGCATTAAAGCTGATTGATATAACATCGTAGTCTTTTCCCGGTTTAAGATCAACTCTATTCATTACATCGGCAACCTCCGTCATCAGCGGAGTACAAATACCTGTGCATTTGTAATAAGCAAAGTCAATAACTGTCGGTTTATTTATTATCTCTCCAAGCGTTACTTCTTTTCCATGAGAATCATAAAACGAAGCATCGAGCGGAATTTTATTCCCGAGCTTTTCATCAATGCCAATTTTATCTTTAAAGCCAGCGGCAGCAGCCGTTCCGATGCTAAAAAGAAAATAAATTAATACCGCAACCCCGATTAACTTTTTCATTCTATTACTCTAACTTAAAAGTACTGATTCATATATTTAAAGAACGTGTCCCATTCACCGCTTGTTAAATAGTGCACACTGTCGTTAAATCCGTCTTCGCCTAGCTCATTAACAATAAGATCTACAAACGCCTGCTCGTTATTATGCCATTCATCCGTAGAGCTTAAAGCGGTTAATGCTCTAACCTCATTTTTAGTTACTCTCTTAAAAATATCTGCGCCGCTGCTGCCGGAATCATTTCGAATTTTATTCAGCACCGACATTACTTGAGCATACCTGGCTGCGCCGTCTTTCTCAATAAGCACCATCGCATCCTTTATCGGAATCTGTCCCGGATTAACCTGTCCCTGTGCAAGGTTGTAGGTCTGTTCCAGATCAGTAAGTTCATCTTTGGTATCCTGCGGCGGATTCGGAACGAAAGTAGTTCTGATATATTGAGCCAGAGCGAATTTATCTTCCGGAGTAAATGTATCGAAGGCAACCATTGCGCTGCCTTTTATTCCTTCGGAAAGAGTCTTATATATTCCGGATATTTTAGGGCCGTTAATCCAGTTATCTTGGCTGGTAAAATTTCTCGGCTTAGGATTAAGACTGGCAGCAGCAACTCCGTCACCTTTGCCGTCGGTGCCATGGCAAGAAACGCAGTTTGTTGCAAACAAGCTTTTGCCTTTGGCAACCAGGTCGGGTGTGGGCTGGCTTAGAGCCATAACATCTGCTTTAGGAGTAACACTCGGCATTTTTAAAGTTAAGTCCTGGAACTCATAAGTAGAATCCGACAACGGCGGAGGAATTAAATTCTTACCTATCTTATTTATCTTGCTCATGTAAAACAGTCCTATACCCAGACCAACAACGAGCATGTAAGGATAAATTAAGGCAAGAACTTTTACCGGGTGTTCTTTTAAATCCTTTTTAATACTTTTTTTTCCGTGTTCTAAATTGCTCATAAAATTCCTTAGTAGTCCTTAAATTATTAAAGACGAAAATCCAATCCTCTTTTTAGCTTGGGATCGCCGATTGCCAATAGGTTATTCTTTTTTGCAAGCAGACTGAATAAGTAGATTATCAAGCCGATTACCGCGATAGGGAAAGTAAAATCCATCCAGCTAATATGGAACGTCAATCCGTTGTCTACCATACTCGGCATAACTAGCCAGTACGAGTCTAAAAATTGTACTGCAATTATCCATATAGCTGCAAACTTCAATATCTTTGGATTTGTTTTTGAGCTCCTTGGAATCAATAATAAAAACGGGACGATAAAATGCGTTATTACCAGGGCAAGCGAAATTATCTTCCAAACGCCCGTCCATCTCTGCTGAAAATAAACTATTTCTTCCGGCAGGTTTGCGTACCATTGAAGCATGTATTGCGCAAATGCTATGTAAGCCCAGAATACTGTGAAGGCAAACATAAGCGTACCGAGGCTGTAGTAATGGTCTTTCTTAATCTTAGATGTTAGATATCCTCTTTCGGCTAATGTTACCGCCGCAAAGGTTGTAAACGCAAGCGCAACCCACACCGCATCGGAGAATAAGTAAACGCCGAAAATTGTTGAAAACCAGTGGGGCGTCATGCTCATCATCCAGTCGAATGAGAAAATGGAAATTGAAAATGCGAATATTACAATGAATGCGATAGAAAATTTTATGTTCCTTGTGGTAATACTTTGGTCCAATGTTAAATCCTGCTTGCGCGAATTTTTTATAAGTACGTAATAGAATATAGCCCATATTACGAAGATTAGGACATCGCGAATTATGAAGAACGGGATATTCAAGTATGTGGCTCTCTGCCTTAGCACTGCATCTCCGGCAACTGCAGCCGGGTTCGTCCAAATAAATAAATTGTGCATATTGAAGAACAACGGCAGTGCGAGTATAAGAAAGAAAGGAACGCTGGCAGATAAGAATTCGCTTATTCTTCTGAACGGAACGCTCCAAACCGCGCCTGCTGCATATTCCAGCGATACGAGGAATAAAGAACCGATTCCAATGCATACTAAAAATACAAACGATGTTAGATAGCTAAAGGAAGCTCTTGCAGGATCAATTAAATAAGAGGCAGTTCCTAAAATTATTCCCAGCACAAGCAGGCTCATTCCGATAGTACCGATATTTTTCGGAAGTTCTTTTTTAACGTAACCGGATTCCACAACCGGCTTCCCGGATTCAGTTTGAGGCATTTTGTCCCGACTCCTTATTAATCTCTTTTATATCAGTAAAATCAGAAGGCTTGGGATTCTGGGCCCTCTGTAAAACACGAATGTAATTTATAATCGCCCATCTCTGCTCTCTTGTAATTTGACGAGCATAAGACGGCATAACGTTTTGCCCGTTAGTTATAATGTTATAAATCCTTCCATCGCTGAAACCGGTTACTCTGTCCGAATGCAGTGTAGGACCCGCGGGGAACTGCCCCATCAGCCTGCTGTTCCCGTCTCCGTAGTCTCCGTGGCAGGGGCTGCAAAATGTTAGGAATTTTTCCTGGCCCAGCTTTAATATTTTTTGAGTAGGCAGCAACGGATCGGCTAAAACTTCAGTTGTGTCTGCCTGGCTTTGGTAAGCATAAGGGATAAAATGCCTGGCTACTGTTCCTTCAACCGGTGTTCTCATTTCCCGTTCATCATAAAAGAAAGTGCTTTTAGCCTGAGCCAAGCCTTTGTTCTGGTTTAACATAAAATCGAACGGGGGCAGATACATAAATTTATTTAGCGTAACATAAGTTCCGCCCGCGGTTAGTATTGCAACTACGGCAAGGAAAACCAAAAATCTCGGCTGGAAAATTTTATGTTCTTCCTTCTCTGGGTAATAAATTTTTTCAATATCTTTTCCGCCAAGGTCCTTTAAAAGACTTACAGCTTTATCTTCCTCAAAAAGTTCATCTGCAGCTTCTATTACAAGCCCGTATTTATCCGAAGAAACTTTCTTCATATAATTAGTATCGTGCAGAGGGTGGCTGTTGAATGGAAGATTGAATACAACGGCAATCATTCCGAAGACCGTTGAGAGCACTGCCGTTAATACGGTAAACTCAAATGTAATCGGAACAAAAGCAGGCAAGGCGAAGAACGGCTTTCCTCCTATTACCAGAGGGTAACTTATCGCAATTGTCCACCACATAAAAAACAGAATGAATGCAGCAGCTGCGAATCCGGCAAACAAAGTTACATATCCCATCTTGGAAGACTTCAGACCCATTGCATCGTCCATGCCGTGCAAAGGGTAAGGAGTATTAACATCGTAATATTTAAAACCTGAGCTTTTAACTTTTTTAGCCGCATTTATAATTTCGTCGGGAGTATCGAACAAAGCGGCAACACCGAATAAATTTTTATCGTTATGCATCATGCTCATCTCCGTGGTGCGAAGGCTGGGCGCCCTGCAGTACTCCTTTAATTTCCGAGATAGATATGACCGGCAGAGATTTGGCAAACAGCAGAATCAAGGTAAAGAAAAGGCCGAAGCTGCCGAATAAGATTCCGAAGTCGACAAGTGTAGGCGTAAAATAATGCCAGCTAGACGGCAGGAAATCCCTGCTTAAGGATGAAACGATAATTACGAATCTTTCGAACCACATACCTACGTTAACAAGAATTACAATTACAAGCGTAACGGGAATCGAACGTCTGATTTTCTTAAACCAGAATAGCTGCGGGAAGAAAACGTTGCAGCTTACCATAATCCAGTAAGCCCATCCGTAAGGACCGAAGGCCCTGTTAAGAGTTGTAAAAAGCTCGAACGGAGTGCCGCTGTACCAGGACATGAACCATTCGATAATGTAAGCATAGCCGACCATGGAACCGGTTAACAGGATTATCTTGTTCATCTTTTCCAGGTGATCCATGGTGATGATATGTTCCATATCGAAAACTTTTCGCACGAAAATTAATACCGTGCTTACCATTGCAAACCCGGAGAATATTGCCCCGGCTACAAAGTAAGGAGGAAATATTGTTGAGTGCCAGCCGGGTAAAACCGCAACAGCAAAGTCCCAGCTTACCACTGTATGAACAGAGAGAACCAGAGGAGTTGCCAAGCCGGCTAATATCATGTAAACCTTTTCGTAGTGCTTCCAGTGGCGGTTGGAATGCCTCCAGCCCAAACTGAAGACGGAATAGATGGTTTTCTTAATCTTATTAGTTGCGCGGTCTCTTAATGTTGCAAAGTCGGGAATTAATCCTACGTACCAAAAGACAAGTGAAACAGTAAGATACGTTGAAACAGCGAATACATCCCATACTAAGGGAGAAATAAAGTTCGGCCAGATGCCGTGCTGGTTGGGATAAGGAATTAAGTAGCCGGCAAGCCAGGGCCTACCGGTATGGATAATCGGAAACAAGCCGGCGCATATAACCGCGAAAATTGTCATCGCTTCCGCAAACCGCGCTATACCTGTCCGCCACTGCTGCCTTAACAAGTACAAGATAGCGGATATTAAAGTACCGGCGTGCCCAATACCTACCCAGAAGACGAAGTTTGTTATATCGAATGCCCACGCTACGGGAATATTATTTCCCCACATCCCTATTCCGTAATAGAAGGTCAATCCTACGCAGATAGCTCCTATCAATAAAAGTCCGCCTGTTATAGCCAAAGCTATATTGTATTTATGCGACGGCCGGGTATCTATCGGCGCCGCAATTAAATCATCAAGTTCCCGTAGCGGCGGGTTCCCTTCTATAAGCGCCAATTCTACAGAATAATCCTTGGTCACTATACTTCCTCCGATTCAATATTTCTTAATTTTGCTATGTATGTAACATTGGGCCGTGTATTAACATCCTCCAGTACGTAATATCCTAATTCATGCGTCCTGTACTTTTTATAAAATTCCGAATCCTTATCGTTCATATCGCCGAACTTAATAGCCTCAGTATTGCAGGCATCCTGGCAAGCCGTCCTTACATCCGAGCCTTTAAGCGGCCTGTGTTCTTCAATTGCGTTGGATCTTGCTTCCATTATTCTCTGGATGCAGAACGTACACTTTTCCATAACTCCGCGCGAGCGAACAGTTACTTCCGGATTATAAACCAAACTTAATAGATGACTCTGCTGGTAGTTGTCTTTAAAGTGGTCTCTATAATTGAAGAAGTTAAATCTTCTTACTTTATAAGGACAGTTATTTGAGCAATACCTTGTACCCACACACCGGTTGTATATCATCTGGTTAAGCCCGTCGGGGCTGTGGGTTGTTGCAGCAACTGGGCAAACATTTTCGCATGGAGCGTTATCGCACTGCTGGCACAACATTATCTGGTTGCTTGTAACGGGATCATCAATAGAGCCCGAATAATATCTATCGACTCGAAGCCATTGCATCTCCCGGCTAACTGCAACTTGATCTTTGCCAACAATCGGGATATTGTTTTCCGCATTACAAGCCACCACACAATCACCACATCCCACACATTTATTCAAATCCACAGCCATACCCCATTTAACGCCGGGGTACTCATGGGGGTTATACAGTGACTCCATCTTAACAGGATTCTCGGTATTTAAGAAGTGAGCATCTTTTTGATACTCTTTAACAGTACCTTCCTGGATAATCTTTCTTTTCTGAGCTGCATCTTTTGTTAACGCCTCGCCGAACATATGATGTTCCATAGTGGCAACAAGATGGTAGCTGCTGCCGCTTTTAGAAACATTATTTGCCAGATAAATCCACGGTGATATGCCGGCGCTTTTAGACCGCAGTACATTCGCATTGAAGCCGACACCGGTACCGACAATTCCCACTACTTTCCTTCCGAATCCCAATTCAATTGTTATTGTTTTATCTGCCGTGCCCGGCTGAATGAATGCGGGAATCTCCAGTTTCCTGTCCCCGACTCTAATTGCGATCATATCGTTAGATTTAATACCTAAATCTTTAGCTGTATTATGAGAGACTGCAGCGTAATTGTCCCACGTAATTTTTGAAACAGGATGAGGAAGTTCCAGCAGCCAGCCGTTGTTAAGAAACTTGCCGTCCCCGGCCTGGTAGCTTTCGCGCAGAACGACGATATATTTCGAGCTTGCTTTCACTGCATTCTGCAATTCGCTTAATGCAGAGCTATTAAAACTGCCGAATGAATCCGGTTCCTCTTCAAGAATGGCAATTCCATCGTGAAGCCCGGCATTCCAAAATTCTGTAAAGGTCATCTTTGTATTAAAGGTCGGATAGAGATTGTTCTGCCAGTTGTTCATCAAGTATTTATGGTAAACCATTTCGTCAAATACAACAGGTTTACCTTTAAGCCAGGTAAGAAGAATAGCCTCCTTTTGTCTAGTACTAAAGATCGGATCGATAACAGGCTGCTGGAATGAATAAAAACCGGTGCGGGTTTTAGCATCGCCCCACGATTCAAAATCGTGGCTTAACGGCAGAGTATAATTGCCAAGCTCCGAAGAGTCGTTCTGACTTCCCGTAATACTAACAACAACCGGTACTTTCTTCAAAGCATCTTTATACCCCAAGTCATCGGGAAAATGAAATACGGGATTTGAATCATAATGGATTATCATTCCCACATTGCCGGCATTCATGTCGTTAACAAGCTCTTTAATCTCTTCATGCTTTAAAAGCGGAAGGACATCAACATCGATAGAGTCTGTTCTGTACAAGGCTGTATTACCCAGGGCTTCATTAAGCAGATTAACTGCTATATGAACGTTCTCCGGCAAAGTTCTGCCGGCATAAATAACTGATTCACCCTTGGCGGAAGCAAGGTCTTTTACCAGCTGCTTCAAATTCTTTAACGATAAAGAATATTTACCCGCGAATGATTTTAATGAATAGCCGCCGAGCGGTAGCGAGCCGGGAACTGAAATTCCATTCTTATTAATCTCATTCAGCAGACACATTACAAATTCAAACTGCGCGTCCGGTCTAAGTCTAAACCTGTAATCCGAATTCATACCGGTAACCGATAAAGTGCTTTCGGCAACATAAAGCCTGTTGAATTTTTTTAAATTATTTACTTCTCTGCCTTGCGTATATAACCTGGATGTTTCTACTTTATTGCCGTCGGTACCGAGGAAATCCGTCTCGAGTCCTAGTATAACTTTCGCCTTGTCCCAGCTAATCAAAGGGAACTTATTTATGCCGTAGCATTTTTGCCAGGCGCTGTTTCTTATTTGCTCGTCGAACAACTCGTAGGAATAAATTTTCGTATTCGGATATTGCTTTACAAAATCGTCAAGAACTTTTTTGCCGGTAGGTGAAATAATTCTTTGCGATACAAATGCAATCTGCTTGTTACCTATTTTATTAAGTGCATTAATTATCTCATCATCAACATGCTGCCAGGTTGATTTTAAGAACCCGCCGTTCCGGCTTTTCCTCATGGGGAATTTTAATCTTTCGGGATCATAAAGACTTAGTATGCTAGCCTGGCATTTAGCGCAGGTCTTTCCTTTGCTAACCGGATGGTCGGGGTTGCCGTCCACTTTAATCGGTCTTCCCTCTCTAGTCTTTATTAAAACACCGCAGCCGTGGCTGCATGCGGTGCTTGTAGATGCGTAATAATTTGCCTTACCGACTGTAATTTCTTCCGGCATTTTGTTATAAGGGATGATATCGCCTTTGCTTCTATAATCAGAGCAGCCGGCACCAGCTAAAGCCGCAGACGCACCTACAAGTGCTAAAAATTTTCTTCTCGATATTCCCGACAGCTTTGAAGGCTCAAAGTCATCCTTAACGCCATCTCCAAACTCATGGTTACTTGCTTCAATTAAGGAAGTATCGCGGAATAAATCTTTAAAGCTGCGCCAATAATTAGTATCCAATTTCTCTGTCTTACTTTTATCTTCGGTTTGATTGTCAGCTTTCGGCTGATGAATATTTTTAACTTCAGACATTATTACCACCTGTTTTATTCCTGCTTATTGCAAGCGGGTTAATCTTCACCTTTATTTTATTCTCAGATTTGTCTTCATTACTTCTTCCGTAAAGAAGTCTGAACGGAAACGAACGCATAGCTACATATCCTGCAAGGCCTGCGCCAAGCGATGTGAAAAAGCTCTTTCTTTTTAATTTTTTGCTAAACAAATTCTCAAGTTCCATCAATACTCCTAATTAACGGTGACATGCGAAGCAATTATCCGGACCGTTCTTAACATCTTTAATGTAAGGCAATTCTTCTTTTGCATGCCTATGGCAGTTAAGGCAATCGGACATGGAGAACGAATGTACCTGGGTAATCCTGGTCATTTGTCTTACATCGCCGTGGCAGCTTTCGCATTTAATTCCGCTGTTTACATGAACGCTGTGGTTAAAGTAAACGAAATCCGGCACCTTATGAACTCTTACCCACGGCAGAGCAATATTGCTATAATAATAGTTTCTTAATTTCTTTATCTCAGGCGAGTCTTTCTTTGCAATGGTGTGGCAGTTCATGCAGGTAGATACCGCCGGCACCATAGCGTTGCGCGACCTTTCAACGCCTGTATGGCAGTACTGGCAATCTATTCTCATTTGACCTGCGTGGAGCTTATGCGAAAAGTTTATCGGCTGGACGGGAGAATAGCCTACACCGTTATCTTCCGCTCTAGAAGCAAAATATGTAATAGTAAAAGAAGCAATAATGACGAAAAGAGTAATAGGCAAACGGACTTTAAGGATATAATCTAGTAATGATTTTCTCATCATTTACCTTCTATAATGTCTATCATTTAGTATTAGGCGGAAAAAATAATTAGTTAGCTAATGCAATAGCTTACTTTATCCCATTTAAACGGGAAAAAAAATTCCAAGCGTTGAATAACATTAGTTAAACTTTACGAATAGATGAAAATCTATTTCACTATCTATCGTAATTTCTCTTAATAATTTTTCAAGTTTGATTCGGCAGCGAAGAGAGAATCCGCAAAAAGTATTTTTCGTGCCTTAATTTTAAAACTTAGTTGCCAAACTTAAAAATTCTTATAAACAAAACAAAAAATTTTTAATCAAAATAATTAAGATTTTTTTAAGCGGGTATCTTAACAGAATAAATTTTTCACCGGATAAAATTTAAATGCTAAGTAATATTGTCAGCTGTAAAAAAATCTCTCTGATTAATTTTGATTGGACTCGGAACCAAATGTATTTAAATATTAAAAGATAAATAGTGATTTGAGTCAATATAACGCATTTCTTGAGAATCAATCAACTAATTTGTGACCATAATTCATTCATGCATTTTCACATTCCATTTCCAAGTCCGTGCGATAAAAGTTTTCTACGCAGGAATTCTGATTAGTCCCATCAAAATAATTTTTGGAGTTTTGCTTAACGGTATGATGTGCTTATTTTAAAATTGAAAGGACTCTTGCCTGCAGCAGGACAAGAGTCCATAAAAAGATTAAACATTTAATTTGCAGAAATCAGTTTAAGTTTAACAGTTTATTATATTCCGAAGTATCCGAAAGAACCTTCAACGCTGTCTGGAGCTGGTTATCATAATTAAGCGATTCTTCAATTTCCTGATTATTGCCCAGGTACCTGGAAGCAAGCTCTATTTTTAATTCGTGAATTATATCGTCTTTATAAATTTTAAGCTCGCTGTTGCCTATTTTTTCAAATTCGTTTTTAATTCTGGTAAGTGATTCCTCTATACTCCTATCGCCCTTTCTTGTTTTCACTTCTGCCAGCAAGTCCTTCACCTGCTCTTCCACCACCGAATGGAATTTATATTTCTGAGCTTCAAGATACTTTTCAAAATCCTCGAATAAAAATGTATCGTTTATCTTGTTGAAATTCTGGCCCGGGTTAAGATAGAAATAATGATCTGCAAACTCGAAGAATAATCCCTTAGCGAAAAGATCCTTAATAATATCTCCCTCCCGTTCTTCATTAACAACCGTATCCGGAGTTATGCCGCCAGCACTGTATACCACTCTTTTATGATCGGTTAAGAACGAGGTCTTAATTACGGAATCGGCCTGGGCAATAGCCTTATTATCCTTTGCGTAATCTATCTTCTGAATGCATCTGCCGCTGGGAGTGTAATACTTTGCTGTTGTAATTTTCAGCGAGGTATTATAATCGAGAGGAGTAATAGTTTGCACGAGACCTTTCCCGAAAGATTTTGTACCGAGGACAACTCCTCTATCGTGATCTTGTATTGCGCCGGTAACAATTTCGGATGCGGAGGCTGAACCGCCGTTTATAAGAACAACCAGCCTGGCTTTACCTAGCAGCGGTTCCTGATCAGAATAATACGGCTTTTTGCTTGCTTCGTTCCTGCCTTTTGTGGTTACTATAAGAGATCCTTTAGGAAGGAATTCTTCAACAATGTCCACAGCCATATCAAGCAGCCCGCCGGGATTGCCCCTCAAGTCTAGGACTACCGATTTAATTTCTTTCTCAGCTTTTAAATTTTTTAATGCACTCTGTACTTCATCACCGGCAGAGCGGCTGAAGTTTGTAAGCTTAAGATAAACGTTGTTGCTGTTCTTTGGATAAAAACCTGCATAGACAAGGCTGTTAACCTGCACCTCTTCTCTAACTAGGTTAAAGCTCAGAGTATCTGCGCCGTCGTTCCTAATCACCCTAAGATGTATCATAGTGCCCGGTTTACCCTTAACTATGGAAGATACATCATCAATATTTTGCGGGGTAATTTTTTCACCGTTGGCCTCGTATAATACATCGCCGATGCGTACGCCCTGCTTCTGGGCAGAATAACCATCCAAGACCTCTACTATTGTAACTTTGTCGCCTCTAACTCCGATTGAAATTCCAACGCCGCCGTATTTTCCGTTTGTAATAAGATCGAAATCTTCTTTTTTATTTTCATCGATAAAGATTGTATAAGGATCGAGCGAACTAAGCATACCGCGGATTCCGGCACGCATAAACTCCTCCGGATCGATTTTATCCACATAGTTAAACGTTACCTCTTTGTAAACCTTGCCGAACAGATCGATATTTTTATTTATCTCAAAGTATAAATCATCGTTGCCGGAAAAGAATCCGGAAAATAAAAACACTATAAAACCAGCCAACAATACTTTACTCAATCTGCTAAAAGTCATAACAGCTCCTTTTTTCTAATGCGTCTAATTCTTTTACAATTCTTTTATGAATCTCCGACTCACTCTCGGTACCGTCAAGAGTTCTAAACCTTTTTTCTTTCTTCGCCAAATATAAGTATCCATCTCTCACTCTATTAAAAAATTCTCTGTCGGAAATTTCAATGCGGTCCAGTTTTGTTTCGCCTATTATCGTCTTTCTTTTTTCAGATTCCTCAACAGTAATATCTATAAAGAAAGTAATATCGGGGATTGTATCTCCTACAGCAAGGCTGTTAATATGTTCTACCGAAGCCAGAGGAATTCCTCTGCCGAAGCCCTGATAAGCAGTAGTTGAATCATGAAATCTATCCGAAATTACATAAATATTTTCGGATAAATAATGACGAATTTTTTCTCTTACAAGCTGAGAGCGGCTGGCCGAGAAAAGGAAAATTTCCGTCTCGGTAAACATCTTGTTGTGTTTTCTATCCAGAAGCAAATTTCTAACCTCTTCGGAAATCTCAGTCCCGCCGGGCTCTCTTATTATTTCAACCTTTTTTTTGTTCTTTATTAAATAATTTTTTAATAACTCAACCTGAGTTGACTTACCGCAAAAATCGATGCCTTCGAAAGAGATAAACATTATTTTTTAATTGGATATTTCAGATTATAATAATTATTGGAAACCGGTAATTTTTATACGACAAATTTAATCAAATTAAGGGATTCTTTAGTAGTTCAGAACACATTAAACGCAATTATCCTAATTGAACTTTTTAATAATGTATCTGAGCCTTGCCGGTTTTATAAATACGAGCTTCGTGTTTGCCGGAAGGCCTACGTGTGGCACAACGCTGCCGAGAGTATCTAATACAACCTCCCTGTAATTTACATACGCATTAAACTGTGTTGTATCCAGCTTTCCCAGAACATTAATTCCGCCCCTAATTCCAATACTTATCCTGTTCGGCAAAAGAACTACATTTCTATCGTGCGGCACATCCACTGTCTTAACAAAAATGTTATCTATATTCTTATCAACTATCTTTTGTACATCAAGCAAAGCGCTTACCGAACCGATATTATAGCTCATTCCCCATATGCTTTTAAGCGGAACAATTTCCGTGGCTTGATTATCCAGCTCATCAAACTCCACTGCTTCGGTAGGGACAGATTTTAAATCCTTCAAATAACTGACAGGCCCGGTTACAATAGTTGATTCCGGAAAAATCACAATATCGGAGGCAAGACCATAGCCGCTTCTAAAATTCAGATTTAGGTCTGCCTCAACCGGAACCTTTTTGCTCGCAAGTTTCTCAACATTAAACGAAAGGGTATCAGGGGACAGATTTATCACTTCAACATCGGCCGAAAGCCATTGGTTTTCTACCAGGTAATTATAAAGATTTATAGTACGCTTGCCGGTTTCCTGCCCTACCGGGATAACATATTTTGCTTCCGAAGTTAAATTGACTGTAATTAGCTTCCAGCCTTTGCCCTTAAGCTTTACCGAAATCTTATTTGGAATCGGTGTAGCTGTTCCGTATCCCTGCGGAAAATCCGTCAGCTCAATCGGAATGTTAAAGGTAGCGTAAAAATCATTGGATAAAGAAATTGATACCCACAAGATAATCGAAAAGATAAACGAGATAACGACGATATGGAGATTTTTCTTCATCACTCAAATATAAAAGAAAATATAAACAAAAAAACTCCACCATTAGTGGAGTAAGAAAAATTGTTGATGACTTCTATAAAACAGAGCCGGCTTCAGAGTAATTATTTTAATATCTCTCTAAAGTAAGTCATCAGCTCGCTTCTGTTAGCCCTGGATATTACTCTTCCCTTAATCGGGAAATCTTCCCTGCTGCGGGCTAGATGCCTAAGCTGATGAACATTCAGGTTCTCAATTAATTCTTCCGTAATTTCATCCGGAGAGATTCCCAAATCTAAGTCGGCCGGAAATTTACCCTCTTTTCCCGGCATTTTTTTTTCTGAGCCTAGTGCTTCCTGTCTTAATCTTGTTATAGTATCGTTACTGCTTTCAAACAGTGATTCGCCGGCTGCCTGATAAGAAACTCTTTTTTTTCTCTCCTTTTTTTTAGGCTCCTCTTCATGCAGTTTTGTTATCTTATTTGCTTCAGTTGCATCTCTTTCTTTTAATTCACCAACCTCAGCTTTAACATTTTCTTTAACATCTTTGGGAATTTCTGCTGATTCTCTTTGTTTAATTTTTGGAGGCTTTTCAAAAACTTCCGGAAATAATGCCGAAAGCTGTTCGTCAGGCTGGGGTATTACATGCAAGGAAATAAGCTGACCGACTCTTTGAGCTGCAGCAGCGCCTGCATCTACAGCCGATTTTACTGCGGCAACATCACCTATTACTTTTATGGTAACCAGTCCTGCACTAACCCTTTCTTGACCGGCAAGAGATACGTTCGCGGCTTTTAACATTGCATCGGCAGCTTCAATTGCGCCGATAAGGCCGCGTGTTTCTATTAACCCAAGAGCCTTAGACATAAATTTAAATTATTTTTTCTTGGGAAGAATATTCTCTACTTCGGAATGCGGGCGTGGAATTACATGAACAGACACCAACTCACCTACTCTTTGAGCTGCAGCAGCACCGGCATCGGTTGCAGCCTTTACAGCACCAACATCGCCGCGAACCATTACAGTAACATATCCGCCGCCAATGGTTTCTTTGCCGATTAATTCTACTTTCGCCGCTTTAACCATTGCATCAGCCGCTTCAATGGCGCCGACTAAACCTTTAGTTTCTATCATCCCAAGTGCGTCTAGTGTCATATGTATGCTCCCATTAGTATGTTTTTATTATGTTCGAAAATAGTTTTTCACATTATAAATGTCAATTAGTTTAACTTATTTATTTTTATAAAATTAACGCGCTCAATATCTGACCAAGATAAGTTAAAAGCAAAATAAGTTAATAAGGTTTATAATTATCTTGACGACAGATTTTACTAAGGTCTTTAAGAAAATAAATAACCTTTTTAGTCAAACCTTATTTAATCTCTAAAAAAACCTTAGTAACAAAATGCTAAAAAAGAAATCATTAACCTTATTACCCAAAAATCAAAAGGAAACCAAATTCTTGAAACGTAAGAATTGAATTCAAATATGAACAAAATTTTTGCAAACAGATAAATAATAAAAAACTTTTGGAGAAACCCATATTACTATGGACAGCAAAGACACGCCAAAAAAAATCCCTAGTGCATGTGCTATCCTTTTTTCTTATCTAGAAAGTCCTGCAGTATTATTGCTGCGGCATTTTTATCAATTAGTCCTTTCTCCCTCCTCTTAGACTTTTTAGTTACCGACTGCCGGATTTTTTCCTGTGCTATCAAGGAAGAATATCTTTCATCAACAAGTATAACTTCCAAATTAAGCTTTCCTTCAATCTCCTTTTTGAATTTTATTACCACATCACCAAGCTGCGCGGCACTCCCGTTTTCTTTTAAGGGATATCCCAAAATTATCTTACAGATCGATTCTTCAACCGAAATTCTTTTAAGCTCGTCTAATAATTTTCCGTCGTTTAATATCGTTTTATACGGATATGCGAAAGTTTTAAGAGGATCGCACAGCGCCAGACCGATCCTTTTAAGTCCGAAGTCTATTGCTAAAATCCTAGTTAAGGCCTCCTGTCCCGTCATATTTTCATGCACTTTCAAAACGTTCTACTGAATAAACTCCCTTTAGCTTTTTCAGTCTTTCTATAATTCTAGAAAGATGGTCCAGGTTCTGAACGTATAACGTAACGCTGCCTTCGAAGGTGGAATTGCTTGTGTTGATGTTAATCGATTTTATGTTCGTATTTTGGTAAGAAACGATGGCGTGAGAAATGTCGTTAAGTATCCCCGGCGAGTCTTCGCCGTTTACGCTTAAGCCTGCAACGAATAACGAGCTTTCTGTTTCCGGCCACTGCACGGAAACAAGTTTGCTTACATCCCTCTCGGAAATTTTAAGAAGGTTATTGCAAGTCTTCCGGTGAATCTTTATTCCCTCACCCACGGTAATATAACCGATAACGGGATCGCCGGGTATAGGATTGCAGCATTTGGCGTAGGAGTACATTATCCCGGATTTTTTTCCGTCAACTAAAACTCCACCGACATCTCCTCTTGCAATATCAGCAAAGTTATCAAATCCCAATAACTGGCCTTTGTCCTTTTTTTCTTTCTCCTTTGTTGCAGTTAGTACTTCATCCAGGTTTACCTTGCCTTGGGCAATAGACTTGTAAAACTGTCTCGGACTCTCATATTTAAGACTGGTAATTAATTTTGCTATATCGCTGGTAGTAAAAGACAGTTTTAATTTCTTTACTTTCTTTTCCCATATTTCCTTGCCGGCCTTTATTATATCTTCTTCTTCTTTGTTAATCCACTTCCTAATTGCTGCTTTAGCTTTATGAGTAATAACAAACTTAATCCAGTTTTTATTCGGGTGCTGATTTTTAGAAGTAATTATTTCCAATTGATCGCCGCTGTGCAGCTTAGTATCCAGAGGGACGATCTTACCGTTTACCTTGGCTCCAATACAATGATAGCCTACCTTGCTGTGTATTTCGAAGGCAAAGTCTACAGGTGTAGCGCCTACAGGCAGCCTCAGCAAGTCGCCTTTGGGTGTAAACACATAAATTTCATCCTGGAAAAGATTCAGCTTAAAGCTTTCCAGCAGTTCTTTCCTTGCCTCATCTCTGGATGCGTTCTCAAAAATATCTCTTATCCAGTTCACCCAGTTCTCAAGGTCCTTGTCGGAAGCGGTCTTGCTTTCTTTATACCTCCAATGGGCGGCAACGCCTTTCTCGGCAACTTCGTGCATCTTGGCAGTTCTAATCTGTACTTCAACCGGTCTGCCTTCGGGGCCTATAACAGTTGTATGTATTGACTGGTAATTATTCGTTTTGGGTATTGAAATATAATCTTTAAATCTATCGGGCACCGGCAGGTACATCTGGTTGACAATTCCCAGTGTAGTATAACAGTCGTTGCTGTTCGGTGTATCTAGAATTATTCTGATTGCGAACAGATCGTATATCTCATCGAAAGGCTTGTTCCTAGTTACCATCTTCCTGTAAATACTGTAAAGATGTTTCGGCCTGCCGTTTATTTCATATTTCAAATTATATTCTTTAAGCTTTTCAATAATCGGGTCCGTAAATTTTTTAATGTAAGATTCCCTTTCCCTTCTCTTACTTTTAATCTTCCGGGCAATCTCATCGTAAGCTTCTTTGTTCAGATATTTGAATGACAGGTCTTCCAATTCCCACTTTACTCTTCCCAAGCCGAACCTGTTTGCAAACGGCGCATATATTTCCAGGGTTTCTTGAGCTATTCTTCTCTGCTTATCGGGATTAACGTACTGCAGTGTCCTCATGTTATGAAGCCGGTCTGCAAACTTTACCAGGATTACCCTAACATCTTTAACCATTGAAAGAAGCAGCTTCCTGTAATTTTCCGCCTGGGTTATTTCCTGACCTTTAAAAATTCCGCTTATCTTTGTAACCCCGTCTACTATTTCCGCAACTTCCTTCCCGAATTCCTTAGACAGTATATCGAGGTTGAATTCCGTATCTTCAACCACATCGTGAAGCAGTGAGCTTATGACTGTTATATCATCAAGAGGAATTTCTCTTGCAACAATCATTGCAACTTCATAAGGATGGGTAAAGTAAGGCTCGCCGGACTCGCGCAGATCGTTTTTATGCGCTTCCAGGCAAAATTCGAAGCTCTTGGATATTAGTGCCTCGTCGGTGTTAGGTAAATGCTGCCGGCATGCTTCCAATAGCTCGTCTAGCATCTTCTTATGTTTGGGATTAACAATCATATATATTAAAACTTGCTCTTAAACCGGATATAATTTAATTCATTTTAATGAATTGTTAAAGTCACGCAGATGTATTCAAAGCTTACCTGTGCTGATTAGAAAGCTCCCCGCGCAGTTGTTCCCTTAGTTCCCTTACCCTTTCTATTCTGTTGCCGAGCTTCTTTAAAATAAAATCCGGAATGTTCTTAATTGCAAGTATGCCATCGCATAATACAAGTGCTTTCTGCGTATTGCCAATTTTAGAATACTGCTGTGCGATTATGTGCTTTATCAGAATTTCGTTGTAATCGTTCAAGCAGTTTTCTGCCCTGTAGGAATCCAGTATCTGTGAATAGACCGTTACGGATTTTTCTTCGTCGGTGTTTTCGTATGCGCGCGCCAGCCCCCACATGAACAACCTGCTTCCCGGAAATTTCTTTAATGCAGATAATGCTACCGTTACGGCATTATTATATTCGCCCTTATCAATGTAAACCCATATCAATGAATTCATCGCAAGATACTTATTATACGAAGAGCTGTCCGCCGCAATCCTCAGCTGCTTTATGCCTTCATCTCGCTCATCTTTTATAAACGGCAGCCAAGATATCAGTTCGGTCTTCCGGCTCTTCCAGTATTTGAATGTACCGAGTGCAGTATATGCTTCGTAAAATCCCGGGTCCATCTTTAGGCACCGCTCTAAATCCGAAACCGAATTCAAGCCGTTAGTGAAAGCAGGCAGCCAGTCCTTATTCAATACTTCAAAATATGCTTTGTAGCCAGTCGATAGCGCGTAAAAATATCTATACCATATATTATTCTTATCTTTGTCAATAAGCTCTTCTGATTGCTCAACTGCCGCTTCAAGGTTTTTATTTATAAACCGGTCGTCAAAGTTTTCCGCCAGGTCGTATGACTTTGCAATTTTTACTGCGGCCAGATAAATTTTACCAAGCGGAAGGTTGGGATAATTGTTCTGCAAAACACCGAATGTTGCAGCGGCTTTAGTATAATTGTCGCTGATGATATTTCCTATTCCGCTTTTAAGCAACGAGTCAACCTCGCGGTCGGGATAATTCTGCGCCGGTAAAACCGGTACGAAAATAAAAATAGAAATGAAAACCAGAAGCCTTTTATAAAGTCCCAAAAGTCCTGTCTCCAGCATCCCCTAACCCGGGAAGTATGTAGCCTTTGTTGTTCAGTTCTCTGTCTATAGCGGCCCCGTATATTTTTACATCAGGGTGGAGCTCCAGCAGCTTTTTGATGCCTTCCGGCGCAGCTACAAGGCAGGAGAATATTAATTTTTTCACGCCGCGCTTCTTCAAATAATTTATGGCTTCGGAAGCGCTGCCGCCGGTAGCAAGCATAGGATCGATTAAAATTACTTTAGCAACATCTATGTTTTTCGGAGTCTTGTAATAATATTCAACCGGCTGTAGCGTAGTTTCATCCCGCTGCAGCCCTATATGGCCTACCTTTGCATCGGGAATAATTTCAAGGAATCCGCTTACCATGCCGAGGCCGGCTCTTAAAACAGGCACCAGCACAACCTCATGTTGAATTTTGTAGCCTGTTGTCGTTTCCAAGGGAGTATCGACTTTAAATTCAGAGACGGGCATGTCTTTACAAATCTCAACTGCCAGTATGTTGGAAATTCTTTTAACCGCAGCTCTAAAAATTTCCGGCTGTGTTGAAGAATTGCGAAGCACTGTTATATCTCGTTTAACCAGGGGATGATCTATAAGATTAAAGTTTTCAAATTGTGCAGTCATTTATTCTCCGATTAAAAATTTTTACGATTAAATTTTTTTGCCGAGGACATATAAAAGATTAACAAAGGGCGACAGCGGCGGTGTATAGTTGTAGTTTATCTTTGATAAAATATCCGCCGGCTGCTTGGTTTTAATAAGCATTGAGATTAAATCGCCGTAGCCGGAAACTTCCTTACCGCCGAAGAATGAGGCACCGATAATCTTCTTACTGTCTTTTTCGAAAATGATTTTTCCGAAAACATTTGAACTCTCCGGCATCACTTTTACCAAAGAAGGTACAACTTCCGAAACAGTATTATACACAAATCCGTGCCTGTCCGCTTCTGCAGAGGACAATCCGGTTGAAATAAAATATTTCCCTAAAATTTTAACCGACAGATTTTTAATTACCGGTTCCGCAAATGCATTTCCACCGGCGGCATTTTCTCCGGCAGCATGTCCGTATTGGTATGCAACAGTGGCTAAAGGAATATAATCCGGCCTCCTTGTAACCGCATTAATCACTTCAACATTATCGCCGGCAGCGTAAATATTGGCGTCCGATGTTTTCAACTTGTTATCTATCTTAATTGCTTTGTCTTTCCCCGTCTCTAAATTTGCGCCTTCAGCAAGCTCGGTATTGGGAATAAAGCCGGCGGCGATTATATATAAATCAAACTCAAGAATCCTTCCTTCAACTTCTAGGCTCATAACATAGTCATTGTTTTCGGAATAGTTAACCTTTAAACTGCCTGCGTTATTCCAAAAATCTATTTCATTATTTCTTAGAAGTTCTTTTATTAATAATCCTATCTCCGCTTCGGAAGACGGCAAAGGAAGCTGTTCCTTTTCGAATAATGAAACTTCAATCATTAAATTTTTTAACGCATCAACAATTTCCAATCCTATATAGCCGGAGCCGATGACTGCCGCTTTTTTTACCCCGGCTGTACGGATATAATCCGTCAGCAAAATTAAATCATTAACCGATTTAAGAGTAAAAACATTTTTAGCATCCGCGCGTAATCCGGGAATTTGCTTTGCCTTCGAGCCGGTCGTCAGAATCAGTTTATCATATCTTATTTCATTAAGCTTCTCACCGGAAAAGTTACGGACAAGAATTGTCTTATCCCTTCTATTAATCCCCTCAACTTTATGCTTTAAATATACATCCACACCCTTTTCTTTTTTGAACGACCCGGCATTAAAAAATACAATATCATTTACATCTCTAATTTGGCCTGATAAAACATACGGCATTTCGCATGTACCTGTAGATATGAAATCCCCAGCCTCAAAAAGGATTACTTCGGCATTTGGATTGGTCCGCTTTGCCTTTGCTGCTGCCGCAGGACCGGCGGCGTTCCCGCCCACTACAATAATTCTGCGCGGCGTAATCATTTCTGCTTAAAGCTCATTGTGAAAGGAACTCCCTGGAAACCAAAATGCTTCCTGATCAGCTTTTCCAAGAACCTTTTATAATGGTCCGGAATACTCTTGGGGTAATTGGCAAAGAACAGGAACACAGGGTAGTGGCTGCCGCCTTGTGTAATGTATTTTATTTTAATTTCCTTTCCGGTACCGGTAGCCGGCGGGGGCATTTTTTCAATTTCCGGAATAAGTACATCGTTCAGCTCGTTGGTGGCAATTTTCCTTTTCCGTTCCTCATTCACTTCAATGCAAATATCTATCAGCTTATAAATTCTTTTTTTGGTAAGTGCCGAAACAAATATTACCGGTAGATAATCAACCGATCCGGTCTTCTGCCGTATTGCATCTTCATATTCTTTCGAAGTATTGGTTTCTTTCTCAACCAGGTCCCACTTATTTACCGCAAGCACTATCCCTTTCCTCCACCTAACTGCCTCATCAATTATTTTTTGATCTTGTTTGTCTAGGCCTATAACTGTATCGATCATAACAACCGCAACATCGCACTCGCCTATTGCTCTCAGCGTCCTTACCATCGAAAAGAACTCGATATTTTCTTCAATCTTTTTTTTCTTTCTTAAGCCTGCCGTATCAATAAGTACAATTTCCCTGCCGTAGTATTTAAGGATTGAGTTTATGCTGTCCCTTGTTGTTCCGGGAATATCTGTTACTATGCTTCTGTCGTAGCCGAGCAGAGCATTCGTTAAGGACGACTTGCCGACATTCGGCCTGCCGACTACCGCTATCTTTAGTCTTTCATCAGTATCCACATCATTGTTCACAGGAAGAAAATCGGCGGTTAAATCTTCCAGAAGATCGCCTATCTTCCTGCCTGCAAGCGCAGAGATGCTGTAGACTTTGTTTATTCCAAGGCTGTAAAATTCGGCTGCATCTGATTCAAAATTTTCGGAGTCTACCTTGTTAACTATCAAAAAGAATTCCTTGCCTGATTCTCTCAACAAGTTTGCAATCTCAACATCAATAGGATTTATTCCCGAACGGACGTCTACTACGAAAAGAATTGCGTCCGCTTCATCGACCGCAATCTCTACTTGTTCCCTTATGGCAGCCTCAAACAAATCGGTAGAATCCGGCACATAGCCTCCGGTATCTATCAATTGAAATTCCTTCCCGTCCCATTCTACTTCGCCGTAATTGCGGTCTCTTGTAACCCCGCTTATATCATGCACAATAGCTCCCCGCTTGCCAACAAGCCGGTTAAACAAAGTCGATTTGCCGACGTTCGGCCTGCCTACTATTACAACTATAGGTGTTTTCATCTTCCACTATTATAAAATTGATATGCAAAAATACCTTATAAAAATATGAAAAGCGATTTTATAAAAGGCGGCCGGTCTGCGACAAATTTGTTGCTGATAGATATATGAATTTTATTCTTTCCACATTTTGATTACTCACTAATGTTACGCAAAATTATAAAGCTTGAGTGTCATACCCGCGAAAGCGGGTATCCAAGATGCGAAAATATGATAAAAAATGGATTCCCACTTTCGTGGGAATGACAATGCA
>JAKAJV010000142.1 GCA_021813585.1 Bacteroidota bacterium | reverse complement strand
AAATTACTCCGGCATTTAGCGAAGTATAATCACTTCCCGAAATAGTTACCGAATCCGAAATACCGGTTGAATCGTTAAGCTGGCTTACGCTGGAATTTACCGAAGGATCGCTGCCGGCATTTTTTGTTGTAAACTTATAAATATTGTTTCCATCTATTAGAGAAAATTCAGCATAATAGCTTCCCGCATTAAGGGAACCGAAATTGTATTTGCCAATGGAATCCGTCATTGCCCAGCCGACCCACGTGCCGTCGCCTTTAAATAGGTTTACTGTAACCCATTGCAGGCCTTTTTCAGCGTTATCCAGCAGGCCGTCGTTATTTGCATCTACCCAGACTGTTCCGCCTAAATTAAAATTTGTTGCCGGAGAACTTGGGCCGGACACTTTACCGTTTACATAAGTTACATTCAAAGCTTTGGCACTGCTGTCGGCAATTTCGCAGCTCGAAGTCTGAAACTCGAGATTGCTGGTACCCTGGTGGTAAGTAAAATGAAGTATTGTTAAAGCGCTGTTCCCGATATTCAAAGGGTTAGTATCGTACCAGCTTATAATTATTTGCCCGTTGTTGGCAGTCGGCGGCAGGAATGTACCGTGGCCCGGATTGCTGTCCGTTCCGGTAAAAGTTAGAACGCTTGGATCATAATTGATTACTAAACTTACCGCGCCTATGTTATTAAAATATTTTACTAAGATAGGTATTCTTACTGCTATATTGTTTTGAGTATATGTTGTATCGGGCAGGATTAATTTAATTTGAGCTTGCGAGATACCTGCAAGTAGCAATACAAACGTCAAAAACATTGTAATTTTTTTCATCGAATTCCTCTTAATTATTCTTAGTTGGGTTTTTCAACTAACATGCCATTTTAACCGGTCTAAAAACCATTAAAATCAAACTATTTAAATGAGCCAGAAGGAGTTCTTTGTTTCATATTAGGATTAGAAATAAGATGTGTGCTTTTTTAGGAAAAAGGCAGAAAGTTATTTCAATAATTCCATCTTCTTTACAGAAACAAATCTTTCTCCATTACTTCCATCTGCCTCAAGCCTATAGAAATAAATTCCGCTTGATAATCCTTGCCTACCGGAAGGCAAGTTCGATGCATCAAAAGAGACAACATATTTTCCTGCTTTTTCTAAGGCGTTAACAAGTGTTTCTACTTCTCTCCCAAGAATGTCATACACTTTCAAAACAACACGGCTGTTTGCTGAAAGCTGATAGCTGATAGCCGTAGAAGGATTAAAAGGATTGGGATAGTTCTGCTCAAGTACAAAATTCTGAGGAACATTGGCATTTAATTCCGGAGCCGTCAGGGAAACAAATCCCAAAGTCTTTCCATCGACTGAAGTAAACTCGCTTTCGTCATTTAAAGTTAACCACCTGCTGTCTACGCCTTCAAGATTATCCATTTTAAATTTAATCCTGAATAGGATATCTCCGGCGTTTAGCCTTAAGGGATTTTGCCCGCCGGATAAATCTACCCATGCTACTGCAAGCCTGCCGTTTTCTGCTTTGTATACCAGGCCGCCGATATCTGAATTAAGAGACTCAAACTCCAGCCTGCCAGCCGGATAATTAATTACAAGTCCAAATGCCGCTGTTATAATTGATGATTGAAGGCTAATAGGCACGTCTATGCTTCCGTCCGGCAAGGGTTTAGCATTTGAGTTAAAGCTAAGCGAAACCTTTGCCGCCTTTTTTGATGAAGATGACGAGAATGAAGAATTAACGTCGCCTGCAGCTATACCGGTTAAATTTTGATTTGCAATTGATGAGCCGGATATTGTAATATTAAGAGTGTCAAACAGCCAGTCGCTTTTGTTAAAGAAATCCGATAAGCCGACAAACCTTCTTACAATGCTTAATGCATCGGTACTGTTTATTATCCCGTTGTTGGTTACATCCCCTGCCGCAGTTTGATAAATATCTAAATCAGTCAGATGCAAATAATACCTGGCAACTACCAGTGCATCGGTAGAATTAACAACTGTTTTTTGAAACGGGACTGGAGAAGATGCAGTAAGATAATATTCGCCTGAAGGTATATCGTTTATTATATAGCTGCCGTTAACATCCGTATGAGCTGAAAATACATTTCCGTTGCTTTTATTTACCAGCATTACGTCCACGCTATCCATGGGAGTATTGGAAGTATTATCGTAATTAACCGAGCCGCTTACCGAATAAAGCAAAGGATTATCCGAAGTGTAAACAGTCCAGCTGATTGAGGTCGTATCTTTACTGTTGTACACGAATGCAGTTATTATTTTTTTCTCACCCGGATTATTCTTGTAGAATGTAAACGTATTGCTATTTGAAACCAAATTGCCGTCAACCATCCAGTAATAACCGAGCTGACTGTTAAACGGATCTGTTGCGGTTACCCTAAAGACAAGCGAATCACTGTTAACAACGATTGAATCTCTGCTGTTTACATAAACATCTTCATTATTTATATTCTTAAATATTACAGCTGACGGAGACCATGAAATAATATCCGGCGGATATTTTTTGGCAAGGAAGGTTGTTAAAATATTCATGGTAATTCTTTGAACGGAAGTATCCGAAACAAGACCGTCTGCCCAATCGGTAGTAGATGCAGTAAAGATTGCGCCGTAATTATTTGTATAGTGAATGCCCATGACAGCGTGGTTGTTATATGGAAAATCCGGGTTGTATGCTTTCGAAATTCCGAGTATTTGAAAATCAGACGGAGTGCCGTCCTGCCCTAAGGAAACTGGAATGCCGTTTTGCCAGGTAAATCTTGTTCCGTCGGTTTCATAACCGACAATAGTTGAACTCCGGCCGTAAACATCGCCATCTTTTAGACCGGTACCTTTATAAATCCAGCTTTGTGTGTTATAAGAAGTATAGCCGCCGTACCCGTTTGCCGCCATTAAATTATTCTGGAAATTAACATAGCCTCCAAACCTGTAGCTTACTCCCGTCATTGAGTCTTCAGGATTGCCTACCGGCGATGCGTACCAGTTAACCGTAACAAGCGAGTCTGCTATTCCTGTTAACGGATCCAGAGCACTGCTTTTGTAACAGACCATTGTTCTGTAATTATCTTCCCACCTTACCTGCCACCAGCATGTATTGCCGGAAAGGAACATAACTCTTCCGCCGTTATCTGCAAATTCTTGGATGTTCTCTCGTTCCCGGAGCGACCAGTATTCCTCGTGGCCTACAAAAACTATAACATCATAGTGCTGCAGCAAATCGTAGTTTTCAACGTCCAGATCGCTTGCAAATTCGGCTGGGATATTGCTTTTCTGAAGCCAGTTTACAAGATCGTTTTCCCAGCCGTAATAATCGTATTGTGCCGTTGACGTATACGGCCTGTTGAAAGAAACTTTTGCAGAGCGCGAAAGATTAGTGGAATTGTAATTATAAATGCTTTTCCCCCCGTAGTTATTATACGCCTGCATGGTGTTGGTACTCATTATTACCAGAATTTTGGAAACAGAACCCGGGTTAGGTGAGCGCACCGAAAATACAATTTCGCCGTTGCCGGAGGTAACCGGAAACTTTGCGGTATAGACGCCTGGCTGCCAGCTTTGATCTATGAATAATGAAAAGCTTACCGGCCAGCCGCACCCCTTGGAAAAAGAACTGTCGGGTACGGGATGCTTTCCGCCGGTAATTACCGGGGAAGTGTAAACAAGAGCCTGGTTCAATCCTAATTTATAAATACTAATTTGATAGTTGGGACTTGCAGTGGAGATATGGAACTGCAGCGTGTCTCCAATTTCTACCGATAATGTATTTAAATATCCGCCCTCCGGCAAATAATCCCACGGCTGCTGTGAAAATGAATTCACCGATAGTATTAGAAAAATTATTAACGATAAGTAAACCCGCATATATAATAATCCCGGTAATTAAATAAAGTACGGTTAATTCAGATCAACAAATGTGCCCGTCAAAAATGGGTATTATCAAAGATTTTGGTTTCGATAGGATATCATTTTAAGAATGGTGTCCGAATTAACTACATAATGAATATTCAAAAAAAATACACGACCGGCAATAAATGCAGTTAAGGAAGGAACTGTCTTTGATTCGTTAGAAGAGCGGCGGGAAATAAAAACCGACTGTCTTGATTTTGAATTTTCAAATCGAAGAGGTGCGTTCCGGTATAATGTATTTGGTTAGGAATTAGTTAGTACCTAGGATGATCTTTGCACCATTGTTTTATATAATCTGCTATTTCGTAAGTCGGGGCTCCCGGTGTAAATAATTCTCCCACTCCAAGCTTCTTCAATTTTTCAATATCCTCTTCGGGAATAATTCCACCGCCGGTTAACAAGACGTCATCCAATCCCCTTTCTTTCATAAGATTAAGAATCTTAGGGAGAATAGTCATGTGCGCGCCTGAGAGAATGCTTATTCCGATAACGTCCACGTCTTCCTGTATTGCCGCTTCCACTATCATTTCAGGCGTTTGCCTTAGCCCGGTATAAATAATTTCCATACCCGCATCGCGCAGTGCGGCAGCAATTACTTTAGCTCCCCTGTCGTGCCCGTCTAGACCTGCCTTTGCAATTAATACTCTTATCTTGTTCTCCATTATAATATTCCTTCAACTGTTTATCGCTAAGCGAATTTTGTCCGCATATTCCTTCATCAGGCCGTTGTTGTATTTTTTTATCATCGGCCTGAATTTAAATTCATCGGTATTAAATCTAGGGATTATATGGAAGTGAAAGTGGAACACAGACTGCCCGGCGGCAGTACCGTTGTTGGCAACAATATTAAAACCGTCTGGCTCCAAGCTTTTTACCAGCGCATTGCAAAGGATCTGTGTAGCCTCAATCAGTCTGGAAAGGTCATCGTATGAGACTGACAGAAAATTTTCGTAATGAATTTTAGGAATAACAAGCGTATGCCCGTAATTAACGGGTCTTATATCCAAAAAAGAAATTATTTTATCGTTCTCAAAAAGAACTTCTGCAGCTTCCTGTTTGTTGATAATATTGCAAAAGATACAATTCATGGTTTAAAAATAACTCTAATAATTGAGTTTGGCAAAACCGTTTATTCATCAAGCGGCGGAATACTATTAGGCCCCAAGGTATTTTTCTTTCTTGCCGAAGACTCCGTAAAGCCCGCCGGTATGAAGGAATAAATTTTTCATCCCTTTGCTTTTACTTAAGAAATTATCGTAATACGCCTTAAACGCCTTGCCGGTATAAGCCGGGTCTAAAAGGATGCCTGAAGAAACGGCAAATTGTTTTATGAGTGATATTTTATCATCGGAAATATTTTTGTACCCCTCGGCAGAATAACCGTCGATAATTTCCAGGCTGCTCTCGTTAAGCTTGCATGGAAGCTTGTAATCCAGAATGCAGCCTTCCGCCAGATGCAAAATTTTCCGTCTTATTTCTTCTGCCGAATAAAGCACGTTGACCGCAAAGATTTTAATTCTGCTTTTCTGTAAGAGCGCACCAATCAACAGCCCGGCTGCAGTACCGCCCGAGCCTGCCGCAAGGGTTATTCCGGTAAATTTACTCAAATTAATCTGCGAGCTTAACTCGGACATGAACGAAACATAGCCCCAGATGCCCAGCGTGGTAGAGCCGCCTGCGGGAATTACATAAACTTTCTTCCCAAGCTTAGACAGCCTGGCCCTTTCCTCAAACATAATATCGTTAACCCTGGAATATTCGCTTCTCGATAGGAATGTAATTTCTGCGCCGAAGACTTTATCGAGGAACAGATTTCCGTCTGCATTCGGCTTATCTTTTCCCCAAAGGAACAACCTGGTTTTAATACCTGCTTTTGCCGCAGCTATTACGGTTGCTCTTGCATGGTTCGACTGATCGCCGCCGTCGGTAAATACAAGATCGGCTCTTTCTTTTTTTGCCTGATAAATTAAATATTCCAGCTTCCTAACTTTATTGCCGGATAATTCCATCCCGGTCAGGTCGTCGCGCTTCATAAAAAAATTTTTGCCTTTAAATTTTACCAGCTCAACCGGAGTAGGAATGTTAGCCAGAGGTATTTTTTTCGGTATAATCATTTTCTTCCTTCATTATTTTTATTTAATCGTGCATAATAAATTCTCGCCCTTTCAAGGTCTTCGGGCGTATCAACCGCAAGGTTCTCAAACTCGGTTACAACAACCTTTATCTTGAATCCGTTTTCCAGCATCCTCAATTGCTCCAGCTTTTCTATCTTTTCCAAATCCGTCGGCTCCAGCTCCGTAAATTTTAACAGGTACTCGCGCCTGTACACGTAAAGCCCGATGTGCTTGTAAATTTCCGCTTTCTGTATTCTCTCGAAATTATTCCGTGCATCCCGGACAAACGGTATTGCCGAGCGGGAGAAGTACATGGCAAAATTATTATAATCGAAAACTACCTTAGGGATTGAAGGCGACTTTAACTCGTGTACGGATTCTATTCTCTTTGCGAGTGTGGCTACATTAACGGTAAGATCGAAAAGCAGCGGCTCAATCGCCTGATCTATCATCTCGCCTTTAATGAAAGGCTCGTCGCCCTGTATGTTTACAATAATTTTGGCAGCGGGCAGGCTCTTTGCAACGTAGGCTATCCTGTCGGAGCCGGTAGAAATATTTTTGGGAGTAAGAACTGCCTTTCCACCAAAGCTTTTTACCACCTGCTCAACTTTTTCGTCGTCTACCGCAACAATAATTTCGTTCAGCAGTTTCGATTTAAGGGAGCTTTCATAAGTATGCTGTATCATCGGCTTGCCGCCTATATCGGCCAAAGGCTTACCGAGCAATCTTGTAGATGCAAAACGGGCTGGTATTATTCCAACAATCATTTAACAATTAAAAATTCAAAATTAAAAATTTTACGCAGGACAGGAATAACCGGCCTGCGCGCAGCAGTTAAAAATTCTATTCGCCACCTATTACTTTTGGTACCCTGAAAAACTGCTCGTCTTTTTTCGGCGCATTCCTCAGCGCATCTTCAGTAAATGTATGCGGCTTTACAACATCTTCCCTGAACACATTAACCGCCTCTACCGGGTGCGAAAGTGGCTCCACGTTCTCAGTATCCAGCTCATTCAGCTTATCAACGTAAGATAGAATTTCATTCATCTGCTCGGTAAAGCTTTTCAGCTCTTCGTTATTAAATTTCAGCCTCGCAAGCTCGGCAATATGCTCAACATCTTTTATGGTTACGGGCATTCGTCAGCTACCTTTCTTAATATTTTGAATTACAATATCCCTTACTTTTTCCATAAGTTCAAGTTCTTCTTTCCTGGTATTTATATTTTCAGTCGGAATAGGCTTATCAAAATGAATTTTTATCGTACCGCTTTTTATTTTCAATCTCCCCTTGGGAAGAATTTTCTCCGTTCCGGTTACTGATACCGGCACTATCGGGAAGCCAACTCTGGATGCAAGATAAAACGCGCCTCTTTTAAAAGGCTGCACTTCTCCCGTCTTGCTTCGCGTGCCTTCGGCAAAGAGCAGCACTGAAAATTTTTTATCCGACATCATCTTCTTTGCACGCTCTATGCTTTTAAGTGCATCCTCAATATTTTTTCTGTCTATCATTATATAAGGCCCAAGCCTCATCTGCCAGCCGAACAAGGGTATTTTGCCCAGTTCCTTTTTATATACTATGCTGAACTTTTGCGGTACTGCCGATTGAAGGGCGGGTATATCGAACTGACTGCTGTGGTTTGAGACGAAAACATAAGTACTGTCTTTGTCAAAGCTTTCATATCCGGATACCTCCAGCCTTACTCCGGCTATCAACAGAATTCCGTTGGAAAATATTTTGGTGAGAAAAAAATAGGTCTTAAAGCTGCGGTCAATTAATTCGGATATTAACGCCAGTAAGGAAAGAATAATTGTATATAAGAAAATAAAAAATAGCTTTATATACGACAGCACTTAATTACCTTCCAGGTTTATTTCCCTCTTTACAGAACCGGAGCTTCCTACTACACGGGAATAAAATTCATTTATTGCAGCTACCCTGTTTTTAATAGACGGGTGGCTGTAGAAGAACCACTCGACAAACGGATGCGGTTCTCTATCGCCCAGATTCTGATCCGTTAATTTATTTAGCGTCGAAACGAACGCATCTTTCTTACCGGTAGACTGGACTGCATACTCGTCGGCTTCAAATTCAAACTTGCGCGAAATTATATTTGAAACCGGCGTAAGAATTATTCTAATAACCATAGCCCAGAGAGCCAGCAGCGGCATGGCGGCAATCTCCTTAAACGACCCGAATCCGAACCAGCTTACCGAATACTGATACAGCGCTGCAATTAAGAATAAAGTTAAGAAGCTGAAAAGCGTGCCGATAAAAATATTTTTTATTATATGCTTTCTTTTATAATGACCCAGCTCGTGGCAGACAACGGTTTCTATTTCGTCGGCAGTAAAATTTTCAATAAGCGTATCGCCGAGCAGAATCCTTTTCGATTTTCCTATTCCGGTAAAGGCTGCGTTTGCTTTCTTGGTATTCTTGCTCATGTTGAACTTGTACACGTTCTCTACAACAATCCCCGCATCCTTTGCATGTTCCTGAATTTTTTCCTTCAGCTCATTCTGCTCTAAAGGAGTTATTTTATAAAACAGAGGAAGGACAAGAACGGGTACAATCCTTGCAAGCACAACTGAGATAATAAATAAAACTATAGCAAATGGCAGCCACCAGAGCGAATCGAACTTATTGAGCGAATAAAAAAATACTAATAATACCGGTATAATTACAGGCAGGGAAACAAGCAGTCCTTTTAAATCTTCCCCAAGCCATCCGTATAAAGTCTGATTGGATAAATTATACTTGTGTTCAAGGTAAAACTCGGAGTAATATGAAAGCGGGAAAAATAAGATTCCCAGAGCCAGCCCGCTTGTTAAAGCGAACGACACAAAAACCAGGTAGCTGTTCGTAATGTATCCGGAAAGAAAATTCTGCAGGCCGGCGCTTAGACCGGTAGACACAAAAAACAGCGTGATTATAAAAACTGCAATACCTTTTCCTATACTTAAGGATAGCTTGATATTATTGTATTTTTTTGAATCCATAAAAAGAACTATAGTAAGATGGAAAAGCAGATTTTAAGACTTTTACAGAGAATTCACTCTTAAGCAATTGAAATTTAAGGATTTTTTTATAAATTGAAAAATCAGATGGTCTTTAGATCGCTTACCGGCAGCCAGCCTTCCTTGCCGTCTTTAAGCCGTATTTTCACCCAATTGTCAACGTGGTCTTCCTCTGTTACTTTTAATCCCTCGTGAATAATAAACGCATCGTTGCTTGTGGGATCTGGTGACAGCTTTACGGTTGCCGTCTGCTCTACTATTATGGCATGCTTAACGTTTAGCTCCCTGTTTAAATTTATAATAAGCAGCGAGGCGGTAATAATTAACAGCACTAGGGATGATATTCCAGCAAAGAAGGAATACTTTTGAATGAGCGCTTTTTTTGCAAAGAAGTAAATGCCTATTGCGGCAAGAAGCAGGATATAAAATACGTAAGCAAGATACGTCCATCCTGTTAATGAAAACAGAGCCAGAAGACTTTCCCACCACTGAAATAGGAAAAAAGTCGGGAGTGTATTTATCTTGTCAATTGTCTTTGTATTGGCAATTGTAAGGTTATGGTTAATATCGTTGTCGCCGGGCGAAAGTCTATGTGCTTTTTCGTAGTACAAAATTGCATAGCCTATCTTGCCTTCCCTGTAGTATGCATTGCCAAGGTTATAATAAAGCGCCACTCCCTCGTAGCCCATATTAATTATTTTTTGGTAAGTCTCCGCCGCTTTATCGTACTGCTTCTGCTGGTAGTAATCGTTTCCCTGTTTCATTAGTTCTTCAGCCTGGGAACCGAAAGCGATATTACAAAAGACAACGACAGATAAAACCATCAAAAAGAAATTCTTCGCGTTAAAGCAAGCGGAAATATTTTTTAGATATTTAGACATTCTTTTTCACCGATAAAGATTTTTCCAGGCCTATTATAACCTGAGTTAACTCGTTGTACATTTCGTTCATCGCGGCAGTGCCGTCGGCACCGGGTGCAAACCTTGTATACTCGCACTTCTCTGTGCAGTCTTTAAGGCTTGCAATTAATTTTCCGTCTATATCTTTCTTGTTCAGTTCATCAACTGCGCGCTCAAGCGATATCTCTGCTTTCGGAATATGGAGCTTGTCTTCCAGGTAGCCGAAGAGCGCTTGTGAAATTTCTGCATAGAAAGCTACCTGGTTGTTGCTTTCCATAAGGCTCTTAGCGGTTTTAAATCTGGCTCTGGCAATCTTTTGCGCACGCTGGTAGCGAAGCAGCTGAATATTCCCGGCAAGTTTATCTTCGCGCTTCTTCCAGGTAATTAGCCCGGCTAACAGCATTAGCGGAAAAACCGCAGCTGCTAAAAATCCGAATTTGAAAAGTACAATGCTACCCTGCCTTTCCAGTCCGCCGGTTGATGTCTTTATGTAATTTATATCCTGTCCCAATAGCTTAATTTCTTCCTTTGTATATCCTGCAACGGAGCCGCCTCCCTGGCCTGAGCCCTGGGCAACATTCAATGTATACGACGGAGAGGATAAAGTTACATAAGACCTTTTTGCAGGATTAAAATAAGAGAATTGAATTGGCGGAATAACTTTTTTGCCGACAGTTCTCGGCACAATAAGATACTCAACCGTCTTATCGCCGGATATAGTTCCGCTCCTGTTTATATTCTCGCTGGTCTTCGGCTCGTATTTGTCGAATCCGGGAGGCAAATTTATCTCGGGCATGTTCAATAATTGGATATTACCCTGCCCGCTTATATCTATCTTTAGCGAAACCGGTTCGTTGGTTTTAGAATTCGTGCTGTCCAGCTGGGAATTCATAGTGTAGCTGCCCACTGCGCCGTTAAATGACTTCGGTACATTTTCCGATGGAAGAGGAATTACTTTTAACTTAATTGTATTCGACTTTGCAGTATAGTTTACAGTCTGGTAGTTATTAAAAAAAGGATCGTTAAAGAAGTCGTCGAAAATATTTCCGCTGCTTCTTTTTTTCGCTCTAATCTGGACAGGTATATCCAATACAAGCGGAGTAATAGAAAGCTCGCCGAGCTGGCTGGCAAAAAGCGCGACTTTCTTTAGAGTACCCACACGGTACTGCTTGCCTTTATACATTTCCGTCGTAAAGGTAATGTTGTTCGGCACGTTTATCTCTTCTGCCCAAAATCCTTCGTAAGACGGGAGCTTTGAAACCTGCATCTGAGAGGCTATGCCGAGCCTTGTGTAGAGCTTATAAGTTACCGTTACCTGTTCTCCCAGGTAAGCTCTGTCTTTATCGCAGGTAGCCAGGATAAAAAGATTATCTCCTATATCCTTGGTAGAAACCTCTGCGCCGCCGCCGCTGCTCTGCGCTTGCTGTGCAGGCTTTGGGGATCCTTTAACAACGGTTATTTCTAGCGGCTGTGTTTTATACTGCTTGCCGCCGTAATTTACAGAAGCGCTGCCAATGGAGAATTTACCCATGCTCTTCGGCTGAAGATAATATGAATAGGAAATCGATCCGGACACAGCGCCGTTTATTACCTGCATGCTTGTCGATTGATTAGGACCTGACAATACCATAAAATTATTAAAAGGCGGCGGCGAAAAATTGTTTACTCCGTTTACATTCTGCCCGGAAAACGTGAATGAAACCTGCAACTGGTCGTTCTGCCCGACGGTAGTGCTGTTTACCGATGCGTTAAACGACTGGGCGAAAGCTGCCGCAGGCTGCAATAAAAAAGCAGCCAATAATAATTTAATTCCGTTACCGAGTATAAATTTTAATAAATATTTTCTTTCCTTTATCAATTCCTTTTCCCTTGAATAATCTTTCAACAATTGATTATTTCAGACTCTTAAATTCATTTTCGCTTACCAGTCCTTATCCGTCTTTATCGGCGTACCTTTCATCTTTCTTAATTTTTTCTGCAGATCTTTTTCATCGTTGTTTAAAGCATTTAGAATTGCCTGCGCCTGCGCCTTTGTAATTTTGTTTTGATCGGGCTGGTTCATCTGGTTTTGATTAGGCTGATTCCGCTTATTCTGGTTGTTTTGATTCTGCTGCTGGTTCTGGTTCTGCTTATTCTGATCTTTATTATTTTTATTCTGCTGGTTGTTCTTATCCTGGTTCTTCTGATCGTTCTTATTGTTTTTGTTATTCTTGTCGTTCTTGTTCTGCTGCTTCTGGTTCTGGTCTTTGTTCTTAAGCAGGTTAAGCGCGTACGACAAATTATATTTTGTCGAATCGTCGTTGGGATTCAGCTTAAGTGCGTCTGCGTATGCACCTATGCTTTCCTTAATCTTCTGGGATTTGAGCAGTGCGTTCCCGATATTATGATATACCTTCGACCTGAGCTCCGGGTTCCGGGTTTTAGATAAGGCAGCGGAATAAGACCTAAGCGCATCTTCATATTTACCTTCCTTATAATACGAATCGCCTAAATTAAAGTTTGCCTGAAAATTATCGGGAGATTTTTCCAGCGCCTTTTTAAATTCAACTTCGGAATCAACGTATTTATCCTTTTTGTAAAGGTCTACTCCTTTATTAACGGAAGACCTTAAACTTTGGGCAAGCACATTGCTGCCGCCGGCAGTTATTACTGATAAAAATATTAATGTCAGAATATATTTAATCGATATACTTTTCATAAGCCACCTACCGTTCCGTCCTGGCTGCTCTGTATGAGGGTCCGAAGCGCTCATTCAATTTACTAAACAAAGGCGATTTTTTTTCAGTTATAAAAAACTCAAGCAATAATAAGATTACAGCCGGCGCCAAAAAATAATAAAATCTATCTTCGTAATCAGTAACTCTCTTCTCACCGAACTCGGCTTTCCTTAACGAAGAAAGCTTCTTGTATATAAGGTCTAGCTCGTCCCTGTTGTTGGCGGCTCTAAAATAATCTCCGCCCGTGCCGGATGCAATCTCTTTAAGTACCGACTCATCGAGCTTTGTAAGAACTATGTTGCCGTTTATGTCTTTTTTAAATCCTACCTGCTGGCCCTGGTCGTTGTATAACGGAATCGGGACGCCGTCGGGTGAGCCCAGTCCGATAGTATAAATTTTTATGTCTTTCTTTTTGGCATTTTCAATTGCGCCGTGAATATCGCCTTCATGGTCTTCTCCGTCTGTAAACAGTACGATTACTTTTTCGGTTTTAGACGAATAATCAAAAGATTTGGTTGCAAGATTTATAGCCGCGGCAATTGCCGTTCCCTGTTCAGGGACCGAATTAACATCGGCAGCGGAAAGGAACAAGTTTGCAGCCGAGTAATCGGATGTTAACGGAAACTGAACGAAAGCCTCGCCTGCAAAAACGATCAATCCCAGCCTGTCGCCTCTAAGCTTCTGGATTAAATTTGAGATTTCAAATTTCGCTTTTTCTAGCCTGCTCGGTTTTATGTCCTGCGCCTGCATGCTTAAGGAAACATCCAGCAGAACATAAATATCAATCCCGCTTTCCTTAACGTTCTCAATTCTGGTGCCCACCTGTGGGTTTGCAGCGGCGATAAGTAAAAACAAGATTGCAAATAAGATGATAATAAATCTCAGCAGTCCTTTGCCTTTACTTAATGCAGGCAAAATTACCGGGTGCAGTTTCTTCTCGGCAAATTTATCCAGCAACTTGCTGCGGTTTTTACTCAAGTACCAGTATAGTGCAATCAATACCGGTATTAAATATAATCCGTACAGATATTCCGGGTGTGCAAAACGAAACATAGGTTCAATTCAAAATTAAAAATTCAAAATTAAAAATTAAAAATTCAAAACTTGCCTGCCGACAAGATTAAAAATCATTCATTATTTAGGACGCTAAGTAAGTACCGATCATATTAAACAATCTATAAAATTTCTCAGCCTCATCATGGAAGCTTCCTGAAAATTGTCCTTGAAAATACCAGTTCCAGAAACAGAAGCACCAGACCTGCATCGAGCCAGCCGTAGAACAGTTCTGCCGCGCTGCGATAGGAAGTAACTTCAATCTTCGTCTTTTCCATCTTGTCAATCTTCTTATAAATATCGTTCAACGTCCGGTTATCGGTCGCTCTAAAATATTGCCCGCCGGTAATGCTTGCTATTTGCTGCAGCAGCCCTTCGTCAATTTGAACAGGCATCATCTGGTAACGGATGCCGAAGGGAGTCTGTACAGGGTAAGGCGCTTCGCCGTTGGTTCCTACTCCGATAGTATAGACTCTAACTCCGTAAGTCTTGGCAATCTCCGCAGCGGTCAGCGGGTCAATCTCGCCGGAATTATTTACACCGTCGGTAAGCAGAATAATCACTTTGCTCTTAGCCTGCCCGTTTTTCAATCTGTTAACCGCATCGGCCAAACCGTTGCCTATTGCAGTTCCATCGGGCACCATACCAGGCTCAACTTTTCGGAGAAGGTTTTCCAGAACGTTGTGGTCAATTGTCAATGGGCATTGAGTAAATGCCTGGCGGGCAAATACCACCAATCCAATCCTGTCGTTCGGTCTGCCGTCGATAAATTTCTCAATTACTTTTTTTGCGGCTTCAACGCGGTTGGGCCTAAAGTCTTCGGAAATCATACTGCCCGAAATATCCAGAGCCATAACTATGTCAATCCCTTCAGTAGTTACATTCTGGCCGGATGAGTAGCTTTGCGGCCTAGCAAGGGCGACAATTAATAATGCAACTGCCAAAGAGCGCAGTACGATGGGTAGGTGCCTAAACCTTTCCTTCCAGGTGGCCGGAAAGCCGCTGAATATTTTTAAAGAAGAATATGTAATTGAAGGCTGGCTGGCTTTGCCTTTTTTCCAGTACCATAAAATCATCAACGGCACTACAATAAGCAGGTAAAGTATCCACGGATAAGCAAACGTTACATCACCGAACATCGGATACCTCTTCCTTCTTGTCTTCCGGTGCAAGGCGGATCGTCTTATTAACAATATTATAGGCTTGTTTTAACATCTCTTCGTTTAATGAACCGACCGGTGAATACTTTGCAAACTTAACCAGATCAGCATTTGTTAGAAAGTCATAAGTAATTTCTCTTATTGGCTCCGATTCTTTTTTGCCGCGCAGCATTTCCATAGCCTCGGACGTTGTAAGCTCGAGCGCCGGCAGCTCGAATCTTTTTTCAAAATACCTGCGGATAATTTCAGTAATCTCCGAGTGATAGTCCTTTATCTTTCCCTGCTGCCAGAGCTTTTTATCTTCCAGCTCTCGTAAGGAATTCAAAGCTACTACGTGAGGCGGAAGAATGATTTCTTTTCGTACCGGCTGCATGCTTTCTTTTTTCTTTTTATACCTGCGGTAAAAGTAGTAAATTATCGCAGCTATTATTAAGCCTATTATTACCCACAATAAAATCAGCCTCCAGTCTAGAGGAATTTTAATAGGAGTCTTTACATCCTTTATTCCGCCGTTCGGATTTACCTTTAATGTTTGAACTGTAAAGCTGACCGGATTAGTATAAACCGTATTAACAGCCGTATCGTTGGCCGCTTTGTAAAGAATAGGGATTGGCGGAATTGTTACTCCGGCCGAATCGTATCCGGAAAGAATATAATTATAGGTAGTAACCTCTCTGCCGTTTTTTTCTTCTGTAACAGGCTCTTCCCTTTTGATAACCGATACGCTTGTTAGAGTATCCTTTACCGGCGGCGCGTAAATGTTTGTTCCTTTATTATATTCAATTTGAATTTTGAAATAGATATAATCGCCTACAAGATATTTGGATTTATCCGCAGATGCGGTTGCCGAGACGTTCTGCGCAAAGAAATTAAGCGCAAAAGAAAAAGCGATAAGAACTGCCAATAAGATTTTTTTTACCATCTTCTCTCGCGCAGCCTAAAAAATTGAACAAGCGGTTTTATATAATTCTCCCCCGTGTGAACTTCGATGCTGTCTAGCCTGCTTGAAAGGAACATAGATTTACGGAACGCCTTGCTTTGCTCTCTAATTTCTTTAAATCTATTTTGAATTTTTCTGTCGCTTGTATCCAGCCATCTTTCAGCCCCTGTTTCGGCATCAGTAAATTTAACAAGCCCCATCTGCGGAATTTCATTTTCTCTTACATCATTCAACACAACGCCTATTAAGTCGTGCCTCCGGCCGATGATCCTTAAAATTTTATCGTAGCCGGTATCCATAAAGTCGGATAACAGAAAAACGATGCTTCGCTTCTTTATCGCGTTGTTCATATACTCGAGCGCGGTTTTCAAATTTGTGCTTTTGCCTTCGGGCGCAAACGAAAGAACTTCCCGGATAATTCTTAATACATGCTTTCTTCCTTTTCTGGGAGGAACGAATTTTTCGATCTTATCCGTAAAAAGTATCAATCCTACTTTATCGTTATTCTTCATTGCAGAAAAGGCAAGTATAGCGCTTATTTCTGCGGCAACCTGCTGCTTGGTCTTTTCCACCGAGCCGAATATAAGAGAGCCGCTTAAGTCAACCATTAAGATAACAGTCAGCTCCCTTTCTTCCTCAAATATTTTTATAAATGGGTGCCCGAACCTGGCTGTTACGTTCCAGTCGATGTTCCGGATATCGTCGCCGAACTGGTATTCCCTTACCTCGGAGAACTCCATTCCTCTTCCCTTAAAAACGGAATGATACTCGCCGGAGAAGACCTGGTTTACAAGTCCCTTTGTTTTTATCTCTATTTGTCTTACTTGCTTTAGAAGTTCTTTAGTCAGCATCTAAAAAAATTTTATTTATGGTTATACCCCGCCCCGATTTTAATCGGGGCGCCCTTACAATAAGGGATTCATATTCCATCGGAGGAATGGGTAATAGTTTTACGGTACTTCTATCTTGTTTAAAATTTCCTGGATTACATTCTCGGTAGTAATCTCTTCTGCTTCTGCCTCATAAGTAACAGCAATACGGTGGCGAAGCACGTCAAAGCAAATTGCCCTTACGTCTTCGGGAATTACGTATCCTCTCCTTCTTATAAATGCCATTGCCTTTGCACCTAGCGCCAGGTTTATAGTTGCTCTAGGTGAAGCGCCGTAGCTAATAAAATCGGCCAGCTTATCCAGCCCGTAATCTTTTGGCGAACGTGTTGCAAAGACGATATCGAGGATATACCTTTCAATTTTTTCATCCACATAAACTTCATGCAGAAGGTTCCTTGCATTAAGAATATCCTTCGGCGTAATCACCTGCTGAATGGAGCCGTCCAGCTCATTTACATTCTGCCGCATAATTTTCATCTCTTCATCGCGCGAAGGATACGTGATCTTTATTTTAAGCATAAACCTATCTACCTGAGCTTCAGGCAAAGGATAAGTTCCTTCCTGTTCAATTGGGTTTTGAGTTGCGAGTACCAAAAACGGTTCTTCCAATTTGAATGTCTGCTCGCCGATTGTAACCTGTCTTTCCTGCATTGCCTCCAGCAGAGCGCTTTGCACCTTAGCGGGGGCGCGGTTTATTTCATCAGCCAGAATAAAGTTCGAAAAGATGGGGCCTTTGCGAATAAAGAAATTGCCGTCCTTCTGATTGTAGATCATGGTACCGATAAGATCTGCGGGCAGCAAATCCGGAGTAAACTGAATCCTCTGGAACTTAGCCTTCATTGCAGATGACAGAGATTTAATAGCAAGTGTTTTTGCCAATCCCGGCACACCTTCCAGAAGGACATGCCCGTTGCTAAGCAGCCCGACGATCAGCCTTTCAACCATAGCCTTTTGCCCTACTATAACCTTACCTATTTCGGACATGAGCAAATCTATAAAAGCGCTCTCTTGTTTAATTTTTTCGTTTAATGCAGAAATATCCAATTTTCAACCTCATTTAGTGATTAATAAATGTGATTACTTTCTGAAAAGTAATGGGATTAGACGTTGCCAAACTTAAAAAGGTTGCATCGTTTTTACAAGGTAAGAAAAATTAGTGTGGCTAAAGAATTCGATAACGGAAACAACTTGTTTTACGATTTTGGGATGCAAAGTTTTATTTGGATGAAAAGGAATAACAATTCTTTTATTATCCTTAATATAAATCCTATGACTCCCTTTACTTCTAACCTGCTTAAAGCCTGCTTTTAATAACATTGTTTCTGCCTCCTAAGAATCAAGCCGCGGAAGCTTAGGCAACTTTAACCTCATAAGTTGCCGATAAAATTTCTTTGCTTAAATAAACTCTTTTTTCTTCGGGAGATAGTGTTTCAATATAAAGTTCAATCGCTTCTTTTATGTTTGCCATAGCTTCATCCAAAGTATCACCCTGTGACTGGCAGCCTTCCAGTTCAGGACAAAAAGCATAATAACCAAAGTCATCTTTTTCTATTATAATGCTTACCTTATTTGACATGATTACTCCGATAATTTTGGTTTAAAAGTAGTAAGAATTTTTATAATAATAAACATACTGTACCTCACACTACCCTAAACACACAAAATTTTAAATATGATGTTTCAATCATTGCAGGCAATTCCGGATGATCTAAAGAAGCACCGTTAAAATGAATAAGCTGAATTTTTTTATCTGCCTTTCGGGCAGCATCCGTAACAATTTGGATAAAATCTTCTTTAGTTACATGATGCGAGCAGGATGAAGTAACTAAGAATCCGTTTCCGTTTATTAATTGAAGAGCTAATCTATTTAATTTCTCGTAACCTTTTTTAGCAGCAGGCAGGTCTTTGAATTTTTTTGCAAACGCCGGCGGGTCTATCATCACCACATCAAACTGCTGCTTTTCGGAGAGCAGGCTTTCAAAATACTCGTACACCTGGCTTACAACAAATTCCGTATTTCCCCGGATATCGTTCATCAAGCAGTTTTGTTTTGCAAGCTCAATCGCAAAGGAGGAAGAATCGATAAACTTTACTGATGAAGCGCCCGCTTTGGCAGCATGCATCCCGAAGCCGCCGGAGTTGCAGAATGCGTCGATTACGCTTTTGCCTTTCGATATTTTTTCTACAAAAAACCTGTTGTCTCTCTGATCGAAATAAAAACCGGTTTTATGCCCCTTCTCAAAATCAATTTTATATTTAATAGAGCCAACGGAAATAATGCAGGGCTCCACACTTCCCAGATAAATGCTGTCTTCTTCCGGCAGTCCTTCCATCCTTCTAAAAGATTTTTCATTCTTCGTAAAAATGCTCTCTGCGTTAAGCTCGGTCTTAAGCACTTCGGCAACCGTTTGAATATTTTTTTCCATGCCGCATGAATAGACCTGAAGAACGAATGTGCTGTTATACTTATCGATAATCAAGCCCGGTAAAAAATCGCTCTCGCTGAATACCAGGCGGAAAGATTCTTCGCCGGGATAGAATTCGCGTCGTAACTTAAGAGCATTAAGAATTCTTTCTTTAATAAGCCAATGGAAATCCTCAATTGCCGAGCCGCTTAACAGCCGGCAGGATATTAAGGAATTCTTGTTATAAAAGCCCGTGCCCAGGAATCCGTTTTGCGAGTCGTAGATTTCAACCAGATCGCCGTTTTCTGCTTCACCCTGGAGCGACTGGACTTCGTTACTGAAAATCCACAGATGCCCGCTTCTAATCCGCCTGTCTTCGTTTTTCTTTAAAAATAACTTTGCAGCCATATTTACCCCAAAATTAATTTTTCCCAATAAAACAAATTTCTTTAATATAATTATATTCTTAATTTAGCAAATAAAAAAACGGGAACAGAGCATGAAAAGATTGCTTTTTATTTTTTATCTGGCGGTAATAATATCGGCGGCAGGCTTTGCACAGGAATATAAATATGCTTGGATAACAGACCTGCATATAGGCTCGCCGGGCGCCGAAGACGACCTTGAAAACGTTGTTAACGATATTAATAAAAGAAGCGAAATTAAATTTGTCGTGGTTACAGGCGACATAGCGGAAAAAGGACGCGACGATGAGCTCGGAACAGCAAAGAAAATTCTGGACAGCCTTGAAGTGCCCTACCACATTATTCCCGGCAACCACGATACAAAGTGGAGCGAGAGCGGCTGCACCGAATTTAAATATTTGTGGAAAGACGACAAGTTCGCTTTTGAGTATGACGGCGTTGAGCATATAGGAATGAACAGCGGAATACCCTGGCGGGGCGGCGGCGGCCATTTTGCAGTTGAGGATTTGCCGTGGCTTGACAGCGTACTTGCAGCAGCCCCTAAAAACGATCAAATTATTTTTTATGCCCACCACCCGCTGAACGGAGAGATTGACAATTGGTTCGACGTTACAAACGAGCTTAAGAAATATAACACCAGGGCTATACTCGTAGGGCACGGGCATATAAATAAATTAATGAACTTCGGCGGAGTACCTGCCGCAATGGGAAGATCGACCTTGAGCAATAAAAAAAGCTGGGGGTACACCCTGGTGGATAATAAGCCGGACTCGCTTTTGTTTTATGAAATTAATTCGGACAGTATACCGCATTTCTGGGGAGCGATCGGCATTGAAAAGGATACTGTTCCACCGGTGGATTCAGTCCAATTTATAAATTATACCGTTGAGCCCGGCAAAGGGAAAGAATTTAAAGTGAGCGTGCTCTGGCAGAAAGAACTTAAAACAACTCTATCGGCTTCGCTGCTGGTTACAGAAAAAAATATTTATGCTGCCGCCGTTAACGGCAGTATTTACTGCTACAACCTTAACGGGAACGAAATCTGGGAACACAATACCGGCGAGACGATTTTCAGCAGGCCGGTTGTATCGGACAGCGTTCTGGTAGCCGCTACAATTGAAGGCGATTTAATCTCGCTGAACGCCGGGACCGGCAAGGTTATTCAAACTATAGGATTGAACGACCCGCTCACTTCTCAACTTATTAAAATAAAGGTACCGTATAACGATGCCGTATCAACCGGAGTTGTTGCCGGAACTTCAAAGGGCGATATGTACTGCTATGATATTAATTCATTCGAAGAGATCTGGGAAAATCATTCCGCAAAGGGAATGATTGAGACAATGCCGCTGCAAATTTCCGACAGGATTATTTACGGAAGCTGGGACAATTATCTTTACTGCATCGATGCCAAAACTGGAATTATAAACTGGAAGTGGACGGAGAACAAGAATTATTATTATTCACCCGCCGCATGCTGGCCTGTAACAGACGGCGGGAATGTATACGTTGCTGCCCCGGACAAATACGTTTCGGCCGTAGACCTGATGCTTGGTAAAACTGTCTGGCGTAAAAATAATTTTGATGCGTGGGAATCGATCGGAATAGACAATAACGAAGAGGAACTTCTAATTAAAAGCTACAAAAACAATTTTTACATCGCTTCCGCAAAAACGGGGCGGACTATTAAAGAAATAAAAATTGACTACGGCATTGACACGATGCCGGTAAGCCCGCTTGAATGGGAGAAGAATATCCTCTTCACTTCCGCAGACGGAAAGGTTTACCTGATCGACAAGAATTATAGATGGCAGCCGCTTCTATTTCTCGGTACCTGCAGAGTGCAGAATATTTTCCATATTAAGGATAATATCTTTGCGGTATCCAATATGGACGGAAAGATTGTGGTGTTTGAAATAAATTAATGATGAGCTTTTATTAAAATAAATCCTTACGGCATCAGGTTAAAAAATATCAATACTGTTTTTTGATAAAAGCCATTGCTATCCATTCGTCGAGTAACTTTTTTTCCAGGAGGATAAGACCGAGCGAGGAATATTTATCCGTAATGTCTGTTTCATCTGTATATAGCAACCCCGATAAAATAACCAGACCTCCGGGTTTGAGACGGTTATTTATTCCTTCAGCTATTTCAATAAGAATATTTTTCTGAATGTTGGCGGTTATAAGATCGAAATCCTTTTCCCGGATATCTTTTATTTCGCCAAGCCTTACATCAATCTTATCGGCAACATCATTCAACCGGCAATTTTCTTTCCCGTTCATCAAGCACCATTCGTCATTATCAACAGCTACTGCGGATGAAGCTCCAAGCTTTATCGAAGCAACAGCCAATATTCCCGTACCGGAGCCGACGTCTAAAACTTTCATACCGCTGCGGACGTAACTTTCTAGAAACCGCAGTACAAGCTTGGTTGTTTGGTGCTCGCCTGTTCCGAATGACATTTTGGGATCGATGGTAATAACTATCTGCCCCGGTTTCGCTTCATACTCCCGGAATGTAGGCTTTATAACAACCTTATCGGAAACTTCAATTACATTAATTGTTTTCTCCCACTCTTCGTTCCAGTTCTTGTCTTCAATTAAATTTTCTTCTACATTAAAATTGAAGATCATTTTTTCATCCCGTAGTTTCCTCATCTGGAAAGCAACATCTTCTAATGTTATTCTGCTGTCTTCAGGAATAAAGACCTTAAGGCAATTCACTTCTTCATTTATTCCGGAAATATCTAGTTCCCAAAGAAGGCTTGATAACACTTCAGGTATAAAAGGCTCAGCCGTTACCGTAAATTCTTTGTAATGTTTCATTTTTTAATTCCCGTAACCGGCAAGTATATTGCAAATCTTGTCCTGAAATTCCCGCCCGTATTTGGATCTGCCAACGTAGTTCTGAACCAGCATAGAGAAGGCTATCAGATGCCCGTTCTTTGCATTAACAAAACCGGATAAGCTGCAAACACCGCTAAGCGTTCCCGTTTTGGCGTGCACATTATTTTGCGCGGGAGTATCAGTCATTCTGTTTTTTAGTGTCCCGTCCACTCCGGCAATGGGAAACGAGTCATAAAGAATTTTAAACAACTCCGGTTTTGGGTAGTACATAAACTTGAGTACCGATAAAATTAACCGGGAAGAGATCAAATTATAGTGAGATACTCCGGAACCGTCGACGATCCTGTAATCCGAAGGATTCATTCCGGCCAGCGCAATTAAACTGTCAACCATTTTAACTCCGTTGCTGGCTGTTGCCGGCGCCCCGAAAAATTTGAACGCGAGAGAATAAAGAGTCATTTCGGCGCCCAAATTATAGCTGACTTTATTAAGGTTTGTAATTACATTTTTAAACGGGCGGCTGAAGCTGTACAGATAAATTGCATATGAAGGTATTTTACAGAAATATATCCTTCCACCCACGCCGATATTTTTTGACTCTAGATTTTCCTTTAGCAGAGTTAAAAAATATTTTGCCGGATCGTAAACATTAACTCTCAGGGTATCCTGCAAAGAATCCGGAACGGTTTGTTCGCTCACATTCCCTTTTATAATCAACGTATTCTTTCTATGCAGCCAGTCGCGGTCCAATGAGAAGGTATTCGGACTATCCGCAGGAACCGTTACGGTTAAGTTTCTAATTTGAAAATAATCCGACGGAGGAATTAAGGAAATATTTGCATTATCACCCGGCTTTGACGGCTTAACAATAACGCCGACAGTATTGGCATTTATATCCAGCGCAGTAAGGTAAGGCGCATCTGTAGACGGGTCGTCGTCCCACATCCAGCCGTTTCCCCAAAAGAGCGAGTCCATCATGCTTACGTCGCCGAACAGATCGCCTGTAATTTGATTTATACCTGCCGCTTTTACAGCGCCGGCAAGTGAGTCGATATCGCCAGTTGTAAAATCCGGATCGCAGCCGCCGGCAACGAAAAGATCGCCGTATAGAGTTCCGTTAATAATCTTTCCGGTATAGTACAAAGAAGTTTTGAATTGATAGTCGGGACCTAAAAAATAAAGTCCTGCCGAAGTTGTTAAAATCTTCAAGTTGGAAGCGGGTCTGAACAGAAGTTTTTCATTCTTCTTATACAATTCTTCTTTTGTAGTCAAATCATAAACATCAATACCC
>JAKAJV010000065.1 GCA_021813585.1 Bacteroidota bacterium | reverse complement strand
ACAAAAGGATGCGAGAGAATGAAATTCTGACTGCTTTAGAATCAGTTGCAAGGAGAGAGAAATTTATTTGCAACAAAATCCTTGATGTTATATTTGAAAAAAAACAGGAAGAAGCTTTTAACGAAACCGGTTTGAGCGAAAGAGAGATTGAAATAATAAAGCTGATTACCGAGAAATATACTAACCAGGAGATAGCCGATAAATTATTCATCAGCATACACACAGTTTACACTCACCGTAAAAACATAATGAAGAAACTCAACTTAAGATCACCCATAGAGTTAATCTTATACGCTTTAGATAAAGGCATAATTCCGCCTTACCCAAATTAGGTATTAATACTACCCAACCTTACTAAAAGAATTACCGAATACAGAGTATTGTGTTGAAGCAGCAAACACGATAGGTTTATTATTATGATTCTTTCCTAATAAGCGCAATCAAAAAAATATTTTAACAATATAATTGTGAGGTAATTTTGAAGCTGTTTTTTATTTTTTGTTCAGGCTTGATTGTTTTGGTCTTTAATCATGTGCTGCTTGCGCAATCGTCCGATTCAATTTTTGTATTAAAGGAAGTTATAGTTACAGGCACTCATATGAATGGCATTGGATGGCTGAATGATTATTCGGGTCGGACGATTTACTCCGGTATGAAGAATGAAATTCTTCTGATAGACAGTTTGGATGCCAATACAGCCATCAACAACACAAGACAAATAATCGGCAGAATACCCGGCGTTAACATAACTGAAAATGAAATGGGCGGCTTTACCGCCAACGGAATCGGCTTCCGCGGTTTAAATCCGTATCAGAGCATTGAAACTAACACACGGCAAAACGGCTACAATATTTCTGCAGATTTGTTTGGATATAACGAAGCATATTACTTGCCGCCTATGGAGGCGGTGAAAAGTATAACTATTCTTCGCGACGGCGCTGCATTAGCGTTCGGATCGCAATTAGGAGGCATGATAAACTATGAACTGAAAGACGGCAGCGATAAGCCTGTTTCGATAACATCTTCGCAGACAGGCGGAAGCTATGGTCTCTTCAATAGCTTCAATTCGATTGGAGGGACGATTAATAATTTCAAATACTACGGCTTTCTTCAATACAGGCGGCTTGAAGGGTGGAGAGCAAACACGCAGCAGACACAGTGGTCGGGCTTTGCAAGCTTGAAATATAATCCAGCAAATAAACTTCAGATTGGCGTTGAGTATACTCTACTTCGCAACCTCATTCAAATGCCGGGCGGATTGAACGACTCTTTGTTTTATGCAAATCCGCAGCAGTCGCTCAGAAGCCGGAATTGGCTTGATAGTCCATGGAACATAACTGCTCTGCATATCAATTATGAAATGAATGATTGCACTACCATGAGTTTGGTATCTTCCTATCTCTTTAGTGAGCGCAATCTGATTTGGCGGAATGAAGATATTCCTCCTCAAGAACCGGATGCTATTACCGCTAATTTAGCCTATACTCCGCGCGAGCTTGAAAGAGAATACTTCAACACTTTTGCAAACGAGTTTAGATTACTCTCCAACTATCATTTCTTTGGAGGAAAACAATCGTTTTCATTCGGATTGAGATTTGCATATTCGCATCTTGAAAGGCAGGAAGGTGCGAACGGAACAACCGGTAGCGATTTCAATCTTGCGCAGCTTTCTCCATGGGAACAGGATATGAATTTTTACACAACCAATATTGCACCTTATGTCGAGAACATTTTCAGGGTCACTGATGCATTGAGCATTACACTGGCGGTTCGTTTGGAATACTTGAGTAATAATGCCAATGGTTATGCGCCCAATGAAGCGGGCGACAGCGACTATGAGTATGTTTATGCAAATAATAAAAAGAGCACGCGCACCTTTTGGCTAGGTGCAGTTAGTGCAGAACTTAAACCATCCGATAAAACTAATTTTTACTTCAATCTCAGTCAATCATATAGACCAATAACTTATGGCGAATTAACACCGTTCGGCTCTATTGCGAAGATAGATCAAAATCTTAAAGATGCCTCAGCGTATAATTTTGACTTTGGATTTAGAGGGGTTGTTGGGGATTATTTGAACTTTGATGTAAGCTTCTTCTATATACACGTGAAGAATGACATCGGCATCATCGAGCAAACTGCGGACACGCTAACCTACCAATTCGAAACAAATACCGGCGCAGATGACCACAAGGGAATAGAAATGTATGCAGAGCTAAACATTCTCGGTGGTTTGATTCCGGATAATGAATTTGGCAGACTTGGTATTTACAACTCGTTTGGCTACACATACGCGAGTTACGTTTCCGGCGAATATAATGGCAATTATGTTCCATTCGCCCCACGGTATACAAACCGTTTAGGAATTGATTACAGCCTGGGGGCTTTTTCTATAAATATACAGCATTCATATACATCTTCATCTTACGGAGACCCGGCTAACACAGGTTTTTCACCGGATGGATTAGTTGGTTTAATTCCATCGTACAGCGTAATAGATATATCGGCAGCATATAGAATATCAAACTATCAGTTTAGATTTGGGGTAAACAACCTGACCAACAGAAAATACTTCACGATGAGGACGGATGAATATCCGGGTCCCGGAATTATTCCTTCGATAGGAAAAATGATTTATGCCGGCATCTCATTGGATTTATCAGCCGGTTCTAAAAATAATTATTAAACAGATTGATTTCATTATAGATGCAGTGTTTGCGGCAAGATATTTTATTTAAGAGATGAAATAGATAAACGTTTGATGATAATTTAGTTCTACAGTATTAAAGATTCAAATTGCTCAGTTTGGAATTCTGTAAGAGATAATTTATTTTTGGGGCAATTTTCCGTTGCAATTACTTTTTCAGCTATTGAAGAAGTTTTTGAAGTTTTAATAATTCAAGTTCTGCCTCTTCAAGGGTTCTTTTTTTGTTGAGTTGGTTGTGTTTATCTTTAAATATTATTCAGAAGGTAGACATAATCTGTTATTTATATAGGCGCGTTCGTCTAGTGGCTTAGGACGCTGCCCTCTCAAGGCAGAGACCACGGGTTCGAATCCCGTACGCGCTACTGATAATCTTTAATTCTTTCACACCGATAGTTACTTCCATTCTGCAATAAATATTTTCTTGTCATCTAAAAATTTTTTGATACTAATTTAGATATAGTTGTTATTCTGCCAAAGCTTACTGGTACCGGTGAGTTTGCGTTTGAGAAAGCGACGCTATCGCTTATAATCACTCTTTCCACAATTCCTTCTTTTAATCCTACATAATCGGTGAATTCTGTATTATAATCTTTCCAATCCGATTCAATACAAAAACACTCTACCTGACTGCCATTAAATTGCACTTCCGTTTTTTTATCGATATATCTTTCTCTGTAAAATGGAGTATATAATTCCACCCATTTTTGCCCTATGCTTAATGGGTAAGCTAAAACTTTTCTTGGAATTTGGTAATAAAGTATACTGTCTTGTATGCTTTGGTTTTTAAATAAATTTATTGATGGTAAAACACCTAGGAGTTTAATATCATCGAATGTCAAGTATTTTTTATAGTTGCTTTTAGGAATAACGACATGTGAGGCGCCGGCATTAAAATATGCAATCGCATATAAACCTGAATCAGAATTTTGATACCAGGTTTTAGCAATATTTCCGGGAGTATTTATATCGTAACTTTCAAACAATGTAAGATTAGTATAATCGCCTATTGTTTGATTTACAGCAGCTATCCTTACGATTGTGTTTCCGTTATCCGTGGTATCGGGGTTTTGTAAATGTCCGCTTGAATCATAATACTCAATTATATTTTTGGTATTATATACCCATTCAAAATTCAAATTAGCGGGATATTTATCATCCTGATTGATTGGTTCGGTTCCTTTATTCTTACATCCCAGGAAGTAAAGAATAAAGATGGACAGAAATAAAATAATATTTTTCATAAAAACCCCATTATATATTACTAATGAATATAATATAAATATTGATTTTAATTAAAGCTTTAATTAATGGCTTTTATTTTTATATTTGCTAAACTTAAAATTAAATGCGATGTGGAATTTTATGAAGAGGTTTGAAAAACATATCTTTGTCTGTGAAAATAAAAGACCCGAAGGACATCCAAGGGGATGCTGCTTTGAAAAAGGAAGTGAAGCCGTAAGGGACAAATTCAAAAAAAGGCTGAAGGAACTCGGTTTGAATTCCGGGATTAGGGCAAATATTTCCGGCTGCCTGGATGCATGCGAGTTCGGTATTACCGTGTTAGTTTATCCGGAACAAATTTGGTACGGCGGTGTTACTCTTGATGATGTGGAAGAAATTATTCAAAGTCATATAATAAATAACGAACCCGTTGAAAGGCTTCTTATTAAAGACAAGAGGTTTTATAAAGATGAACTCAAACAAATCGATGAACAAGCTGACGCCTGAAAAAGAATACGCACGCAAGATTTTTGCTCTTCTTAAAGAAGAATATCCGGCAGTTAAGCCGGCTCTTGAATTCAATGATGCATTTCAGCTTCTAATAGCGACTATACTTTCCGCGCAGTGCACGGATGAGAGAGTGAACATCGTAACTAAATCCCTGTTCAAGAAATATAAAAATCCCAAGGATTTTTTATCCGTTAAAGATGAAGAACTGGAAAAGGGTATTTTCTCGACCGGTTTCTACCGGCAAAAGGCAAAGAGTATAAAAAACTGCTGCGGAACTCTGGTGGAAAAATACAACGGTAAAGTGCCGGCCGATTTTGAAGCGCTTACCCAGCTGCCCGGAGTAGGCAGAAAGACTGCTTCGGTGGTTGCTGGGAATGCATTCGGCATCCCCGCCGTTGCCGTTGATACTCACGTAAAAAGACTGTCGAATATTCTTGGCTTTATCAATTCGCAGGACCCGGAAAAAATAGAGATGAAACTTAAAGAATTGTTGCCCGAGGAAGACTGGATAAATTCTTCGCACTACTTAGCTGCCCACGGAAGAAAGGTCTGCATCGCAAGGCGTCCGCACTGCCTTAAGTGCGTATTGGGAGACTTATGCCCGTCTTTCGATGCCGAAGCGAAATGACGGCTGCAATTTATTCAATCCGGCGATCATGAAAGTTTACTGAATGTTTTGGAATTCCTTAAATAGAAAATTATATTTAAATATAAAAAGGTACCACAATGGAAGATGTTGCATTGAATCGCGATTATTGTCTTTCGCTGCTTAAAGAGTACACCAAATCTGATAGTTTGTTAAAGCATGCATTTGCAGTTGAAACCTGTGTTAAAGCCTACGCCAAAAAATTCGGTGAAGACGAAATTTATTGGGGCAATGTTGCTTTGCTTCATGACTTCGATTACGAGATGTTCCCGACCGCAGAGGAACATCCCTTTAAAGGTTCTGAGATATTAAAAGCAAAAGGCTTCGATGAAGAATTTAGAAATACGATCCTTTCACATGCAGAGTACTCTGGGGTACCTAGAGTAACTTTGCTTGCAAAGACGCTGTTTGCATGCGATGAGCTTGCAGGATTTATTACCGCCGTAGCTTATGTAAGACCTACAAGAACTATTGACGAAGTGGAGGTTAAATCGGTTAAAAAGAAAATGAAGGATAAGGCTTTTGCAAGGAGCGTAAGCAGGGAAGACATTATAAAAGGAGCGGAAGAACTGGGCGTTGACCTTGACCGGCACATTGAGTTCTGTATAGAAGCAATGAAATTAAATAAAGCCGAACTAGGTTTATGAAGACGGGGGAGACTGCTGAAAACTTTTCGTTAATCGATCAGCACGGGAACAATTTTATCCTTTACGAGAACCTGGATAAAATGGTTCTGCTGGTTTTTTATCCACACGATAACTCGCCTGTCTGTACCAGGCAATTAAAAAATTATAATCTTAATAAAGCCAAATTTGAAAAATACGGCATCAGGATAATTGGTGTAAATCCGGGGTCATATTCATCTCACCTATCGTTCTGTAGCTCATTCGGCTCTAATATTAGGATATTGAGCGATGATAAAAAAGATATTGCTAAGAGGTTCTATGCGATTAATTTTTTAGGGATTACCAAAAGAAAGATAGTGCTGATCGGCAAAGACAAAAAAGTTCTCTTTCAAAAAACTACTCCCTCTTTCGTTTATCTAAAAACCTCATCAATATTATCCTCTCTAAAAAAGTTGAACATAATCTAACTTCTCCTTTTCTTTTTATTGTCCCGGCCTCCTTTTGATTTATTATTTGCCTTGACAGATTGTTCATTACTTAATTACTTTAGTTCAAAAAAAATTGAAAAATATTTTGACGGGAGTAAAAATTATAAAAGGGTGCGGGGTTTCATTCTTTTTTATGTCTTCAAACTGTAACTAAGGACTTCTGTTATGGCAAGGAAATTCATATTGTTTTTCATATTGATCAGCGTCCAGATATTTCCGCAGAATGATCTGAAGGTAATTTCATCTAACCGCAATTTTATTTTAATTGAATATACGCCCGGCTATTTAGATACCGCTATAATAGAAATTGATAACCGGAAATTTATTAAGGTAGGTTTGAAAGACGGATTCATTCCCCAGCCGGAGAATTGGGGTATGCCTTCCGTGCCGGAAAAGGATATAAATATCGGAGTTCCTTCGCAAAACGGGAATACATTACAAATAGTTTCATCTGACTACAAGATAATCGAAGGCAATCTTGTACCTAAGCCGAGAATGATCCGTAATGACGGTATGGGAAATTTTGTTTACGAGGTTGGTAAAGACTATAAAAATTACAAGCCTGAAAAGGAACCGGTTTCGTTCGGAGCTTACGGCTTGATGAGAGATATTCCGGTGCAGGTAGTTAGGATAATGCCTGTTGAGTATAACCCCGTGCAAGGCAAGATAAAAATTTACAGCAAAATAATTTTCCGGGTAAATTTTTCTCCGCACCAGGTTTATTCGTCCAATCCCGCAGGCAATTTCGTTTCCGGTGCTATAATTAACTTTGATGTATCCAAATACTGGACGCAAATTGATAATGCAGTTAAATTAAAGAAGTCCGGCTCTAACAGTGTATTGGTAACCGGCAAATGGGTAAGGTTCGAAGCTCCGGCGGAAGGTATTTACAAAATTACCAGATCGATGCTTCCATCGTTTGGAATAGACCCTGGGTCTGTTGATCCGAGAACAATAAAAATATATAACAACGGCGGGAAAGCCTTACCGGAAGATTTAGCTGCACCGCGGCCGGATGACCTGGTTGAAAATGCAATATTAATTGTCGGGCAAGACGACGGGAAATTTGACGACGGCGATTACATCCTATTCTATGGAAGGGGAACAAACTTTTGGGAGTACGACACGGCAGGCAAAGCGATGGCAAGATTTAACGATCCGTATTCAAATCAGAATTATTACTGGATTACATCGGGCGGTAATTCCGGTAAAAGAATCGGGCAGCAAAAAAGCCTGAACGTTCAAGCACCGTTTAGACAAAATCTTACCCAGGCTTTTGTTCAATGGGATAAAGATAAAATTAACATCGGCCAAAGCGGACGGGAATATTACGGAGATAACTTTAAGACAGAAGCTCCGGTTCAAACTTACTTAAACAAGCTTAACGGCAGACTGGATAATTATCCGGTTAATTACAAAGTAAGGTTTATAAATGCATCCCCGGATAATAACAGGCTGGAAGTTGATGAAAACAATTTCCCGATTATAAATAACACGCTTTACGGATACGGTTTCGGTAACGATGTTGACTCGAACGGAATATCGGCTATTTTTACAGCCTCATATGAAAAGCCATTGCCCGGCGACAATAGCTTACTAAAATTTAATTTTATTTCTTCATCCGCATCCGCACAGGGTTATCTTGATTATTTTGAAATTTCTTATATCCAACAGTTGGAAGCGGTTAATAACAGCATTATGTTTTTTTCAAAAGACACGAGCGCAGTTATTCAATTCGATCTTTCCGGCTTTTCATCTTCCAACATAAAAGTATTTAACGTAACAGATTATTCGAACGTAAAATTAATAACCGACTATGTATTGCAGAGCGGAGGGAATTGCAGCTTCCAGGCGCAGGAATCCGGGGGATCGGTTTCAAAATATATTGCCGTAGGGAATGATAATTTCCTTTCGCCTGTTAATCCCGTTGAAATGCAGAACTCGAATTTACGCGGCATACAGCAGGGTGCGCGGTTAATTATTATAACAAATAAATTATTCGAAGATGCTGCCCAAAGGCTAAAAACCTACAAGGAAAGCCAGACCCCGGTTAAGATTTCTTCTATAGTGGTTGATATTGATAAAATCTATAATGAATTTTCCTGCGGAATGATGGACCCGACGGCAATGCGCGATTTTATAAAGTATGCTTTCGATAACTGGCAGATAAAGCCTGAGTACGTTTTATTTTTCGGCAAAGGTACCTGCGATCCTAAAGACGTCGGAGGTTATAATCAAGATTTTGTTCCCGCCTACGAAACTCAGCAGTCGCTTAATCAAGTTACTTCTTATACCACCGATGATTTCTTTGTTAAGGTAAACGGAAACGATCAGATGATAGATTTAGCATACGGCAGAATACCTTGTACAAATATTAACAATGCCGGTGATGCCGTGGATAAAATTATTAAATATGAAACCGCAACAGATATAGGAACATGGAGGAACTTATTTACACTGGTTGCAGACGACGATTATACTTCGAAAGGCTACGAGGGATATTATCACAGTACTTACTCAGAATATCTTTCAAACCACATCATCCCCGGTTCATTCGATCAGAATAAAATATATCTGGGCATGTATCCGGTGGTTTTAACAAGCGATGGAAGAAGATATCCGCAGGTGAACAAGGATATTATCAATTCCATGAATAACGGCACTCTCATAATCAATTATTTCGGCCACGGCGACCCGCATGAATGGGCACATGAGCAGGTTTTTGAAAAGGCAACATCAATACCTCAGCTGAACAACGAAAAATATTTCTTCCTTGTTGCCGCCACCTGCGATTTCGGGTATTGGGATATTCCAAACTACCAAAGCGCTGCGGAGGAATTGGTGCTGTTAAAAAATGCAGGTGCAATTGCAACGTTAACTTCAGCCAGACTGGCATACGCGGAAGATAATCAAGCTATGGCAGATCAATTTTTCGGATACTTACTTAACTCCCCAAGGGATCAGGCGGGACTTCCTATAACAATCGGGCAAGCATTATTCTTAACCAAGCAGAGTTTGTTTGATATCAATTCTCAAAAGTACCAGATACTTGGCGATCCGACTATCCGCCTGGCTTTCCCGCGATATACCGGCGCGTTAGATTCGATAAACGGGGAAAGCTTATCAAACCCGGTTCAGATAAAGGCCCTAAGCAAAGTTCATATAACGGGAGAAATTATGAATTCCGATAATTCGCTTTGGAAAGACTTTAACGGGACAGGCGTGCTTACTGTTTACGATTCAAAAAGAGAAATAATAGTACCGGCAATCAGCAGCTCACTGCAAATTTCCCAGCAGGGAGGTGTTATATTCAGAGGAAACATATCCGTCGCTAACGGGAAGTTTGCATCCGACTTTGCAGTCCCCAAAGATATTTCTTACGAGGATAAAAACGGTAAGGCGGTTATTTATTTTTATAACGGCAATACCGATGGTCTAGGCTATTCTACAAACATAATTGTAGGCGGGACAGATTCATCCCAGGTGAATAATAAAATAGGCCCGGAAATCTCAATCTTCTTTGATGATACAACTTCCCAGGTAATTTCCCTGGTCAACCCGAATTCTACTCTAATTGTAAAATTGTTTGATGAAAACGGCTTGAACACAACCGGTACGGGTATTGGTCATAAAATGGAAGGTATTTTTAACGGCGACATAAACAACCCGGTTGACTTTACAAATTATTTTACAGGCGATTTGAATTCCGGCGGCAAATCCGGGAAAATAATTTATAAGCTTAACGGCTTTAGCGAAGGTAACTATTTTTTGAAAGTTACTGCATGGGATGTGTTTAACAATTTTTCCAGCAAGGCCGTAAGCTTTTCTGTAATTAGCAGCGATGACCTGGTTATTAAAAATGTTTATAACTATCCTGATCCTTTTGCCGGCAATACTACATTTACTTTTCAGCAGAATATAAATGCACCGTTAAATGTTAAAATAAAAATCTATACCGTTGCTGGCAGAATGATAAGGGAGATAGAAAGAAGCGGTGTAACAGGCAGGTTTGTAAAGATAGCATGGGACGGACGCGACCAGGATGGCGACTTGCCTGCCAACGGTACATATCTTTACAAGGTAATTATTAATTCTACAGACGGCCGGTTTAGCAAAAGTGCTCTGGGTAAGCTGGCTATTATAAGATAAGACTTACCAATTTAAGATTGTGCTTTAACATTTTTATTTAGTATTTATTTTTACTTATATTTGGCCGATTTAAAATTCATCAAATGACTTGACAATTTATCTTGCACTTAAGTAAATTTGTTTCAAATATTAGGAGAATTATTAGAGAATTTGCTACTAAAATAAAAAGTTACGGAGAAATTGTTTTTATGTCCGTTTTTAACTCGGTAACAATTGTTAAATTTTAACTTGTATTAGATGAATAGCAAATTCGTATTATTTTTCTTAATAGTCACCGTTCCCATATTTCCCCAGAATGATCTGAAAGTCATTTCATCCAACCGGAACTCAATTGTTATAGAATATACGCCGAGCTATTCTGATACTTCCGTTATTGAAATAAATAATGAGAAATTCATTAAGATCGGATTTAAGGACGGCTTTATTCCCCGGCCGGAAAATTGGGGAATGCCGTCTGTTCCTGAAAGAGATATCAATGTGGGGGTACCGGCAGAAACAGGCAATACAATACAAATAATATCTACTGAATATAAAACTTTAACTGGGAATATATCTCCAAAGCCGAAGATGATTAAGGATAAGCTCTCAAATTCTTTCAGCTACGAAATAGGCAAAGACTATTTTACCTACAAGCCGGGAACTGACCCGGTTACCTTTGGGATTTATGGAATAATGAGGACAATACCCGTACAGGTTATTAGAATAATGCCGGTTGAATTTAATCCGTCGGAAGGAATGATTAAGCTCTATACCAAAATTATTTTCAGGATAAATTTTTCTGGCAGCCAAACCTTAGCATCAAAGCCTGCCGGAAGATTTATTTCAAGGGCAATAATAAATTACGACGTTGCCAGGTATTGGTCCAGACAAATAAAAACATCAACAATGCGCAAGACATTAACTAACAGCGTGTTGTCTGCAGGCAAATGGGTAAGGTTCGAAGCGCCTGCTGAGGGGATTTACAAAATTACAAAATCTATGCTTCCTTCATTCGGAATCGATCCGGCAACGGTTGATCCCCGGACGATTAAGATTTATAATAACGGCGGAAAAGCATTGCCGGAGGATATAAATGCACCTAGACCGCAGGACTTACAGGAAAACGCTATATTGGTTGTAGGCCAGGACGACGGGAAGTTTGACGACGGCGATTATATTTTGTTTTACGGACGGGGAACTAACTTCTGGGATTATGATACCGCTGGTAAAACAATGAAAAGGTTCAACGATCCGTATTCGAGCCAGAATTATTACTGGATAACTTCCGGCGGAAGCCCGGGAAAAAGAATTCAGCAGGAACAGACTGTTAATAGCCAATCTCCCTATATACAGACTTCAACTAAAGCATTTGCACAACTGGATGAGGACAAAATTAACATCGGGCAAACCGGTCGCGAATATTACGGCGACGGCTTCAAATCAAATGCAACTTCGGAAACATATATGACGAAGCTGAACGGAAGGATTGACTCTTACCCCATTCAATATAATATTCGTTTTATTAATGCATCGTCAGAGACTGTAGGCCTGGAAGTCGACGAAGGATCAACTCAAATATTAAACAGGGCGCTGGCCGGATACGGATCTTATCCGTGGTCTAACGGAAATGCATACTATTACACAACATATTATAACGGTAGTCTGCCGGACAATCGCAGTGTCTTGAAATTCACCTTTACGCCTACTACAGCTTCGTCGCAGGGCTATCTTGATTATTTTGAAATATTATACCTGGCGCAGCTGCAGGCAGTAAGCGATAATTTGTTGTTCTATTCAAAAGATACCACTGCCGTTATTCAATATAACCTGTCGGGCTTTTCATCTAGCAACATAAAAGTTTTTAATGTTACGGATTATTCAAACGTAAAGCTTATTACTAACTATAATCTTTTAAGCGGCGGAGAGTGCCAGTTTCAGGAAAACGAGACCGCCGGCCAGGTATCCAAATACATTGCAATCGGTAGTGATAACTACTTAACCCCGGTAAACCCGGTTCAGATGTCCAATTCAAATCTTCACGGAGACTTGCAGGGCGCCCAGCTTTTAATAATTACCAACAAAGTTTTTAACGATGCGGCACAGCGGCTGCAGAATTATAAGGAGACTCAAGCCCCGGAAAAATATTCTACCAAGGTTGTGGATATTGATCAAATTTATAACGAATTCTCCTGCGGCATGACTGACCCGACTGCTATGCGCGATTATATTAAATATGCTTTTGACAACTGGCAGATTAAGCCTGAGTACGTTCTGTTCTTCGGTAAAGGAACTTACGATGCTAAAAATGTTGAAGGCTATAACCAGGACTTTGTACCGGCTTACGAAACCCAGGAATCCCTGGACGAAATAAATTCATATACAACGGATGATTATTTTGTGGAAGTTAACGGCAACAAACCGTTGATTGATATTGCTTACGGGAGAATACCAGTAACTAATTCTACCGATGCTAACATTGCGGTAGATAAAATCATTCAATACCAGACGGATGAATCGAAAGGACTCTGGAGAAATTTAATTACGCTTATTGCAGATGATGAATGGACATCTCAAGGCAATGAAGGCAACATCCATACCCCAGCTTCCGAGTATATTTCCAATACTATTATCCCGAGTTCATTCGATCAATATAAAATTTACCTGGGCACGTACCCGGTTGTGTTAACTAGCGACGGCAGAAGAATGCCGCAAGTGAATAAAGATATTATAAGCGCAATAAACAACGGAACTCTAATTCTTAATTACATCGGTCACGGTAACCCCGAGCTCCTTGCTCACGAACAGGTGTTTGTTGAAAGCACTACCATACCCCAGCTACATAATCAGGATTATTTCTTTCTTGTTGCTGCAACATGCGATTTCGGATACTGGGACAGGCCGAATATCCAGAGCTCGACCGAAGAGCTGGTATTGCAGAAGGATGCCGGCGCAGTAGCTGCGTTTACTTCAGCAAGGCTGGTCTATTCGGATAATAACCATCAGCTTGCATATCAGCTGTTTAGACAGCTGCTTCAGAATCCGCGGGATTCTCTCGATATGCCTATTACCATCGGCCAGGCGGTCTTACTTACAAAGCAGTCTTTCAACGATGTCAATTCCCAGAAATACGAAATTATAGGAGACCCTACTATCAGCCTGGATTTGCCGCAATACACCGCGGTAATTGATTCGATAAACGGCCAGAATCTGTCAACGCCGATTCAGATAAAGGCTTTAAGCCATGTAAGAATTAGCGGCGAAATTAAAAAGCCTGACAATTCATTGTGGAGCGCTTTTAACGGCGAAGGAATTTTAACTGTCTATGATTCCCAGAGGCAGCTTGTTGTACCGGCGCTTGACAATTACGTTATTACGCTGCAGGGCGGAGTAATTTTTAAGGGAAGAGTTTCTATAATCAACGGCCTGTTCTCGGGAGATTTTGTTGTGCCGAAGGATATTTCCTACGAAAACAAAAACGGCAAAGTGCTCTTGTATTTTTACAACAATAACACAGACGGCCTAGGCTACACAACGAATATTGTAGTCGGCGGTACAGATACAACCGATGTGAATAATAAAATAGGACCCGACATTTCAATTTATTTTGACGACACTACATCAACTAATGCCGCACTCGTCAACCCGAACTCAACTTTGATTGTTAAGCTGTACGACTCAAACGGATTGAACACAACCGGAACCGGAGTAGGGCACAAGCTGGAAGGAATCTTAAACGGGCAGGCTAACAACCCGATTGACTTTACGAATTATTTTACCGGCGATCTTAATTCCGGCGGTACATCCGGGGAGATTAACTATAAGTTTACCAACCTCGATCCCGGGAATTATTCTTTGAAAGTTTCAGCTTGGGATGTCTTTAATAACTATGCGAGTAAAACTGTAGACTTTAGCGTTGTGCCGGGCAATGAATTTGAAATTCAAAATGTGTATAACTACCCGGATCCGTTTGCTTACAATACTACCTTTACATTTCAGCAGAATTTGAATACGCCTATAAATGTTAAAGTTAAGGTTTATACTGTTGCAGGCAGACTAGTAAGAGAAATAAAAGAATCCGGAATAAGCGACAAGTTTGTAAAAGTGAACTGGGACGGCAGGGACCAGGACGGCGACCTGCTGGCTAACGGTACTTATCTTTATAAGCTCATAGTAAGTTCAGCCGATGGTCAGTTCACCAAGAGCGTTTTAGGAAAAATGGCGGTTATAAGATGAGAACAAGTTCAAGTTCAAGTTTAAGTTTAAGAAGTAACAAGACTTGAACTTACTCTTGAACTTACACTTGAACTTGAACTTAATTATTGCTTTTGCAGTCATTATTTTTATGTTTATTATTTGAATGAAAAAACATATTTATCGAATACAAAATGAAATATAATCATCGGAGGAAATAAAAATGAAAATATTCATAAGGCTTATGCTGGTCAGCATGCTGTTTGGTCTAGTTCAGAAGGCTACATATGCGCAAGGAGAAGCTGCTGTTCCGTTCTTACTGCTGGCGCCGGATTCCAGAGGCGGCGCTATGGGCGAATCCGGTACCGGACTGGCCGATAACTCTGCAGCCATTTTCTGGAACCCTGCCGGCATAGCGTTTCTAAGAGGCTCGGAAGTAAGCATTACGCACAGCAACTGGCTGCCTCAGTTTCATCTAGACCTGTTTTACGATTATCTTACGTACAGGCAGTACATTCCCTCAATATCCGGCAGCGTTACATCTAGTATAACATACATGAACTTTGGAGAGTTTGTAAGGACAGGCCCCGACTCGCCTACTCCTATCGGCACGTTTAATTCTTTCGATGCCGCTTTAACTCTCGGGTATGCAACTCAGCTTTCCGATGATTGGGGCGTCGGATTCAACTTTAGGATTATTCACAGCCGCCTATCGGACCAACCGACCGCCAATGAACAGGGCAGCGGTGTTGCCACTACTGTAAGCTTTGATGTTGCCGGAATGTGGAGGCCCGGAAAGCTTGTTCTGCCTTTGTTGGATAGTAATATTGGCGGCGACTTTAGCGTAGGCGTGAACCTTAGCAATATGGGTCCGAAGATTTATTATATCGACAGGGCTCAGGCAGACCCCATTCCTACAAACTTTAGGCTAGGTTTCGCTTACCAGATTTTCCACGACAAGTATAATTCGCTTTTATACACACTTGATTTCAGCAAGCTGCTTGTAAGCAAGGACAGCACTACTTCCAAGGAATTCTACCAGGCGATATTCGATTCATGGACTGACAGGCCTTTTAACGAAGAGCTGCGTTCTATACAGACTTCCATGGGAGTTGAATACTGGTACGGCGAACCGGGCAACTTCTTATTCGCTTTAAGAGCGGGTTACTTTTACGAAGATCCTTCTTTCGGCAACCGCAAGTTCTTAAGCTTCGGCGCAGGTATACGCTACGATATTTACGGCTTCGATTTTAGTTATTTAACATCGTCTGTCTTCCCGGGCGGCGACCAGAGCCCACTTAACGATACTCTGAGGTTTACCGTATCGATCGGCTGGGGAGGAATTCCCGGAGCTACCAGAGGCTTACCGAGAGGGCTTTAATCTTTTATGTCAAAAAAATATCTAGTAATTTATCTTTTCTTAATCTGTTTGGGCAGTCTATCTGCCCAAACATTTATCGGCAAGCTTAATCCTTTCCCTGTCCGGAAGGCATTAAGTAATACAGGTACGGATACTTTAAAAATTCTCGCGGTAATGGTTGAATTCCAGGAAGACAAAGACGCTGCAACCGACGGCAACGGGAAATTCGGTTCGATTTATTCGCAGAACTACGGCACTTCGATTTTAGACCCTCTGCCTCACGATAAAGCTTATTTTGAAGAGCACCTGGAATTCGCTAAAAATTATTTTGAAAAAGTATCGAACGGTAAGCTGCAGATTGAATATACCGTTCTGCCGCAGGTAATTACGGTCTCTCAAAGGATGAGGAATTATTCTCCGCAAATAAACTCAAATGATTTTACATCGCTTGGAGATTTTTCCAAGGAAGTCTGGGCTAAAGCCGATTCGGCTAACCCGGGTTTTAATTTCCGCGGCTACAATCTTTTTACAATCTTTCATGCCGGTGTAGGCAGGGATGTCTCTTTACCCGGATCGATTGCCGACTCCAGGGATCTGCCCTCCGTTTATTTAAGCATAGCTGCTTTACGGAACGTTTACGGCTCAGCTTTCCAGGGCTTTCCTGTTGAAAATAATTCCTTCGATATAACCAACAGCTTAATTATGCCCGAGACCGAAAGCCGGGAACAGGCAACTTACGACGGTACGGTGTTATACCAGATTACAATTAACGGGCTGCTTGTTGCAAACATAGGAAGCTACCTCGGGCTGCCCGACCTGTTCGATACACAGACTGGTCTAAGTGCAATAGGCCGTTTCGGGCTTATGGACCCGCAATCTATTTTTGCTTACAACGGAGTTTTTCCGCCCGAGCCTTCCGCTTGGGAGAAAATATATTTGGGATGGGCAGTGCCTGTTACTTTGCCGCCGGGTAACTACAACGTGAACTTAGTTGCAAACCTTGCTGCGGCTGCCGGAGATACGACAATCTTAAAAGTCGCGATAAATTCTTCCGAGTATTTTCTTTTGGAGAATAGGGAGAGAGACGCAGAAAATAACGGCTGCAACCTTACTTATGTGCTTAACGACGATACTCTTCATGAAACTTTTACAAAGGACCAGACCGGCTTTTACAGTTTCGATACCGATTCGTTAAAGGGTGTTATTACAAACGTTGACGAATTTGACTGGGCGATTCCGGGAGTTATTGACGATACGGCCGATTACAAAGGCGGCGTTTTAATATGGCACATAGACGACAACGTAATTAATGCAGCCATAGCGAATAATGCGGTAAACGCTAACAAAAGCCGGCGCAGCGTTAACCTGATGGAAGCGAGCGGAGTACCGGAGATAGGTGAAACATTTACAACTCTGCTGGGCGACCAGGTAATAGGCGAAGGCTCTTACGAGGACTACTGGTATAAAACCAATCCTTCTACTCTTTATCAAAATAGATTTGCAAGCGATACCCGCCCGAGCAGCAATGCTAACACCGGCGCCAACAGCCTGATTACTATATCCAATTTCAGCGATGCGGGCAACAGGATGAGCTTTAATATTACATACGGCGATTCGATCATCAAGCCTGTATTCTCTACAACCGTCCCGTTAACTTCTCCTTCAAGTTCTCTTACAGCACTTCAGAACGGGAACAATTACGCATTCGGCATACTTTCAAATTCAACTTTAACAGTGGTAAATGAAAACGGAGTTCCGGTTTCAACATTCCCGGCTTTCTCAAATCATAAAGTTGCTTCGCTCTTTTACCAAGGAAACCAATATGTTTACGGGACGACTGACACCTTGCTTAATGTCCTCAATTTATCTACTCAGCAAGCTTATTCCGTAAGCGCGGGGGCTGCTATTAATACTTCGCCGGTTGTTCAATACAAGGACGGTAAGCCGTTTCAAGTATTAGCGGGAACTAAAAACGGAACTGTGCTTCAATTTTCGTTCGATCAAAATATGGTTCTCCATAAATCGGGTGAATTGAATTCCAATAATTCAAATTTGGAAATCCAAAAGGTCTGTGCCGATCAGAATTCTATCTCTTATATCGGCGCAGCTGGCAGCGGCGGTTTTATATCTGTTGATGCCGGCGGCTCATATTCCGGGAACGGCAGGGTATTGGACTTTGCCATGAGCATGGATAAGTCGGGCAGCGAGTACGAGGTGATTCTGCTTAGCGGGAACAATTTTGTTATTGTTAGCGGAGGCAAAGCGATTCATCAATTTAATATAAACACTTCCGATACCATAGAATCATTCGCGCTTGCGGATCTTAAACAGGACGGAAGCAATTATATAATTTTTACCGACGGAAATAATATTGATGCAGTAAACCTGCAGGGTGCCGAGGCAGTTAACTTCCCGTTCGTCGATCCTGTAAGGATTGGCTTTACAGGAACGCCTGTTGCGGCTGATTTTGCCGGCGATCCTAAATCCGAAATTATAGCAGAGACAATTGATGGAAGGATATTCGCCGTTGACGGCGGATCGGGCAGGGCAATCGACGGTTTCCCTTTGTCTTCCGGAGCGGAGTTTGCGGCAACGCCTGCATTCTTCGAAAGCAGCGGAGATATTTCCCTTGCTGCGGTAGATAAGAAAAATAATTTTACCGGATGGAAAATCGGAAACAGCGGGGGGACTGTTTATTGGTCTGAAGAAAACGGTAACAGCCTTAACTCTTCTTCAATTCCTGCGGCGTCAACACAGAATTTGGTCAACACTTTCTTTCCTTCCGAAGCGGTGTACAATTGGCCTAACCCGGTGTATGGCGGAGTAACTAATATTCATTACTATGTCTCGGAAGACTCAAAGATCGATATAAAGATTTTCGATCTTGCAGGTGACTTTGTTGCGGAACTGCACGACTATGCTCAGGGCGGTATGCAAAAGGAAACTCAATGGAATGTGGGCGGCATTCAGAGCGGCGTTTACTTTGCCAGAATCGAAGCTACCGGTTCCAGCGGAAAGACCGAAGCGAACATTATTAAAATTGCCGTTATTAAATAACCGTCTGGAATTTACCTCATCTGAAAATTTATGATGGAAAGCCGGCTGATTTATTTTCGTTCCGTTAAAGCTGTACTGCGCAGTTCAACTTAAAAATATCATGCGGCTTGTATAAGTTAAAATTACTAATGGAGTGACACTTTATTGTTATGGTAAAATTTTTAGGAATACTGATAGTTATCTTCGTATTGCAGACAAGCGCATTCTCGCAGTTCACGGAATTCCATCCCGAGCTGAAATGGTACACTATTAAAGGCAAGCACTGCCAGGTGCATTTTCACCAGGGTGCGGAAAGAACTGCGCGGGTGGTGGCTAAAATTGCCGACGAGGTTATTGAGCCGCTTATTTCTCTTTATGATTACGATCCGGGAACAGTCCATTATGTTATTATAGATATTGACGATTACTCAAACGGCGCCACTTATTTTTTCGATAACAAGATTGAGATATGGACGAGCGCCCTAGACTTTGACTTAAGAGGAACACATAACTGGCTTAGGAATGTTATTACCCACGAGACTACCCATATGGTGCAGATACAGTCTGCTATGAAGCTGACGAGAACGGTGCCTGCTTTCTTCCTGCAGGTTTTAAATTATGAAGATGAGAGGAGGCCCGATATTCTTTACGGCTTTCCGAACGTGATAGCTTCTTATCCAATAGCCACCGTAAATGTGCCTTCGTGGTTTGCCGAAGGTACTGCACAGTACCAGCGTAAGGAATTTAATTACGATAACTGGGATACGCACCGCGACATGGTTTTGCGCTGCTACGCTTTAAGCAACAGTATGCTTACCTGGCACCAGATGGGCGAGTTTGATAAAACCAGCCTCGGGAATGAATCGGTCTATAATTCAGGCTTTGCTTTAACCAGATATATCTCCCAAAAGTACGGCGAAGACAAACTTGAAAAGATTAGTCATGCTCTTGGCAAGTGGGATGTGTTTACTATGGGCCAGGCTTTTAAAGATGTTCTCGGCAAGGACGGTAATCAGGTTTACGACGAGTGGCGGGACTTCCTTGTTAAAAGCTATAAAGAAAGAAGCGCCGCAGTCTTATCCAACCTTGTTGAAGGCGATACCGTTACCGGTGTAGGATTCGGAAACTTCTTCCCGTCGTTCTCGCCGAACGGAACCAAGTTCGCTTATATTTCAAACAAGAACGAAGACTACCTTACGCTTTCCAGTATTTATATCTATGATTTAAAAACGAAGAAGGAAAAAGCGATTGCTTCCGGGGTAAGGTCTACAATTGCCTGGGTGCCCGGGCAGGATAAAGTTATTTATTCCAAAATATCGGACGATAATCCGAACTGGTATAACGTTCACGATCTTTACGTTTATAATCTTGATACTGACAAAGAAACAAGGCTAACGCACGACCTGCGGGCAAATGAGCCTTGTATTTCCGGCGACGGCAAGAAGATAGTTTTCCTTTTCGAGCGGGACGGAACAACAAACCTTGCGACCGTAGATATAGACGGCAAAAATTACAAGCAGCTTACCAAGTTTAACAACGGCGAGCAGGTATATCAGCCGAAATATTCCAACGACAACAGCTACATCATCTTTGATTATTCCTACCGGGAAGGGCGGCACATTGCAAGGATAGATACGGACGGAAGCAACTTCCAGTTTGTAATAAAAACAAAAGCCGATGACCGCAATCCTGTGTTTGACAAGAACGGAAATATTATTTACTGTTCTGACTCAACAGGAATTTTCAATCTGTATTCTTACAATGTAACTACCGGCGCAAAGAAACAGCTGACAAATGTAATAGGCGGTGCTTTTATGCCAACTGTGGATAATGACGGGAATATTCTATACTCCGGCTATACTTCTACAGGGTTTAAGATTTTTGAAATTACACCGGCACAGCAGGAAAAAGTTTTGCCCGGCAAAAATTATGTTTGGATAAATAATCCTCCGCTGGATCATGATAAACCGAAAGGCGACATCGGTAAATTCGATTTAGCCAAGCTCATTCATTATGATGATTATAAAACTCCTGATTACCAAGTTGAGCCTTATTCCGGTGCCTTTACAAAAATGACGTTCTATCCGTTTTTAAGATACGATAATTACAATACCTCCAACAACTTCTTCCAGAAGCTGAAGCCGGGGCTTTACGTATCGAGCAGCGATATGCTTGACCGGTACGCTCTCTTTGCCGGGGCATCTATAAATGCTAGGCTGGAACGCGATCTATTCCTGATATTTAACTACCGGGATAAGATTCCGCTCCTCTTTGATCTCGGCATACGTCCCGAGCTATCGGCGGAGATTTATAACATCAGCAGGAAGGCGAATACTTCAATAGGTTTCGGAGCCGATACAGTGGGCTCACAGGTTTCTTATATTTATTCTATTCCCACAGACGTAAGCTATAATCTTCTGGAATTCGATTTCTCTGCCAAGCAGAGGATTTTTGCAAGGGGACAGGACCTTGAGTTCAGGTATGCCTTCAGCAGTTATACGGCGGATCTCGGCAGTTTCTTAATTCCTAATACCGATCCTCCGTACCTGTATCCGGCAACGAGCGATAATTATTTAATAGGCAACAACCTGCAGTTGAAATACACTTTTAATTATATAAAGCCTGCAGTTGATGAGGATATAAACCCGATAGGCACGCAGCTTGAGCTTACCTACAACTATGAGATGAATAAGTTCAATCCCGACGGGAATTACAAAGTGGAGAACGGCATCTTAACTCCGGTTTATAATAATTACGATTTTCACAGGCTAGAGCTGATGAGCAAGTTCCATTTTCCGATATGGGATAAGCAGACTTTAACAGCCAAGGTAAGGCTGGGAAACATTTTCGGACCGACTGTGCCCGACTTTTTTGATTTTTATCTCGGCGGCATAATAGGAATGAGGGCGTACCCATTTTATGCGATAAGCGGAAATAGGGTGGGATGGCTTAATCTTACATACCGCTTCCCGTTGTTCACAAACATCGATGCTCAATTCGGACAGTTGTATATCGATAAAATTTTCATGTCGATTAACGGCGATGTAGGCGACGCATGGAACGGCGGACTATCGAATGCCAGCTTTAAGAAAGGAGCGGGGGTTGAGATTAGGGTTCATATGAACTCTTATTATGAATTCCCGACCGATCTTTTCTTTAACGCCTCTTACGGGTTTGACAGGTTTACAGAGGTATTTAGGGATAAGCAGGTTACTTACGGCAAGGAGTGGAGATTTTACGGCGGACTGTTATTCGGATTTGATATTTAGATGGAACATGGAAGACGGAAGACGGGAGATGGCAGACGGGAAGATGTGTTTTAGATTAAAATTTTTTTGAATTGATAATTACATAAAGAATTTAAAACTTAAAAAAATTTAAGGCATTTAAATGAATATAAATTTGTTGAAGTCGCTAGTTGTGCTTTTGTTTGTTATGACGGTGGTAAGCATAACGAATGCTCAGGGAGATGCAAAGAAGCAAAGTTCATTGACGGGTAACCTTATAGTCGATTCAAGGCAAGCTTCGGACAAACTAATACAGTCTCAAACTCCGCAGTTGAATTTCCAGACTGGTGAGCATAAAAACAGGTGGCTGGGCGGTCTAATGTCGCTCGTACTTCCGGGAGCCGGAGAATTTTATTCTCAAAGCTATCTAAAGGCCGCAATCTTTTTTGTTGTTGAAGCGGCTGCTATTACTACTGCGCTTGTTTATAACCACAAGGGCGATAAGCAGACTACTTTTTTCCAGGACTATGCCAACAAGAACTGGAGTGTTGCAAAGTATGCGGCATGGACTCTACAGCATGTAAGCTATATTAATCCGGATATCAATCCCAACGATTACAAGGTTTTTAGAAACAACGTTAACTGGCAAAGCTTAGGCAACAATACAGATTGGAACCAGTACAACGATGATGTTGACTGGACGGAATTGAACCGGTTGGAAAGTTCTCTGGGTCTGGGTTATACACATCAGCTTCCTTATCCCGGCGAGCAGCAGTATTATGAATTAATCGGAAAGTACCCGCAGTACAGCCACGGCTGGGACACAAGCAATATGACCGATACCGATTACCATACCTTAACGCAGCAGTATTTGTGGTACGCCCACCAGAGAGGACTGGCAAACACTTTTTACCAGACCGGCTCTACCGCCGTTGCTTTTATTTATATAAACCACTTCCTAAGTACGCTGGATGCAATCTGGACTGTGGACAGATACAACAGCAGCATTGCGATGAATTTGAGAGTAAATCCACAGCGGGTATCGGATAAAGTAGAATTTGTCCCGACAATAAACTTATCATATAATTTCTAAAAATTTTAGGATGACATCTCGCAGGAGATGTCATCTCAAATAAAATCTTTTTTAAGTTAAACTGATCCTCCGGCCGCCTTTGGGTGTGCTACAAAAATGTTACACTTACTAAAATTGTTACTAAAAAGATTATAAACAATATATCGCCCCTTGGGACTTTGGTTTGTGTTTGTAATGTTTGTCTATAAATATGTAGTCCCTACGGGACTTGCTTATAGTTTTTTAATTCCTTTTCTGTTGCCTTTTGTCCCGGATGGGACAAAATATTTTTAGAATATACAAACCGAAAACATACCAAAGCCCCGCCTGTCTGCCGTCAGAGTCTGTTGCACAACCACTCAGTGAAACACTGTGCTTCCTCTGAGTTACTCTGTGTACCTAATTTTTAGAAATTACACAGAGTTCCACCGAGTATACACAGAGCAACACAGAGGAAATACGATTCTGCAACACGCTCTGCCGTCAGGCAGGTAGGGACGGTATAGCAAGACGTTCCGAAAGTATCTGTAGTTGATAAAAACCTGAAAATTAGTGAGTAACTCATGTTACGCAGGAATACATTTTGATGTCTGCATTGTCATTCCCACGAAAGTGGGAATCCATTTTTTATCATATTTTCGCATCTTGGATACCCGCTTTCGCGGGTATGACACTCAAGCTTTA
>JAKAJV010000131.1 GCA_021813585.1 Bacteroidota bacterium | reverse complement strand
TGGATCGAATAAATATACCAAAGGAGGTACTCCATGGATATTAATATATGAAGAGACTTTTAGTTTAAAGACTGAAGCTATAAAAAGAGAAAAGTTTTTGAAAACTGGTCAAGGCAGAATTTGGCTGGATCAAAAATTTTCTCAATTTCGGAAAGGTGCAGGAGTGGTTTAACTGGCACGCCTGGAGAGCGTGTGTATCTTAACGGGTACCGAGAGTTCGAATCTCTCCCTTTCCGCCAATCTACTATAGTTATTTCAATAGATGATTGACTTTTAGTTTTCTATATGCAGGATATTAATTTTCAATCCTTCAGTACAATTATTGCACATGCTTAAGCCTTTCCGGTTAGATAGAACGGCATTTCTGAACTGCATGTACTCATTTGAGAGCCACACTTCGTTGAACGTCCTGCCGTTTAACTCTCCGAGAGTAAAGATAGCATCCTTATCGAAACAGCACGGTACAACTTTGCCGTCCCAGGTAATTACAGACGTCCGCCATAATGCGAAACAGTGATTTTTTAACTTGCTTTTTATTTTTACATCGCCGTCTTCAATTTTATACCTGCTGAACTTATTGTTTTCGGGAAGGAAGCGTAACGCGTTCTGAAATGATGAGACCTGCATGGTTTTTAATGTTACTTTATCAGCTCCAACGTCCTTGCCGTAGACGAATAAATCCTTAATCTGATGTTCATTCTGTTTCATCACGATAAACTGAAGTTCGACGAAGGGGAGCTTTTTATTTAATTCTTTTCTCCGCGCCAGCAAGCTTCTCAATCCGGCATCAGCTTGCTTAAAAGTGCCTCCTATCCGGTAGTTCTGGTAAGATTCCTCATCGAGCCCGTCGATTGAGAAGATTAACTTATCCGGCGCATTATCCAAAATAATATCTACATTCTTCTCATTTACAAAATGTCCATTCGTACTTACAGCAGAATAAATATTTTTCCCGCGTGCGTAGTTTATCATTTGAGGAAGGTTCTTGTTTATATACGGCTCGCCCTGGAAGAAAAGCTGCACATAGAATCCCGTATCTTTAATTTGATCGATAAGATTTTTAAAATCGTCCAATTTAAGAAGACCTAATGGGCGGGTTAAAGTGCCGAGTCCCGACGGGCATTCCGGGCATTTTAAGTTGCAGTGGTTTGTAGGCTCTATTGAGTAGGATACCGGCATACCCCATACCACCGGTCTTCTTAATATTCTGGACAGCAGGAAAGATATTACTATCTTGTTGATGTTTATGATTCTTTTAAAACTAAGATATTTAATGATATTAATTTCCAAGTATGAATTCCGCAAAAAAGCTGGTATGAATTTAAATGAATTTTCTAAATTCCAAAAGTTTTTATTGATGAGGAAATTAATTTAAAATGAATAACTCACCTTACGCATTATCCTTCAGGGTCACTGTTTTAGACCTTGAAGGATGCTGAGATTGCGTATCTCGACTTGTCGGGATTTAAAAAGTAACCTTCAAGGTTTTGCGTAAGGTGAGTGAATAATTAAATACTGTGATTCATATTACCCGGTTTTATAGCGGGTAATTCTCCATAATTTTTTAAATTATTGTTAACGATTTTTCTTTTTGTTACTTTTGATGGCATAATTCATAACAAGCGGAGAGGCAATGTATCTAAGCTTTAGCGATATACCCGGAAACCATAATTTATTTCTTGATTACTTATACGAGTTTGACAATGTAAAAGCATTTTATAAAAATAATTTCCGCGACAAAGAAGAGTATTTCAAGATATTCAAAAGAATCGCCGAGTCGCATACAGAATTCAGAGAAAGCCTTACTTCTATTTTACACGAGCAATACGGCAGTGAAAAGCCTTCGTTAAAAACCCAAAAAAATATTAATTCCTTAGCATCAAAAAAAACGCTAGCGGTTGTAACCGGCCAGCAGCTGGGTATAATCGGCGGACCGCTTTATACTTTTTATAAAATTATTACTGCAATAAAGCTTAGCGCCTTTCTATCGGAACGGTACGATGATTATTCGTTCGTTCCGGTATTCTGGCTGGAAGGCGATGACCATGATTTTAATGAAGTGAGAGGAGTTTCGTTAATAAACGACAACAATGAGATTGTAAAAATATCGTACTCGGAAGAGCTGTCCGAAGATGAGAACAAAGGCAGCGTAGGGAATATAGAATTCGACGATTCCTTAAATGTATTCTTCTCTGAGCTGGAAAAATATTTACGCACAACGGAGTTTACACAGCCGCTTCTAGAAAGAATAAAATCCATTTATTCGGCAGGGAAGACTTTCAAACAGTCCTTCAGAGAATTAATTTTCTGGCTGTTTGATGAGTATGGCTTAATAATTTTTGATCCTCAGGATAAGGCCATAAAGGAACGGTTAAAGCCGGTATTCAGGAAAGAAATAACGGACTTTAGAAAGCATGCCGAGAAGCTTGTAGAGACCTCGGCGAGCCTGGAAGAAACGTACCACGCGCAGGTTAAGGTCCGTCCCATTAACTTATTTTTCGGCAGCGATGAAGGCAGGTTTTTAATTGAGCCCGGTGAAAACGAGTTCAGGTTAAAAAGAAAACGCAGAAAATTCACTTATGAAGAATTGATTGAAACGATTGAGAAAGAACCTGAGAATTTCAGTCCTAACGTTTTGCTCAGACCTATCTGCCAGGATTTTATACTTCCCACCGCATTCTATGTCGGCGGGCCGAGTGAGATTTCTTATTTTGCCCAGGTTATGCCGCTTTATGAGTTTTACAATATCGAACCGCCGGTAATCTATCCCCGTTCTTCTGTAACAATATTGGAAAAAAATATAAACTCTATTATTGAAAGATACGATATAAATCTTGCCGGGTTGTTTTTGGATAATGAAAAGCTGAAGCAAAAGATAATCGACTCGTTTTCCAAAACGTCGATTGATGAGATATTTTCGGATTCATTCAATCAGATTGAATCCGCGTTCGATCAGCTTAAAGAAAAACTGTTCGAATTCGACAAAACAATAAGCGATTCAGGAACTAAGTATAAGCAGAAAGTATTTCACGACCTGAACATCCTGAAAGACAAGGCGGTTGAAGCGCAGAAGAAAAAACACGAGACTACATTAAGGCAGATTGACAAGGTATTAAATGTAATATATCCGAATAACACTTTGCAGGAGCGTGAGCTAAACTTTATTTATTTCGCCAATAAATACAGCATAAACTTCTTAAAGCAGATTTTTGACGAGATAGCAATCAATAAGTTTGAGCACCAGGTAATTTCAATATAAAATTTATTAACCGGAATGTAATGCCGGTGCTTAAATTGCCTTTTCCGTTTCGGCGTCGAAAAAATGCAGCTTGCCTGTGTCCAGCCAAATGCTTTGCAGCTGGCCGGCCCGGGGCATTTCCTTAGACGGAACGCGCGCAACAAACTGGTTGGTATCCAGGTAGAAGTACAGAAATATTTCGTTTCCCATAGGCTCAACTACATCAAGCTGTACGGATAGCTTTTCATAACCGGGTCTGTCTGCAAAGGAATTCGAATCGTAAATATCTTCAGGCCGTATTCCCATAAATACATTTTTACCAGTGTATCCCTTCAGTCTTTCCTGGTAGGCCGGATTTAGCATTAACGATACGTCGCCGTTCTTACTTCTGAAATTAACTCCGTCTTCAGCTATTATTTTTCCTTCAACAAAGTTCATAGCAGGGCTGCCAATAAAGCCCGCTACAAATTTATTAACCGGATGATTATAGAGATTGAGCGGCGAGTCCGTCTGGTGCACGATGCCGTCTTTCATTATTACAATCTTATCTCCCATTGTCATTGCTTCGGTCTGATCGTGAGTTACGTAAATCATCGTTGCATTAAGTCTTTGGTGTAGCTTTGAAATCTGCGTTCTCATCTGCACGCGGAGCTTTGCATCAAGGTTGCTTAACGGCTCATCGAATAAAAACACTTTTGGCTTTCTTACAATAGCCCTTCCTACTGCAACGCGCTGCCTTTGCCCGCCGGAAAGAGCTTTGGGTTTTCTTTCCAGGTAATCCTCAAGCTCGAGTATTTTTGCCGCCTCCGAAACCCTGGTCCTAATTTCATTCTTGTCATATTTTCTCAGCTTTAATCCGAAGGCCATATTTTCATAAACCGTCATGTGGGGGTAAAGCGCGTAATTCTGGAACACCATGGCTATGTCTCTGTCCTTGGGCGAAACATCGTTAACTTTTTTCCCGTCAATATAAATTTCGCCCTGGGAAATTTCCTCAAGTCCCGCTACCATTCTTAAGGTGGTAGATTTACCGCAGCCGGAAGGCCCGACAAGCACAACGAACTCGCGGTCCTTTATATCAATATTTACATCTTTTACCGCTATGTTTCCGCCTTCGTAAATTTTTGTTACATTTTTCAAAACGACTTCTGCCATGTTTTACCTGATGATTTTTTTTAGTTGTATTAAAAAGTCCGGATTAGATACGCTTACACAATCAAAGTTATTAACTTTTCCGCCGCTTTTCAACAGCATAGATAAAATACCGAACGACATTGCAATCCGGTGATCTCCGTAGCTTTCAAAAAGTACGTTCTCGTTACTCACACTTCCTGCAACCGAAAAGCCATCGGGAAACTCCTCGACATCTAGCCCCAGCAGTTTTAGATTTGAGCAAACTGCCTTTATTCTGTCTGTTTCTTTTCCTCTTAATTCCGATGCATTCTTAATTGTAAAATGTCCATCGGCAAACACGCCTGCAATTGCTAAAATAGGTATCTCATCAATAATATTAGGAATAATTGCTTCCGGGATCTCGATATTTTTCAATTCGCTTGAATAAACAATGATGTCTCCCAGGTTTTCGCCGGCTATTTGTCTCTTATTTTCAATTTCTATTTTAGCTCCCATTTCAGAAAGTATATCTAGGATGCCTGTCCTTGTCGGGTTCAACGAAACATCCTTTAACCTCAATATAGATTGCTTGCTAAGCACAGCAAGTATAATGAAAAATGCCGCAGTAGAAATATCCGCCGGAACAAAATATTCTTTTGGTACGGGGTAATTTTTTATTGAGGCAAGAATAGTTTTTGTCTCACCGCCGGTTTCGGTTGTTAGTCCCAGCATCCTTTCGGTATGGTCCCTAGAAGGAATTTTTTCAATTACCGAAGTTACACCCTCGCAATGAAGCCCGGCCAGCAGCACAGCACTCTTTACCTGAGCGCTTGCAACCGGAAGCTCATATTGGATAGGCGTTAACTTTTCTACGGGGAAAATACGCAGCGGCAGAGTATATTCCGTTGCCGATTCAATATTAGCACCCATTTGGGAAAGGGGAGTAACGATTCTTTTCATCGGGCGCTTGGAAAGGTAGCGGTCGCCGATTAGCGTGGTTGAAAAATTTTGAGCCGCCAGTATTCCGCTTATCAGACGCGTGGTTGTACCGGAATTTCCCATATCAAGAGGATGGGCAGGTTTTATAAATCCCTTAAAGCCTCTGCCGGTTACTTCAACAAAATCCTTGGTAATGTTAATTTCGGTTCCAAGCTGGATAAAAGAATTTTTAGTTGACTTAACATCTTCACCGTTGGATAAATGATGTATCCGCGACTTTCCCTTAGCCATTGCCGAAAACATTACGGCGCGATGCGAAATGGATTTATCGCCCGGCAGCTCCAATGTTCCGCTTACTTTTTCTATTTTATAAAATTCATGGATCATTACAGCGTTAATTTATTTTTTGCACCACAAGTTTATTAATTCTTCCAATTCTTCTTCAGAGTATTCGCTTTTTTCGTACATCCCTTTTTTTATCCTCTGCCTTAAGGCCTCGTATAAAATTACCGCGGCAGCAACCGATACATTAAGGCTCTGCACCATACCGGTCATCGGTATAAGGAATTTTTTATCCGCATATTCAGAGGCCTCTTTGGATATTCCTCTATGTTCGTTGCCGAGAACGATAGCAACTTTTTTCGTCAGGTCAAGATCGAAGAAAGATACTGCGTCGCTGCTTATTGCCGAGGCGTATATAGCGAAACCTTCTTCGCGCAGATTATCGTAGCAAAGCTTAACGTCTTTGTATTTTTCACGTTCAATCCATTTGAACGCGGAAGCCGATGATTTCTTGCCTATCTTCGGGAATTTCTCAATGCTGTATACAAGGTCGACTTTCGTAACTCCTACTGCATCGCAAGTTCTGAAAATTGCGCTCACGTTATGCGGATCGTGAATATTCTCAAGTACTAATCTTAACGACTTCTGCCGCGACCTTACCACGGAGACAATCTTCTGTAGTCTCTTCTCTGTTTTAAAGGATATCACTAACTGCTTTTATTGAAAACTAGTTTATAAATGGTTTTGTTTTTAATTACCCGCGCTTTATCAATTTTGAATTTCTTAGCGTCCGTCTTTAGATAGAATGAAGCCAGATCCAAAATTTTATCCATAACAGAATCCTCATCGTGTGCCCACGACTCGCAGCCATTTAAGCTCGGTATCTCAGCAGTAAAGCCGTCGCCAGTATTTGTAATTATAATATCTAGAATCATCGGGAAAGTTCTTTAGCCTTTTCAATAATATAGCATCGGTAATAATCAATACTTGCTGTCGCTTTTTCCGCCCAGCATAATTTTTACGCTGGCGCTTGCGCCAATTCTATCTGCGCCGCTTGCAATCATTGCATCTGCATCCTCGCGGGAGCGTATTCCGCCGGACGCTTTTACACCCACCGCACTACCTACAACATATTTCATCAATGCAACATCACCGGCAGTAGCGCCGCCTTTGCTAAAGCCTGTTGATGTCTTTACGAAATCTGCACCTGCTTCCTTGCAAATTAAACATGCTTTTATTTTTTCTTCGTCCGTTAGCAAAGCTGTTTCTAGTATTACCTTACAAACTGCACCGTTCTTTTTAGCGGCAAGAACCACCTGGTTAACATCATTAAATACGTATTCGTAATTTCCGGTTTTCAACTGACCGATGTTTATTACCATGTCTACTTCCTGCGCACCGTTGCTAATAGCCTGCTCGGTCTCGAACCTTTTTGTCTCGGTTGTATTGGCGCCTAGCGGGAAGCCGATAACAGTACAGACCTTTACATCGGTATTTTTAAGTAAGCTGCTGCAAAGTGGAACATGACACGGGTTTACGCAGACAGATGCAAAGTCAAACTTTTTTGCCTCTTCGCAGAGGGATTTTATCTCCGAAGTCGTGGCTTCCGGCTTTAGGAGCGTATGGTCGATCTTTTTCGCTAGTCCTTTGTCCGGCAAAACCTCGCCTATGCCAAGACCCGCAGCTATGCGTTCGGCACCCGCGCCTACAATATGATTTACCGCCTTTGGCTGTGTTACTACGTTTGTCTCCCAGCCCTTGCACCCTTCATCCTTGCAGTAAAAGTCGTGCAAGGTCTTTTCCAAAAACTCCTGTGAGATCCTCTTATCAGTTGTTGGTGTATTCATATTATTCACCGAAATTTAAATAAGCTTTAAATGTATTTTTTAACAGCATGGCCCGCGTCATTAGTCCTACGCCTCCGGGCACCGGAGTAATAAAGGAAGCTTTCTTGCTTACGCCTTCAAAGTCAACATCGCCCACTATCTTATAGCCTTTTGCAGAGTTCTTATCTTCTATCCTGTTTATGCCAACGTCAACAACAACCACACCATCTTTAACCATTTCCGCTTTCACAAAATTCGGGCTGCCGATTGCTGCGATCAATATATCGGCTTGTTTAGTGAAAAGGGATAAATCCTTGGCGGCGGAATGACAAATAGTAACAATTGAGTTTGCGCCTGCTTTTTTCTGAAGCATTATGTTTGCTATAGGCTTTCCCACAATATTGCTTCTGCCGAGTACTACTACATGCTTTCCTTTGGTCTCAATTCCGTACCGCACAAGCAGTTCTTGTATTCCCGCCGGCGTGCACGATGCAAATGTATCTTTACCAATTACAAGATTACCAACGCTTACCGGGCTAAAGCCGTCCACATCTTTTTTAGGTGATATTGCCTCGATAATTTTATCTTCATTTATATGTTTAGGCAGAGGCAGCTGCACCAGAATACCGTGGTAGTCTTTATCTTGATTATACTTTTCCACTAACTTAAGCAGCGTCTCTTCCGAAGTATCCGGACCGAGTTTTTCCACCTTGCTTCTCATTCCAATCTCCGCGCAGTCCTTCGCTTTGCTGCGTACATAAATCTCGGAAGCCGGATTTTCGCCGACCAGTATGGCCACCAGTCCCGGAATGTTCTTCCCCTGTTCAACCAGTTTGGCTATTTCATTCTTCAGTTCTTCTTTAATTGCTTCGGCAACCTTTTTACCATCAAGTAGAATCATTTCTATTTCATCTTCCTTTAAAATAATCTAATCACTCATGTTACGCAAAATTATAAAGCTTGAGTGTCATACCCGCGAAAGCGGGTATCCAAGATGCGAAAATATGATAAAAAATGGATTCCCACTTTCGTGGGAATGACAATGCGGACATCAAAATGTATTCCTGCGTAACATGAGCTAATCATTTAGTATGCATCCGTCTTTGAGCTTATAAGTTCAAAATTATAGTCGTACTTGTTTGAGAGATGATCTCTCAGCTTTTTATCATTTAAGATTTCTTCTGCAAACGGATTTAAATTCTGCCAGCCGGTCTTGCCGCTACTTCTATAATTTTCCAATCTCCTAATTGCAATTTCACAGTAAACCGGATCGATATCAGTTGTATAGCATCGTCGTTCGTTTATTTCCGATGAAAGAAGCGTTGAGCCCGAGTGAGCGAAAAAGTCAATTACCAGGTCGTTCTTGCTGCTTGCAGATTGTATTATCCTGTTTATAGCCTTTAACGGTTTTTGAACGTAGCAGCCGTTAACATTTTCTTCCATCCGGTAGAAAACCTGCTGAACGTCCACCCAAATGTTGCCCGCTCTTATAAATTTCGATTTACTTCTTTCAAAATTGTCGGTCTCTTCCCCGTTCACAGTCTTATAATACCCGTTAAGGATTTTAGGAATATCCGTGTACTCAGCCTCTATATTAAACTCCGGCTTTCCCTTAATGTAATAAAGCAATTCCTGTCTTATCGACATCCAGTTCTGCTGCGTGCCATAGCCTCTCTGGTTCCGCATGGAAATAAAACTGCGCGACTTAAAACCGCTTTCCCTCATCATTATAATAAAGTCGGGCAGCGGCTGAAAATGTTTGTTCTGGTCTGCGCCGAGCCAAACATACAGAGATGAATTCTCGGCTGAGAAATCGAAAGAATTTTTAACCCACTTGCGGCACCACTCAATAAAAGTTAATATTTCCCGTTCTTCAAAGGCTACAAAGTTATACGGCGGATCGTGTATTGCAAGAACCGCCTTTTCATCGTTAAAAATTTTTTTTATCGAAGCATTATCTGTTGCATCTATGCATCCTACTTTATGCTTGTTCAAAGGGTCATACCATATTTCACCAGCATTCAAGCGAGAATAGGGAAGCAAAAGGCTTCTTAGTTCATCGTCGGAATCTATCCTAGGCAAAGGGAAATTAAACATTGCTCTCTATACCTTTTTTGTAAAGTCCGGGAAAATTATTCTCTCAAGTTCTACGGTTTTTCCAGTCTCTGTATCTATTTTAAAAAATATTCCGCTTAAGTGTACATCGTTTTCAGCCGTCTCATACTTTTGAGGAGTCTGGTATATAAAGCGGTTTATAGCGGCTTGCGTCTTCATGCCTATAACGGACTCGTACGGGCCTGTCATGCCGACATCGGTTATATAGCCGGTGCCGTTGGGGAATATCCTTTCATCGGCGGTCTGAATATGAGTATGCGTACCGACCAGTGCGCTGATCTTCCCGTCCAGATAACTTATCATTGCAAGCTTTTCGGCAGTAGCCTCAGCATGAAAATCTATAAATATCATGTTTGTTTCGGATTTTAGTTTCGCAAGTATCCAGTCGGCGGTTCTAAAAGGGCAGTCGATAGAGGCCATAAAAGTTCTGCCCTGTAAATTTATTACGCCCACTTTCCCTTTCTTAGTCTCTACTACAAAGTGTCCGTTTCCGTAAGTACCTTTAGGGTAGTTAAGAGGTCTTAGCGCTTTTTGTTCTTTCTTAAGGTATTCCTGGGACTGGTGCTTATCCCAGGTATGGTTTCCGCCGGTAATAATATTTACACCTAAGTCGAATAGAATTTTTCCTTCTTTCTCAGTGCAGCCCTTTCCGTCGGATGCGTTTTCGCCGTTGGCAATAACCAAATCGGCTTTATATTTTTGAATTAAACTCGGCAGCCATGTTTGAACTAGATCCAGGCCCGGCTTCCCTACAATGTCGCCTATAAAAAGAAGATTTAATGCAGCCATACCATTCCTAAATTGAGTTTTCAATATATCTAAAAATGAACAAAATTAAAAAAGCCGGATTACGGTTCATCTATAAAAAATTTGGGTGTATATGATTCTTCTCATCGATAGTTTTAAACCTTGCATCCGGGCGAACCGTTTTTTTAACTTTGCTTAAATTTTAAATAAGTTTTAGATTTGAGTTATGACAAAAGAAAATAATTCACGCATCCCGGTTGAGGAAGGCTGCTTTTGCGTTGTTGACGTAGAAACAACCGGGCTTTCTCCGCAGCGGAACGGCATAATTGAGATAGGCCTTGTTAAGGTATCTAATTTAAAAATTATTGAAAAGTACAATTCATTTGTAAATCCCGGCAAGGACATTCCGTATTACATTACTCAATTAACCGGTATAACTAATGAAGATGTATTCGATGCGCCGTTTTTTGAGGATATTGCAGATAAGGTAGAGGAGTTTATCGGGGATAATATTCTTACAGCTCATAATTTTTCTTTCGACAGCAGCTTTCTAAGAAAAGAATTCAGGTATTGCGGGAAGGAACCGGTTGAGAATTTGAATCTCTGCACTTTAAAATTATCCCGCCGTCTGTATCCGATGCTTCGCAGTAAATCGCTCGGCTCGGTTTGCAGCCACTTAAAGCTTAGGAATACCGGCGAGCATAGAGCCTTGGGCGATGCCGAGGTTACTGCAAAGCTTTTAATAAAGGTTATAAAAGAACTGAAGGATAGGTATAATATAAACTATGTTGATGAGCTTCTGAGTTTCCAGAGTATTCCTCAGAATATTACCAGGCAGACAAATGTGAATGAGAAGTTAGGCCGGGATGTTTCACTGCTGCCGGATGCACCGGGCATATATTATTTTCTGAATTCAAGAGACGAGATAATTTATATTGGGAAGGCAAAGTCGCTTAAGAACAGGGTTAAATCTTACTTTTTGACGAATGCACCCAGGAAAGCAAAAAAAATAGTTAAGCAGGCTTCAAGACTGAAGATTGAGATTACCAATTCGGAATTAATAGCGCTGCTGATGGAAGCCGAATTAATTAAGCTCATAAATCCGAGGCATAATGCACAGCTTAAGAAATACGGCAACAAATATTTTTTAAGAATAACCGCCGTACACAAATTTCCCGCTGCGGAAATCTGCAACTACTTTGACTTTGACGGCAACGATTATTTCGGCCTTTTTATTTCCCGTAAAAAAGCCGACCAGGTTTTGGAAATGATTACTAAAACATTTGCTTTAAGGGAATGCTCTGATGCTGAATTTGAGAAGGGGAGAGCTTGCTTTCTTGCAGAGATAGAGCGGTGTACATCGCCTTGCGTAAATGAGGATAAAGCGCTGTACTCGGATGAGCTGGATAAAGTATATGAATTCCTCATGGGTAAAAATCAGTTTGCGTTAAACAGGCTTATTAACAAAATGAAAGACTACTCGGATAAGCAGAAGTATGAGAAGGCCGCCGATACCAAGCAACTGATCGATATGATACTCTCGCAGACCCATAAGTCATCGCTCCTTGCAGAGCCTGTAAACAGCGCCAACGTCCTTTTCGAAGTAAGCGGCAGCTTCGGTAAGGATTATGTTTTAATGCTTGCTGGTAAAATTTTTATTAAAAAGTATGCGGTAGACAAGCGGGATAATTTTGAAGAGGCCCTTGAAGATTATTTCGACAGAACGGTATATACGAATATTCTTCCGGGTCAGGAGGACATGGAAAAGATGAAGATAACCTTGAACTGGCTTATAAAGAATAGGAATAAGGTGAGAATATTTTATCTTAAGGAATACGCAAGTAAAACCGAGCTTTACTTGCTTCTTTCCGGCAACGATTCCGCATCCAGCGTGCCCGAGGCATCAATATTCGATATCCGGAATTTTATTAATGAAGAAGTGCAGGAAATGCAGTAATAATTATTTTACTACTATTAAAGTATATAAAAATTATTTGTAATTTAAAATAAAATCCAGTACGGGATCTTTGCAGCTTATAAAATCCTGAGCACTTATCTCAACATCATAATCCGGGAATAACGATTCCGGATCGCCGCTCATAGTCTGGAAATATTTTGTGCAGTATTGCACCATAATTCCTGAGTTGGGCAGAGTAAAAGTATACACCTCGCCGTAAGAATTTGGTTTCCCTCCCGTGGGCTGGCCTACCAGTATGCAATTTGTGTTCTGCTTAAATGAAATCGAATTGAGTAGAGCAGAAGAAAATGTGCCCCTGTTTGTAATAACAAATAATTTACCTACTTGATTGTATGGAGACCCCTGTAAATAACTTAACAGCGGATTTATTATAGAAGAATTTCCTCCGCCGTTATTTCTTAGATCAACTACTACTTTACTAACTGCGTGAGAAGAAATTGTATCCTTAATATTGCCGGTAAAACTGCTGAAGGAAATATCTGATGAGTTGGCACATTTATTATACTTAATATAAAGCACATTAGTTTCGGGCAGGTAAGTAAACCAATAATATTTTGACTGGTTTTGCAAATATAAAGGGAGAGCCTTGCCGTCTAGAATGCTGATCATTCCAGATGCAGCATTGTTAAGATATTTTTCAGAAGCGGCTACAGTTAATTTACCCGCTCCTTCAGTCTCCAAGTCTATACTTGAAAGGGAGGTAGTGAAACCGAAGTACTTTAATATTTCTGTGCAGCAAAGAGCAAGCGGTAATTGTTCTTCAAACCAATAATTATTTTCGTGCGAGATTATATTTTTGAGTGAGTCTTCAACCGTTTGAATGGGGATGCCGCCTATAGTGATAATCCTTTTCCCCAGCAATCCGGAATTATTTTGATCAGCCATAATTATATATGTTCCACCGGAGAATACTGAAGTTAAGAAGGGGAGGAAATGAAGTTTCTGAGTTGCAGAAGGATACGCTACAATATGTGCTACCTTGAATGATGCAATCAGGCGCTGAAGCTTTAAAAAGACTTCATAATCCTGGATTGTATCTACGGAGCTTTTAATATTGCTCATATAATTGTCGAAGCTTTGTTGGGAAATAAGGGATGTGAATCCGTATTCTTTGGCTTTAAATTGCGAACTGAAATAATCTATATCCTGTGCCCATAAAGCGGCCCGTGAATTTTGCGCCGGCTCGGTCGGGGATTTTTCTTTGCACGATGTAAATTGGAGAGCAGTAACTATATAGACAAAAAATAAAAATATATTTTTAATAGTTGCCAACATCTAATTACCCTTTTTTAGTAAACATGCTTTTTAGCTAAGGATCAGGAATTTCAATCCCGCGAATTTGTTAATCTGTTTAAGACGATATTGCCGTTAACGTGCCATGATATTGCAAAAGTTATCGGCAATTTTCATTTATTCCTCTCTACAATATCCTCAATTTTTTTTGATTCACAGTAGACCTGCCAATGTTTTACTTTCCTGTTTTGTATTATGGCTTTCCACGAAGCCGGTGTCCGGTAATAATTACTATTTGTCTTGTCTTTTAATCCTTTATAAGTTCCGCTTGCATAACCGAATATACCAATAACGGAACCACCTTCGGTAATATCGTTTATCTCTATTTTATAGTCAGGAAACATTTTAAAATAAGTTATCCACGCTTGTTTCATGTTTGCTTTTCCTTGTAATCTGCCGTCTCCGGCATCAACAAAAATATGGTCTTCCGTCATTAAATCTTCCAATTCACTAGCCTTGCCGCTGTTTATTGCTTCTATAAATTTTAGTGCAATTTCTTTGTTGGTTAATTCTTTCATTTTGTTCCTTTCTATATTTCATGAATAAAGAAATAACAGTCTGTAGTGTAATTTAGAATAATGAAATTACTAATCATTTAATCCCTTTCCATTTAGAATTTGCTGTATACATTTTTCAACCCTTGACTCCCGGGTTTTGGATTGTTTGGGTTGAGAAAAATAAAAGATGTATGCTCTTTGCCTTCCAGGCGTCAATACATCAAAAGCAGTTTTCAAGGCAGGGATTTCATTTAGTTTATTCTGAAATTCTTCAGGGACTTTGAATTCTGATGTCTTTTTATAATTCACTTTCAAACCTGCTTTTTCCACTTCAATGGCTTCATAAATATAGGCTTTCAATGTGCGTTTCATCTTAGCTATTTCCCGAACAGAGGTGAACCGAATCTGACGCGCCGCCTGCACATTCTTCGTTTGTTGGATTAGAATACCATCGGCATCATTTAACAAGGCACCTTTGAAAAACAGAAGCGCACAGTATTCTTTAAATCCATGTATTAAAACTATGTTACTTTTCTGCCTGCCCGCCGAGGCGGAAAACGTGTAACAAGGCTGACCCCATTTCAATTCTTCGGTCAGCCCGCAGTCAAGAATGATCATTCTCAATTCCTCAAATTCTTTCTGCCACTTTTGGACCTTACTTAGAAATACATCAACCTTAGGATTCATTCTATTCATTTATTGATACTCCGAAATAAAGTGAGCTTATATTTGTTTACAATTTCTTTTTCTTCCCTGCCGTCAGCAGGCATGCTGGCTTTAACCCAGGTAATTCAACCACAGATTCTCACGTAGATTATCGAGTTAACTGATTAATTGTGTCTTGGTTATTATAGCAAAGATTTTTCATTAAAGATATAAAAACCACTTTTCAAATTCAATTAAGTTTTAATATTCGTTATAGGGATGGGCTGCATGTTGCACAACGGACTCGCTTATACGTATTGCAGTATTTCAAGGTGATTCACTTTCCGATTACCAAAATATCAAATTACCAATAAGGCAAATGCGAATACGGTTTTGAGTTGCAGGTTATACCGTATTTCCTATAGTCCGGTAATTTTATAACTTGCAATAACCAAAAGTTGACTCAGAATACTTACTGTAAAAAAGTAACCATTATGTTTTAAATCTATCTCGAGTTTATAACTGGCTCTTATAACAATTAGAAGCAATATTATCAGAACTACTACACCAATAGTATATGTACCAAGTCCCAGAATTGTAGATATTCTTGCTTCGTCTTGTTGATTAAATCCTCCAAAGACAAGAGAAAAAAAACGGAGTACAAATTGAAAGAATAAAACCGGGTAGGCATATATTGTTGAATATTTCTCTAAAATTAACAGAGAGACAACAGCCAACAATATCGTAAATGCAGGTCCACCAATACTTACGTATAAATTATGGCTTTCATTTAAATAATGTCTACTACTAGGCCAAACATAGTTTAGACTATATATCATATCATTACCTAGAATCTCTCCTACAATCCAATGTCCAAATTCGTGAAAGAGATAAGAGATATAAGCAATAGGAATAAATAATAAATAAAGTCTAACTAATATTTTTTTATCAATAGTCATAATTTGATATTACTTTAATTTACGGTATAACGGCGTTGCTGTTAAGCCGCCGCCCAGCCTGTCCGGCGTAGTCCCGATTTAATCGGAACGAAGACGGGTTTGCCTACCGAATCCCAATTTAATCGGGAGTAGGTAGGAACAACAATGCCGATTTATCTAATAATGTTTATTACCAATACTTCTTTCATTAGAATGACTAAGCCGAACAAAAATACAGAACCGGAACGACTACGATTAAAATTACGAATATGCTGAGTGCGAATACGCTCTCGCCTTGAGCCACGTGTTAGCTGCAGCTTTATTTATTTGTAACATTAGGTATAAGAGAAAACCGCGGCTTTACTCAATTTCTTCTGTGCTACAATGAAATATTGTTGACCACTTTTATGCAAACATTCAGCATCAATTATATCAAAACTTCCATTAGTCATTAAATTTTTTAATTCAGAGATTTTGAATGATGTTATCGAAGGTAGTAACCCGATTTTGCTCATGGGGGATAATAGAACTCCAAAATGTGTCCCTCTAATGCAAGGAGTTGCAGAAATAATCAATCCACCAGGTTTTAATAAATCGTTTATCCTTTGCATAACCTTTGGCGTATCTTCCACTAAATGGAGCAGGTAGAAACATAAGATTACATCAAACGATTCTGTTTTTAGTTTTTCATCAAATAATGTTATTTGTGCGAAATCAATATTCTTAACTTTATGTTTTTCACTTTTCCCTTTTGCTAATTCAATCATTTTGGATGAGATATCGATACCCAAAATTTTTTTTACACTGCTCGCAATAGCAATAGCGGCTGTTCCGCTTCCGCATCCGTAATCTAAAACAGTATCGTTAGAATTAAGCCGGGTTCTTGTTTTTTCAATAATTTTAATATTAATCGGTTCATCTTTTCTTTCTATCCAATCAAAATACTTCGCTATCCTATCCCAGAACTTTTCTGATTTACTACGGGTATTCATATATTTTTCTCCTTTTAATTATATGTTCAATCATTTTGTACAGAGCCGGATTCAATTACAGATGTGGACAGAATGCATCGCCCAACCTGATCCATCTAATGACGAACTGAAAATATTAAAATCGATTGGAACAGACCTCTTGAAACATATATTAGCTGCGGTTTATAAAAGCATTTTTTATCTACTTAATGTTTTCATTTTTTGTAATCTCTCTTTTGTTTCAGTCAAAACCTTTTCTGCTAAACCATTTGTTAAATCGGTTAACATCTGCAAAGATTTTTCCCGGTCTGATTCATAAGAGCTTAGTATTTCTTTTTCCTTTTTATTGACAGCCTTAAAAACATTTGTTTGAAATTCGTTCTTCCATTCTTTCAATGCTTTTATTTCTTTTCCGTAACAACTGTCTGTCTTGTTTGCAAAGTCATCAAAAACCCAACAGGCATGGTCGGGATACATTGATATATAATTTCTGTTCTTATTATTATAGTTTTCCAACGCTTCCGCATATGTAGCTTTTTCATAATTAGAAGATATTTTGTTAATGCCGTAATACCACGGTATGAAAGGCTGAATACACGGATACCTTGGTGCAATCCAGTTTATATTACCGATATCAGCAGGCAACCAGTTCCTCAACTGAATAATACAGGCATAGTCGTTATATAAATTACACACATTCATAGTATCCTTAACGCTAAAACCGTTTCGTTTGTGCGGAGAGTTATTTTTAATTGAAGAATCATTTTCGTATTCGGTATTTTCATAATGATTCTGTAAAGCATCCATAAGTAGTTGAATGCTTATTTTTTGTTTCGGCTTAATAGAGAAGGGGAGCTCTTCATTGAATTTATATTGCTTATCGGAAAATTGATTTATGATAACCCATTTACGGGCAATGTTCCATATAGCGTTAAATCTGTCCGGAGGGCAATATACGTTCCGGAAGTTAAATGATTTGTCAGTCTGCTGATTATACCAGCCATTAGTTACTGCATAATCTATAATATCCGGTGAAGAAAGATAATTCAAAGTATCCGATTGAATAAAATCATCGATGACATAATAGTTAGGAATAATGGCAACTTCATCATCCGGAACACGTTTTGCGATCCAATGTTTACCGTTAGCTACTTCTAATACCCAGGCTTCATTTGGATCGGCTATTAAATAAACTCTGCCGGAACTTGCATATCCGTATTTATCAATCAATGAACCGGATATTTTTACGGCTTCTCTTGCTGTGCGTGCTCTTTCAATAACAATTCTTCTAAGATTATGATCAATTCTGCCGTTTCCGTTTATCACTTTCGACCGGCTGCTGTTTGAGGTTATTGCGACTCCCCATTCATTTAAATACTGCTCTTCTATATATTGTGAACCGGTAATCCAAAAATATCCGTTGGTTTCACCCGGTACATCAATTGAGTCTCTATTGTACAAAAATATATATTTCTCGGCGGCTTTATGATTTAACCGGGGAACTTTATGCAGGTCAACAAAATTATGATCGTTAAGATCATCCTCGTTGTGTGCAATAAATACCGATCCATCTGTGGAAGCATTTTTCCCAACTAAAATTGTAAAACAATTTAATTCAGATCCATTCTGAGCTTGAACACTTGCGAGGTTCAATCCCAAAATAAAAGTTAACATCAACAACTTTTTCATTTCGATCCTTTTGAAGTTGATTTTTATTTAACAGCTAATGACTTTACTGCTAAGCCGCAGCCCAAAACAAAAGGCTTAGAAGGACAACGCCAATAATTAAGAAAATATTTTTTGCCAAATAAATTTAAACAAAGATGTTAAACGAAAAACGTAAAGCCTAAAACAGCAACAAAGCTGAACCGAATTAAGAGGACAAGTTGAGATGTTATATGCGTTTCTCAGTTTTTATTCTTAATTATATCTTCTTTCTTTAAGAATTGGTGTCCTTCGAATGCTGTAAGAATGTCTATCGAGTTTTTCTTAACCAAGTAAACAATTCTATAATTCTTATGTAATATTTCTCTTATGTTTTCAATAGAAAATTCAGGAAAAATTCTGCCTATTTCCGGACTATGAATAATTGTTTCAGCCACTGAAATTAATCTGTCAACAAATTCAGTTGCGACACTGGTATTATCTCTCGATATAAATTCTTCAATTTCTTGCAATCGTATTAAAGCCTCCTTAGTCCATAATAATTTCATCGTTCTTTTCCAACTCGTGTTTTACGCAATTCACTTTTAAGCCGCGAAGTTGTTAACACTTCTCCTTTTTCAGAATTAGATAATCCACGTGAAATTGAATCTATAAAGAGTTTTGTTTGTATTAATTCATCAAATACTGAAGGAGAGATTAATACTCCGGCAGGCTTACCATTTTGAGTAATGATTAAGGAATTTCGTTTGCTCTGGATTTCTTTGAGGTATTTTGCTAAACCAGATTTAAATTGACCGACTGGAATTATATCATTTGAGACTGAGATATTTTTCATTATTATACCCTTATATTGTCTTTATTTCGGACTAAATATAAGACCATATTACGACAACATCAAGATTATTATCTTAGCATATAACGGCGTCGCTTTTCACCTGTCCGCCCCGAACAGCAATGCCGAATAAAAAACCAACGCCAATAATTTTTAACAATTTTATTTAATAGGATAAGGGCGAACAACAAAGCTTACCTTTACAACTAAACCCGGGAATATTAATACTGCCGCATTGTAAACGGGTGGAAAAGCGGTTAGGCGTTGGATTAAATTAATCTAACTACTTTTTCCGAGTGAGTTTTACACGAGCGAAAGGTTGTAACTTCCCGTTTTCTTCGCCGTCCATAATCCACTGCCATGAGTCGGTATTTCTATCATAAGCAAGTGTCGTATGGAAATTACTACCGTCAGCACCTTTAAATAAAAACATAATATCATCTCCTTTACGAACGGCATGGGCAATAGCTTGGGCTGAAAGACCGCCGCCGCCGGTATTATCCAGCCATAGGCAAGAGTATTGATTTAATTGCGAATCCCAACCGATAAAAACTAACGCCTCGTAAGCCGCAGAACCTTCGCTATCCTTTTCATGGGATATTTCATGAAACTGTAAGTACTCATGATTTAGAATCCATGATGCAATAACATCATGTGTAGTTTCTCGTCCTGCAATCATGCCTTTTAATGTCCACTCACCAACCATTCTATCTAATAATGAATCTTGAAAAGTCTGTTGTTGTGCAAATGAGTTGACATATGCAAAAGCTATGATTAAAAGAATTATCACTCTTGTTTTCATATAGACCTCTTATTATTGAATACGCTTATCGTTGTGATTGCCACCAAAAACAATTATGACGTTTTTGTCAGTGCAACTTTTATGTTAAAATCAGTTTCTTAATCAAAACGATAAGCATTCTATTTATAACAATCTTAAAAAGAAAATGGCAATATCGAACTAAAAAAATCTTTAAGTTTTTTAATCATAAATGCTTTATTCGTACTTCTACAAGTTTTTTAATAACTAATAGTATAATAAATGACAAAACAGAATATCCAGATTTAGCAAGAACTTCTTTTATGGTTTGAATAATAGTGAGGATAATTTTTGTTAGATCACCTGACGTGTAAGTAATGTTTGGATTACTAAAGGTAATGTTTGAAAGAATTATAAAAGAAGCAACTGTTAAGGTAATAACACCGACGAAAAAGTATGAAAGAGTACGAAGCATAACTTTTTTGTTTCGCTCGCGAATAATTTTGCCCATAATGATTCTATCGAATTCCGGGTTAGTCAGTTCTAACCTGCTATTTGAAAGAATAGCTTTAGTAATTTTATCCGGGTTTTCGGTTTCCATTATATTATCTCTTTCATTTCCAGTTTAAGAATTTTGTTTAAAACAACATACATCCTTTTCCTTGCCCTATATAATTTCATTTTTATATTCTTATTTGAAATATCTGTTATTTCGCCTATCTCATCAATAGAATTTTCATTTATATAATATAATGTCAACAGCAGACTATCTTCAACATTCAGCTCATTCAATGCATGATTAATAAATTTTTTTTGTTCTTCATTAGCCAAACCCCCATAAATCGATTCTACATTCTCAATAAAAATGTCCGGTACTTCTTCGATATCAATATTATTTATAGTGCTTCTTCTCTTTACTTTTGTTAATGATGTATTGACAACAATTCTATAAAGCCAGGTAGAAAACTTTGAATTATGCTTGAATTTACCAAGCGATTTATATGCTCTAAGAAAAGAATCCTGAACTACTTCCTCTGCATCTTCCTTGTTTTTGACAATTCTAAAAGCTATCACGAAAGACATGTCTTTATATTTGCTTACAAAGTAGGAGAATTTGGATACATCTCCTAATATTATTTCTTTGATGTAAAGAGACTCCATCTATTCGGCTTTATCATTATATTTTTTTCTGCGATAAACATAATAGCTGATTAAGCCGATGCCGCCGAATAATACAGCCAGTGAATTACTGATAAAACTTAAATCCAACCCGGTAATAAGAAACACTATGTAACCCAAAAGCCATCCGAACCCTGCACCGGTCAGTAATAGCCCCCATAGCAGAGGGCCATACAAAGATTTCTTTTCAATTTGTTTATCTGCAATTAAAGGATCCATTCCCTTCTCTATCAGTGCAAGTCTTTCTTTATTCCGCGCTTCAATTAAGGCTAACTTTTCCTCTTTCGCGGAAGCGTATCCCGAAATGATAGAAAGAACCGCAATCCCTAACCCGCCTACAACAGCAATGATGGCAATAATTATCCCGAGTAGATCTTTTGTTTCCATAAAATATATCCGTTTTTAATTTTTAACTTATTTTCTCATCTAATAAAAAAATCAGCGAAACTTGCCGGTAAATTTTTAAAGAATTATTCCGGCTATGTTCTCGTTATCTTTTTCCTAAACTCCTTACAAAATCGTCTAATTTTCTATCGGCTCGAATTCAATCAGTAGCGCAAGGTCTTCCGTCCCTGCAAAACGAATCATCATTCCTTTAGTTTGTCCTTTACCATCAACTTGAAAATTAATCTGAAGATCGGCTTCAGTTATAAAAAAGATTCTTTCGCTTTCAGCATGAAGCTGAAGTCCTTCCTGTGCACTTGGAGACGTTATTTACCGCCCTTTACCATATCTGAAAGTAGCAGAGCTGTAAAAACTTTTGTTAAAGAACCGATTTCAAAAATTGTATTGCCGTCCGGCGAACGAGTATCACCCTGATTTAAATAACCGTAAGAAATAATGCGTCTGCTTTTAGGCGTAATTATTCCCACTACCATTCCAACACCTTTATGTTGAGCGTCTATCCGGTCAATAAGATATTCCCGTATTGTAGAATCGGATTGCAAAGAAGGTAACGCAGCCGGTATTACGGACGTTTGTGCAAACGGGTATCCTGGAACTATTACTAAAACAATTAAGACTACCCATGCTGGCAATATGATTTGTTTCATAAATCCAGTCCTTGTTAAAGTAAAACATTTTATTGTTACCTAATATGACTACACAAAATGAAGAACGGTAACCGGATTATGATTTTTTTACTTTTATTTTTTTCACCCGAACGTCCTATAATACAAGATAAAATAGTGACAGCTATAATTCTAATCGGTTCTCTTTTTATGTGTGGAAAATGATTTAGTGATGCTTGTTCATTTTCATATGTTGTTAGTTCATCCATTTTCATCGCATTAGATGCAAGAGAAAATTCATGACATATTGTTGAAAATAAAAATACTAACTACCAAGTTATGCTCTTCTGAATATCTATCATTAATTTTTTACTTTTGATGAATTGCCTGACGATGTTGCAGCTAATCCGCAGTCCAGAACAGCAATGCCTAACTTATTAAATAAATTTATGTTTAGAAAAAATTTTCATATAAGAACTACCTTGAACAAGACTGCCGAACGAAAAAGATAAAGCCAAAAACTGCAAATTACCAGAACCGTTCTCGCGGTCAGCTTGAAACGCTTGTTAGTTTGCATTTTATTTTACCAATACACTTTTTGTAACTGATACGCTTCCTTTATTTCTTAATACAATAAAATATACTCCACTTCTCAGATTATGCGTATACCACAGTATCTGATGCATACCAGTTCGTTCATAACCATTTTTTAATGTAATTATTAATTTTCCTAACATATCATACACTGATAAATTTATTTCACCTGATGAAGGTAACATATATTTAACTGTGGTCGATGGATTAAATGGATTTGGATAATTATTTATAAAACTATAGTTCTCCGGATAAGCTTTCTGCTCTTTCTCTTCAACACCTACCCCCCAATCCGAATGAAATTGCTGTAGCAATGAATCTATGACCGTACTATCTTCTTTTACTATTAATTTAATATAATAGTCTGGCACATTTACATTAAATAATGAATCAGGCGGAATTAAAATACTATAATTATTAGAGTATAAATATAATTCATAATTATAGTTTTTATCCTTTTTGTTTACAAGAAACATAGCAGTATCAAGTAGTATCTTTGCACCACTACTATCATTATAAAACAAGTTTGTATTAAAACCGGGAGATATTTTAATTGAATCAATGTTGTTACTCTTTGCCAAAGAATATTTCATGTATACACCAGTGCAGCCGTCAATTAAATAAATAATACTAACTTTTGGGAAAAATGAAATATTCTGTCCAAAAGCTATGGTGGATATTGTAAAGAATATTATTATAAAAAATGATAATCTATTTTTCATATTCCTTGCAAACTAACGATCTGACTGCTAAGACGCAGCCAAGAACAAGACTGCCGAATAGAAGCACAAACTTTAATGATTAAAAAAATTTTGTTTAATAGAACATTGCCGAACAAGATAGCCGACACGGAGTAACTACCTTTACAATTGTACAAATGCCGAATGCGAATACGTTGTCCGGTTGAGCGGCATGTTAGGTTGCGCTCTTTACTCATATAAAACTTTTAACACTGTGTTTGGGTCTTTTGATAATAAATTTAATAATACCAAAGCAGCGCCTTGTGGATACCTATCGCCTCTTTCCCAATGACGTAACGTTCCCAAACTTATTCCAAATGATGCTGCAAATTTTGGTTGACTCATTCCGATTCTTTCACGTAATTTCTTTACATCAATATGACTAGGTTTAAATTCTCTCACACCTTTAGTGTTCCCTTTTGAATATTCTATTGCTTCTTTCAATCCTTTGCTTATGCTTTTATATGCTTCACTCATCTTTTTACCTCTTGTAATTTATTACTAATTCTTTCACCAACTTAGCTAATTCGTTTCGCTCCGATTTACTTAAATTTGTCTTTTCATTTTTCCCGAAAACTGTTAATAAAAAAAGTGGAATAGTTTCATTATAATAAAAATATATTGCTCTAGAACCGCCACTTTTACCTTTACCTTTTGAAGACCACCTTAATTTTCTAACTCCACTAGTTCCTTGAATTAAGTTCCCGGCTTTTGGATTAGAGGATAAATAATAGAGCAAACCATCTCTTTCATCTTGCGATAATATCTTGTTTGCTCTCTTAATGTATTCAGGTAGCTCAACAACTGTAATTAACATGTACGAATATAATC
>JAKAJV010000137.1 GCA_021813585.1 Bacteroidota bacterium | reverse complement strand
GGGTTTCAATTACCGCTAAACTTGTTGCCAATTTAATTACAGTTGCCGGCGCTGATAGAGTGATGACGATGGACCTTCACGCCGCTCAGATACAAGGCTTTTTTGATATCCCTTTCGACCATCTTTACGGCTCAACCATATTTAGCGGTTTGTTTGACGATATAAAAGATAATCTTGTGGTTGTTTCTCCGGACGTAGGAGGAATAAAAATTGCCCGGTCTTATGCTAAGAGGCTGCATGCAGACCTGGTAGTAATCGATAAGAGAAGGCCGAAGCAAAACCTTGCCGAAGTGGTTCATATAATCGGAAGTGTTGAAAACAGGGATGTGCTGTTGGTTGATGATTTGATAGATACTGCCGGTACTTTTGTAGGCGCAATTGAGGCGTTAAAGAAGAACGGGGCTAAGAATATTTACGGCGCTATTACTCATCCTTTGCTATCGGGGCCGGCAACAGACAGAATAAATAATTCGGCGCTTACCAAGTTGTTTGTATCCGATACGATTCCGATTCAGAAAAATATGGAATCGAAAAAAATAGAAGTAATTTCAGCTTCAAATATTTTTGCAGAAGCAATTAGAAGAACATATAACAACGAATCAATAAGTTCGCTTTTTGATATAGATAAAGGATAAAATTAGTTTGGAGATACAATGGAAAAAGTAGTCTTAAAAGCAAATGAAAGAAAGTCGATAACTAAATCTTCAAGAAATAGTTTGCGCCGCAACGGAAGAGTTCCCGGAGTTTATTATTCCAAGCATGGTAACCCGATTTCAATAGATGTTTCTGAAAAGGTTATCAGTCCCCTGGTTTATACTACGGAAACGCATTTAATCTCGCTTCAAATTGAAGGGCAGCAAGATTACGATTGTGTTATTAAAGATATTCAGTTCGATCCTCTTACAGACAAGATAATGCATTTCGATTTGCTCGGATTAACCTCCGGCGAAAAATTCCAGCTTGAGGTTCCGATTCAATATACGGGCAGCCCGGTTGGTGTAAAAGAAGGCGGAGTATTACAGACCTTCCTTCATAAGCTCGAAATCGAATGTCTTCCGGCCGACATACCGCAGCATATTGTAATTAACATCCAGGATCTGAAGCTCGGCGATGCAATACATATTAGCGATCTTAATTACGAAAATATTACAATACTTAACACCGAAGAAACTGTAGTCGTAGCGGTTACACATCCGAAGGCTGAGAAAGAAGCACCGGCCGAAGGCGCAGAAGAAGCTGCAAAGGAACCTGAGGTTATCGGTAAAGAGAAGTCTGAAGAAGAATAAGAGTAAGTAATTAAAAGTGCGCATTATATTAGGGATAGGAAATCCCGGTAAGCGTTATGCTAGGACAAGGCATAATGTGGGATATATGCTGCTGGATTACTTCGCAAATAAAAACTCACTAATATTTAAGCCGTCTAAAAGCGAATTTTACTTTTGCGAAAGTAAAATTCGAGACCGAGATTATATTCTTGTAAAGCCCACTACTTATGTTAATAACAGCGGTATAGCCGCTTCCGAAGTTATTGAGACCTATGGCATTGACCTTTCGGATCTGCTGGTGGTTTGCGACGATTTGAATTTAGAGCCTTTCAAGATAAAGATAAAAATATCCGGCGGCGACGGTGGTCATAACGGGGTCAATTCAATTATTTATCATCTTAACTCTGATAATTTTGCCCGGTTAAGAATTGGCATCGGCGGCGATTTTAATAGAGGGCAAATGGCGGATTACGTACTTTCGGAGTTTTATGAAGACGAGTACCCGTCTTTGGAAAAGACCTTTGAAACGGGAAGTTTTCTAATTGAGCAATTTATAGCCGGGGGCTTAAAGCAATTACTCGACGCAAATAGTACTTTACCCAAATAATATTTAATTTTTATCTTATATACAGATTGAGCGGCATTCTAATTAATGTGTTTAAACGCCTAATTGACAGAGAACCCATTCCTTATTACAAACGCCGTTAAAAAATCTTCACTATTGTAATTGCCCATTTAATTAAATAAATTTACAACCGTTTAAAAAATATTTTATGAACCCCTGCTCTCATCGAAGAATGAGGGCCGAAATGACCAAAGGAGGTGAATTCGTTTAATGAAGACCAATATCTACGAGAGTGCGGTAATTATTAATGCTGCACTTGATGATGAACAGATCGACTTAATAATTTCCCGCATAAAAGAGACCATAACAAACAACGGCGGAGAAATTAGAGATATAGAAAACTGGGGAAGAAAAAGATTGGCTTACATGGTTAAGAAAAGCAAAATCGGTTATTATGCCATCTTTAGATTTAATGCCCCCTCAAATATTGTTGCCAAGCTGGAAAGATTCTACTCTCTTGAAGAACAAATTTTAAGATATCTTACAATATCCTTAGATAACGACGCAATAGAGCATCTTGAGAAGAACAAGCTTAATGCAGTTACCGAAGATTTGGAAGATACCAATAAGGTAGAAAACAGCCCGCAGGCGGATTTTGAAACTGAAGATGAGATACAGGAAAAAGACAAATAATTAACAAATTAAGATTAAGTTTGGAGGAATAACCATGGCCGATTTGAAAATGCCCGAAATTAACTACGTTATTGTAGCCGGTAATCTAACCAAAGATCCAATTTTTCGGCAGACTACCAATAGCACTCCGGTCGTTAATTTTTCTATTGCTTCAAATAGAAAATACAAAGACAGTACCAACCAATGGCAGGAAGATGTTTGCTACGTGGGCATTGTTGCATGGAATAAGTTGGCAGAAAGCTGCCGAGATAGACTTAAAAAAGGTTCCGCCGTTTTGGTCGATGGCGAGTTGCAAAGCAGAAGCTGGAAATCTGATGAAGGACATAACCGAAGCATCGTTGAGATTAAAGCAAGAAGGATTCAATTCCTTAATAAAAGTAAAAAGCTTAACGGCAGCGATGACGGGTTGGACGGCCAGGCAGAAGAGGGCGATGTCTTTACAGAAGAAGACGGCATAGATTACACAGAGGATTCGTTCGATAAGTTCCTATCGAGTGAGGAATCTGATTTATTAAAGTAATTTGGTGAAAAAATGAGAAAAGAAATTAAAACAAAAAAAGTCTGTAGGTTTACTCAAAACAAGGTAAAGTATATAGACTATAAAGATGTTAAAATTTTGCAGAGATACATTACCGAACAAGGTAAGATTATTCCTAAAAGAATAACCGGCACCAGTTCAAAATATCAACGACAATTATCATTAGCTATTAAACGTGCCAGGCATATGGCTTTGCTGCCATATGTTTCTGATACAGTGCGATAGTATATTTTGAGGAGAAAGTATGAAAGTAATATTAAGGCAAAATTATGAGTCGCTAGGACAGATAGGTGAAATAGTCGACGTTAAAGATGGTTATGCCAGAAATTTTTTAATTCCCCGCAAAATTGCATACGCTGCGTTAAAGGGCAATCTTCGTGCACTTGAAGAAGAGAAGAAGACGGTTGAGAAAAAGCGGCAGCTGGAAATACAGGCTGCGGAAAAGTTATCTGCCGAGCTGGAGAAAGTATCGGTAACTATCCCTGTGCAGGTTGGTGAGGAAGATAAAATATTCGGTTCCGTTACAACTCAAATGATAGCCGACGCTCTTAAGGAAAAGGGCTACGACCTTGATAAGAGAAAAATAGAAATAGAAGAACCGATTAAATCGCTTGGCATTTACGGTATAAGCATTAAGCTGCACCAGAATGTAACTTCTAATATTAAGGTTTGGGTAGTTAGAGAATAACCGGGATATGATATAAACGAAAAAAGGAAAGCACCGGCTTTCCTTTTTTATTTTAAATTTGTATAGCTAAAAACTTATCTGGCTTTTACATGTTTTTCTTTGACCAGCTTTGCCACAACCGACGTGCCGTTTCTTGAAATACCCTTAATGGCCTTAGCGGAAAGTTTTAATGTAACAAATCTGTTTAATTCCTGCACCCAAATTCTCTTCTTTTGTAAATTTGGCAGAAACCTTCTTTTTCTTCTGTTGTGAGCGTGGGATACATGATTTCCCGCCACCGGTCCAATCCCTGTAACTTGGCATCTTCTAGACATTTATTTCTCCTTAAAAACTTACCTTACATGTAAAATTTAAGCTACAAATATAATAAATTAATTCTGAAATAATAACCTAAGCATTGATATTTTTAACATTCTTAACAAAAATTTGCGCTATAGAATAAAATCCTTATTAAGATATTGACAATGATAAATTCCTTTTTAACTTATAAGCAAGGTTAAAGAAAATTTAATTAAGAAGAGCATTCTTTTTACGGAACTAACCAATTCGTCATTTCATGACAGTAAATAAAAAATCCCTTTATATAAGGAGGTAAATATGGAATATTATGAACTTCACCCGGAAAACCCGCAGCTTAGATATTTAAATAAAGCTGTGGATGTCTTAAAAAAAGGAGGGGTAATTATTTATCCAACCGACACAGTTTACGGCATCGGCTGCGATATCTTTAATAAGGCCGCGATTGACAAAATATTGGCCATCAAAAATGACGGCAGCTCAAAGTTGTTCAGCTTCGTCTGCGCCAACCTGAAAGATATATCGAGTTACGCTAAGGTTTCCGACTATGCGTACCGTACTATGAAGCACCTTTTACCCGGGCCTTACACTTTCATCCTTCCTGCCGCAAGGTTAGTCCCTAAAAAATTATGGAGTAAAAGAAAAACTGTTGGAATAAGGATGCCCAACCACTCGGCTTCTCTAAGGCTGGTTGAAGTGCTGGGCAATCCCATAATCAGCACAAGCACAACTAACAGGAAGGGAGAAATATTAACTGACCCGTATGAAATAAAAAACATCTTTAATCCTCTTGTTGATCTAATGCTCTCATCCGGCGCACTCTCAAGCAACCCTTCCAGCGTTATAGATTTAAGCATGGATTCCCCTGAGATTATAAGGAAAGGAGCAGGAGATGTTAGTATGTTCGCTTAACATGTATTAACATCTTTTTAATTCCGTTAAGCCTAATTGAAAAGAATTTATTCCGACAATTATTATAAGACGAAGCTAATAGAGGAGAATTATTAAAGCCGGCTAGTTAATTCTATCCGGCTTCTTTTATTTCTGCCTGTACATTTGGGTAGAAGAAGCCTGGGCAGCAGTAGTTATTATAATTTCATTTATGTTCACATGTGCGGGTCGTGTAGCGCAGAATAAAACCGAGTCCGCTATATCCTCTGCAGTAAGCGGAGTAATTCCCTCGTAAACTTTATTCACTTTCTCTTCATTGCCGGAGAACCTGACATAGCTGAATTCCGTTAGAACCATTCCGGGATCGACCGTGCTGACTTTTATATTTTTATCGAGAACGTCCAGCCTTATCGACTGGGTAAGTGCATTAACCGCGAACTTGGTTGCCGCGTATACATTTCCTTTTGCATAAACTTGGTGCCCGGCCACCGAACCGATATTAATTACATGCCCAGATTTCCTTTCCACCATTTGCGGCAGGACCAGCCTGGTAACATAAAGCAGACCTTTTATATTCGTATCGATCATCTCTTCCCAGTCTTCTATCCTGCCTTCATAAAGATTATCGAAACCGCGTGCCAGCCCTGCATTATTTATTAATATGTCTATCTGTTTCCATTCATCCGGCAGGGCAGAGATTGCACTTTTTACTTCTTCATAATTCCTTACGTCGAGTTTAAAATCCAAAACTTTTACTCCGGTTTTTTCTCTAATCGCATCGGCAACGTAATTTAATCTGTCCACTCGCCTAGCCGATAGAATCAGGTTGGCGCCTTCACCGGCAAATAATTCGGCACAAGCCTTACCGATGCCCGATGAAGCTCCGGTAATGAATACAACTTTATTTGATAGTCTGCCCATAAAAAAAATTTCCTTCAAGGTTTTGATAGCTTTTGTTTATTAATAACCGGTATCGACTTTCTTATTCTCTTGGTTAAAATATTTATATAGCCAAGGAGTATGAACATGATAAGGAAAACGAATATTAATTTCTGATTATACGATAGACCGCCGTAAGCCAGCAGCAGAGACCAGTCCGATGATGATGCAGTATGTAAGGCGACCGAAAGGATTCCCAATACTGCGGCAAAAATCAAGTAGCCGATATTTATTATCTGGAAGACTATTACTGCGCTGCGGACATGATCGCCGGACAGCCTGCTTAACACAGCTAGTGTAATTTCAATCAGAAATAAGCTGAATACAAAAGGCGAGAGGATAATTGCCGAAAAAATGAAAAAGCTTTTAACATTTTCAGCGGGGAACTCTACATTAAGTCTTATTCCCCTAAACAGGATTTGAACGGAACTTCCAACCTCGATATAAGCAATCAGCCCCTTGAAGAGCTGGTCCAGCACAAGAACCGTTACTAATCCGGCAACTAAACCCAAAATTACAGAGTAAATTTTTTTCAAAGGCTTCTCCTTTGTTTTTATTTTATCTCTCAATCCAGCTCGGCCTGCGGGTATTAAAATCGGGGGCAATAATTTGGAACGGGTAATTCCTAACTGTTACTCTGCCCCAGCCCTCATTCCCGGCTTTGCCCTTCCACAAATCTTTACCGGCATCCTCTCCGGTATTTATATTTGTAATTTTACCTCCGCCGGAAAAATAAGAATCTATATTCAAACCTGCCGCACCTCTGTCATTAAAATTTTTAACTTTAACCAGAAATGTGTTCTCTCCCTTCACAAGGTATTTTTTTATATTTAGATATTTCACCCTATGATATTCAACGGTTAAAGAGAGTGTGCGGCGGGCATAAACCTCGCCAACATACTTCCCGTTTATATAAAGCCTTGCGTAGGTGTCTCCCATAAGCTGAAGACAAGCCTTGTCCGGGACATTATCTATTTTTATCGTCCTTTCAAATTCAGCGCTGAGTGCAAATCTATCTGTCCCATCACTAACATAAATCCATTTTGAGGGGATGAGCGGGGAATAGAGTGTGTCGTCCCCTTTTTTAAGTGAATCCTTTATCTCGTTAAAGTAAGCGGCAAGCCTGTCGAATTTATCGTTTATCATGTTAAGGTTTGCTTTGTCGTAATACTTAAGCCAGATATTATCGTACTCGTTCCTTAAATTGTGCAATGAAGAAATATTTTTATCAATCATTCTGATTACATGACTACTGTTGTCTTTCGTTTTCAAATAGCTTTTATCGTGAAGAAGAAATTCTGTCTTCATCTTGGATATATACCATTCATCCATCTTCACGATAAACCGGAGAATATCCAGCTGATCTTTATTTTTCTTAACATCGGGCTCTACGGCGTTAATATCCTTCAGCACCTGCGGCAGAGTCCATTCCATCCATTCAGCTTTTGCGGTGGGGGAAACGCGCGGCTCCCACCAGACAGGTTCGTTAAAATCCAGAAGCGGGTGCCGCCAGAAGTCATTACATGTTACCTGGTTTAATGGGTCGCTTAATGACTCATAAATTTGCGGAATCCTCTCATCGCTTGTCCCGAAAAAATCGCGGAAATAATTTTGGGAGAACACATTCAAATTGCTTTCCTTAAAATTCCACGAGCACTGGGCCGACCATGCATACCCGAAGTAAAGCAGTTCTTTAAAAGTCTCTGCGCCAAAGTCGCCCCAGTTGGAATTTATCATACCCCGCGAGTTGTTTTCCAATCCGGCTTTAACAATATATTTAATGTTCGGCAGAGCGTTCACGTTTGTCGGGAACATAGTAGAGAAGTTCCAGACGGACGGAGATACACAATAATTGAATCCCGCTTCGTTAAATATTTTGGCAGAAGGGTAATCCGTATCCGGCCGGTAATGCCAATCGACAATTGTAATGTCCTTAGGAATCATCTTTAAAATTTCCGGATGCCTTAAAATAATATCGCCGTACATCATCACCTTCTTGCCGTACTTTTTGCAGATGTCGTATATCCTTTGGTAATGGTCCGCGTGCACTTTTGCTATGCCGAATTTGTCTACCATGTATTTGCTTGCACCCAGCCCTACATCGAAGCTTTCGTCCGCACCCATATGGAAATATTCGGAAGGGAAGAGCTTAAAGACTTCCTTAAGCATGCTCTCCAGGAAAATATAGGTGGAATCGTTTGAAACGTTTAGCGAGGCAGCGCCGGGGAATTCCGCATACTTTAAATATTTTTTCTGTACAAGAATATTTTCATAGTGCCCCAGTGTTTGAAAGATGGGAATAACATCTATAAAATATTTTTTTGCGTACGCAACCAACTCTTTAATTTCATCTGCAGATAGCGCTCCTCTGCCTTTTCCTATTCCCGGGTACTGCGGGAATTTAATCATGTCTTCCAAGTACGGCATGTAGACGTTCATTTTATAGCGCGCAATATTCCTGATTATCTTCTTAAAATTATCGGGTGTAGAAACCTGGCCGCGGCTTATATCGTCGGATATGCCCCGCACTTTCATGTCCGGCCAGTCTATTATTTTTACTAACGGCAGTTTATCGGATGCAGCCCTGTCGATTAGTTGTATCAGCGTCATTGCGCCGTAAAATACAGCCCGGGCTGTTCTGCCTTCAATCCTAATCCCGCTTTTTTCTATTGTTAATGAATAAGCCTGGTCGATAACGCTTTTAGGCGCTTCCGAAAAAGCGGCATCCGGGTTAATTGATAAAGTTACCGCAGCCCTTGAAGCAGCTCCGGCTGAAATCCCTGCGTTTACGTTCATATCTTTATGCAGTGCTTCAGCAATCTGTTCGGCGGTAAAGCCCAGTTCTTCCTTGCTTCCATTAATTTTTATCCGGACATTTTTATCTAACGTTAAATATCCCTTTAAAGACTTTACTATTTTGGGAGAAGGTACAACGGGTAAATTTTCTGTTTGGCTATTGGCGGTTTTCATTAGTGTTAGTATTAAAGCAGTAAGAAGAAAATATTTCATTTAAACCCTTCGGATGTTTTTACGGCAAATAATTCGGGCAACAAATAACTAAAATTCATTACTAATATATTAAAACTTAATTTTAACTCACATAATAAAGTGGTTTCTTTAACAAACAGGCATAACTGGATAAGGCAATTAAATAATTACGAACAATTAATTGGAAACGCCGGATACAAGATAGAAAATGAATCCGGCCTTATTTTCAATAACCTGCACAGTTTATCCGGAGTGTACCGGTCTATTGAACTTCTTACAAAAAAGGAGAAGGAGATTTTATTTTTAGTTGGTGAAGGTAAAAGCAACATTGAAATAGCCGGAAGGCTGTTTATCTCGACCAGAACGGTTGATACGCACAAGACAAATATGATAAAAAAATTAGGATTTAAGAACACAAGGAAATTATATGCATTTGCTTTGGAAATTAAAACCGTGTTAAAAAATTTTTAAGGTACAACATAAAAATACGGAAAATCCGTATTTACATTAGCAATTATAAACAGTATATTATTTTCAAATAGAATTTCATTACTGCGATTAGGCTATAAAGCCTTGATAGAGATTTTAATTTACAATAGGGAATGATAATGAGAAAAATCTTATTATTACTAATAGCGGGCATTTTGCTAACGTTTAACTCTTGCAAGAAAAATCCAATTACACCTCCGGAAGACCAACCAGGAAGAAGGGATTATACATGGACTGTGGATACTGTAGTGAGCCCAATGAATTATCCATACAAAACATTATATAGACTATTGGGAAGTTCACCAACAGATGTTTGGGCTATAGCAGCTGGCGGAGATGCGGCAGCTAACATTTTTCATTTTGATGGTACAAGCTGGGTCTCCAGTGCCGACAGATATGAGGGGAAGTATATTATTCCCCGGGCTCCTTATTCTATTTATGGCTTAGGTCCGAATGACGTTTATATAGGTTGTGAAGCTGGAAGAATTTATCACTATGATGGCAGCAGTATGAAAGAAGCTGCAGCACTAACGAAAGACGGACATAGTAACAGAATCGATAAAGGAAATAACCGGCAGGACAATGAAAGTTGTTAAAGAATATATTAAGTTGTATAAAGATCTAAATCCTGATGAAGGATCAAAAAATCTAAAAAATACCAGGCGACAAATGTCGTAATAGTAAATGAGCATTGCGAATTTAATCGATAATCCCGGCCGGCCTGCGTCAGGCAGGTTCAACCGGGGCTACAAATTAAATAACGACATTTAATTTTCTAGTGAAAATATGAGGCTGACCAGAAAGTAATATATCCCGATTAAATCGAGATAGAACGCGGATGACCACGCCATTCGGTGGGCAAGCGCAGATTTGAACGGATTTCAACAGATTTTTTAGTAGAAAACTACTTTTTGGTTAGCCTGTTAACTCTAAGAAAACCTTCCTACAATCGCAGTCCCGCAGTTATAACATTTGCCGTTTAAAATTTTATTGGATAGTACGGAGTGCCAGTCCCTTTTTATAAGCGGGGTTCCGCAGTTAGGGCAATAAGTTGTTTGGCCTTCGCGGTTGTATACGTTGCCTAAGTAACAGTATTTTATGCCTTCCTTTATGGCAATGCTTCGCGCGGTTGTTAAAGTTCTTTCAGGCGTTCTCTCTTTATCCGTCATTTTAAAATCAGGATGGAACGCAGTAAAGTGCAGCGGCACCGAATCGCCCAGGTTATTCAATATCCATTCGCTTTCTTCTTTAACCTCGTCGGGTGAATCGTTCTCGCCGGGAATTAATAAAGTGGTAATTTCTAACCAGACATCGGTCTCGTTCTTCAGCCAGACTAAAGTATCCAGTACATCTTTTAAGTGAGAGAATGTCAGCTTAAAATAAAATCTCTCGGTAAATCCCTTTAAGTCTACGTTTGCGGCATCTATGTATTTGTAAACATCCTTGCGCGCTTGCTTATCTATGTAGCCGGCAGTTACCATTACTGTTTTAATTCCCTGGCTGCGAGCGATCTTCGAAATATCTATTACATACTCGCCGAAGATTGTAGGGTCGTTATATGTGAATGCAATTGAGGGGGCGTTATACTGCTTTGCCAGTTTAACTACGTCCTCCGGAGAGGCATAGAGCGAGTTGAATTCATCCAGCCTTGCTTTGCTTATAGACCAGTTCTGGCAGAACCTGCATCCCAGGTTGCAGCCTGCTGTGCCAAAGCTTAAGATAGAACTGCCCGGCAAAAAATGATTAAGCGGTTTTTTCTCAACCGGGTCTATTGCAAAGCCTGTAGGTCTGCCGTAGCCGGTTGTGTATAACTTGCCGCCGTGGTTTTGCCTAATGTAGCAAAAGCCGGGCTGGCCTTCGCCTATTTTGCAGTAGCGTGGGCATAGCGTGCAGAGGATTTTTCCCTTCTCTGCCAGCTCCCACCAGTCGGCTAATTTTAAATTATTCATTTCCATAATTATTAAGAGTAACCTTGTCGAGACGTTAAACGTGGAGACTGCAAACGGAAAAATGCAGAAACGATTAAGGAGGAAACGAAAAGCCATAAATGAAATATGTTCAGAGAACGTTTTTACGTCTACCGTCTACACCTTTTCACGTTTAACGTCTTCACGTTATCGTCTCAAACCTCAGCCAGTTAGCGCGGCTCTTATCTGAGTAGGGAGCGCCCGCAGTAAACACAACTATATCTCCTTGTTTAACCAGACCGGCTTGGCGGATTAATTTTTTAGCCTTATCGATTGCAATATGCTCTTTGTCTATGCCTTCCATAAGGATGGATGTTACGCCCCACCTTAAGCAAAGGTTGTTCATTGTATCGAAGCTGTTTGAGAGCGCAATAATCTTTGCATGCGGCCTGTACTTTGCTAGGTTCTTAGCCGTCCTGCCCTGGAATGTAAAAGCTACAATTGCGGAAGCACTGACCTGCTCGCTTATTGAGACCACAGCTCTTCCTACGGAGTCGAACAAATTTTCTTCCATAGTAAGGGGGATAGCAAACTCAATCGCTTTTTTGTGGGGGATATGCTCGCATGCAATCTTTACTATGTCGCTCATTATCTTTACGCTTTGAACCGGGAATTTGCCGACCGAGGTCTCGCCGCTCAGCATAACCACGTCTGTTCCGTCAAGCACTGCGTTTGCAACATCGGATGCTTCGGCGCGGGTGGGAATAGGATTATGAATCATCGATTCAAGCATTTGCGTTGCGGTTATAACAAGCTTGCCTACGGCGTTACATTCTTTGATAATAGTCTTCTGAATTATCGGCACATCCTGCGGCAGCATCTCTACTCCCAGGTCGCCTCGGGCAACCATAATGCCGTCGGAAGCTTCGAGTATTTCGTCAAAGTTATCGACTGCTTCTTTCTTCTCAATCTTTGCGATGATTGGCTTATCAAAGTTTTTTGCTTTAAGCCAGTCACGAAGCAGCTTAATATCCGATGCCCTTCTTACGAATGACAGAGCGATATAATCCACACGCCGGCTTAGCGCAAACTCCAGGTCGCGGAAATCCTTTTCCGTAACCGACGGAGTGGACAGGTTCATGCCCGGCAGGTTCATGCCTTTCTTGGGCTTCAGTATCCCGCCGTTTTCAATTACGCATATAACCGATTTACTTTTTTTCCCGGTTATCCTCAGTCTTATCAAGCCGTCGTCAATTAAAACCGCTTCGCCTATTTGCGCATCCTCTGGCAGCGGCTTATACGATGTCGAAATTATTTTCCCGGTGCCTAAAATATCGTCGGTGGTAATTTCAATTTCCCCGCCGTCAAAAATTTCAATTTCGGGCGCGGTTAAATCGCCAATCCTTATCTTAGGTCCCTGCAGGTCCATTAAAACCGCAAGCGGCGTATTTTCATCCACGCATGCCTTGTTTATTTCATCGAATATTCCGGAATAGAAAGAATAATCTCCGTGCGAAAAATTTAATCTTACGCCGTTCATTCCCGCCGCAATCAGGCTTTCAATAATCTTTGCCGTGCTTGTGGCTGGCCCCAGAGTGCAAAGTATTTTGGTCTTTGCCGATAATTCCAATAATTCTTTTTTCATCTTCTCTTTTTCTTCTTCAATGCTTGCTGGTTATTATCGTTCGGTTTGCTTGCTTTTGATTTTGCATACAGCTCTTTTATTTTTTTCTCCACCAAATAGAATACGCTGTTCTCATCGTATTCGCCTTTTGCATTCCTTTTGCCTGCCTTTACTCCGGTAAGTATCTCAATCCCTTCTTCAACCCTGCTTATTGCATATATATGGAATTCTTTTTTCTCAACTGCTTCCATAATCGCTTCCCTAAGCATAAGCTCCTGTATATTTTGAACCGGGATGATTACGCCCTGTTTCTTATTAAGTCCTCTTTGCCTGCAAACATCAAAGAAGCCTTCAATCTTCTCATTCACTCCGCCTATCGGCTGAACATCGCCCTTCTGGTTAAGGGAGCCTGTAACCGCTATATCCTGCTTTATCGGCAGACCCGATAGGGTAGAGAGCAGGGCAAAAATTTCCGCGCACGATGCGCTGTCGCCGTCTACGGTGCCGTAGGACTGTTCGAACACAAGATTTGCGTTGAAGGAGAGCGGCGTATTCTGACCGAATGTTTCTCTGAAGTATCCGGAAATAATAAGCACACCTTTGTTGTAATGTCTGCCGCTCATCCCGGCCTCGCGCTCTACATTTATTATGCTTCCGCTGCCTAGCGAAACTGTAGCTGTAATTCTTGTCGGCCTGCCGAATGAATAGAAGTCGGCGTCATAAACTGCCAGCCCATTTATTTGGCCGATCCTCTCGCCTACGGTATCAATAAGAACCATGCCTTCTTCAATCATATCGTTTACTTTTGATTCGAGAAGACCATGTCTTTCTTTTGCAAACTCATACGCTTTTTTAACATGCGCCGAGCCGACTATGCTAAGGCCGTCATCTACAGCCCAAAAGTTTGCCTCGCGGGCTATATCTGCAATTTGAGAAAACCTGGCGGTAAGCTTGTACTTATTGCCGGCAAACTTTGCACCGATTTCTATAAGATAAGCAATGGCAGATTTGTCGAACTCCAGCAGGTTCTCTTCCTTAATTAATTTTTTAATCACTCTTGCGTATTCAATTAATACCTCGTCGGTCCTTTTTATCTCGTAGTCGAAGTCGGCTTTCACCTTGAATATTTTTTTAAAGTCGTCTTCGTAGCCTGCCAGCAGTGAATAGATATAATCGTTGCCGATTAAGATTACCTTTGTTTCGATATCTATGGGCTCCGGCTTTAAGACGGAAGGCGCAACCTGGAAGAAAGAATGCGAGTCCTGTATTTCCAGCTTCCTGTAGGTTAGTACTCGCTTAAGAGTTCTCCAAACGCCTGGCTCTTCGAACAGGTGCTTAACGTTAAGTACCAGGTATCCGCCGCTGGCGCGCAGCAGCGAGCCCGCCTTTATCTTTGTAAAGTCGCTGTACCATCCGCCCTTGCCGTCGTAAATTTTTTCTATTGTGCCGAAAAGATTAACATATGTAGGTGAGGTTTCAATAATAACAGGGCAGTCCTTTGTCTCGCTGTTGTCCAGTATTATGTTTACCTCGTACTCTTTAAAGTAATCTATCTGGAAGCCTTCGGGAGTAGTGTCGCCTTCCGGCTTTAAGCCTTTGAATACCTGTAGTTCGTTAAGGATGCTTTCTTCGGCCTGGTCTATGTATTCGATGACTTTCTTGTCGTCGTATTTTTCGCGCAGGTTTTCTATAACGCCCTTTACCACAACCTCGGCAGTCTCACGCTCAAGCTTTGAAAGCTTGTCCTGGAATTCCTCGCTTATCTGCAAGCCTTTCTTAAATAGCGAATGGAGGTCCTGCTGGTAGTCGGTATATTTCTTAATAATTTGTTTTGCATTGTCTTCGGAAAGCTTTCCCTGCTTAACCAATTCTTCCAGCTGGTAAACGGGGACGGGCTTTTGATCTATAACCGGGAAGATTTCCGGGCGGGCTGTTTCACCAACCTTAACCTGGCCGAGTGAAAAATTTTCTTTCCTAAGCTTTTCATCAAAGCTGGTCATCAGCGCCTGCTCTTTATCATTATAGTGCGAGACTATCTTCTTCTTCCTGATTATATAAGAATCACTTTCCAGCGCTTGCGGAATTTTGCGCTTTAACATTTCAATAGCGGACGAGTAATCCTGCCTGAAAAGCTTGGCCTTTCCTACCTGGAACTTTAATAGCAGCGGATGGTCGTTGTCTTTGAAATTATTTACGTACACATAATCATAAAGCGACGGGCAGTTGCCGCTTATCTTTTCCAGCATTTTTTTTACGGTAGTTGCCTTGCCGGTGCCGGATAGCCCTGCGATAAAAATATTATAGCCCGGACTTTTTAAGTCGACGCCTAGCCTTAACGCTTTTAACGCTCTCTCCTGGCCTATAATGCCTTCAACCGGCTCCAGGTCGGTAGTTGAATCGAATGCAAACACGTCGGGGCTGCATCGCCATCTTAAATCTTCCGATTTAAGCTCTTTAGGTTTGGGTGCCTTTGGATAAGCCATATCTCGCCTGTTAAAAATTTAGGAATATATTAATTTGCCAATTTTCCGTTGAATAATCTTGAACTAAATTTCGTTTGAAATGTAACCATAATCGGGAAGAAATTCAAAAAAGTTCAAGATTAAGTTCAAGTTCAACTATCTTGGACAGGCATGGGTTGATGTTAATATTAATTAAAATTTGTAATTTGGCTCCCAAGTTTTTTGTTGAAAATTTTCGGACGGCGATATGGATATTAACAAAGCTAGAAGCTATTTTCCTTACCTAAAAAGCGGCAAGATTTATTTTAACCATGCATCAACCGGGCCTCTGTCTCAGCCGGTTTTAGATAATATTAATAAAGTAGTTTATGAAAAGAGCCATACGAACATAGACGAATACCTCGGGCTGCAGTCTGTAATTAAGGAAACCAAAAGCGACCTTAGCGATCTTATAAACACTACTCCCGATAGGATAGCTTTTGTCGATAATACTTCCAACGGAATAAATGCGCTGGCAATGGGTGTGCAGTGGAAAAAGGGTGACGGAATACTTCTGAACGACCTGGAATTTCCTGCCAATGTTTACCCTTTTCTTAATTTACAAAGAATAGGAGTAGTCGTTGATTTTGTGAAATCGCACGATGGTATTGTTACTGCCGATGATGTAATTGAAATGATAAAGCCTGAAACTAAACTAGTCTCTATAAGTCAGGTGCAGTTTTTAACCGGCTACCGTGCAGACCTTGAGAAGATAGGCGGTGTATGCCGGGAAAGAGGAATTATTTTTTCCGTAGATGCAATACAAGGATTAGGCGCCGTAAGGCTAAACGTTGTGCGGGACAAAATTGATTTTGTTTCTGCTGGAAGCCAGAAATGGCTTTTAGGTTTGCAGGGACTCGGCTTTATATATGTTTCAAAAGAGCTTCAGGAAAAAATGATTCCCGCAAATGTAGGCTGGCTTTCGGTAGAGGATGCGTGGAATCTTTTAAAGTATGATTTGACACTTAAGAAATCGGCAGATTGTTTTCAGGGCGGCACGTTGAATTCAATCGGCATTTACGCTTTAAGCGCGTCTCTTAAACTCTTTAAAGAATTCGGCAGCAGCCAGGTTGAAGAAAATGTTATCGGAAACTCCGCCTACCTTATAACGAAGCTGCAGGAGCTGGGAATAAAGCCAGTGCTTGCCGGGTGCGATTTCAAAAATATCGCCGGTATTGTCAGCTTTAAGCATGATGAATCAGGAAAAATTTTCGAGGCCCTGGCGCAAAGCAATATTCACTGCGCAGTAAGAGAAGGTATGGTACGGCTTTCCCCTCATTTTTATAATACATTTGAAGAGACAGACAGAATAATTGGATTGCTTCAGGATTTTATTTGATGCCTAGATGCCCGGCCTGGCTTCTTAACGAGAAAGATTTGCCGTCTATAGCGCGGGAAACAGCCAGCACCCCGTTAAGATGATCGACTTCATGCTGCAGCAGCTCAGACAGATTGTTTTCAAGCTGCATCGACTGGTTCTGCCAATCAAAATCTTTAAAAGAGATATGACATTTCTTATGGCGTTTAACTTTTACAAGCAGGTCCGGAAAGCTCATGCAATCGTCCCACAGTTCAAACATCTCTGCGCTTAAAATATCGAGTACCGGGTTTATAAATACCACCGGCCCGTCTATGTTCATATAAATTAATCGCTTCATATAGCCAATTTGCGGAGCTGCAATTGCCCTGCCGGCATTGTATTTACTTTTAAAATCGAACAAAGTGTCGTGCAAATCTTTTACTACAAGCTTTACTTCCTCAAGTTCTTCCTGCTTAACGGGAGCGCATACCTGGTAAAGCTTGGGATTTCCGAGCAGCAAGATTTCTTTTATAGCCATAATTATCCGTGAACTCTAATTTTTATTAATTCTACAATTTGCCGGATGAAATTTAAATAATAATTTATAAATTAATGCCATGAGTTTGTCGTTATAATAAAATCCGGGGCTGTAGAAATTTTATAATAAAGTAATCTTCGGGAGATGCTATGTTAAAGAAATATTTTTTAATAAGCGCGCACGTAATTTTTATATGCATGGTTTTCGCTTTTACACCTGCTTTGCAGGCACAACAGGTTAAAAAGCCGATGCAGCCGGTTAACAAAGCAGTGCAGGGTAAAACAGTTCCTGACTGGAATAAAAAAGTCCGGGTGAGTCCGAGAGTTTTTAAAACCCAGACTATAGGCTTAACCGACGTAACAATTTCCTACAGCAGGCCCGGCGTTAAAGGCAGAAAAATTTGGGGCGGGCTTGTACCATATAATAAAGTATGGCGTGCAGGCGCAAACGAGGCGACCAAGCTTACATTCAGCACCGATGTTTGGATTGAAGGGAAGAAGTTCCCGGCCGGCTCCTACAGCTTTTTTATCATCCCTTATGAGAAGAAAGACTGGACAATCATCTTTAACAAGGTTGCAGACCAGTGGGGCGCGTTTGAATACAACGAAGCCGAGGACTTTGCACGCTTTTCTGTTAAACCTCAGGCAACAAATTTCCAGGAATGGCTAACTTATAATTTTACCAATATGAAGGTAAACGAAAAAGGAAAAAACTCTGCTGTATTAAGCCTTGCCTGGGAAAAAGTGCGCGTACCTTTTACAATTGAAGTAAATGTGAATTGAAAAAATATTATCTGGAATGTGAGTTTTTAATATTGCTCAATCATCCGCCGGCTTACTGAGTGTGTAGAATAAAATTTAATGAAATAAATTTTTCAGTCATGCTATTCCGGCTGCAGGTATTTTTATGCGGACGGTTATTTTATCAGGTGCTTGTTAAATCCCAGCCTTACCAAACTTTTATAAGCCTGCCAAACATTATCCGGAATTTCTTGATAAATCTGGTAGCCCTTAAGAGGATATTCTTTTATTCTCTGCAGATCACCAGCCATAATATTTATTACCTCATCAATTTTAATTTCACCGTTGGGATAATCATCAAATTCAATTTGAGGTGAAGTAACAATGATGCTTGTATTTTCACCTGGCCACTGCTTCATAAATGTAGCGTAGGTTCTTCTTTCCATATACGGCTTCTGCACCAGGATTATTTTTGAGGCACGGATTTTTTTAACCGTCATCAGATCATAACTGAACCTGATATTCTCGCCGGTGTTCGAGGATTTATTTTCAATAATTATCCTGTCCTCCGGTACGCCCATGCTCAGGGCAACTTTCGAAAACTTTTCCGCTTCGGTCTCTGTCCACATGCCTTTTGTTAAATTACCCAACCCGCCGGAGAATAAAATTAATGGGGCATAACCATGCAAGAATAATTGCGCGCCCCTTTCGGCTACGCGGGTATCGTGGCTGCCGAGAACAATAATGCAATCGGATTTTTCCGGCTGATGGTTAAGCTTATGGTAATCCCAAATTATTTGTGCCAGCAGTCTAACTTGCGGGCTTACGTCCATAAAAATTTTAAGATGATAATTTTTTAATCTTATTACGGCCAGCCGGCTTTTGGTTTGCCTTTCCAGTACCAGGCAATATAGTCCGTTATAGGAGGCTCGCCGCCGAGTTCCCTAAGCCGCGTTGCGTTTTGCCCCCGGTGATATTGGCTATGCATTACAGCCTGCGTTAGCGCCTGTATAACCGGTACACTAAGAGGCGGATCCTTATACCAAGGGATATTTACAATTAAGTACAGCTTGCTTTCTGTAAGCGTCTTCTGGAACTCAGCCATCTTGGTGTGGAATTCCCTGGCGTAATTTTTCAGTTCCGTTATCGGGTGGAAATCATCAACGGCCGTTCTTTTAAAATTATTGCCGCCCTCGCTTACTATCCACAAATAAGCATGCTGGACTAAATGAATATGGTGCAGCCTCTCGCGTATTATCTTGTCTTCAAGAGCCGAAGGAAAATTTTCTACTGCGCGCCAGTGTTCTGCATCGGCCCATTCCATATGGTTATATAGATCGCTTAACATCTGGTTCATATTTCCTTTAAAAAAGAAACCATTAATAATTTTAAATTAAGATCGAATTAATTTTAAAAGCTCTTCGGTCTTTTCCTTCATTAAATTTACGTCGTGCCGGCTTTCAACATTCAGTCTTATTATAGGCTCGGTATTGGAAATTCTCAGGTTAAATCTCCAGTCATCAAACTCAACGCTAACACCGTCAAGCCGGTCAATCCTTCCGCCGGAATACTTTTCTTCAATCTCTTTTAATTTACCTGCCGGGTTATCTATCTTAGAATTTATTTCGCCCGAGCAGGGATATGCTTTTATCATCTCGTCTACCAGCGCGCTTAAAGGCTTGTTCTCTTCGGACATCAGCTGCATGGTTAACAGAAACGGTATCATACCGCTGTCGGAATATGCATTGTCTCTAAAATAATGATGCGCGGACATCTCCCCGCCGTATACAGCATTCACTTCCCGCATTTTTTGTTTTATAAATGCGTGCCCGCTTTTAGAGACCACCGCACTGCCGCCGCTGTTGTTTACAACGTCAACTGTATTCCAGATTAAACGCGGATCGTGGACAATCTTTTCGCCCGAATTCTTTTTAAGAATTGACTTGGCAAGCAGACCGACAATATAATATCCCTCAATAAAGTTTCCTTTTTCATCGAAGAAGAAGCATCGGTCGTAATCCCCGTCCCACGCAACTCCAAGATCGGCTTTATGGGAAAGGACTGCATCGATTGTTGCTTTTCTGTTCTCGGGCAAAAGCGGATTTGGAACCCCGTTAGGAAATTCCGGATCGGGCTCAAAGAATACCTTAATCATCTCGATAGGAAGGTGTTTCTCAAGTGCATTCAAAGAAAGCCCGGCGCATCCGTTGCCTGCATTAACCACAACTTTTAACGGCTTAATTTTATTCGGGTCATAAAATTTACTTAGGTTATTTATAAAACCGCTCATTATGTTTTTTCTAAATACATCTCCGGGTTCATGCCTTAAAGGGGAGAGATCATCGTTCAGTATCATTTGTTCGACTTCTTTTAAGCCGGAATCATATCCTACCGGAACGGAGCCTTGGCGGACAAATTTCATTCCGTTGTATTCGGGCGGGTTATGGCTTGCGGTAATCATTATCCCGCCGTCGGCTTCAAGCTCGGGCGTTGCATAATAGATCATTTCCGTTCCGCAAAGTCCGATGTCGATTACATCCACTCCGCTGGAAGTTAACCCTTTAATTAAAGCGTCGGACAGCGCCTCGGACGATTTCCTTACGTCGTGCCCGATTACAATTTTGCCGGCGTTAATATATTTTGCAAAGGCAATTCCTATTTTAAATGCTAAATCCGGATTAAGTTCAGACGGCACTTTCCCCCTAATATCATAGGCCTTGAAACAATTTATCCTATCCATTACTATTTACTCCTGAAAGAATTATTAAAAACATATTCAAAAATTTGTCGTAGAATTAATTATGAATTACATCAGACCGGCAGACGGCTTAATTTTGAGGCCATAAATTTATAAAAAATATTTATCGATTCAATTGAATAAATAAAATAAGAGAATTATTTTTCAATAGACTTTTTATGCAGAACTCTTTACTTTTAGCAAACAAAAATATTAGGGAGAAAGTTATCGTTACTAAATATACTGTAAAATGGCACTTCGCAAAATGCAACAATTCGAAATGCAACGCTATTTTCCTGGTTAATCCGGAAGAAACACCGGGAGAATTAGGTTTCATTTGTCCGGATTGCAGTACCAAGACAACTACTTCACATATTGTGCAATGTTCAAGCTGCAAAACCATATTGAACTTTGTACGGGCTACCCCCAATGAAGAAAAGGTTGTTTTCAGCGTTCCCAAATGTTCGCATTGTGTGGGTACTGTGGAAGATGAGTGGGAAATTGAGCCGTTATATCAACCGGACTCATATATTTAAACACTCTCAGTTATTGTAGCTTGCTGAAGCAAATTTATTTCCTTTCCCCGGCAGTTATTGTAAAATAATTTTTTAATAACTGCGGGGATTTTTATACTCTTCTATTTAATTATGCCGGCAAATTTTTCCATCCTTTTTGTTTTTAAACTTCAGACCTGTCTTCCTTTTCGTTAAAAATGATAAGCGGCAAAATAATTTGATGACCAGGTTGTTTGAAGATTGAAAACCTAATATTATTCAACCCTTTTTTGATTGTCCGATTGTAATTTTAGTTACAGACAATCAATTAAATATATTTTAAGTTTGAAAAAATATTTAACTAATCTTTTCGTTTCATGCTTAACGTTACTGGTAAAATTAAAATATTCATTCTAAGCTCTTCCCAAGGAACCCCGGTTAATTATTTCAATATAAACTCTATAAACTAAATGAATAATTATGGTAAAACAATTACAATAATTAAAGGAAAACTAATGGAACAGATGCTAAAAAAACTCGGATTTAAGACCGTTATATTTTTGTCTTTAATCCTGGCCGCGGGGTGTTCATCAACATCCCAGATGCAGCAAAGCAATAGCGGCATTAAGGGGAACTACAGCTGGCTGAACCTTGATACGGTGAAGGCAGGGAAGTTTGATACGGGCAGAATGTGGACGTTCGACTATCCGCCGGTAAAATATTTTGAAAAGGAATATAATTTCAGACCGACGGAAGAATGGTTTAACAATGTCCGCATGTCCGCTCTCCGATTTGCAAATTACTGCTCGGCTTCTTTTGTCTCGGCAGACGGATTGGTAATGACTAATCATCACTGCGGCAGAGAATCGGTTGCAGAAGTTACTAAGCCTGGCGAAGACCTTTTCGACAACGGATTTTACGCCAAAACTCTTGCCGATGAAAGGCCGGTCCCAGGTCTTTATGTAGATCAGCTTGTGCTGATTAAAGACGTTACAAAGGATATACAGGATGCGATAGATAAAGGCAAAACTCCCGAAGAAAAAGTTGCCAACCAGAGAAAAGCTATGGCTGAGCTGGAGAAAAAAGAAGCCAAAGAAACCGGACTAAGAATACAGATAGTAACTATGTATAACGGCGGTAAGTATTCCCTTTACGGTTATAAAAGATATACCGATGTAAGGTTGGTATTCTCACCTGAAGCATCTTTGGGTTATTTCGGCGGGGACTATGACAACTTCACTTATCCGCGCTACGACCTTGACTGCAACTTCTTTAGAGTTTATGAAAACGGCAAACCACTTAAGACCGAGCATTACTTCCACTGGAGCCCTGAAGGAGCCGAACCAGGCGAGCCGGTTTTTGTAGTTGGTAATCCGGGGCATACCGACCGCTTGAAAACCGTTGCCCAGCTTGAATATATGCGCGATGTACAGTTCCCGAGAACGCTGGATCTTTTAAATGAACTGACTGATATGTACACAAAAATTATTGAAGAGCACCCGGAAAGAAAAGCAGAGCTTCAAAACCGGCTGTTCGGTATTTCCAACTCTCAGAAAGCATATACAGGCATGTTGAAAGGATTGAGAGACCCTATCTTAATGCAAAAGAAAATAGATTTTGAACATAAGTTCCAGGAAGCGGTTCATTCAAACCCGGAGCTTAATGCAAAGTACGGTGACCTGTGGAATAAGATAGCCGGAACACAGAATGAGCTTAGAAAAATTTCCGACGAATATTTTGCTCTAAGCCAGAATAGATTTTTCAGTGCTGAATATTTCCTAATCGCGCAGGATGTAGTTGAACTTGCAGATCAATTAAAGCTCCCTGAAAGTGAAAGGATGGAAGCTTATAAAGGCGCAGAGCTGGATTCTACAATCGACAAGCTGGTTCCTAAAGAGATTGATGCCGATGTAAATAAGGCTTTGTTGAAAAGTCAGGTCGACAGGTTTTACAAATTCCTGAAAGATAAGTCTGTGGTTGAAAAAATTACCGGCGGCAAAACCGGCAGCGATGCAGTTAATTACATGCTGGAGAATACCGTCCTTACCAGTCCGGATATATTAAAGAGCCTGATAAAGGAAGGGCCTGATGCCGTGCTAAATTCGAGCGATCCGTTCATATACTTTACCGTGCACGAAAGCGCAAGGAAAAGTGAAATCCAGAATGAGATCCGAAAAGTAACTTCGGAGGAGGCCAATTATTCGCAGGAACTTGGAAGAGCCTTATTTGAAGTTTACGGTACCTCTATTCCGCCCGACGCAACTTTTACTCTCAGAATTTCAGACGGTGTTGTAAAAGGCTATCCGTACAACGGAACGATAGCTCCTCCGTTTACTACTTTCTACGGCCTTTACAACCGTTACTATTCTTTCGGTAAAAAATATCCGTGGGACTTACCGAAGAGGTGGCAGAATCCGCCGGCAGATTTCAACTTAGAAACACCAATGGATTTTGTTTCAACGAACGATATAATCGGCGGCAATTCCGGCAGCCCTGTTATTAACGAGAAAGCTCAGATAGTCGGTCTTGCATTTGACGGCAACATTGAAAGTTTACCCGGCGACTTCATCTTTACAACCGAGGTTAACCGCACTGTTGCAGTGCATTCCGCAGGTATGATGGAAGCTATAAAGGATATGTACAAAGCCACCCGCCTAAGTGATGAATTGAAAGCCGGAAAAATTGTAGATGAATCCAAATAACCGGGAGTAGATTATAGAATAGTTAAGCCGCCCTAAACCGGCGGCTTTTTTATAACATGTATTCCAATTGAAGATGAAGCGAAAGGTACCTGACATCCGAATTTGTAAATGTTAATCCGTATTCCACACCGACTCCAACTTTAAATCCGTTTTCATTTTTGTCTCTAAGATCGAGACCGCCTAGCAGCGAGAATGCAACGCCGAAATCCCACTCGTTTATATTTTCATACGTCCGGTCATTTAACAAAAGCGGGCCGAGACTTTCTTCAACATATAAGTTGTGCGACATGCTTTGCGACGTGCTTCCTTTCAACGAAAATCCTTTAATGAACGGATTATACCTGCCGTAGCTCTGAGTGAGCAGAATGTTTTCATCGGTAATATAAAGAAAGCTTAAGCGGAGTAGGAAGTTGGAACCGGTACCGGGTTTCGCTTCCACAAAAAAAGAAGAAGTGAATGCGCCTTGTTTAATAAAGTTTCCGGATATTGTCCCGCCGCCTAAATTTAGTCCCGCTCCTATTTTATATTGAGCCGCTGTTAGCGGGCTAAAACAAGTTAAAAGAATGAGAGCCGATATTATCGAAGCCGGAAATTTCTTAATCATTTGAGTTCCTCTTTGCAGAAGTTAGAAAATGTTTATTTTTCAAAATTCATTATCAGTCGCCGCACAAAATATACTTCTTTAAATTTTCAAAATCTTTGATGCAGGGATTAACGTAACGCGTGCTAAAAAATAATTATGGAAAAATCTTTATCTTTAACCGGGTGAATAAAAATAAATTTATTAAAGAGGAAAGAATGAGCAGGACATCGGAAATAAGGTTTACTATTCAGCTAGACGATAAAAAGATTCCGAAGAAAATAGAATGGGAAGCGACCGATGCCGGGTTTGACGGCAGAAAAGAATGCGACTCGATAATGCTGTCTCTCTGGGATAAAGAGGAAAAAGTTACAATGGCTATCGATTTGTGGAC
>JAKAJV010000112.1 GCA_021813585.1 Bacteroidota bacterium | reverse complement strand
GCTTGAGTGTCATACCCGCGAAAGCGGGTATCCAAGATGCGAAAATATGATAAAAAATGGATTCCCACTTTCGTGGGAATGACAATACGGACATCAAAATGTATTCCTGCGTAACATGAGTTAATAAAAACTTTTTGCTGAATATAAAATGGAGTAATAGACATGATAGAGAATCTTCAAATTAGGCAGGCCGGTATTGATGATGTGGACTTTATAATCGAGGCCATTACTGAATCAGAAAAGAGCAGCTCTAATATGATCAGTTCCTGCAATATTTTTGCCTTGGAAGAAAATCAGTTCAAAGAAATAATAAGAGACTTACTAATGCAGGACATGGAAGGCTACGATTATTCTTTATCCGGTTTTTTAGTTTCGGAGCTTAACGGCGAGTATGTTGGGGCCTCCGGCAGCTGGCTGGAAGGAATTGACGGTACTCCGAGCGGCCTTGTTAAAGCCACGGTTTTATTCCCCTACCTGGATAGGGCAAAAATAAAAGAGATTAATAAGAATACACAGATCATAAAAGGACTAACGCTCCCCAGGGAAACGGGCACCCTACAGCTTGAACACGGATATGTTAGAGAGAAATTTCGGAGGCAGGGTGTCTTTACAAAAATGATAAGGCACAACATTTACAGAAACCTGTCCAAATATTCCTTTACCAAAGCCCAGGTAATTCTATTTAAAGAAAACTATAAATCTTACAATGCGAATTTAAAAGTCGGTTATGAGGTAGTTGAAGAAAGAAAGGTTGATGCACCGGAAATATTTAAATTCTTCCCGTACAGCTCGAAAGTGTTAATGGAATTCGACCGGGACAAAATTGAGGATTTGGTTAACAGCTATCGGTATAACGAGCCGGAGTTGTCATATTCAATTGCATGCTGAAAATTAGTAACGCGGAAAATTTTGGAGCCGGAATCCTGTTTGAATCTTTAATATTGAATATATAAAATTACGATGCTAAATAAATTGACAAGTTAATAATGCGCATGTGAAAATAAATTAAAGGAGGAAATAAATGAAAGATATTTGCGAACCGGATGTAATGGAATTACTAAAAGATATTTCGTTTAGGCAAGCCACTATTGATGATATCGATTTTATAATTGAAGCGGTTATCGAGGCCGAAAAAGGCGGCTCCGATTTGATAAGCACTTGCTGTATCTTCGCCTTGAGCGAAGAAAGATATAAAGTAGTCTTAAGGAATATTTTCGAGCAGGATATAGAAAATTTTGACTATTATTTATCGGGCTATCTAATCGCGGAATCAGGAGGAAATTATATCGGTGCTTCAGGGTCCTGGTTAGAAGGAGCGGGAGATATTCCCAGCGGCATAATAAGATCGACCTTGCTTTTGCCTTACCTGGATAAGTGCAGAATTTCTGAGATAAAAAAGAACACGAAGATAATCTCCGGTTTCATTATTCCCCGCGAGCCCGGCGCATTGCAGATTGAATATGTTTATATAAAAAATCAGTTCCGGGGTAAGGGTGTGTTCAGCCGTGTAGTAATGGAAAATATAAAAAGGAACATGGACAAATACTCGTTCACAAAGGTGCAGTCGATACTTTTTAAAGATAATACCAGATCGTACAACGCATTTTTAAAATTGGGCTATAAGGTAGCGGAAGAAAAAAGTGTTAACGATCCGGATATATTGAAATTTTTCCCCTATAATACAAAAGCATTAATGGAATTAAAAAAAGAAAGCTTTTAGTTTTTTAATCGGTATATCTTATCTTTCGTCTTATCAGTTAATAAATTATTCTTAAAGGAACTGCGGTTTACTTTACACCTAATCATGCTTTTTTTTAGTAAGTTCGAACAAAAAGAATAAATATGGTTGAAAATCTGCAAATAAGACAGGCTGCTCAGGACGATATTCCTTTTGTTATCGAGGCGATCATCGAATCCGAGAAAGGGGGAACTCAAACCATCAGCACTTGCCGCATTTTTGAATTGAGCGGGAATGAGTTCAAGCAAATCCTAGGCGATATTCTGCTGCATAATATCGATAATTTTGATTACAGCCTTTCAGGCTTCCTTATTGCAGAAAGAAACGGGGAGAAAGTCGGTGCGCTCGGCTCATGGATTGAAGCTGCCGGAGGCTCTCCCAGCGGAATAATTAAGGCTACGGTTCTCTCCCCCTTCATAAATAAGACAAAGATAAAGGAGATAAATAAGAACACGATGATCATCAAAAGCCTGTCCATAAATAAAGAGCCCGGCACTCTTCAGCTTGAACACGGATATACTACTGAAAAATTCAGAAGGCAGGGCATCTTTACGGCGCTTATTATTGAGCAGATTAGACGCAACTATGAAAAATATAATTTTAAAAAAGTTCAGGGCATCTTGTTTAAGGAAAATTATAAATCATACAATGCGCTTGTAAAGCTGGGATACATAACTACTGTTGAAAGGCATATAGACAGCCCGGAGATAATAAATTTTTTCCCTTACCATACCAAGGTATTAATGGAGCTGGATGAAGATACATTTTCCAAACTATTACAATAACTAACTGCCGGAGACTAAATGACCAATCTGGATAAATTGATAAAAGCATTCTCAGATGCGCTGGAACTTGAACCTGAACTAATTAATGACGAACTTAGCTACGGTACGGAAAGCTGGGATTCCATTGCGCATCTTGCGCTTGTGGCTTCCATTGAAATGGAATTCGATATTATGCTTTCTTCCGAAGATGTAATAGACATGAGCAGCTTTAAAAAGGCAAAGGAGATTTTAACAAAATATGACGTCGGTTTTTAATTTAGAGGGAAAGGTTGCTTTTGTAACCGGCTCTACCCGCGGAATAGGCTGGGCTACCGCTAAGACATTGGTAAGGCACGGAGCCACTGTAATATTAAACGGCGTGCACAGCCAGCAGCTTCTCGATCAGCGCATCGATGAAATTAAAAAAGAATTTAATGTCGAGTCGAACGGATTTCTGTTCGATGTAGGCAGCCTGGATTCGGTGCAGAAATGCTATAACGAAATTTTCAAGAGGTATAAGAAACTGGATATACTGGTTAACAACGCGGGAATACTTGAGGACAGCTTAATAGGAATGATTACCAAAGAAAATATCGAGCATACATTCAGTACAAACACAACTGCTGTTGTATATAATCTTCAGTTTGCGGCAAGGCTTATGTCTAGGAATATGTCCGGCTCAATAATAAATATCTCTTCTTTAGTGGGAAGAGTAGGCAACGAGGGTCAGGTAGTATACGGCTGCAGTAAAGCAGCGGTTATCGGAATTACGCTGTCAGCCGCCAGGGAACTTGCACATAAAAATATCAGGGTGAATGCAGTTGCGCCCGGATTTATAAATACCGACCTGATCAAGCCTTTGTCCAAAGAAATTTACCAGCAAAGACTGAACTCAATAAAGATGAAAAGGATTGGACAGCCGGAGGATGTTGCCAACACCGTATTGTTTCTTGCATCGGATTTATCCTCTTATGTTACCGGTCAGGTTATTGGCGTAGACGGCGGAATGATAATGTGATGTTCTGGAAACCGGAAAATATCGACGCCAACGCAATTGCACTTATCGATGATTCATCCGGCAGGCAGCTTACCTACCGCGAGCTTGATAATTTTTGCTCGCTTCTTACGGATAGGATAACTAGCGATGAAAAAAAATTAGCCTTCCTTTTTTGCGACAATTCAATCGACTGCATAATTGCTTATCTGTCCATCCTTCGCTCCGGCAACACGGTGCTTCCGGTAAGCTCTAGAATGGATGATACTTTAAAAGTAGTCCTGTTAAAAATCTACCGGCCGGAAATTGTCTTAAGCATTGACGAGATTAGCTATTTGCTTGAAGGCTACGAACAGGAAGAATATGACGGGAAGTTAATGCTCTTTAAAAGAAAGCAGTCCGATGATAATTTACCGCTGCATAAAGACCTAGCTGTTCTGCTCTCAACATCAGGAACAACCGGCAGCCCTAAATTGGTCAGGCTGTCTTATAAAAATATTTCCTCCAATGCGGAATCAATTGCTGAATACCTCGCTATAACCGGAACCGAAAAGCCTATCACGAATCTGCCGATGAGCTATTCGTTCGGACTATCTGTTATTAACAGCCATCTCCTTAAAGGTGCGAAAATAGTCTGCTCAAATAAATCAATGGTGATGAGAGATTTCTGGAATACGTTCAACCTGAACGGATGCACATCTTTTTCGGGCGTACCGTACAACTATCAAATGCTTCAGCGGCTTAAGTTCGACGGGATGAATTTGCCGACATTAAAGACTATGACCCAGGCAGGCGGAAGATTAAGCGAGGAGTTTATAAAATATTTTTACGAAGCGTCGCTTAAAAAAAATATCAGGTTCTTTGTTATGTACGGCCAAACGGAAGCCACAGCCAGGATTTCCTACGTGCCCGTTGATAAACTAGGAGAAAAGATCGGCTCAATCGGAGTTCCCATAGCCGGCGGTGCAATAAGAATTTTTAACGGCGACTGCGAAATTACTTCGCCGCATACCGCAGGCGAGCTTGTTTATTACGGCAGCAACGTAATGATGGGCTATGCGGAGTCCCGCTCCGATCTTTCAAAAGGCGACGAGCTATCAGGAGTTCTTTGCACCGGGGACCTTGCATACAAAGATGAGGATGGATACTTCTATATTACCGGCAGGCTGAAAAGATTTATTAAACTGTTCGGGCTGCGAGTAAACCTGGACGAAGCTGAGAAACTGATTGAAAATGAGTTCGGCATTGCTGCGGCTTGCTATGGCTCCGATGACATGCTGAAGATTTTAATTCAATCCGCACCGGCAGTGCTGAGTGAGACCGTGAAAAGAAAAATAATCGATACTTATAAGATACATCATTCGGTCGTTTCAGTCGGCTGCATTAATACTATCCCCGTTACTCAGTCCGGTAAGAAAGATTACAAATTAATTCAGAGTATGGAATTACGATGAACCCGGCGGAACAGTATTTCGATTTTAAGCAGTATACCCTTGCAGGCAGTGAAAAAGAAAAGCTGCTCGCTAAAGAATTGTCAGGGCTTACAAGATTTCATTTTGAAAACTGCACGCCGTATAAAAATATTCTTCACAACCTTAAGGTTAACGAGGAGTTTGATTTTTCCGCAGTCGAAGAAATTCCTTTCATCCCGGTACGGCTGTTTAAGACTCAAAAAATCCAAAGCATTCCGGACGGCGAAGTATTAAAGTACTTAACTTCCAGCGGGACGACCGGACAGCAGGTTGCCAGGATTGCACTTAATAAAGAAACCTCGCTGCTTCAGGTTAAAGCGCTGGCTTCAATAATTACATCTTATATCGGAACAAAACGCCTGCCGATGATTATAATCGATAGCGAAGCCACGATAAAAAACAAAGCATCGCTTAGTGCTAGAGGCGCCGGCCTTGTAGGCTTATCTAATTTCGGCAGGAACCATTTCTTTGCGCTGGATGAGAACATGAAATTAAAAGCCGGCGAGCTGATGGACTTCCTCAATAAATATAAAGAAGAAACACTGCTGATCTTCGGCTTTACATTTATGGTCTGGCAATATTTTTATAAGAGGCTTAACGAGCTTAATCTTAAGCCCGATCTGGGCAGAGCAGTACTCATCCACAGCGGAGGGTGGAAAAAGCTTGAAGAACAGGCTGTATCGAATGAAGCTTTTAAGCGCGGACTATTGGATAATTTTAATATTAAAAGCGTGTATAATTTTTACGGCATGGTGGAACAGGTAGGCAGCATATTTATGGAGTGCGAGAAGGAATATCTTCATACGCCGAACTTTGCGGAAATTATAATCCGCGATTTCAATACATGGGAAATCCTGCCGCGCGGTGAGACCGGTGTAATTCAGACTTTAAGCATTCTGCCCAGAAGCTATCCCGGTCATTCGCTTCTAACCGAAGACTTGGGAACAATAGTAGGAAAGGACAACTGCGGGTGCGGCAGAAAAGGCACTTACTTTTTGGTAAGCGGCAGGGTGCCAAAAGCAGAGCTTAGAGGATGCAGCGATACTCATGCCGAATCTGTTATGATGAAAGAAGGATAAGTATGAATGTAAAATCGTTTGTGCCTGTTAAAGATGATAATGCAGCTCTGGAAAATTTATTAAACGACGATTTCATAAACAGTAGGCCGCTGCCGCCGTTTGATAAAGTAAGCACAGATTTTTTAACAGCAGCATCCCAAAAGATTTTAGCTTTCAAAGGAATTAAAAAATTTCCCGAGCTAGTTGCCCTTGCATACTGGCTAAGGAAATCAAACCTAAGCTCGATTATAAATTCTTTTAAAAAAGAGTTGCCGGCCGATGAAATAATTGTACCTCGGGGTATTGCGTTTCACATAGCGCCGTCCAATGTAGACAGCATCTTCCTTTACTCCTGGGCTCTTTCCCTGCTGGCAGGCAATATGAACGTCGTAAGAATATCCCAGTCGGCCGGAGAGCAGCTTGACTTGCTGCTAGACTTAATATACGGACTTGCAGATGAAAAGATATGGGAGCCGGTTGCAAGCAGAAATATTATTATTACATATCCCCGGGATGAAAGAATAAACCGGCTTATCTCATCTATTTCCGATGTAAGGATCTTGTGGGGAGGAGATGAGACGGTGCAAAGTATAAAGCAGCTTCCTTCAAAGCCTGCAGCAAAGGATATATCCTTCGCCGATAAGTTTTCTTATACTGTTATTAATTCGAAAAAATATCTAAGCCTTACAGAAGAAGATAAGAAAAATTTAAGCCGGCAATTTTTTAACGACGCATATTGGTTCGACCAGATGGCCTGTTCTTCACCCAGGTTTGTTTTGTTCTGCGGCGGAAGAAAACAGTGTGAAAGCTCAAGCTCCATTTTCTGGAATCTGCTCGAGGCCGAATTGAAGGTGAGGGACAACCGGGATACTATCGACGTCGCTATGGAAAAGCTTGTCTACATGTACGAATCGATATCGAAAGCCGAAGAGATATTCCCGCATATTAAGCCTGGCAAAAACAAGCCTGCTGTGCTGCATGCGGATAAGACCGAAATTAATAAATTCCGTCAATCATGCGGCGGCGGCTTCTTCTTTGAATGCTACATAGACAGCCTAAATGACCTGATCAATTTGATTAGCAGGAAAGACCAGACGCTTACCTACTTCGGGTATGAGCCGGGTGAGCTTAGAAACTTTGCAAAAGAAGTAAACGGTTCCGGAATAGACAGAATAGTTCCTATCGGCCAGGCATTAAACTTTTCACCCGCGTGGGACGGCTATTCACTTCTAAACGAATTAACGAAACGCGTAGTTATAATTTAGCATGCATTCCGTTTTTTCTTTATCCGGAAGAAAGGTTACCGGATTAGAAATTAAAATATATAACCGGCTGTAACTGCGCAGACTGAACCTGCACAACCAACATAATCATTAATGCAACCAGAAGTGCCTGAACATAGACAGGCGAGGCAGTAATCCACTTCTGAATTTTCAAATCCACATGCTTGGGAATAAAATGGAGGATGTAGCCGAGAAGCAACAAATAAAAAACTTTGGAATATCCAACTACCCATTGAAAGAAAACCGCTCCGTGGAAGAATCTGAATATTTGATGAAAGACCTGGTATGCCGTCTGCAGTGAATCGGCACGAAAAATTACCGCAGTGATTAAAATAAGATGGAACGTTATCAGAGTCTGAAAAAATTTTAGCGTTTTGGTACCGCTTAACCCGACTTTGTTATAAAAGGCAGTCCGGTATTTTTGAGTAATCAGAGAGACAGCCAGATAGGTGCTGTGGAATAACCCAAAGACAACAAACGTCCAGTTGGCGCCGTGCCATATTCCGACGGCAAGAAAGGTAATAAAGATTGCGATGGCGCTTCCGTATATCCTCAGCCTTCTAAACTTCATTTGAAGCGGCTTAAACATATAATCCAGCAGCCAGGTTGATAAAGATATATGCCATCTCCTCCAGTACTCGGCAATGCTGGAGGCTCTGAAGGGAATGTTAAAATTATCCATCAGCTTAAAGCCGAGCAGAAGTGAAATGCCGATAGCCATGTCGGTATAGCCTGAAAAGTCGCAGTAGATCTGCATCATGTATGCGTAAGAGGCAAGAAGGTTTTCCACTCCGGTAAACCTAAGCGGCACCTGGAAGACGCGGTCGACAAAATTTAAGCCGATATAATCGGCAATAACATTTTTCTTAAACAGCCCGCACAGAATAAGGAAGACTGCCCTGCCAATATCTTCTTTAGTTACATTAAAATCATCCTGCAGCTGCGGAAGAAAAGCTGCTGCCCTATCGATAGGGCCTGCGAGTATGTTCGGGAAGAAGAACATATACAGGCAAAAATTCCTTAAGCTGAAAGTGGGTTCCATCGTTCCTATATAAAGCTCGATTGTGTAGCTCATCGCCTTAAAGGTGTAGAATGAAATACCTACCGGCAGCAAAATATCCAGCGGCTGAAAGTGACCTGCATGCAGCTCGTTAAATATCTGCAGGATGAAATTTGTATACTTAAAATATACAAGAAGCCCAATGTCTATAATTACGGCGGAAAGGAACAAAAATCTTTTAAAGGCGGCTGACTTAGACTTATAAAGCCAATTACCTAGATAAAAATTAATGAACGTTGAAAAGAAGAGGAGAAGAAAGAAATAGCCGGAATTCCTATAATAGAAGAACAGCGAAAAAATTATCAGAGTATAAATCTTTAAATTCTTGCTCTTGAAGAACATCCTGTAAAAGATAAGAAGAACAAGAAATAGGAATAGGAAAAAGCTTGTGCTGAAATAAAGCGGATCATAACGGTCGTATACGAATAAATGAAAGAACTTGTTAAAATCTATGCTGTCGAACATTGTGATTCACTTTTATTATTAAGAAGAATTTATAAAATAAAAAGTACCGGCACCCGAGCCCCGGAATAATTGTTATGAGTTTTGCAGCTTAGTGTCAATCAATTTCTGCAGTTCGCCTATATTTTTAACTCTCAGTATTTCCAGCCCTTTAAAATGGATATTATACTCCTTCTCAATCGCAAGTATAACGTTGATATGGTTAAAAGAGTCCCACCCCGGAACCTGGTTGGCAGTGGTTTCATCTTTAATATCGTAGTTATCAAGGTTCAGTTCGTTCAAAATAATTTTCTTTAACTTTTCGGAGATCATATTATTCCTTTTGCAAAATTAAAATGATTATTTATAATTATTATAAGCCTTAACAATTGCATGCGCAATCATGTCGCCTATCTTCGCGGCGCCCTGCCAGGAAGGATGAGTGTAATCCATTAAAGCCAATGGCGGGTTTGCATTTACCCACGACTCCATCGAGTTATACCCCCCCATTGCCTCGAATAAATTCCAGAAAGCTACTCCAGTCTTCTCAACAATCTGCTGCTGTACCTTTATCAGTACAGGAATGCTCGGATCAGTAACGAACCTGGTTCCTCTCTTTATGCTCTTATCCCCCACCCCAATAACTAGTATACTGGTCTGCGGAAATACTTTCTTCAAATTATTAATTACCTTAATCATTTGATTTGCATACCATGTATTATCCTGCTCGCCGAAGCTCGCCTCGTTGGCGCCAAAGGATAAAATAATTAATTTATAATTCATCAGCTTGTCGAACTGGTTCATATACGATTCCGGAATTTTAGTAAAGCCGAGTCCTGTATTCCCCCGCCACGGGAAATTATCAACATAAACTCCGTTGCCGTTTTCCAGGCTTACACCGTAAAAGTATGCCTGATCGTTCATTGTAGCGGTTATCTTTATAGATTTTGCTTTTCCGCCCGGCGCGCTAAGATAAAGCTCCTGTACATTGCTGCCGCTCCTTAAATTAGCGCTTTCCTCTGCACCGTTATTAAAGGAATATTTAATAGAAGAATTCTTAGCATTGCTGTAGAACAGCCTTACGGTTCCAAAGGAACTAAGGTACGGCATCCAATCCGTTGTTGCATATCTAACCCAGCTTCCGCTTTGCGGTATGGAAACAAAGCCGCTTATACCAAGAGGAACGTTCTGGGGATTGCCTGTTAGGACGGAGATAGTATTCCAGTTATCGGAGAACGACTGCTTGGTGGTAGTTCTAAAAGTAATATCCTGGGATGTAATAGATAAGAAGCCAACGCCGTTGCCGCCGAATTCTTTTTGAAGTACTTCCCTGATATCGGCTGTAATTGCATCTCCCTCAACACCGGAGTCGCCGTAATGAGCGACTCTAATTTTTTGGCTTTTGGTAGATTTAAGCGCGTCGAAAAAATATTTCATCTGGCCAAGGTTGCCGGTTAACGGTACGTCCTTAAAGTCCGGCTGCTGGGAATACTCAGCTCCGTCTCTAGAAATTTTCTTACCGAACGAATTATCCGGGGCAATCGCATCCTTAAGCAGGTGCCAAGAAACCGCACAGAGAAAAGATGAATTAGGAATTGCTGAATTGTAACCTTCAACAGCAGCATTATAATAATTAGGCTTTGTCTGGTTTTTATTGATTACAGCAGAATTATAATTTAACAGCGAGTCCGGTTTAATATCCATAAAAAGGTCGACCGGTTTTACGGTGTAGCCTAAAATTGTAACGCCGTTTAAGAAATGAGAAATAAGAACAACAAAAAGAATAGTCAGTGCAATCAGCAGGAGGGGATTATTCTTCAGATTTTTAGGAGGCATAATAAAAAATTCCTTTCTGGTTTCAATCATATAGTCTGCCGGGAAAAAATCTCCAACTTAAACAAACGTTCGATTATTGATAAGATTTTCCAGATTCTAATGTTTATTAAAAATAAAAAATCGCCTTGCGAATATCAATTATTATACCATTTTGTATAGGTTAAAAAAGATTTATTTGATACCCAAAATGGAATGAAAATGAGAAACGCATATCATTTTAAGATTGCGGCATTACCCGCTTGAAAAATCGTTATAAAGATAAACAAATTTATTCTTATTACGAATCTTCTTACATACCCGCCTATTTGGAGGTGATTAAGTTTTTAATTAAAATTGATGCGCCTTTAATTACGGAATTTTAGACAATATGAATCCAGTACAAATAAAGATTTTCGAAAAGCATTCGCTTTTAATTGTTTGGGATGATCATTCGGAAACAAAAATTAATTTGAAATATCTAAGGGACGAATGCCCCTGTGCAAGCTGTAAAGGCGAAACTGTTTTACTAAAGACCTACCGCCCGGCTAAGCCGGCAAAAGAAACTCCGGGAATGTACAAGATAGCCAATATAGAAACAGTAGGCGGATACGCGATACAAATTACCTGGAAAGACGGCCATAACACTGGCCTTTATACCTGGGAATATTTACTTCAGCTCGGCGCAGACCAGGACAACAAAGGAAGCCACTCCTACGAAAATATCATATAATGATTTCCATTAATGAATTGAAATATTATTCTTCGTTAACGATAAAGAAATTTAGAGATGCCGAGAATAAGTTTATAGTTGAAGGCGAAAAAATTGTTAACGAAGGACTGCAAAGCGGATATAAATGTGAGATTATTTTTATTACAGAAGACTACAAAGAGAATAAAAAAGATTTTTTACTCGCAATAAAAAATAAAATTAAAAGGATAGAAGTTTTAAAGCAAAAGGACTTTAATAAAATTTGTGAAACGGTTACTCCCCAGGGTATTGCCGCAGCATTTAATAAAAAGCCGGTACAAAAAAATGCCGCAGAAAAAATCGGCGGGGGGCTTATTGTATATCTGGATGAAATTTCCGATCCGGGAAATTTAGGAACGATAACCAGAAACTGCGACTGGTTCGGTATAAGCGAGCTGCTTATAAGTAAAAACTCGGCTGACTACCTAAACGCAAAATCCATCCGCGCTAGTATGGGCTCTATTTTTCATTTAAATATTTTCGATAATATTCTGCCTCAGGAAATATTTCCGGAGCTAAAATTAAGAGGATATAAAATTTTATGCGCCGATCTGGAAGGACTTGACGTGTTCAATTATAGGATTGATACAAAAAGTGTTTTAATATTCTCCAACGAGTCAGCCGGACCGTCTGCAGAACTGCTAAATTTCATAGATAACAAGATAACCATACCGCGTAGGGGCAATGCCGAGTCGTTAAACGTTGCCAGTGCTTCTGCCGTGATACTGGCGCAGCTGACAAATTAATTTTAAAAATAATTTCTCTCTTACCAAAAAAGCTCTTGCTTTAAATTAAAAAAAAGTTTATTTAGTAAGCGAGAGTTTTGTTCATTTTATTTTTTCTTTCTTCCGCAGATAAAATCTCTCTTCAGTAATCCCGGTGAGTGACAATTCTTTTTCGAGGGAAGACATTCTTTTCCGGATATAATGCTTAGAACCTTTTTAATAATAATTTATTGGAGAGCATTATGCCGATATCCAAAATTGCTTTTTTAGAAACTTATTCCCTCGACGACAACGAAGGAATTATGGGCGCTATCCTCGTAACCGACGGGGATACAAAACCCCTGGAATTCAGAGTTACAGCACCTATCAAACCTACTAACTTCCAAAAGACTCTTTACGGAAATGTACTGATGGAACACGTTCTGGTAGAACTAATTTCCGTTCCCCTGCTCGCTGCAATTAACCAGGAAATTGATTTGATACTTGTCCGCGATCCTCTCTTCCTTGGCGCTAATAACAAGCAGGGAGTTAGAGTAATTAGAGTTTTCAACCACGACGGAACTGCTGCCAAGAGCGGTACTACGGTAAAAGAAATTACCGCTACAAACGGAGAGATCTCGAAACTCTCGCTGGAGACTCTTAAGAAATTTGAGAATGAGCTCGCCGAGATAAAAGACAAACTGGCACCTATAGCGGAGAACAGAAATCTGCTGGAGCCTTTCGAAAGGCTGCAGACGGCATGCGAACAGGTCCATCTGCAAAAAACAGGCGAATGATGTCCATCCTCGGGAAGATAAGATTAAAGACTGCGGTTTCAATTTCCTCAATAAACGAAGCCGAAAATTTTCTCTGGAACAAGTGGCTTCGTGCGCCTTTAACTGAAAATAAAGAAATAGAAGAACTGTACGGCAGTCTGATTAATACCGGGAAAATTGTTTTAAGCTTTCCGGAACCTGCATTAAGCCGTTATGAATTTCATTTAGGAAAACACCGGATTTATAAATCCTCTCCAAAACACTTTTCGCTTAAGTCGAAAACTTTCCCGGTATATTTCGGTTTCGGCACAGTTCTGTCATTCCGTTTTCCATTCGGTTTTTCGGTTGAACAAAAAGAATTCTTCAATGCATCCCCTTTTCATTTAGATTGCTCGCAGCCTTTAATAACTATTATTGATAAATCGGGTACAACCGGCTGGAAATTAGCTGCACAGGTTTATGATTATTCCGGATTATTATTAACCGCTTACAATGATGAAATAGAAGCTTACATGCCGTTTCTAAAATCTTATTTCTTTAACGATAAAATCCCGGTTAAGAAAATTGATGCGGAAATAAAAATTAACGGCATTAAGGAATGCGGCTTCCGGATACCGGAGCCTGAAGTTAAAGATTACCTGGCCAGGCTCATTCCTAAAATCTTCAACATTGAGCTTCTTAATATTGGCGGTGAAAATATTTTGACCGGTAAATATGCGCCGGTAAAAATCGATTTGCTCGATTCGCATCCGATGTTGAATCCGAAAAGGCTTAATAAATTAACGGCTGCCGTTAATATATTTTCTCCTCCGGGTCTAAATGACATGCCTCTGCAGTTTTACAGTACAAATTATTTCAATCCGCTCTCGGCAAAGAATATAAAAGGAAAGGAAATTAAAATTGAAGAAATAAAAGCGGAAACCGGGCTGCAAAATACCGGCTCTGTTAATATGGCTTATGGAGATATAAATATTAATAGCCCGGCTTTGCGGCTTACAAGCCTGGATGCACTCGATAAATTTCTTCAGCCAGAGATTGTACTTAACGAAGAGGAAGAAAATGCTATATTGAAAGACCTATATCCTTTCCAGAAGGAAGGCGTGAAATTCTTGATTGAAAACGAGAACGCAATTCTCTGCGATGAACCGGGACTCGGTAAAACTGTGCAGGCCGCAGCCGCTATAAAATATTTATTCAAGACAAGAGAAATAAAATCGGTTCTCATTCTTTCGGCAGACCATTTTAACATCGATGCTTCATCCGGATGCGTCCCTGCAAGCTGTATAGATTGGCAGAGCCGGCTTAACAAATTTTCTCCCGGGATTAACTCTATCATTATCGGTGCAAACGCCGAAGATGCTTATAAAGAATTTAACTCACCTTCCCATGTATATATTATTTCTCAAACGCTAATGTTAAAGGCTATATCCGAAAACCGATTCAGTATAAATAAAATTAAAAATTTCGACTGCATAATTCTGGACGATGCAGAAACAACCGCAGTAAAAAAAGACGGCTTGATAAAGCTCTTAAGAAATAAGACCTCAAAATTCCTATGGCTGCTTTCAAATGAAAAAGAAGCGGCACCCCTTAAAAGCTTATTCTCCAAATCTATAAATTCCGCATCGCTCGGCAGAAGCAAGTACGAGGTCTATTATCAAATGCCCGATGTAATTAGACAGGACTTCTGGATTGATCTTGACAAGGAGCAGAAACTGGAATACGATCAGTCGTTCTTCCTTGCCCAAAGCCAGATACACGATGCGGTACAAACAGGCAATCCGTTCAGAGTGCAGGCAAAGGTGTTCGCTCTGCTTCACCAGCTTAAACAGATAATAAATTTCGCCTCTACAAAATCATCCAGCAATAAAAGCGATTTGCTTATGTACCATCTTGCAGCCATAAAGAAGAACATGAGCCAGGTTATAATCTTTTCGCAGTACGATAAGTACGGTACGCAGAAGCTGACGGAGCTGCTTAACAGCAGTGGGATAAAATTCACAGGCTTCCAGTCAGGCATGTCTCTGGATGAAACGGAAGAATCGATAAGAAAGTTTAGTAAAGATAAATCGATTACTGTTTTTCTTGCGGGCACACAGCAGGCGCTAAAGCACCCGCATCTGCCGTACGCGCCGTATATAATTTATTTCGATCAATGGTGGATTCCAATCCCTCACTGGCAGATTGAAGACAAAATAAGAAGCGGCAGGGATGAAAGTCCTTCCATTAGTGTTTTCAGCTACCTTACAAGGAATACGGTTGAAGAAAAACTGAGCCGCAAATTAATCGAAAAGAACCTTCTGAATAGAAACATTACCGGTAACCTGGGTGCGGATAATTTTTCGAAACTAATTACCGAGAATGAGTGGATTGATATTTTCAGCCTTGCCGCCGGAAAGAGCGATGCACCCGTACAGGAGGATTCCTCTCATAAAATGTTCCAATTAATATGATGAATCGGAAATAAATTTTACCGCTTAAATATTCCCTACGTAAATTATGCTTTTAATTGCCGGGAATATCATTTCATGATAATCATTTTTTTTACGCTTACAAAACCGTTTGCCTGAAGCCTGTAAAAATATGTTCCGCTGGCAAGCTTGGCACCGTTGAATATAACACTATGGGCACCAGCCTGCTGCTCGCCGTTTACAAGAGAAGCTACTTCCCTGCCGAGGACGTCATATACTTTTAACTTCACCATGCCGCCTTTGGGCAGCTGGTAATTTATTACCGTAGCCGGATTGAACGGATTCGGATAATTCTGAGAAAGCTCGTAGTCTTTTACCACACCGGCAGAAGGATTATCTTCAATGCCGGTCACTATTCCCTGTTCTGGAGTAGGAAGCTTTACCGAAGTATAAATATGGAACTCGCCGGGATTAAGCGGGAACTGGATTGAAGCGCCGTTAACGTTTATGCTGTCGCCCGTAAAGTAGTCGTACCAGTAACCCCTGCTCTGGAAGTTAAGTATACCGTACCTCATTACAACATCAAAGTTGCCTATTATGGCAACGTTCATGGTGGAATCGGTAATATTTATTGTTTTAATATTACCGGATAAATTAGTTGAGTAATTACTGCTTTCAAAAGCGGGGTAATCGGTTTTTAATTTTATTAGCGCTGCGGTCGTCTTATACAATTTAAGACGATCGGGATTGCTGTAATAGTCCCACCTGATAGGCTTATCGCCCACTCTGCCGTTATAGTTGATTGAATAATCGTAGCCTAATTCCTGGAACTGCCACAGCATTTTGGGGCCGGGTATGGTGTAGAAAAAAGCTTCGCACAGCTTTATGCGGTCGAGTGCCGTACTTAGGTTTTTAATATTGTAGCTGCCGCTGGAATTTCCGTATTGCAAATTCTTGTACATTAATCTTTCTTCATCGTGGCTTTCCATATAGCCGATTAATCCGGGCACATTCCAGCCCCATGACTTGTAGGAAACACCGGAAAGGTCCCATGAAGGATTCGAATAGCCCATAGAAGCTTGTTCGTACGCGCCGCTCATATTATCCCAAACCATCATTCCGTAATCGGCAAAAACTTTTTCTTCATTGTTTGCCGAAAAGAGCTCGAGTATTGCGTATGAAGTTGAATCGACTTTCCACATGTTATCGGCAATACGTTCCAGATTATCTACTCTCGATTGATCATACTGGGCCCACTTATTATCGTCATAAATTACATTGCCGTTATAAATGGTATAGGTAATTGTCTGTGTATACCCTTTCGCCAAGTCGAATCGAAAGCCGTCAACATGATAATTCCTAAGCCAGTTGGTTGTAAACCTCTTCATATAATAGCGAACCTCCGGGCTGTCGTGGTTAAAATCGCACCCAACATTGTAATCGTGAGTTGCTATAGGATTAAGCCAAGGGTTATTTGCAGCCGGCCTGTTGTTTGCCGAATCCCAGTACAGCCTAGCCAGAGGCGATGAACCCATTATGTCATTCATCGGTGCATCCAGGATGACGGCGAATCCGTTCTCGTGCGCGGCATCTATAAACCTCTTCAAATCGTTTTTAGGGCCGTAATATTTATCCGGTGCAAAATCGAAATCGGGATTATATCCCCAGCTGTCGTTCCCTTCAAATTCCATTATGGGCATCAGCTCGATTGCATTTACCCCCAGCCGCTTAAAATAACCGAGAGTGTCTATCAATGTCTGGTAATTATGTGCCGATACGAAGTCTCTTACGAGCAGCTCATAAATAACAAGGTTGGTCTTTGCGGGCCGTTTAAAAGTTGTGTCCTGCCATTGGTAAGGCGCTTGAGCGGTTTGAAGAACAGATGCAATCTGGTTCGTCTTACCTGCAGGATATTGAATTAATCCCGGATAAGTTGATGCTGAAATATATCCATCATTAGCGGGATCGCTTATCTTTTCGGAAAACGGATCGGCTATTCTTAAATTTCCGTCAACAAGATATTGGAACGTATATTCTCTGCCCGGAGATAAATTCGGTATCGTTATCCACCAGATAACGCTGTCGGGCGTTACTTCGTCTTCCTTCATAAAGTAAGAAGAATCAACCTTCCAATCGTTAAAGTCTCCAATTACATAAACGAATTTTTTATAAGGAGCGTACAGAGCAAGCGTAACGGTAGTACTGTTGTTATAATTTATCCCGTAATCGTTTCCCGCGGGCAGAGGCTCCTGCGCAATCTGCGGGTTTATCATAACAGCAAAAGATAGAGTGTCTTTTATACCGGCAGTATCGGTTGCAATAGCAGTTATAATATTAGCTCCGCTTTTATGCCCGGAGGCAATAAAGGGATAAACTATTGAATCTTGAGCCGACTGTAAAATTTGGTTACCGTTATCAAAAAGTTCAAAGGAAGAAAGCTTGGTGTTTACCTGAACCATTGAGAACGAAAGGTTCACCGTATCTGTCTGGCCTGCGAATACCGGGGCATTCAACGGGTTGCTGAATTGCTGCGGAAGTACGGGAGAGTTTAATACTATATTTAAACCGGCATTATACAACGGTACAAAAATATCGGGCCTAGTTTGTTTATCGCCGTTAGAAGTTCTAAAAACAAAATCCAGCGCCGTAATATGCTCATCGGTGCCAACGCTGTAAAATTTTCTTGGGTATCCGATAACAAGTTTATAATGGTTTGGGCTTTCCCTGGTTAACGACGGCTGTGTTGCATTATTTCCCCAACTGCCTATTACATGCTGCCACAGACCCAGGTTTGTATTAACGCCGGTATGCGTATATAACGTTCCGGTATAGTTAAGAATCTCTTCCGCTCCCGGCTGCGTTGCATCAAGATAAACGACAATCGAATCGTTCTCCGTGGGGAATTGCGGTACAGTTGTTATGATCTGCGAAAAAGCAAATCCGGAGCTAACCAATAAAAAAGCACAGACTAATATAAACTTCATTTCGTAATACCTTATTTCATTTCATTAAAGGAAGGCTTGCCCGCGTCCACCCAGGCCGTATAAATTAAATCGGCAAAGTGCAGTGAGGCTTCGTTAAATTGTATTTCCGTTATGTACTTTGTCCTGAACCAGAGGAGCTTGTAATACTCATCCCCCTGCCTCTGCCCGGCATATTTAAAAGCATAGTTGTCTGCATCGAATAACAGACCGCAGACGGAATTAGCATCGGTTATATAATTAAAGATAAATTTAAGAGGATCTTTAACATAATTTGCTTCTACAGGTCTGTACGATTTTTCAAGATCGTTTAAGTGCTCATCGACCATTGTAATTTCGTACCGCGCATGCACGCCTTTCTGATCCGTTAGCTGGCCGTTATAGTTCATTACAGTATGCATCGGCTGATGGCCATCGGCTACATAATGGCCTAAGTCGGCGGCGTATCTTAATGCTTCAGCTTTGTTCCCATCTTTAAATGCCTTGGTTAAATTCTGAAAAGTTTCCAGAGTTGCCCAGGGCAATATGCCTGTGTGAACTACTTCTTTTTCACCGTATTCCTCTATCAATTTTTTTTCATCTTCTACCATGCTGCCAGTATTATATTCTTTATAAAAATCTATATCGATAAAATGCTTCGGCCCTTCGGTTTTATCTTCTTTTTTCCTGTAGTCCGGGTCAGGTGCATGCTGTTCCAGGTAATCCTTCCACTGCTTAAACGCCTGCATTTCCGGCGGAAAGAAATCAACCGCCATTTTACTAATTAGCTTATGCCCTTTATCTCCCCAAGGGAAAATATTTAATGTAGATAGGAGGAGTATTACTATTAACTGCGAAAAGAACCTTGCTTTATTCTTCATTATTTTAACTCCCGTTAAGGAAAAATATTTTAACAATTAAGGGCTAAAAATAAGGAATAATATTCAAAAATATATCCGTAAATTAAACTCCCCAAATAGGTGGTTTTATAAAAGCCGGCTGCTCTTAAAATTTCCACCGTTTAAAATTTAACCGTGCTCATAATCCCAATCACACAATTGAAATTTTTTAAATGCGATTATTTTTTTAAATTGCAATGAATATTTATTCTTATTAACAAACAAAAAATACACTTTATGAACTCAACAGAAATAATAGAGGTAGAAGAGAGATACGGCGCTCACAATTATCACCCGCTGGATGTAGTTATTGAGAAAGCCGCCGGCGTTTGGGTCTACGATGTTAACGGTAAAAAATATCTTGATTGTCTAGCTGCATACTCGGCAGTTAACCAGGGCCATTGTCATCCCCGCATTATCAAGGCATTAAAGGATCAAGCCGACAAAGTAACGCTTACTTCGCGGGCATTTAGAAATGACCAGCTTCCATTTTTATATAAAGAGCTGAGCGAACTGACGGGATATGAAATGATTCTGCCGATGAATTCCGGTGCCGAAGCTGTGGAGACTGCATTGAAGGCTGCAAGAAAGTGGGGCTATAAGGTAAAAGGAATACCGGAGAATGCTGCCGAGATAATTACCTGCGAAAACAATTTTGCAGGCCGGACAATTTCAATTATAAGCTTTACTACCGTAGACCAATATAAAGATGGATTTGGTCCGTTTACGCCGGGCTTCAAAATAATACCTTACGGCGATGCCGGCGCGCTGGAAAAAGCAATCACCAAAAATACTGCCGCATTTCTTGTTGAGCCCATTCAAGGTGAAGGCGGAGTAATTGTACCGCCCGAGGGATATTTGAAAAAAGCCTACGAGATATGTAGGAAGAATAATGTACTCTTTATCGCAGATGAAATTCAATCCGGGCTGGGAAGAAGCGGAAAGCTTTTTGCCTTTGAATATGATAATATAAGACCGGACGCAGTGATAATAGGAAAAGCGCTTTCCGGAGGATGTTACCCGGTTTCTGCGGTGCTGTCTAGTAAGGAAGTTCTCGGAGTGTTCAATCCCGGCGACCACGGCTCAACTTTCGGCGGTAACCCGCTTGGCGCTGCCGTAGCGCGCGAAAGCTTAAAAGTACTGATTGAAGAGAACCTGGTAGAAAATTCTTTTAGGATGGGAGAATACTTTAGAGAAAAACTGAGAGGAATAAAATCGAAGCATGTTAAGGAAATAAGAGGCAAGGGACTTTTTATAGGTGTGGAGTTAAAGCCCGAAGCAAACGGTGCAAGGCGTTTTTGCGAAGCTTTAATGGGAAAAGGAATTTTGTGTAAAGAGACGCATGAGAATGTAATACGCTTTGCCCCGCCTCTTGTAATTAAAAAAGAAGAAATTGACTGGGCTGTGAAGAACGTTGAAGAAGTCTTGATGATGGAATAAGATTAGCCTGCTAACCCTAATTTATTTTTTCCAAAGTAAGATATTTATTCAAAATTTTTGAATTTACGTATTTCAAATTTATATCTGTCTCATCATTCTGTTTGCTTATATTGTAAAGTATAATTTTATCTTTAAATTTTTTCCAGTGATATAAAGTTGAATTTCTTACCTTCCTATTACCATTTGCTTCTATTTCTAAAAGCAAAACTGTGTCAAAATGCCGAGGCAAGAAATTACCGTCTACTATAACATTATATTCATTAAAATTATTAATACCGGATATGCCGCCTTCTGTTGTAAAAATTATCCTTGCGGAATCTTCAACAGCAAAATATTTCCCGGCGAAAAAATTATCGTTTATAAAATGCTCAACACCATGTGGAACATGATATTTTTCTTCCAGCGCAATAAAGAATATCTTCTTTCCTCTATCTTCTATTATCAAAACAGGTTTATCTTCTACTTTAGATAAGTATAAGATGCACACACCTTCGTCATTCCGGGAATTTATAACTTCCAGCGTATCAGTACTTCGAATCTTAAATGAGTATTTAACTCCTTCATTAAAATTCCCCATAAAAACCTTGTCACTATTAGTGCAAAGATAAACCTGCATAAAACGATCTATATACGAATTTAATTCACATGGAGTTTTGCCGTTTATTATTCCTTTATGGAAATCCATTTGAAGCCAGGTATGATAAAAATAGGTATTTACTTTTATTCTCTCCTGAGAAAAAGAAATAAAACTAAATAGCGCAACAAATGCATGTACAAAGTAAATTTTAATCATAAATCTTTTTATCATACAGCACCGTACTCTAACAGACAAGCTTAATTCTGTCTATAAATATTTATTTAGAATTTCTTTCGTAACTGAGATAGCTGAGGCAAGGCCGTTAAAACGAAGATTAATATTTCCCAAATCGTTGTGCTTCCCGGAAAGCTCAATGCCGAGAGCCTCATCCCCGACAGCTTTCGCTCCAATTGAATAGCTTGCACCTTTAATTGTATGAGCCTCGTTAATTATCTTTTCAATATTCTTATCACGGATATAACTTTCCAGCTTTTCCAGGCGGCTTGTTACGTCTTCTATGTAGCTGGTCAGCAATTCTTTTTCAAAATCCTTATCGCCGGTACACATTTTTGCCAGCACATCAAAGTCAAACGCATCGGGCTCTGCTTCTTTAGATTCGACAGCAGACTCTTTTTCCTTTAATTCAACCTGCAGCCATTTATCCAGCACCTCAATCAACTTACCCGGTATAATCGGCTTCGACACATAATCGTTCATTCCGGCTTCCAGGCATTTTTCCTTATCGCCTATTAGTGCATGGGCAGTTAGAGCTATAATAGGGATATCTTTAGCCGGCAAATTTAATTCCCTTATTTCCTTTGTACAGGTAAAGCCGTCCATCTCCGGCATTTGTACATCCATTAAAATTAAATCGGGCGTATTTCCATTCAGATATTGGATGGCCTCCCTGCCGTTGTTTACAGCCGATACCTTGAAGCCTGCATCGCTTAAAACCCTCATGGCAACTTTTTGATTAATTAGATTATCCTCTGCTAGTAATATGCTGAACTTACTTCTTTCGGTCTTAAGCATTTGCATCAGGCTTTTATCCTTTGTCAAGTTTTTATCAACAAGTTCATTTACGTTTTTATCAACTGTATAAGGCTCAACCGGCTTCTGCTCTTTTTGAGCCTTAAGCCTGGCAGTAAAATGAAATCTGCTTCCCTTATTTACTTCACTCTCTACCCCGATATCGCCCCCCATCAAATTTATAAATTCTTTACAAATTACAAGTCCAAGCCCGGTACCGCCAAACTTTCTGGTATGGGATTTATCAGCCTGCGAAAACGGCTTGAACAAGTCTCCTATCTTATCTGCCGGAATCCCGATGCCGGTATCTACAACAGAGGCATGAAGAGTTACGTATTCAGTATCGAATTTTTTTGTAAAAATATTTATATGAATCTTTCCCCTTTCCGTAAACTTTACAGCGTTGCTAAGCAGGTTAAGAAAGATTTGCCGCAGCCTGGTAGGATCGCCGATTAAATTGTTAACCGTTCCCTCTTCATAATTAGCAGATACGGTTAAGCCTTTTTCGTTTATTTTGGTACTAAGCAGCGACATGCTTTCTCCGACAACCTTGGATAGATCGAAGCCGGTGCTTTCAAGCTCCATTCTGCCGGACTCAATTTTGGAAAGGTCAAGTATGTCATTTATAATTTCCAGCAGGGACTCGGCCGATTGTTTTGCGTTAGCAGCAAAGGTCTTCATTTCCTCAACGTCATCATATGCCTCCTGCTCGATAAGCATAAGATAGCCAAGAACCCCGTTCATAGGAGTCCTTATTTCGTGGCTCATATTGGCAAGGAACTGACTCTTTAATATTGAAGATTGTGTGGCTTCTTTGGCAAGCCTGTCCGACTTAAGCTTTTCTTCTCTTAATTCTTCCTCGGCAAGTTTCCTTTTTTCTTCGGCAATTACTTGTTCGGTTATATCGAACATATTTCCTTCAAAATAAAAATGACTTCCCTCTTCGTCGGAGATTAGCCGGTCGTTTAATCTAACGGATACTATAGTGCCGTCCTTCTTTTTAAGAGAAATTTTGTGATTTTTAACGTAACCATTTTCTTTAAGCTCTTCAATAAGCTTAAGCCTGTCCTCTTGGTTAACATAAATATCCTTTGTAATGTTAACCTCCTGCAGCTCTTCCTTGCTGGCGTAACCTAGTATGTTTGCAAGCGCCTGGTTAACTGTTAGGAACCTCCCTTCCAGGCTCGATTGGAACATACCTTCGGCGGAGTTCTCGAAAATAGAATGAAATTTCTGTTCGGAGAGCTGTATTTTATATGCCCTTTCCGCAAGCTGCATGCGAAGCTTAAAATTTACAGCAGCACCTACTACAGAAACCAGGCTAAGAAACATTACGAACAAAACCGACTCGTACATATTCGGCAGGAAATAAATGCTGTGGTCGTTCAATAATATTGCGGCCGCAAACACCACGTTATAATAAATTGCTACGATTATCTGGTTCTTTACATCCCAGCTTAAAAACAATGCTGAGGTAAAGATCATCAACCCGACTATCTGCGCATTGACGACCAGCGTCTTGGGCATTAAATATATCATGTACCCGGAAGAGATGATTATTACCACCAGCAGAATGTGAACCAGCAGAAGGGGCTTTTCTTTACCGAACCTGGAATACATTGTAACCAGCACTATAAAGGCAATCATTGTAGAGATAAGCCGGGTAAGATATACCTCAACTGAAAACTGGGAGAAATATCTTACTTCAAACACCATAGCTAATAAGCCGGATACCGCAATAAGCAGCGACATAACTTTTAACGGTGCGCTAAGCAAGCTCCGGGACTCTTTTTTTAACAGCTCATATTCTTCTTTTGTAAATTGTACTTCACCGTCGTAAATGTATTTAAATATAGATTTGTTGCTTATCCCTGTCATAAATAAATCCAAATTTTATTTTATGCCATTACAATTTATAAGAAATTAACATTAAGATAAACCTGTCTAAAAAATTATTTCTATTAATAAGTGATGCTTTCTACATACTGTAAAATTGTAGAGTAAAAGCTGCAAAACCCAATAGGAAATTAAAAAAGGTATAGATATTTTTCATTATAAATTTCAAATAATCTGAAGCTAAAATGATTCAATTTCTGTATTCCATAGATGTTGGGGTTTTTTATTTTATCAACCATAACCTTTCTTGTGGCGCATTAAATAAATTCTTTACGATTATAACGAACGTAAACAACTGGTACATCTCGTATTTAATCCTCCTCGGCATCAGCTTTGTTAAAGGAGGGCGAAAAGGAAAAATTGCAGTACTTGGTGTTCTGCTTTTAATCCTCGTAACCGATCAGTTCAGCGCCCGGGTAATAAAGGAAATCTTTCATAGGATAAGGCCGTGCAATGCGCTTGCGGACGTGATTACTCCGCTGGGCTGCAACGGCACATTTTCATTTCCTTCCAACCACGCGGTAAACAATTTTGCCGCTGCGGTGTTTTTTTATAAGCTGTTCCCCAGGCTTAAATGGCTGCTGTTAATTACAGCCTCTCTTATTGCACTCTCCAGAGTATACATAGGAGTACATTATCCGTCCGATATTTTGGGCGGCGCGGTTATAGGTTCCGCATTCGGTTATTTATTTGCATTAGGTGCACTAAAGCTGAATGAATTTTTTGAAGCACGGGCTAAATTAAAGCTAAAAGAAAAATTTTAAAATTTGGCTTACATCAATTCAAATGTATTTTTTAAATCATCAAAACCCAAATGAGCAAAACGCAGAATAATATAGTAATCCGCGAAGCAACCGCGGAAGACCTGCCGGTTAAGAT
>JAKAJV010000009.1 GCA_021813585.1 Bacteroidota bacterium | reverse complement strand
CTCCTAAAAGGAGAAAGGCTTATAAAAGCTAGTGACTTAATGTTAATAATTCTGACAGAATATTATCATAAATCGTTTTGTTGACAATAAGTCTCTCTCCTGGCAGGAGAGAGATTAGAGTGAGGTTTAGATATTTCAATATTCATAAAAGCTATTATTTATTCATTGAAAATTACTTCCTGGCCAACCTCAGAGGCAGGGTAGCTTTTTTAGAACACGAAGGATGCAAAAATTAGTAAGGTGAGTTATCAATTATTTAAATTCCCAATCCACATTTCAATTCTTCTGATTACCGGATAAAAGTCGCCGTTAAAGTTGTGGTTCATATTTTCAAATTCGATATAAGTTAAATTGGATTTGTTCCATTGTAAAAATTTATTCTTAAGGAATCGTGCGCTTTCAATCGGTGAAAACTGATCGTTAGTCCCGTGGATAAGAAGCACCGGGATATCGATTTTTTTATATTCTTCTGAGGGTTCGAAAAACATAAAATTACTCCATTTAATGTAGGGCTGGCCGAAAGCGGTTTTTGAAAATGAGTTCGGCTCTTTGTTTATTCCGGATATTATGGTGTCGATCGAAGAGGTGTCTAGCGACCGTGATTTATATAAGGCCTTTATTATATTATAATAAGAATAGCCGCCGCACGAGATACTTACAAGCCCGGTAATTTTTTCTTTTAACTTTAGTGAATTGTAAACTTTCGGAAGAATAAGCCCGCCTTCGGAGTAACCGGCAAGATATATGCTGTCGTAAGATGCGGTGTTAAGGAAACTGTCTATAACAACCTCCGATGCACGGAGCCTATGGGCAAAAGTATTTGCCATCGATTTCAGCGAATCGGCAGAAAAATCTTCGCCCATATTTATATTAATTTTTTCAGGCACTAGAAGATCGAAGCCGTCGGATAGCTGGTTGTTAAATGAATTCGCCGGCGTTAGAGCTTCCCACCAATCAAACGAGCGCATAATTCCCAGTGTAGAACAATATTCAGAGCCTTCTAAAAATATTATTATTTTTTTATTGGGGATTTTCTTTTCGTTCCGCTGCGAGTAATAATAGTTAATAAAATTATTGCCTTCTTTTATTCTGTAAGTAGTAAAGTTTTGATATTCGCATGAGCTTAAAAGGACGGGTAAAACGCACAATAAATTTTTTAACAAAGTTGTTTTCATTTTGGAATTAAAGAAGCATTATTTTAAAAATAAGCCTGCTGTTTTAACATCCTGTTTATCAACTTGGTAATATTCGTAAGGAAGCTTGAATAATTTAAGAAATTTTTGTGTTAATTGTTTGATGAGGATTATAATAAAGAACGGTAGGTAATAAAACTCAAGCGAGCCGCTTATTTAGTCTTCAAAAACCTTTTTCTTATACGGAAAGAAACAACGGTTAAAAAGTTTAAACTCAACCGAAATAAAATCCCGGTTCGCTTTAACGAGGTTAAGATATTTACCGTTCTGCTGGTTGATGAACACTGCGGCTGCTTGAGCGAATAGTACGGGAGACGTAGAGACGTATAGACGCTGAAACGTTAAAAAGTAGAGCGTATAAACATTGAAAAAAAATATAAACAAATTCTTCTTCAATATCATAATATCTTCTCATCCATTTATCGTTTTCCGTCTTCACGTTTATCGTCTTCACTTTAGTCTTCGATTACTGCAAGTACATCGGATCTCTGCACAATCTTATAGCTTTTATTGTCAAAGCTTATTTCTTCGCCGCCGTACTTTGCAAACAATACTTTATCGCCTTCCTTAATTTTTTCTCTCAGGTCTTCATCTGTACCAACTGCAACAACTTTGCCCATGATTGGTTTTTCTTTTGCAGTATCGGGAATGTAAAGACCGGACACAGTCTTCTGTTCTTCTTCAATTAATTCCAGTACAAGACGGTCGTCCATCGGTTTTATTTTCATTTTTCCTCCGTTAGCCTTTTATGTTTAACATTTGATTAATTTTTGGTCTGTCGAACCCGACTATGGGTCGATTGTTAATTAATATTACCGGAACACCGGTCTGTCCGGTCTTCCTTTGTAAATCTCTTGCCGCATCTATATCGCGGCTTACATCCACTTCTGTAAACTTGATATTTTTTTCCCTGAAATATCTTTTAGCTGCATTGCAAAAACTGCAAGTAGGAGTAGTGAACATTATTACTTTCGGTTGTGTTTGCATTTTATACCACTAATCTATTTTTATTCGAAGGTGAGATGAAAAAAGCTGCTTTTGGTTTCAGAAAAATTAAGTTTAATCTGCATGCAGTGTTTAACCGGATACCGGCAAGCTAGATAAATCGAAGTGTCAAATTACTCTGTTGAAAATAAAATCAAATTTAAATCTCAGTTATTCCCACAATTAAGAAAATAAGCAAAACCACTTCAATTCTTTTACCTTTTTTGAAAATAAAGTTACAAATTGGCGCCCCTTTACCGGAAAAATGCTTGGTATAATATTTGGCAAAAGATAGCGCACTTAATATAGTTTTACAATTCAATTAATTATTGGAAAGAAGATGGAAAGGAAAAAAGTAACAATAGATGGTAACGAAGCTGCGGCATATGTAGCTTTTCAAACTAACGAAGTGATTGCAATATATCCGATTACTCCCTCATCGCCAATGGGAGAGTGGTGCGATGCATGGACAGCATCTGGTAAGAAAAATTTATGGGGCGAAGTACCTTCGGTAAGCGAACTGCAAAGCGAAGGCGGCGCATCCGGAAGTGTTCACGGCGCATTACAAACGGGAGCCTTAACTACTACTTTTACCGCTTCCCAGGGATTGCTGTTAATGATACCCAATATGTTTAAGATAGCCGGTGAATTAACTTCAACCGTTTTTCATGTTTCTGCAAGATCGATTGCAGCACAAGCATTATCAATTTTCGGAGACCACAGCGACGTAATGGCCACACGATCCACCGGTTTTGCAATGTTGGCCTCTAATTCGGTACAGGAAGTAATGGACTTTGCTTTAATAGCTCAGGCCGCTACATTAGAATCGAGAGTTCCTTTCCTGCACTTCTTCGACGGCTTTAGAACTTCTCATGAAGTTGTAAAGATTGAACAACTCTCTTTAGAAGACATCCGTGCAATGATTAACGACGAGCTGGTAATTGCACATCGTAAAAGGGCATTAACTCCCGATAATCCTTTCATGCGCGGAACGGCTCAGAATCCGGATGTTTACTTCCAGGGAAGAGAAACAGTAAATAAGTTTTACATTGATTGCCCGGGAATAGTTCAAGAGCAAATGGATAAGTTTGCCGAGATTACCGGCAGACAATACCGCTTGTTTGATTATGTAGGCGCGCCGGATGCAGAAAGAGTTATTGTAATGATGGGTTCCGGTGCAGAAGCAGCCGAAGAAACTGTAAAATACCTGGCGAATAAAGAAGAAAAAGTCGGCGTTGTTAAGGTAAGGCTGTACAGACCATTTTCCATAGATCATTTTATCGATGCGTTGCCGAAGACGGTTAAATCGATCGCTGTTCTTGATAGGACAAAAGAGCCCGGGGCTTCCGGCGAGCCGCTTTATCTTGATATAGTAAACGCAATTTCAGAAAAGCATATTAACGGCGAACTCGGATTTAATTATCCCAAAATTATCGGAGGACGTTACGGCCTCTCTTCAAAAGAATTTACTCCGGCAATGGTAAAAAGCATTTTCGATGAATTGAAGAAAGATAAGCCTAAGAACCATTTTACAATCGGTATTATTGACGACGTTACATTTACCAGCTTAAGCTTCGATCCGTCATTTTCGGTTGAGGCTGAAGAAACATTTAGAGGAAAGTTTTACGGGCTTGGTGCCGATGGAACGGTGGGCGCAAACAAGAACTCGATTAAGATTATAGGCGAAGGAACAAATTTTAATGCTCAGGGCTACTTCGTTTACGATTCGAAGAAATCGGGCTCAACAACAACTTCTCATTTAAGGTTCGGGCCTAAAGAAATCAAATCGACTTATTTGATCGACAAGGCAAACTTCATCGCATGCCATCAGCAGGTATTTTTGGAAAAAATGGATATGCTTAAGGACGGTGTGGACGGCGCTACTTTTCTTCTTAATACAACTGTCCCCAAGGATCAGGTATGGGATTCGCTGCCGGAAAAAATTCAGAGGGACCTTATCGAAAAGAAAATGAAGTTCTATGTAATAGATGCCTACAGGGTTGCGGCAGATACCGGCATGGGGCAAAGGATTAATACGATAATGCAGACTTGCTTCTTTGCCATCTCCAAGATACTTCCCAAAGAAGAAGCCATCGAAATGATTAAGATGACGATTAAGAAAACGTACGGCGTAAAGGGCGATAAGATAGTTCAAATGAACTTTAACGCCGTAGATCAAACTTTAGCAAACTTATTTGAAGTCGAAGTTCCGTCCAAGGTTACAAGCAAAGTGCAATTTTTGCCTGCGGTTGCCGGCGAGGCCCCGGAATTTGTTAGAGATGTTACTGCTAAAATTATTGCCGGAGACGGCGACCTTGTTACTGTAGGTCAAATGCCGGTAGACGGCACATTCCCGCTGGCTACAACACAGTGGGAAAAAAGAAATATCGCGCTGGAAGTTCCTGTCTTCGATCCCGAGGTTTGTATACAGTGCAACAAGTGCGTTGCTGTATGTCCTCATGCTTCTATCCGCGCAAAGGTGTACGATGAAAAGCTGCTGGCAAACGCGCCGGAAACATTTAAATATACCAAGTACAAAGGCAAAGAATACGGCGATAATATGGCATATACTATTCAGGTTGCAGTAGAGGACTGCACCGGCTGCGGAATATGCGTTGATATTTGTCCGGCTAAAAATAAAAAGGAAACAAAACTAAAAGCAATAAACATGGCGCCTCAAATTCCTTTAAGAGAACCGGAAAGGAAAAACTGGGACTTCTTCCTATCCCTGCCTGAAGTTGACAGGACGAAAGTAAAGACATCTGCAATTAAAGATTCGCAGTTCCTGCAGCCGTTATTCGAGTTCTCGGGTGCTTGCTCTGGCTGTGGCGAAACTCCGTATGTTAAGCTCGTCAGCCAGTTGTTTGGCGATAGAGCTGTTATTGCTAACGCCACGGGCTGCTCTTCTATTTACGGCGGCAACCTGCCTACTACTCCGTGGGCTGTTAATAAGGACGGCAGAGGTCCTGCATGGTCTAACTCGTTGTTCGAAGATAACGCTGAGTTCGGTATGGGATTCAGGCTGGCGATTGACAAGCACAACGCGCAGGCTAAAAATCTGGTTAAAAAACTCTCGGCGGAAATCGGCGAAAAATTAATCGACGAGTTGTTGAATGCAGATCAGAAAGATGAAGCGGGAATTTATGAGCAGAGGCAGAGAGTACAGGCTTTGAACTCAAAATTAAACGAGATGCTAAAAGCCGGAGCCAACGGCAAAGCCGACGATATCAAGCATCTCTTAAGCCTTACCGATTATCTCGTGAAGAAGTCGGTCTGGATTATGGGCGGCGACGGATGGGCTTACGATATAGGCTACGGCGGATTGGACCACGTACTTGCCTCCGGTAAGAACGTTAATATCCTGGTGCTCGATACCGAAGTTTATTCCAACACTGGCGGACAAATGTCCAAATCAACTCCCAGAGGTGCGGTTGCAAAATTTGCTGCAGGCGGTAAGCCTATGGCAAAAAAGGATCTCGGTCTGATGGCAATTTCTTACGGCAACGTTTACGTAGCCAAAGTTGCAATGGGCGCAAGCGATATTCAAACTGTAAGGGCTTTTATAGAAGCCGAAGCTTACAACGGACCATCTTTGATTATTGCATACAGCCATTGCATCGCTCATGGAATAGATATGGCGTTAGGAATGCAGAACCAGAAGGCCGCGGTTGATTCCGGCTACTGGCAGTTGTACAGATACAATCCGGAGCTGGCCAACGAAGGTAAGAATCCGTTTAAGCTTGAATCTAAGGGCATGAAGATTCCTTTGAAAGATTATGCTTACAGAGAGACCCGGTACAAGATGCTTACTAAGTCTCACCCGGAAGAAGCTGCAAAGCTTATGGAAGAGGCTCAAAAGGATGTAGTGGAAAAATGGAAAGTCTACGAGCGTCTTGCTTCCGATACCAATGACGGGCAGGTAAAAAAATAAAAAGTCATAAGCCCCTGCCTTCATTTGCAAAGGCAGGGGTAACAATAAAAAATAGGATGGAAAAGTAATGGATATATCGACAAATTATTTAGGATTAAAACTTTCAAGTCCCATTATTCCTTCTGCCGGGCCGCTTTCCCAGGAGATAAGCAATATTAAAGCAATGGAAGATGCCGGGGCCGGGGCTGCCGTTATATATTCTATTTTTGAGGAACAGATTGAAAACGAGCAGTTGGAATTTTATCATCATACCGATTCTCATTTAGAAAGCCATGCCGAAGCTTTGTCTTATTTACCGGTGCAGCTGAATTTTAAGATGGGGCCGGAAGAATACCTTGAGCATATTCGCAAAGCGAAGGAAGCGGTAAACATTCCTGTTATTGCCAGCTTGAACGGGAAATCCTTGGGCGGCTGGGTTGAGTACGCAAAGAAAATTGAGCAGGCAGGCGCCGATGCAATGGAGCTTAATATTTACAGGCTAGCTGCCGATTTAACCAAATCCAGCGCGGAAGTCGAACAGTCTTATATAGATATTGTAAAAGCCGTAAGAAAAGAAGTAAGCATTCCTATAGCAGTTAAGCTGGGCCCGTTCTTCAGCTCAATTGCGTGGATGGCAGGCCAGCTAGATAAAGCCGGCGCCAACGGCCTGGTAATGTTCAACAGGTTTTATCAGCCGGATATTGATCTTGAAAAGCTGGAAGTAGTTCCCAACGTAATTTTAAGTACGCCTATGGATATGAGGCTTCCCTTAAGATGGATAGCTATTCTGTACGGCAGAATTAATGCCGACCTTGCAGCAACCAGCGGAATATATACCGAGAAGGATGTAATAAAAATGATTATGGCCGGTGCCAAGGTAACTCAAATGCTGTCTAGCCTGTTAAAGTTCGGCATTAGTCATATAGCCGATGTAACTACGCAGCTTATATATTGGATGGAAGTAAATGAATACGAGTCGCTAGACCAGATGAGGGGCAGTATGAGCTATATTAATGTTCCGGATCCGGCTCAGTTTGAGCGCGCAAATTATATGAAGGTCCTTAACTCATATAAATAATTTCTTCAGAAAAACAAAACAGGCTCAGCATCTGTTATTAAGTAAATTGCGGCTCTCGTTTGGTTCTTTTAAATTTTGCTCATAAAAAATTCGTTATCTCTTCTTTACCATTGCGGGTAATTTTAAGGCGGGCTGACTTTATCTTCGTTATCAATATATGGATAAAGTCAGCTTTTCCCGGTGCCCGCGATGGATTTTTAATTTTAAAGACACGTCCTACAAAGTTTATTAGAACTAAAATAAATCCCTCGGTTTTAAAAAAGCAGAAGGCTGTTCCGCCGTAAACGGAAGCAGCCTTTCAGGCAAGACGTATAGATGTTTTCAACTATTCGGTATGAGCAATCCAGCTACCCGCTATACCGTATATTTTTGTCTCACTCCAGGTAGTTATTTTAATTGTAAAATTATCCCTGGAGATTGAAATTGCTTCGACATTGTATCTTACGTTTGTCTTTGTATCCACATCAATCATAGTTATAGACAAAACAACTTTGGGCTTTTTGTCGAAGGGCTTATCGAAGTTAACTTCAATAGAAAAAGATCTTTCACCCGAATTTTTATCAAGAGTATATTGCGGAGTGGAAGAGTTTGCCGAGAATTTACCGCTCAATATCTGAATTTGGGCAAAAAGAACCGATGAACCGGTAAGGAGGATCAGCGCGAAAAAAAGGATAGATACTTTTTTCATAAGATGCCCCGTTTCTTTTGTTTATAAAAAGTTACACGTTAAAAATATTCCGTAAAAATTATAAACACAAGAAAATAATTACTTTAACCCATGCCCGGCAGAGCGGCAATTTACTCCCCGCCTAATGTTCTTAAAACAAGTGACGCAGACAATGAGGAAATAGTAATGACTATTTACACAGCTTTTATTTGTATAGATTACGCGTGCAAATAAACTGAAAAACATATGCCGGCTGAAATTTTTATTAAGCGAATTTACGATCCTCCTTCGGAAAGCGATGGAAAGAGGATACTGGTAGACAGGCTCTGGCCCCGCGGAATAAAAAAAGAAGACGCGGTAATTAACGCCTGGATGAAAGAGATAGCTCCCTCCAACGAACTGCGCGAATGGTTTGCGCATGACGAGAAGAAATGGGAGGAGTTCAAAATAAAGTATTTTAAGGAGCTTGATAAAAAAAAGAACTTAAGCGAGGAACTGCTTTCAACGGGCAAGAAAAAAATAACGCTGCTGTTTGGTGCAAAAGATAAACAGCACAACCAGGCCGCAGCATTAAAAGAATATTTGGAACTGAATTTTTTACATAAACAATTGAGGTGATAAAAATGAAAGAGATCTTAGGCCCGGTTTCAAAGGAATATCTCAGGGTAATTAAAGACGACTTTAAGAAGTATAAATCCCTGGGCGATAAAACATTCGTCCAGCTTAAGGACGAAGACTTCCACTTAAGGAGCGATGAGGATAATAATTCGATTGCAATAATTATACAGCACTTAAGCGGTAATTTGAGATCGAGGTTTGTAAACTTTTTAGCCGCCGATGGGGAGAAGACTTCGCGGGACAGAGATGCTGAGTTTGAGGAACAGAATTTATCCAGGAGCGATCTTCTGCAAGAATGGGATTCGGGCTGGGAAGCTGCGTTTGCAGCACTGAACAGCCTAAAGCCTGAAGACCTGAACAAGACAGTAATGATTAGGAACGAGCCACACTCGGTTATTGAAGCCTTAAACAGACTGGTGACTCACTGTGCATATCATGTAGGGCAGATTGTTCTGATTGCCAAGCAGATAAAAAAGTCGGATTGGAAAAGCTTAAGCATACCTAAAAAAGCTTAATGAACTTATAGGCACTGCCTCCGGGAGACGGCTGTCTCCCGGAACTCCAGTTAAAACATTTACGCATGATGCAAAAATTCTTTCGTCCTAATATCTTTGCCCCGGGTAAGAATATTTTCCCATAGCATCATCTAACGCTTTGCCGCGGGGATCGGCTCCACCATCTAAGAATATTCTGCGGGAATATCGAAGATGAACCATGCAAAAAATAAATAATAGTACACTGCGGCCCTACTGAAAAATACAATATCGATTTTCTCCAATTCATAAACCTTCTTCTATTCTAATAACCGTGTAAAGCCTGCCGGGAATGAGTGTTTAGTGTCACTTGATTTTATTTTTAAGCATGCTTAAATTAAAATCAAAAATATGCTTAAAGATGAAAAATATATCCAAAGAAGATTACCTGAGCGTAATATTTAAGAACCTGGATGAAGAAGGCGGCATAAAGCCGAACATTATTGCCTCAAAACTTGTTGTCTCCAATGCCGCAGTAACAGACATGTTAAAGAAGCTCGCAAAAGACGGCCTTGTGGATTACAAGCCGTATAAAGGAATTCAGCTTACGGCAGAGGGTGAAAGCTATGCGCGCAATATGGTAAGGCGCCACCGAATCTGGGAGGTTTTCTTAAATGAAGTTGTGGGAATGGCGTGGGATAAAGTTCACGATGAAGCGAACCGGCTTGAGCATTCTTCGTCGGATGATTTGATAAACCGCATGGAGGAGATGCTTGATTATCCGGAATACGATCCGCACGGCGATCCGATCCCGTCTAAAAGCGGAAGGATGCCGAAGCTTAAAAAGCACCGGCCGCTATCGGATTTAAATGAAGGCGAGTCCGGAAGAGTCATCCGCGTAAATGACTTTGACCAGAAGTTCCTCGTTTATATTTCGGGCATAGGCGTTAAGCTTGATGAAAAAATTACGGTCAAGGAAAAAAGATCTTTCGATAAATCTATGGAAGTGATAATTAAAGGCAAGCCGTGGAATATCAGCAGCAAAATTGCTAAGAACGTTTTTATAGAAGTAAAATAGGAGTGCTTACAAGATAGGCGTTAATAGTAAAGATGATGAAATTTTAAAATGGTCAGTATTCAACAGAAGAAAATGAAATGAAGAATTTATTAAATCCTTCGGCTGTAATGAACGATCAGCGCACAAGGAACATGGCCGAGGAGGCGTTATCCGGCAATTCCCAAAAAGGAATTATTACCAGGCTGATCCCCTTTCTAGGTCCTGCTTTTATTGCCAGCATTGCTTACGTCGATCCGGGAAACTTTGCCACCAACATTCAAAGCGGCTCGGAGTTTGGATATACCTTGCTGTGGGTAATTCTGGTTAGTAATGTTATGGCTATGCTCATTCAATCGCTTTCTGCTAAGCTGGGCATTGCAACCGGCGGCAATCTGGCAGAGCATTGCAGGAATCATTTCAGCAAGCCGGCAGTTTTCGGAATGTGGATTCTGATGGAGCTGGTTGCGATGGCAACAGACCTGGCAGAGTTTTTAGGCGCAGCAATAGGATTTCAATTATTGTTCGGCTTCCCATTAATTATCGGCGGAGTGCTTACTGCAATCTGCACATTCTTAATTCTCGGACTTGAGCGTTACGGATTCCGACCGCTGGAGATTGCTATTACCGTAATGGCAACGGTTATCGCTTTGTGTTATATTCTGGAAACAATACTCGACAGGCCGGATATGAAGAAAATAGCGTACCATGCTTTCGTTCCGCAATTTTCCGGAACGGAAAGCATACTTCTGGCAACCGGAATTCTTGGGGCTACGGTAATGCCTCACGCAATCTTTCTTCATTCCGCATTAACGCAGCAAAGGATTATAGTAAAGAAGCCGGAGAAGCTAAAAAAATTATTCCGGTTCGAAATATACGATGTGTTAATTGCTATGGGCATTGCAAGCTTTGTAAACATGGCTATGCTTATTATGTCCGCTACTACATTTCATCAGCACGGCTACACCAACATTGCAACAATAGAAGATGCTCATTTAACTTTAAGGCCGCTGCTGGGGCAGGCGGCAAGCTGGATTTTTGCCATATCGCTTCTTGCATCCGGGCTGTCTTCATCAACTGTAGGCACTAGTGCGGGACAGGTAATTATGCAGGGCTTTCTGCACCGGCACATACCGGTTTGGCTTAGAAGGCTGATTACATTAATTCCTTCGCTGGTTGTTATTGCTCTGGGGCTAGACCCCACGCGTACGCTTGTTATAAGCCAGGTTGTCTTGAGCTTTGGGCTGCCGTTTGCTATTATTCCATTGATAATTTTTACGAAGAATAAAAAGATGATGGGAGTTCTTGTTAACAAAAGAATTACTACTTTTTTCATCTCCCTAATTGCAGCTTTGATAATACTTTTAAATATTTACTTAATTTATCAGGTACTTTTTGTAGGATAGTTGAATGATCAAACATTTGTTGGTGCCGCTCGACGGTTCAACACTTGCAGAATCCGTTATTGCAGCCGCAGCCGTTCTGGCGAAAGGGATCGGTACGGATATTACTTTAATTCATATAATCGAGAAGGACGCGCCGGAAAGGATACACGGCCAGAGGCATCTAACATCGCCCGAGCAGGCGCAGCAATATCTTAAATCAATTGCCGGCATGGAACTGCTAAAAGGCATCCCGGTAGAAATTCACGTTCATGAAGAGAGCGTTAATAACATCCCGCAAAGCATTGCAGATCATACTAAGGAGCTTCATCAGGATTTGATAATAATGTGCACCCACGGAAGCGGCGGCCTGCACGGTATGCTGTTCGGCTCAATTGCACAGCAGGTAATTTCATTAGGAAAAAAGCCTGTCCTCTTGATAAATCCCGAAAGGAAAAATAAAGATAAAGAATGCGGCTTTTCAAATTTCTTAATTCCGCTCGACGGCAACCCCGAACATGAAGAGGCAGTTAAATACGCCTCGTGGCTGGCTGGCAAGTGCGGTGCGGGCGTTCATCTTTTAATGGCCATTCCTAACTTCGGAAATATGTCCGGCGGTATTACAGCCTCAAACAGGCTTCTGCCCGGAACAACTTCGCGGATGATGGATATGATAGTTCCCGACGCGATAGAGTACCTAGAAAAAGTAAAGAGCAGGATTGAACAGCCCGGCATTAAGGTAACAACAAGCGCGTCAAGGGCGAACCCGGCAAATGCAATTATCGATGCGGCAAAGAAGTACAATACGGACCTGATTATACTGGGCACGCACGGAACTAAAGGCGCAGAAGCTTTCTGGGCGGGAAGCATTACGCCTAAGCTTAGCAAGTCGAGCAAAATACCGATGCTGCTCGTACCGGTAAAGGAGAAAAAATGAACAACAGACTGACCCTGCCGGAACTTGATATACTTTTTGAAATTAAATCCCTCCACAAGCAGGGAGCGCTCGGCAGACTGCTAACGGTAATCGGCGAGGAAGGAGGGATTGTCGGCGAGATAAAAACAGAATTTGTCGGCAAGACACATTCGCTTAGAAAAATTACGGTGTCTGTGTACGATGAAGAGAATTTGAAAAGCCTCGTTAAAGCCATTGAAGAAAAAACCGAAGCCCAGATCTTATCTTACAAGGACCTTGTTTACGAGAGACACAAGGGTGGGAAAATTCATAGCGGGAGGAAACACGATGTAAAATCCATCTGGGACTTAAGATATATTTATACTCCGGGCGTTGCAAGAATTTCGCGGGAGATAAAATCCAATCCGGAGAAGGCAAGGGAATATACTAGCATATCCAACAGTGTGGGAATTTTTACAAACGGCACAAGAGTGCTTGGACTAGGAGACATAGGCGTGCTTGCAGGTATGCCTGTTATGGAAGGCAAAGCAGTAATATACGATCAGTTTGTAGGCATAAGCGCTGTGCCGGTTCTTGTGGATACCAAAGACCCTTTGGAGTTTGTAAATATTATTGAAAAAATTTCCAAGACCTTCGGGGGAATTCATCTTGAAGACATCCGCATTCCCGACTGCTTTTTTATCGAGGAAGAATTAATAAGGAGACTGGACAAGCCGGTAATGCACGACGACCAGCACGGCACAGCCACTGTAGTGCTTGCCGCAGTAATAAGCGCACTAAAACAAACCGGCAGGTTGAAAGATAAAAAAATAAGAGTCGCACAGGTCGGCCTCGGTGCTGCGGGATTCGGGATTGCAAAGTTATTAATGGATTACGGGCTGGACGTTACCGGCAGCGATATAAATGAAGCCTCAAAGAAGCAGCTTGAAAAATACGGCGGCAGGACGGCTTCGCTTCAGGATGCAGTTGGGGATTCGGATATTGTTATTGCAACCACCGGTGTTGTCGGATTAATAAAGCCGGAAATGATAAGGCAGGGACAAATAATACTTGCCCTTTCAAACCCGGTGCCGGAAATATCTCCCGAAGAAGCTTTGCAGGCAGGGGCTGCGTTCGCATCCGACGGTAAAAGCATAAACAACGCGCTTGCATATCCCGGATTGTTTAAGGCCGCATTGGAAACAAACGCAAGACAAATTACCCCCGCAATGAAGATTGCTGCAGCCGAAGTTATATCTTCTTTAGCAGATGAGAATGAGCTTGTGCCGAGTCCATTTCATCCTGAAGTTCATAAAAAAGTTATTGAAGCAGTAAAGAAAGCCTGCGCTTAAATGGATTTCAAATATTTTATCATTACAGACCGATAAAAAAAATAGAGGAGGTTAGATGAAATAAAATAATATTGAACTCCTAACGGAGTTCCCTTGATGTGAGGAAAACCTTTTCTACAAACATTTGGCTCCTAACGGAGTCAGAACCTTTGTTTTCGCTCTGGAGGACTTGCCTGCGGCAGGCAGGGCGAAATATTTGTAGTTGAAATGCGAACCCTAAGAAACCGAACTCCGTAGGAGTTCAATAATAAGAGTTTTTAAATTGAAATTATTCATGAGGTCTGTTTCTAACAATAAGAGATTTTGTTTTTACATGATTAACTTTCAAAAATTTTAGTAAAATTTGATTTTAGTCGGTTGATAGTAATATTTTATGTAGGATTTAAATTCTGAAAAAACCAAGATAAATTTGAAGTAAACAATAAACGGGGTATGCTATGTCTGCAAAGAGGATCTTAATTTTAGGAGGTTACGGTATTACCGGTACATTAATTTCAAGATTGCTGCTTCAATATACCGGTATTGATTTAATAATTGCGGGAAGAGATTTGCTTAAGGCTGATGCGCTTGCTGTTAAGCTTAATAGGGAGTTCGACTGCAGAAGGGTAAGCGGTATATCTGCCGATGCATCCGATTATAATAAACTGATCCAGGCATTTAAAGGCTGCGATTTTGTTCTTGTCGCGTCCAGTACAGCTAAGTATGCGGATACTGTTGTAAGAGCTGCATTAACCTGCGATATGGATTACCTGGATATTAATTTTTCCTCTTCCAAATTAAATACGGTTAAGTCTTATTCCGATGACATAATCGATTCGGGCAGATGCTTTATAACCGACGGCGGATTTCATCCCGGTATGGCTGCAGTCTTGATAAGATATGCTTCCGGGTTCTTCGATAAAATGGAATCGGCGATCGTATCAAGCCTTATCAAGATTAACTGGAATAATTACAAGCCGGCTAGAGCAACTTCAATTGAACTGCTTGAAGAAGCCTGCAATTTTGATACGCGGTTTTTCAAAGACGGCTGCTGGTATAAACCGAAATACTACGAGAAGGATATAATGCGTAAAACAAATTTCGGTTACCCGTTCGGAGTTCAGAACACCTATGCGATGTTTTTAGGCGAGCTGGAAGCCGTGCCGGATATGTTCCCTTCACTTAAGGAGACCGGATTTTATGCGGGCGGATTTAATCGCTTTGTCGATTATTTTATTTTACCCGGCGCGGTAATATCTATTAAAACATTTCCGGGTTCGATCAACCTATGGGCAAATTTAACCGAATGGGGAATGGTGCGTTTCTCAAAGCCGCCGTATAAGACCATCCTTAAGCTGGAAGCAAAGGGTGAAAAAGATAACCATCCAGTTCAAGTTGAAATTACATTAGCGCATAAAGACGGTTATGCTTTTACTGCGATGCCGGTTGCTGCATGTATAATGCAGTATCTAGATAGTATAGCAAATAAGTCGGGCTTACATTTTATGGCGCATATCGTTGAGCCGGGAAAAATGATTGAAGATTTAAAAATGATGGGTGTTGAGGTTTCTGTTAAAGATTTGTTGTGAAGCGGGAAACTGCTGGATTGATGCTCGATGCTTGATGCTGGATGCTCGATGCTTGATGCTCGATACTGGATAGTAAATTCTGGATGTTCGTATGCCGATTTAAGTGACTATGCAATGTATATAAAAATATAACGGATTAAGAGAAAATAAATTTAAAGAAGATACGATTTTAAATTATCATCAACTTTGAAAAATGTCACCGGGAAAAAATGAGTGCAAATAACAAACAAAATTCTTTTAATGAGGAATCGATAAGAGAATATAAAGCAAGGATACAGAAAGTTGTGGATTATATTCAAAATAATATTTCAGCTAAGCTTACCCTTGATATACTGGCTGAAGTCTCCTGTTTCTCTTCATTTCACTTCCATAGGATCTTTCATGCTTTTACAGGAGAGACGCCGAACAACTTTGTAAACCGTATTAGAATAGAAAAAGCCGCTAATTTATTAATTACTTATTCCTCGGAATCAATAACGGTGATTGCATTTGAATGCGGCTTTATTTCTCCGGCTGCTTTTGCAAGGGCATTTAAAAGTCATTTCGGATGCAGTGCAAGCCAATGGAGAAACGGTTACGCCAAAAAATTTATTGATAGCAAGAACAGCAAAGAGAATAGCAAAATAAGGAAAGAAGATTCTCGGGTAAATAAATATGTTGGGTATGAAAATAATCTAACATTTATTAATGGCAATAAGCCCGGCGCAACAAGCAGCCGGGAGTTTAAAGCCGGATCGGAGAATTTAAATATGAACAGTGAAATAAAGCTTATGCCCGCTTTTCACGTTGCGTATATTGCACACCTTGAAGGCTACAACGATAAAATAGGAAAGCTTTTCGACAGGCTTTGCTATTGGGCTGGACCAAGAGGACTTCTTACTAAGGAGACAAAGTTTATAGGAATTTCTTTCGACAATCCGAAAATTACTCCTCCCGAAAAATGCAGATACTATGCATGTATTACTGTCCCGGAGAATACCAATGCGGAAAAGGAAATAGGCATAACGAATATACCGGCGTGCAAATGCGCTGTTGTTCATTTTGAAGGAAAGCAGGAAGAAATATCGACTGCATATGATTCGATCTTCGGAGAATATATTCCTCAAAGCGGCTATCTGCCGGAAGACCGACCTGCTTATGAGATTTATTATGCCGATCCGCAGAAAGATCCCGAAAGAAAATTTATTATGGATCTTTGTGTGCCTGTAAAACCGATGTAACTGATTACAAAATTTAAGGAAGGGAAACAAATGGAAAAGATCGATCTGAAAAAGGAATTGAGACATTTATTTAATCCGTCTAAAGATGAAGTACAAATTGTTAATGTGCCCGGATTTAATTTCTTGATGATTGACGGAGCCGGAGATCCGGGTAAGTCAAAGGAATTTCAAACCGATGTTGAGCTGTTATACGGTATATCGTACACAATTAAGTTCGATATGAAAAAGACAGGTAAGGATTATATCGTAATGCCGCTTGAAGGATTATGGTGGGCGGACGATTTAAATAGTTTTGCAGAGGGCAAAAAAGAAAACTGGAAATGGACGGTAATGATAATGCAGCCTTCTTTTGTTGGAAAGGAAGAAATAAATTCCGGCATGGAAAAATTTGCTTTGAAGAAGAAGATGGATACATCTCGTGTAAGAACCGAGAAATATGCTGAGGGGCCTTCCGTTCAGTTGATGCATATGGGTACATATGCGAATGAAGGACCTTCGATCCGGAAGCTTCATAATTATATAGGAGAGCATGGCTATGCTTTTAACGGTAAGCATCACGAGATTTACTTAAGTGATCCTAAAAAAACAATACCTGATAAAATCAAGACGATCTTAAGGCAGGGAGTTACGGGGAAAGTTTAAGATCAAGATTAAGTTCAAGTGTAAGTTCAAGCTTGACTGCTGCAAGCAGGTTCAAGTGTAGAATTAAGGTAAGATAAAGAGTAAGGTAAAGAGTAAGAGTAAGTATAAGATAAAGAGTAGGGGTGGGTTGTAATTATTAATCGATAACATCAAGCCTTAGTTATAAGAATACACCGGCGAAATCTATTTTTATAATTCATACGAATTGGTAAATTTACCCGGCTAAAATTCATATAAAAATATAAGGTACTTTCAGCGGATGAAAGAGTATAGTGTATTATTGTTTTATAAATATGTTGATGTTGAAAATCCCGAACAATTTATGACAGACCATCTCGAATGGTGCAGTGCAAATGATATAAGAGGACGAGTATTTATAGCCTGCGAAGGAATTAACGGAACTGTCTCCGGCAGGTTGGAGAGTATAAGCAGATACAAGTTAAATCTTAAAGCATACCCGGAGTTTGAGGACATTATTTTTAAAGAAGACGAAGCCGAAGAGCATGCCTTTGAAAGGATTCATGTAAGGGTAAAAAAGGAGATTGTGAATTCTTCGTTAAGCGGAACGTCTCTTAAGAACGGCGGAAAGAGGCTTTCTCCGGAACAGCTTCTTGAATTTTATGAAAGCGGGAAAGACTTTATAATAGTTGATGCAAGGAACTGGTACGAGAGCAAGATCGGACATTTTAAAAATGCGGTTACTCCGCCGATGAAGAATTTCCGTGAATGGAAAAATATGGTTAACGGGTTAAAGAAGTACAAAGATAAAACGATCGTAACGTACTGTACGGGGGGAGTGCGATGCGAGAAAGCCTCTGCCTATCTGGTTGAGCAGGGATTTAAAGACGTTTACCAACTTGACGGCGGGATAGTTACTTATACAAAAAAATTTCCCGATACTTACTGGGAAGGCGGTGTGTTCGTGTTTGATGAAAGAAGAGTGGTTGACCCGAATACAGAGCAGAAGCTGAAATATATTTCCAATTGTTATTTCTGCGGCGAGCCGACTTCTTACTACATCAACTGCCACAACCAGGACTGCGATAAGATCATTGTCTCATGTCATAAATGTAAAGTGGAAAATGAATATTGCTGTTCCGACGCATGCCGTAAGTCTGGAAATAAACGTGATAGGTACTACGGTTAATTGCGCGTGCGTCTGCACTAAGAAGGTCGTGTCCGGCCAAAGTGAATTTTATTTTAAGTACATGAATTCATAGCGCGGCAGGCTTGCCTACCGAGCGTGTTGCAGAACTGTAAAACTGGGATGTCACGGACCATTCCGTGACATAAAAAACTCACAATTCAGTCATGGTTTGGACCATGACTGCCCTGCACTCGAGTTGTGCAACAGGCTCTACCGGCAGGCCGCAATGGAAGACGTTCGATGGATGATGGAAGATGTAAAAAAAATAAAGTTAATATATCTTGACATAAAAAATCCCGAGGGGATCACAATGTGACAAAGATTTAAGCGGCAATACTATAACTGCATGAATGCATGGAGAAAAACTTATGTATTATATTAAACGGTGGATCGTCTCTATTCTGCTTATTCCGGTATGCGCTTATCTGGTTCTAAACAGAGGGCATTATACATGGATAGATAATGCCGACCTGGTTATACATGAGGGCGGGCATTTTTTCTTTATGCTCTTCGGAAAATTTATTTATACCGCCGGGGGAACTTTAATGCAGATAATCCTTCCGTCAATTATCGCGTGGTACTTCTTCAGAAATTTATACAGAACGGGCGTGCAGATTTCCTTGCTGTGGCTTGGGCAGAACCTAATAAACATAAGCGTGTATGTCGCAGATGCAAGAGCGCAGAAACTGCCGCTGCTAGGCGGGCATAAAGTATACCACGATTGGCATTACCTGCTGGGACAAATGGGTCTGCTTGAATACGATGCGGCAGTAGGGTACTGCTTTGTAGGTCTGGCTGTTATTGTGTTCGCAGTTTCCGTTTTAATGCCTGTAATAATTAGGGAATAAATTTTATTTTTGGCTGTAATTTTTTTTAAAGATAAGAGAACACGGATGACATTGATTGAACAAATTTTCTCCTGGCCGGTAATATCCTTTGCTAAGAAAAGAATTCTCTTTACCGCAATTATTCTGTTGATTGTGCCGGTAAAAATATTCTCGCAAGACGGGCTTGTAAAAACTTATTACCCAGACGATACTCTTAAATCCGCAATTAACTATTCCAACAAGGTAAGGCAGGGAGAGGCAAAGTTTTATTATCCCAACGGCAGGCTTAGGCAGGAGATGACGTATGAAAACGGTATGGTAAGCGGACTGGTAAAAATCTATAATGAGAGCGGCAATTTAAAAGAAATGTTCAATACGGAGAGCGGAAGGCGCGAAGGGCCGGCTACATTATTCGATTCTACCGGCAAGTTTTTAAATGAAATAAATTACGAGAACGGGATGCTGGTTAAAGATGAAGCGCCGGCAGAGGTAACCGCTCCCGAGTCCGTACAGCCGGGCAATACTGCTGCCAAGGAAAAATCAATCTCTGCAGAAAATATAAAACGGCTGAAGAATAAAGCAGGTATTGCCGAAGTACCGCCTTCGGTAAGCGAGAATAAAAATGAGAGCATTCAGGGCTACGTTGCCGATGCGGAGATAATGCCCGAGCCAGAGGGCGGTATGAAAACTATAATGGATAAGCTTGTATATCCGGCTCTGGCCAAAGAAGAGGGAGTACAGGGCGAAGTTAAAGTGAAGGCCTTTGTTGATGAGTACGGCGAGGTTACCCATGCAGAAGTTATTAAAGGCATCGGGCACGGCTGCGATGAGGCTGCCAAGATAGCCGTCTTTTATACTAAGTTTAATCCGGGAATTGTTAAGGGCAAGCCCGTTAATGCGCAGGTTATAATCCCGGTTGAGTTTAAATTAAAGGGGAAATAAAAGTACAAAGTATAACGCAAAAGATTTGAAAATTTAATCAAGCTATTTTAAATCTGAAAGCGGAAAGAATTTTAATTAACTCTTCATTTGTCTGAGTTAACTTTATCTGATAATTGCTGAATTCTCTTCTCAGAGGGTAATGCTTTCTTAACAAATCGAAATAAGCGGGACGCTCTGCCGGCGGCTTTTCTTTTATTAAGCGCATATTCATATCGTCTCTTTTAATATCATAAATGCCGTTGAAAATTCTGTACATCGCCTCTTCAATATTCTTACCGGAAGAGATTTTAACTTCGGAATTTTCAACAGCAGGCAGAACCGGCTTCCATGCCGGGGTAATATTTAGGTATTTGCACAGTGCGTTATAGATCAATACCGTCCCGTTAATCTTGCCTTCCAAAGAATAGCCTGCTATATGCGGCGTACCGAATTCAACATTGTCGAGCAGAGAAGCATTTATCTCGGGCTCATTTTCCCAAACATCAAGAACAGCTTTCAACTTTTTAGAATTTACCGCGGATAAGAGAGCGTTATTATCCACTACCTGTCCTCTTGAAGCATTAATAAAAATAATGCCGTCCTTCAGCTTGCTTAAATTTTCGTGATTGAAAAGGCGGACAGTCTTATCTATTCCCTCCTTGTTTAACGGAACGTGGAGAGTAATTATATCCGCATCATAAATATTTTTCAGAGGAACATATTCACTGCTGCCGTTCTGTCTTTGTAGCGGGGGATCGTTCTTAAGCACCTGCATCCCGACAGACTTAGCAAGCCGAACTATACGGCTGCCTATATTTCCTATACCGACTACACCGATAGTCTTATCCTTAATATCAATTCCGTACTTATGTGTTAGATAAAAAATCGAGGTAAAGACATATTCCGCTACTGCGTCTGCATTGCAGCCTTTTGCATCTGTAAAAAATATTTCCTGCGATCGTAAATATTCAAGATCGATGTGGTCTGTTCCGATAGTAGCTGTACCGACAAATTTTAAGGGAGTACCGCCCAGCAGCTCTTTATTCACATGCGTAATCGATCTTACGATTAATGCATCGGCATCTCGAAGCTCGGCGTTAGTAATTTTTCTTCCGTGCAGAAGCCTTATATTTCCGAATCCCGAAAAAGCTTCCTTGGCGTACGATATATTTTCGTCTACGACTATGTTCATTCTATACCGGAATATTAATTTTAGCAATACCTCAAACTTATGTATTCATGGTAAAAAATTAAAACTAAATTCGGGCATTAAGCATAAAAATTCTTAGGGCAGAAATATTAACACTATAAAAAGTGTGATCTATTTAATTTACTTTTTGGGTTTAAAAATGCATGTTAGAATCAAAATTTAATATTAATAATACATTGGGTGCATAGTTGCCGGCGGGTACCTTTGGCAGATGCAAAGATAATATTCGTTAAATGAATTATTACTTATAGATCAGGATAAAAAAATTTTTTACTCAGCCTAAGGTCTTCAACACTTCAATTATTATTTTATTTATTTTAAATAGGAAAATATTCAAGCAAATTCAAAGGGCGAAAAATAAATACCAAAGCCGGGTAATATTTTATTGTACAAATTTTTTTGATCGGGGGTGTTACCCTCACACCAAAAGGAATGCTAAAAAATTTTCCGTAAATGTTCCGGAGGAAAAAATATTTAAATATTCAAAGAAAATATTTCCGAAGCGCTCTTTTTTTTCTCTATATATTATTAAAAGAAAATTTAAACTATGCATAGCACGGCAAGCTTGTCTACCGAGTCTGTTGCACAACTCGAGTGCAGGGCAGTCATGGTCCAAACCATGACTGAATTGTGAGTTTTTTATGTCACGGAATGGTCAGTGACATCCCAGTTTTACTGTTCTGCAACAGACCCTACCGGCAGGCATGCCGCAATTCAAAACCTGTCTGCCGACAGGCAAGATTAAGAATTGAAGACACTTAAAATATCTTGACATTAAAAAAAGATTTAAGCGGCAATACTATAGTAAAGCCGGCATATCTGTTTAAACATATATAGCCGGATAAACCGGTCCTAATTAAACAATACATAGAGATTTAAGTTAATCCGCCCTTGGAATGTGGCTTACCGGGCGAAGCTGTGCGCGGATTGATAAATAATCCGTAAATTTTAATAAAAAGCTGTTTGCTAAAAATTTTTGGCGTTTACAGCCATATTGGAACTTGAATTATAACCGGCTATATTAATTTAAAATTAACACTTTTTAGCTATTCACTTTTAGTTAAAAAGTAGTTAAATTAATCCAAGGAATTCATACACGAATGGAATCTTTGGCCGGAGTTCCATTTAATTTCTCATGGGATAATATAATTCGTAAAATTATTTTTTAATATTTTCAAAGAAATTTATTTGGGAGGGCACCCAAACTATATTTTCTTTTTCCCGAATCGCTTCTTCATTACTCGATCAGTTTCAAGAAAAATTTTTTTGTCATTGTGACTTACGTAGCGAAGCTGTGCCTTGTTTAGTTAAATTACCGGTTGAATTTAAAACGTTTTAATATTAAGGAGTATGATGAGAAGATTTGGTTTAATTTTAGCCGCATGCCTGTAAGATTAACGCGGTAACTATTAGCTCGGCATATCTAATTTAACTCTAAAATATTTTAATTCAATTTACGGTATAGATGAAAATTATTTCTGTTGTAGGCGCAAGACCCAATTTCATGAAGATCGCGCCAATTCATAAAGAATTAGTAAAGCAGTCGGCAATCAGCGGTCAGCATTCACTACGGCATCTTATCTGCCATACGGGTCAGCATTATGATGAAAAGATGTCCAGAATTTTTTTTGAGGACCTGGAGCTTCCGAAGCCTGATATTTATCTGGGTGCAGGATCAGGCTCTCATGCAGAGCAGACTGCAAAGATAATGGTCGAGTTTGAGAAGGTGCTTCTTACTGAAATGCCGGACCTGGTAATTGTAGTCGGGGATGTTAACTCAACTATTGCGTGCAGCCTGGTAGCGGCTAAGTTGGGAATAAAGATCGCTCATGTAGAAGCAGGATTGAGGAGCTTTGACCGAACTATGCCGGAAGAAATCAACCGGCTTTTAACAGACCAGCTTGCGGATTATCTTTTTGTAACCGAGAAGAGCGGCTTGGACAATTTAAGGAGGGAAGGTATTCCCGAAGAAAAAATATTCTTCACTGGGAATGTAATGATCGATAGTCTCGTTCATTATCTCCCCAAAGCCGATAAATCGAATATAACCGAGTACTTTGGACTTTCTCCTTTGGACTTTGTACTTGTTACCCTGCATCGTCCTTCAAATGTCGATTCGCCGGATAACGTTGGGAAAATAATAAGTCTGTTAAACAGCCTGGCAGAGAAAAGAAAGGTTCTCTTCCCGGTTCATCCGAGGACGAAAAAGAATATAGATAAGCTTAACTTAACGATCAATCCGGATTTAATTTTAACCGAGCCGCTCGGCTATATAGATTTTCTTTCGCTAACGAAGAACGCCGAATTAATTATTACCGACAGCGGCGGCATACAGGAAGAATCGACTTACCTTGGCATCCAGTGCATTACGGTAAGAGACAATACCGAAAGACCCGTTACTGTTGAGATAGGCACTAACCGGCTGGCAGGTACCAATCTTGCGCAGGTTGAACTTGAAGCCATGGATGTCCTGAACGGCAGAGCGAAGAAAAGGAAAATACCCGAGCTGTGGGACGGGCATGCAGCGGAAAGGATTGTGGAAATTATTTTAAAGGACAAAGGTTAAGGGATAAAGGATAAGGGACAATGGACAAAGTAAAGGATAAAGAATAAGGTTATATTAAATTTATAAAGGGTGAAGAAATGAAAGAAAATCCTTTATCTCAAAGACTATTATTTGAAATAGTATATGGTAACAAAGATGAAAATATAAGATTACTATCCGAGTCTAATGAATTGAAAAATATATTAGGAGCTATTTCGAGCAAGGTAGGAAAAGAGCTCAAAAAATAATAATTTAAATCATCTTTATACTTTTTACTTTATCCTTAAAAAAAAGAAAGAACCATGGAACTTCTTGAAAAGATAAACAATAAAACCGCAGTTGTGGGCATTATAGGTCTCGGCTATGTAGGACTTCCCTTAGGACTAGAGTTTGCGCATAAGGGTTTCAATGTAATCGGCTTTGATGTAGACGAGAAAAAAATCCCCGTACTTAATTCCGGCAGAAGTTATATTAAGCATATAAAAGAAGACAGGATAAAACATGCGATAGAGATTAAGAAGTTTGAAGCTACTTCGGACTTCTCGCGCCTGCCGGACTGTGATGCGGTAATTATATGCGTCCCTACTCCGCTGGATGAACACCGCGAGCCGGACATGACGTATATTGTAAATTCCGGTAAGTCGGTTGCAAAATATTTAAGAAAGGGACAGCTCGTCGTGCTCGAATCTTCTACTTACCCTGGAACGACAGAGGAAGTGCTGCTTCCGATGTTCGAAAATGCCCCCTTCTTTTCCCCCAAAGGGGGAATGACAGGAAAAGATTTTTATCTAGCGTTTAGTCCCGAAAGGGAAGATCCTAACAACCCGGATTTTAACACAGCTACTATTCCTAAAGTAATCGGCGGAGTTACGCCCAATTGTCTTGAAGTTGCAAAAGCGCTTTACGATCATGTAATAATAAAAACGGTTCCGGTCTCTTCACCTAAAGCAGCCGAGGCTACAAAGCTTCTTGAGAATATTTACCGCTCGATAAACATAGCTCTGGTAAACGAGCTTAAGATGGTATTTGACCGGATGGACATAGATGTGTGGGAAGTAATTGAGGCGGCCAAGACCAAGCCGTTCGGGTTCCATGCTTTTTATCCCGGACCGGGCCTTGGCGGACACTGCATACCTATTGATCCTTTCTATTTAACATGGAAGGCGAGAGAGTTCGATATCAATACGAAATTCATAGAGCTTGCAGGCGAGATAAATACTTCAATGCCGTATTACGTGGTAGAGAGGACTATCGAGGCTCTTAATTCATTTAAGAAATCTATTAACGGATCGAGGATATTAATTCTTGGTGCATCATATAAAAAAGATATTGACGATATGCGCGAGTCGCCGACTTTGAAGCTG
>JAKAJV010000129.1 GCA_021813585.1 Bacteroidota bacterium | reverse complement strand
AAGTATACCCGAATGCGGGCTTATGCCTGCAGTCCTACCTTTTAAGAACTGAGAAAGACCTAAAGGATATTTTATACCTTCATCCGAATATTCGGCTGGTTAAAGGCGCGTACAGCGAGCAGAAAGGCATCGCGTTCGATCTTAAAAGCGATGTAGACAAAAATTATTTTAAGCTGGCGGAAATACTTTTAAATGAAATAAAGAACAACGGCATACGTACTGCCTTTGCAACTCACGATATTACACTGGTAAGAAAAATAATAGATGCGGCAGGCAGCATAGGAGTACCCAGGGACAAACTGGAATTCCAAATGCTCTATGGTATTAAAACATCCGAACAGCTTAAGCTGGTAAATGAAGGCTACGCACTTAAGGTATTAATCAGCTATGGCTCGGCGTGGTACCCTTGGTATATGCGGCGTCTTGCTGAAAGGCCTGCAAATGTAGGCTTTGTTATTAAAAATATTTTCCGTAACTGATTTGAGTAAAAATATGAACATGATTAAAGGAATAATGCCGCCTGTTGCAACTCCCTTTATTAACGGCGAAATAGCATTTGAAAAATTAAAGGGTAATATATCCCGCTGGAACGACACTGATTTAAGCGGCTATGTTGTCTTCGGCTCTAACGGGGAAAGCGCATACCTTACCCGGGACGAAAAGCTGAAGCTTATTGAATTTGTAAAGATCAATAAAACGGAAAGTAAATACTTGATCGCCGGTACCGGCTCGGATTCCATCAAGGAAACAGTTTCGCTTACCAACGATGCGGCAAAGCTAGGCGCCGATGCGGCACTTGTACTTACACCGTCGTTTTATAAAAGCCAGATGAAGCACGAATCGTTTATAAAATATTTTACCGAAGTTGCAGACAATATTTCGATACCGCTTTTAATTTATAACGTGCCGAAATTTACCGGTGTTAGTATAGAGCCGGAAACAGTTGCTAAGCTTGCAGAGCATCCCAACATTATAGGGATAAAAAACAGCGAAGAAAATACCGCTCGCCTTGCGGAAATAATTCATCTTACTCCGGATGACTTTTTTACAATTGTTGGAACCGCATCGGTATTGTATGCCGGGCTATGCCTCGGTGCATCCGGCGGGATACTTGCGCTTGCCAATATTGCACCTGACGAGTGCATAAGGATTTACCGTTCTGCGCTGGAAGGCAGGCACCAGCAAGCCAAAGTGCTGCAGCTTAGAATGCTGGCTGTTAACAAGGCTGTAACGGCATCCTACGGCGTTGCCGGTTTAAAAGCCGCTCTGGATTTAACCGGATACTATGGAGGCGAGCCGCGCTCCCCTCTTCCACCCCTTACTGCCGCGCAAAAAGAAAATTTAACTTCAATTCTAAGAAATGCAGAATTAATTCAGTAATAAAAGAAGAGCAAAAATTAAAATGGAAATAAAATCATTTTCAGTTCCGGACAGAATCTTAATGGGGCCCGGCCCTTCGAATGTTCACCCCAGAGTTCTAGCTGCTATGGCAAAGCCTACAATAGGCCACCTGGACCCCGCCTTTATTGATCTGATGGATCAAATAAAGCTTCAGTTGAGATACACCTTCCAAACAAAGAACGAAGTAACATTTCCAGTCTCCGGCCCCGGTTCTGTAGGCATGGAGACCTGTCTTGTTAATTTAATAGAGCCCGGCAATAAAGTGGCCGTCTGCGTAAACGGAGTTTTCGGCGGAAGGATGAGAGAAATAATCTCCCGCTGCGGCGGCATACCTGTAGTAATCGATATCCCGTGGGGCAGTGCAGTCGATCCTCAAAAATTTGAGGACGCATTTAAAGAAAATCCCGGGATAAAATTGTCGGCCTTTGTTCATGCAGAAACATCAACCGGTGCCAGATCAGATATTAAAACGTTGACGGAAATTTCGCACAAATATAACTGTCTTGCCGTTGCAGATACAGTAACTTCTTTAGGAGGCATTCCGGTAAAAACGGATGAATGGGATATCGATGCCGTATATTCCGGAAGCCAAAAATGCCTCTCGTGCCCGCCCGGGCTCTCACCTGTAAGTTTTAATCAGCGAGCGCTGGATGCAATAAAGAACAGAAAAACAAAAGTGCAGAGCTGGTTCATGGATATCGATCTAATTACAAGCTACTGGGGCAGCGGGTCTAAAAGATCATATCATCATACGGCGCCGATAAACGCGCTGTACGGACTTAATGAGGCGCTGCTTCTTTTAGCCGAGGAAGGACTTGAAAATTCCTGGGCACGGCATAAAGAAAACAGCGATATACTTATTGACGGCTTAAAGAAATTGGGATTAAGTACCTTTGTAAAAGATGAAGACCGGCTGCCCGAGCTTATTACCGTTTTAGTGCCGGATGGAATTGATGAAGCTAAGGTTAGAAACAAGCTCCTTAATGATTTTAACATCGAAATAGGAGCCGGCTTAGGCGCGCTTGCAGGCAAGATATGGAGAATAGGACTGATGGGCTATACATCCAACCGGGGAAATATTAATCTGTGTCTCGAAGCTTTGAGTAATGCGCTGAAATGAATTTAAGATATCCCGGCAGTTAAGATGGCTGTCGATTATGAATTTGACTTTGATGTATTTAATTATCATTTTCTTTAAGACAAAAAATTTTTTGTAAAAATGTTGATTAAAGGGAAGGCAAATTTAAATTCTTTAAGAATATGTTTATTAAATTATTTATTTTGTTCGCCCTGCTTCCAATTATAGAACTCTACGTCCTGCTTAAAGTCGGCGCAATAATAGGCCCGCTGAATACTGTAACGATAATTTTAATAACGGCATTTATAGGCGCATACCTGGCCAGGCAGGAAGGGTTCCGGGTTATAGGGAAAATAAATCAAGCGTTAAAGGAAGGAAGGACTCCTACCAGGGAGCTGCTAAGCGGATTATTTATTCTTATCGGGGCTTTCTTTTTATTAACTCCCGGCTTCCTGACTGACATTGCAGGGTTTACGATGTTAATTCCCCCTATCAGAAACATCTACTGTAAATATGCCGGGCGATATATACAAAGGAAACTGGATCTAGGCGAACTAGGCGCAAAATATTTTTAGCATTCTTTCATATTATGCCCAGCTTTTCTTTTAAAAGAAGCTGGTTGTCGCTTGTTATCCCGTCCACATTTAATTTAATTAATTCTCCGGCAACCTGCGGATCGTTAACTGTCCAGACGTACAACTTTAATCCCGCTTTTCTTACAAAGCCGACAAATCTTTCATCAACCGACTTGGAATATTTAACATCGAGCCCGTTAAGCTTATTCTTAATTGAAGTTGAAATTATTTCATCTATGCCCGGCTTCCAGAACTGAAAATAATTCTTATCGATATTCTTAAGCCAGAACACTTCGCAGCCGGTAAAAATATTTTTTGCACTAGATATGGTTTTTAGGTTAAAGCCGATGATCTTTACCTGGCCGGGAGATAACCTCGATCTATTAACAGCCGAATAAAGCTCGTCTATAATTTCCGGTCCGCATTTAATCTCGATGAACAGCATCCTTCCCGCAGGTACTGTATCCAGCACCTCTTCAAGTGAAGGGATCTTTTCTTCCGGCCATGTACGCCCGTTATATTTACCCACATTAAGTTTCTTCAACTCAGTAAGTGTTTGCTCTTTTACTTTTAAATATTTTCCCGATGTCCGCCTTGTATTCGAATCGTGTATTACCGCTATTTTACGGTCGGCGGTCATATGGATATCAATTTCAACTGCATCCGCGTTCCTTGCCCATGCAAGTCTTACGGATGCCAGGGTATTTTCGGGCGCATCGAGTGACTCACCTCGATGAGCAATAAAGATTGTGCTCATAATGGATCTGAGTTCTTATATAATTACAAATTTTAAAACATCAACTTAATTATGCAAACTTCAACGTCCAAGGCAGCGGCATTGAAGCTTGCCTGCGGCACATAGGCATCAACTTAATTTGTTAATAATTTGTGTAAGTCATTAAAATATAATTTAATATGTTAACTAAATGCTTCTATTTTTCATATTGCACTCCTAACGGAGTGCGGTTTGTTTTGGGTTATACGGTTCTACAAATATTTAACTCCTAACGGAGTTATTAACTTGTTTATCTTCGCTCCAGAGGAGCGAAATATTTATAAGAAACACAAAAATACCCAAGATGGCAGCACTCCGTAGGAGTGCCATATTGTTTTATTTTATTAGAATTACAGCAACTCAATTATTAAGTAGAATAAAAAACCGCCGCTTCGGAAAATACTTAAAATTATAAAACCAGCCTGCTTATTATTGTAATATTCTGCTGGTTAAAAAAATCCTTCCCTTCCGGCGTATAGAGAAAATCGATTCGGTTCCTATACAATTCCGTAATTTTATTTCTAACCATCTTTAATGTGCTGTTCATTAAATGATTTTGCTCTGTAAAGCCTTCCCCCAAAACTGCAACTGCAGAAGGCAGCCATCTTGCGGGGAATAAGCCTTCGTACTTCCCGCCTTCCATATACAGATTTATTTCATCCCTCAGCAGCTTCAGCATTTCCACATGGCCTTCCTTTGTATCGGGCGGAATATTTTTTTCTTTAAGTGTCTTCAGCAGCGATTCCTTGTTCGGAACAATAAGCGCAGAGGTATAAGGCGATTGATTGTTGTACAGCATTATCTGGTCTATATAAATTGAATGACCTGCAATCGCTTCTTCAATTCCTTCGGGGCTGTATTTTTCTCCGTCGTTTCCAATCAGCAGGCTCTTATCCCTGCCCAGCACAAACAGAAATCCGTCCTTATCCATATAGCCGATATCTCCGGTAAAAAGCCAGCCGTTCTTTATTGTCTCGCCGGTGGCCTTTTCATTCTTCCAATAGCCGGCCATAACGTTTCCGCCCTTTACTGCTATCTCGCCTTTTCCACCAACCGGAAGCTCTTCTAGAT
>JAKAJV010000021.1 GCA_021813585.1 Bacteroidota bacterium | reverse complement strand
GAAAGCGGGTATCCAAGATGCGAAAATATGATAAAAAATGGATTCCCACTTTCGTGGGAATGACAATGCAGACATCAAAATGTATTCCTGCGTAACATGAGTTATTAAAATTCTTTGGTTAAGATATTTATTAAAGTAACAATATTGCAATCGATTATTTGCAATCGATTATTTTACATTTGTCTCGGGATTAACGATAAGCTTTACTACTTCAATTTTTATTGGAGTGGCGCGGGCAATAAGAATATTGAACCTGCCGATATTTACATTCTCACCCTCGGCGGGAATTCTGCCGAGCCGGGTTGTAATAAAACCGCCTATTGTTTCGTAATCGCCGGGGGGAATACCAAGTTCATATTTTTCATTTACGAAGTCTACTTCCACCCTGCCGCTTATCAGATACGTATCTGCAGCAACGCGGCGGCAGATATCTTCTTCAACATCGTATTCGTCCCTAATCTCGCCGAAAAGCTCTTCCATAATATCTTCAATTGTAATAATACCGGCAGTCCCGCCGAACTCATCGATAACTATAGCAATTGAAACATGCTTCTCAAGGAACTCGTTCAGCATGTCCAGGCTCTTTTTCGTTTCCGGAACGAATATAATTTCCCGCGTTATGCTTTTTAAGTCCTGCGGAAATTTGAAGAGATCGTAAGCAAATATTACGCCTTTTATATTATCCAGGTTTTCTTCATAGACGGGTATTTTGGAGAAGCCGGATTCGATAAATACTTTTATCACTTCATCAATGCTCTGCCCTATTTCCACACCGGTAATTTCGGTTCTCGGTCTCATTGCTTCATATACTCTTTGCTCGCCCAGATCGAAGACTTTGCCGATTATATCGCTTTCTTCCTTATCAACCACACCGGCTTCCCGGCTTTCCTGTACAAGCGATTCTATATCTTCCTTTGCAAAGAGGCTGCTTATGTTCTCTTCGTTTACACTTGAAGACTGCAGCAGGAGAAAATAAATTTTAGACGATAGTTTTATAAACGGGTAAAGCACAAATGAAAGCGCCCTAACGGGTAAAACGGTAACCAGTATTATCCTGTCGGAAAGCTCGCGGGAAAGATACTTAGGAATAAGCTCGCCGAAGATTAGAAGCAGGAATGTGGAAATTAATAATATGCTTAATTCATTTAAGCTGAAGAACCTCTGCAGGACAACTGCACATAGGGACGCGAAGGTTATGTTTACAATATTATTCCCAATAAGAACTGTAGAAAAGAAATTTTGTGGATTCCTTGAAAAATAAAGCGCGTTAATCGCCGAGAGGTTATTCTTCCTGGCCTTTACTTCAAGCTTTAACTTGTTTGCAACTACAAACGCAATCTCGGAGCCGGAGAAAAATGCGCTTACTATAAGAAGAAATATCAATATTAAAAGATCGTCTAAAAGCATCAATAAACTTTCTCAATTTTAATGCTGCTTATCTTAAAAATGTACGTCGACTTTTCGTTTACGAACTTAAGCTGCAAATCCAGGGGACTGTCCATGTTCAGCTTATTTATTATCTTCAGTCCGCCGGCAGTTTTTAAAGTAAAAAATTTTTCTTCACCCGGTGCAATATGCGCGCTGCCGTTGTCCGCATAAAATACCGGTTTAATAACATGAACAATTTTATCGTTTTGTAAAAGCCTTACTTCGCTTAGCTGCAGGTCGTTTAGAAATTCGTTTTTAATGTTTCTTATTCTAAGGTTTCCACTTAGGTAAAATAAATTTGTCTGTCCCGGCATCAGGTTTATCCAGGCATTAAGCTTAACAATTTCGATGTTCAGCTTCAGATTATTCTGCTTGCTTATGTTACCCGCGCACCCGTAAACAGCAAGTACAAAAATCATCGGAAAATATTTTAAGAATTTGATGTGCATTTTTTATTTATAGGAACCTGTTCCCAAAAAATATTCTTAAAAAAATTATAACACTTTATAAATAATCAGGACAGTAACGGAGATGTACAATAAAACGTTTATTATCATAGGCAAATCGGATATCATAACATCGGTAGTATTTTCTCCTTTTTGATTTATGTAGACGAGATACATGTACCTAAAAATTCCAAACACCACAAACGGAGTTGTGTAGATCAGGTTTTCCGTCATAAAGACTGATACTGTTCTGTTTGAAACCGTGTATAAAGCATAGCAGATAATTACGCCGGAAGCAGCTATGGTCGCCATCTGGTTGGTAAAGTCCAATGAATAAGATGATAAGACCTTTCTGGTGCCGCCTGCATCGGAGAGCTGAACTAGCTTAAGTTCCGACTGCCTTTTCATAACGGCAAGGAACAAAGATATAAACATGGTAGTAAGAAGCAGCCAGCTGGAAATTTCCACATTTATAATTACCGCCCCGGCAATAACTCTAAGCATAAACCCGGCAGCTATGCTAAAGATATCCAGAAGAACTATATGCTTAAGCTTAATAGAGTAAAGCAGGTTTAACAGAAAATAAATTGTAATACAGAGCGTAAAAAAATTTTCGATGAACAGCAGGGAAACAGCTACGACCACAAATAACAAGGATGCAACGGCAAACGCGCTCTTAACTGATACTTTACCGGCCGGCAGCGGCCTAAGGCTTTTTACAGGGTGTGCCCTGTCGGCTTCAATATCAATTATATCGTTTATAATATATACCACGCTAGAGGTAAAGCTGAAGAGAAAGAACCCGACTATGACAAGCAGGAAATCGCTCTTAAAAAAAAGATGGCGGGAAAATAACAGCGGAACGAAGACAAAAAAATTTTTTATCCACTGCGGCAAACGGAGCAATTTTAAATATTGAGTAACCATCAAAAGACAGCAGTTTCTTCGTAAGTTCCGAAAACTTCTTTTAGCTCGCCCGTCATTTCGCCCAGAGTTACGTTGTTATGCGCAGCTTTAATTAAAACCGGCATCAAGTTATTGTTGTTCACCGCGGCATACCTTAAGTCACTCAAGCTTTGCTTAACCGCTTCTTCGTCCCTGCTCTGGCGCAGATCGGCAAGGCGCTGCCTCTGCTTCTTTTCTACTTCGGGAGAAATATAAAGTATCGGTATATCGATTTTCTCCTCGGGTTCAACAAATTCATTCACACCAACGATGAACTTTTCTTTTTTCTCAATCTCCCTCTGGTACCTGTAAGCGGCATCGGCAATTTCCTTTTGGAAATAACCTGCTTCGATTGCAGGTATAACTCCCCCAAAGGAATCTATCTGCTCAAAAATTTCATTAGCCTGCTTTTCCATTCTGTCCGTAAGCGCCTCAACATAATAGCTGCCGCCGAGAGGATCGACGGTGTTTATTACGCCGGTTTCGTAAGCAATAATCTGCTGTGTTCTTAATGCAATCTTAACTGCTTTTTCACTCGGCAGTGCAAGCGTTTCGTCCATCGAATTAGTATGCAGAGACTGAGTACCGCCGAGGACCCCGGCAAGCGCCTGGAATGCTGTCCTTATTATGTTATTCTCCGGCTGCTGTGCAGTTAGGGTGCAGCCTGCAGTCTGCGTATGGAACCTTAGCCACCACGAGCGCGTATTTTTTGCGCCGTATTTTTCTTTCATTCTCTTTGCAAATATTTTCCTGGCGGCTCTGTACTTTGCTATCTCTTCAAAAAAATCCAGGTGAGAGTTAAAGAAGAAGGAAATGCGCGGGGCGAATTCATCTACGTTCATACCTCTTTCAATGCAGGCCTCAATATAAGCGAAGCCGTCTGCCAGAGTGTATGCTAGTTCCTGAACCGCCGTAGAGCCTGCCTCGCGGATATGATAACCGCTTACCGAAACCGGGTTCCACTGCGGGATTTCATTCGCACAGTATTCTATCATGTCCGTTATAATACGCATTGAAGGAGACGGCGGATAGATGTATTCTTTCTGAGCAATATATTCTTTAAGAATATCGTTCTGCAGTGTGCCTCTTAAATTCTTAAAATCTACATTCTGATTTTCCGCAACGGCAAGATAGAATGCAAAGATCATAGCTGCGGGCGAGTTGATCGTCATGGACGTTGAAACTTTATCAAGCGGGATTTGATTAAATAGTATTTCCATATCTAGCAGTGAAGAGATCGATACGCCGCAAATTCCTACCTCGCCTTCGCTCAATTGCGCATCGGCATCCCAGCCCATTAAAGTAGGAAGATCGAAGGCAACCGAAAGCCCGGTCTGCCCCTTCTTAAGCAGATAGTGGAATCTCTCATTAGTATCTTCCGGCGAGCCGAAGCCTGCGAACTGACGCATCGTCCATATCTTGCCCCGGTATCCGTTAGGATGGATACCCCGCGTATACGGGTAGTCGCCCGGGAAGCCGATCTCGCTAAGATAGTTTATTTGCTCTATATCTTCGGGGCTGTAAAGAACCTTTACGTCCTCGCCGCTTACGGTTGTAAATTTCATACCGGTGTTATGCAGATTACTTGCTTTAAGTTCAAAGGCTTCCTTGCGCTTTTTAAATTCATCGTTTAACATAAATATCCTTTAGCTTTTTTTGAAACTAATTATTACGTCCGTTGCCTTTTGGGCAATTAACATTATAAAATTACGTTCTGCCGAACCTTCTGTCAAATTCTTCCAGGGAAATTTTTATAACTATCGGCCGGCCATGCGGACAAACATATGGCATAGAAGTAGCGAACAGCTGGTCGATTAAGAGCCTCATTTCTTTTTCGGAAAGATAATCTCCGGCTTTAATAGCCGTTTTGCACGAATAAGACTTGGCGATGTTTTCTCTTTCATCTAATTTTTTCTCGCGCTGGTTAACGGCAAACTCATCTAACAGCTCGCGTAAAACTTTTTCTTCGGAGCCTCTCTTTACGTCATCCGGCACGCCCTCAATAACTGCAGTATTCCTGCTGAAGAATTTTAACGCAAAGCCCAGTTTAGTAAGGTAGGAATTAATTTCTTTAAGCAAAGCGAAGCTGGCAGGGTCCAGTTCTATCGTCCGCGGAAATAAAAGCTGCTGCGAAAAAGGTAGGTTCGCTTCAAACCTCTTCAAAGCTTTCTCGTACAGAATTCTTTCGTGGGCAACGTGCTGATCGATTATCATCAATCCGGTTTTTATTTGAGATAGTATATACTTGTTATGAAGCTGTATAATGAAGGGAGTCTCTTCGCCGTTTCTGGATTCTTCCGATCTCTTTTCCGGTTCGTGGTAAACTTCTTTGGTGTCCTTCCTTTCGAAAGGATGTGAAGTACTTTCGCCCGGTTCGCTTTTAATAATAGAATCCGGGATGCTGCTGAAAACAAGGTCAATATCTTTGTCGGATAAAATTGTCTTCGCCAGGGATTTTTTTTCGCCGAAGGAAGGCCTGTCGGTAAAATCATTCCTTTCAACTTTGTTAAAACTATTAAATTTTAATTTCTCCTCCTCACCCGCTAATGGAGAAAACATCATCGAGGGGACAAGATCGTGTGTGCCGAGGCTTTTTCTAATTACCGCGAGTACTAAATTGTAAATATTTTTCTCGTCGTCAAAGCGTACTTCCAGCTTAGAAGGATGAACATTTACATCTATCCTTTTCGGGTCCAAATCTATAAACAGAATGAAGAACGGGTAATCTCCTTTTTCAAGGATGTTTTCGTACGCGGTAAATACAGCATGATTTATCTGCTTGCTGTATACGTATCTTGAATTCAGGAAAATATATTGATCTCCCTTGCTCTTCTTAAGCATGGATGGCTTGCCGACATACCCGTAGATGCTGATATAATCGGTTATCTCCTCAGCCGGTATTAAGGCATCCATCATATTGTCTGCAAATACCTGTTTAACCCTATCTTCAAGCGAGCCGGATGGGAAATCGAAAATAAGATCGTCGTCGTTGTAAAATTTGAAATGAATCTTATGATGGCTTAACGAGATTTTGTTAAATGTATCGATGATGTGCTTTAATTCTGTCGAGTCGGACTTCAAGAAATTCCTTCGTGCGGGAGTATTAAAGAAAAGGTTCCTTACAGAAACCGAAGTACCTTTGGGGAACGATCCCTTTTCTTTAATGATAGTTGAAGGATCGTCCATTCTTACAAGTGTACCAAGTTCTTCGTTCCTAACCTCGGTGCGTATTTCCAGCTGACTTACAGCAGCAATAGAACTAAGCGCCTCGCCTCTGAATCCCAGTGTGGAAATCGAATCGAGGTCTTCTACGTTTGATATTTTACTGGTCGCATGCTTCTGGATGCAAAGTACGGAATCTTTTTCCGTCATACCAGCGCCGTCATCCACAACTTGTATTAAAGACTTGCCTGCTCTTTTAATTATCACTTCAATCGTAGCGGAGCCGGCGTCGATAGAATTTTCCATCAGCTCCTTCACCACCGATTCGGGTCTCTGAACTACTTCGCCGGCAGCAATTTTGTTGGCTATATTTTCTGGTAGAATTTTTATTTTGTTTAAAGACATTCTATTTTCTTCTTCTATAGGTTAAAATTTCGAATTCGTTTCTTCTATCCCGGGAAGCAACCTCCCAGATATTCTTATCTATTTCCGGGAAAAAAACATCACCATCTGCTTCAAAATCCATTATTGAAATTAGCATTTCGTCTATTGTGCCAAGTGCCTCTTTGTAAATTTGTGCACCGCCGATTACAAAGACTTTCTCAAAATTCTGTTCTTCACAAAATTTATATGCCTCGGTTAAGGTATTAAAAATCTTTACTTCATCAAAATTATAATTAAAATTACTTCTTTTAGTAAGGATGATATTTAGTCTTCCCTTTAAAGGTTTGCCGAGAGTTTCGAAAGTAACTCTTCCCATTATTATGGGAAAGCCGAAAGTTGTGCTCTTAAAATGCTGGAACTCTTCCTTAGAGTGCCACGGCATTTCGCCTGTCGATCTTCCTATAACTCCGTTTTTTGCAACTGCGGAAATAATTATCTTTTTCAAATTGATACCCCGGCAGTTAAACTATTGGGCAATTGAATTATAAAAACAGCGCCTTCACCGGAATTACTCTCGGCCCACACTCTGCCCTTATGTTTTTCTACTATGTCTTTTACAATAGATAAGCCGAGGCCGGTCGATGACTCACCGCCGGTGGGCTTTGCCGAGAGCCGCTGGTACCTGTTAAATAATTTTTTCCGATCTGCTTCGGTTAAGCCGACCCCTTGGTCTTTAACCATAATCCTTGTGTAACCGTCGCCGGTACTCGATGTTATCTGTATCGACTTACCGTAGGGAGAATACTTAATGGCATTGCTTATAAGGTTATCAACAGCTACGCTAAGCCAGTGTTCGTCGGCAATTGTTCTTATGTTATTGTCAAAATCCGTTTTAATTATTTGATTTTTTTGCCAGGCTCTGTTTGTATTTCTTTTAATTACATCTCTTAAAAGATCATTAAGATCGACCGGCGCAAAATTAAGCTTCAGGTTTTTTGATTCCATAGCTACCGATTCGAGCATATCATCAATTTGAGAGATCATGCTTTGTGAGGAATTCAATATTATATCTGCCATTTCTTTTGATTGTGCTTCGTTCGACTCTTCTTTGATAATAGAAGAAAAGCCGATGACGGCTTGAAGCGGATTTTTCAGATCGTGTGCTGCAATACTTAATAGCTGGCTTTTTTGTTCGTTAGTCTTTTCAAGAATTTCCTTCGCCTTCTCGCTTTCTGTCAGCAGATATTCGGCTTTAAGCTTTGCTTTGGATAAGTCTTCAGTCCTTTCCTCTACCAGTCTTTGTAGTAGAGCTTCTCTTTCGCTTAGCTTCTTTATTCTTGATTTATATATGCCGCGGGTGGTAAAAATTATTAGCAATACACCTGTTAAAAAATAAATAAATGCCATAAAACTAGATGCATACCAGCGCGGTATTATTTGAAACTTGTTCTCGGCAATATTACTCCATAAATGTCCTGAACTCTTTGCTTTTATCTCTAGTATATACGAGCCGGCAGGCAGGCTGTAAAAGTTAAGCAAGTTAACAGTGCTTGCATTCGACCAGGTCGTATCCAGACCGATTAAACGATAGCTGTAAAACGTCTGCTCTGAAAGAAAATTTAAAGAATTATAAACAAAGCTTAATGTGGTGCCTGTAAAATAAACTTCGTCCTGTTTATTGTCATTGTCATCATGTTTTTCATTAACTATAATATCGGATAAAACAGGCTTATAAGATTTGGAGAACTTTAGATTTTTGCCGGCCCAGTATACAACTCCACTTGCGGTTCCAACCCACAGCCGGCCGCTGGCATCTAAAGCCAACCCGTTGTTTACAATGGAAGAATTCGGAAGTCCGGCCTTTCTACCAAACTCAACTACTGATTTATTATCTTGAACATAAATCCCGTTTTCCGTGCCAATCCACGTTCTGTTATTGTTATCTACAAGAATAGCCTTTGCAATCGTATTAACAATTTCACCCCCCAGATTATCGGGTATTAAAACATTATTTTCGTTGTTGTACAGACCATAGTTTGTTGCAAGAAGAACAACCCCATTATCTCTAATATAAAAATCGTTAACCTGAATTGGTGCCGAATAATTGTTCTCGAAAAATTTTGGTGAAATATTTTCAAAGCTATCCGCGGCAGCGTTATACTCAAACAAAAAAGAATTATGACCGGTACCGGCGCAATACAAAATTCCTTTCGGCGACTCCTGAAATAAATTAATATTTATTAAATCGGGATAATTGAAATTATAAAATTTCAAATTATACGAGTTGTCAATTCTTACAACGCGTCTGCTCTTTTGCAGATATGCCCAAAGCCGGTCATTCTTATCTACGTATAAAGCGTAAAAGACTTCATTCATATTCCTATTTGAATAGAGCAGCTTCATGGAGCTTTTATCTCTGTATTCAATAGAATTATCCATGTATGATATCCAAATACCCCCTTTGCCTACTGCAAATGATTGAATGTTGGAGCTCCCGGGATTAAAAAGTTTGACTCTGGAAATAATATCCCCTCTGCTTTCCGCTTTATACAAAATGTTGCTGTCGGTATAGTAAACATTTTTACTCTTTCCGGTATGAATTTCCTGAGTATAAAGACTATTGCTCGTACTGCTGGATTTTTCACCAGCCAGCCTGTTAAAATACGGCTTGTTAATTAAAGCAATCCCGGCATCGGTGCAGGCCCAAACATTTTGGTCTCTGTCGTAAAAAAGATTTTTTACCGAATTGATATCCGGCTTAGGAGATTTATCTAATATGATCGAACCATCCTTGTATTTGCCGATGAAAAGCCCGTTCTCCCAGGTTCCGATATAAATATTGTCCTTTGAATCCTCACAAAGTGCAGACACATTTGGAACGGAAACCAATTTCTTAAGAATGATTTTGGGATTATCATTAGACAAAATAATTTTATAAACTCCGTTATTAGTACCTGCAATTAAATCTCCATCGCGTGTATTTATCAGGGCATCAACAGTGTTAATAGAAGGGAAAGAATTGCGATTTAATAAAATAAAATTATCGCTGGCTTTATTGTAAACGAAAAAATAACCGGGACGCGCGGCTGCAATTAAATTACCTTTATCGTCCTCTGCAAACGAAAAAGATCTGAAAATACTATTAACATGAAATTTCTTTTCGAACTTATATTTTTTAATCTTATTATTCCGTACGGATATAACACCCGTAAGATCGCCAACCCAAATTTTACCTTTGCTATCTACGTAAGCCGATTTTGCATAATATAGGCTCGTATCGCTTTCCTGGTTTCCTGAAAATGCGACTGGTAAAAAAACATAATCCAAACTCTTTCTAATTAAATAGCCAATTCCTAAATCAGTTACGACAAAAAGCTTTCCAGGAGAAACATATTTAACATCTTTAACAAGCAACGAAGGAAAACCTTTCCTGTAATTCACAAAGCTTTTCCCATCATAACGTACTAGTCCGGCATCGGCAGCAATCCAAATATAACCTTGGTCATCCTGTGCAATACTTTTTACCAGGTTACTTGAAAGACCTCTTTCGTTATTAATATAAGCAACATGTTCCTGGGGATAAACTTTACAGAAGGTTGTAAATACTATAAAATATAAAAATATCTTGAGAACCAGGCAACTATTCAAATTCATTTTTTGACTGATAATTTAAACATTTTCAAACAGCAACCTCAAATTTTATTTTATCATGATGCTTGTAATCTATCAATTCAAAGTCTTCAAATGTTAATTCATCGATCGGCTTTTTAGCTATCTTTAGTTTAGGCAGAGGCAAAGGCTCCCGCTTTAACTGTTCAAGCAATCCCAGTTTATGATCATATTTTTCCATCGGCGAACCTTTCTCAGCAACATAAATATGAGCGTCTATAATAGTATGCGCAAAATACCCTACATCCAGTTCAACTTCTTGCGCTATTATTTGGGTTAGGATAGAATAAGCAGCCAGGTTAAAAGGTATTCCGAGTGCAATATCTCCGGATCTTTGAGTAAGATGACAATTCAGTTTCCCGTTGCTTACATTAAATGCAAAACTGTAATGGCACGGCGGCAGTTTACTCTTGGTGGCATTTCCAGGTTCCCAGGCTGTAACAACAAGACGCCTGCTGTATGGCTTTCTTTTAATCTCGTCTATAACATATTTAATTTGATCTACCTCGGTAACATGCCAGTTGCCTTCCTTATCCTTTTCGGCACTGGGAAAGTGCCTCCAAAAATAACCATAGGCGGTTTCCAAATTACCATTTTCATCTGCCCAGGCATCCCATATTTTTGTATGCTTTTGCAAATTCCTAATGTGGTTCTCGCCGGATAGATACCAGAGGACTTCATGCAAAAGGGATTTCCATTCTACTTTTTTGGTCGTAAGCAATGGAAAGCCTTTTCCCAAATCTACTTTATAGAATGCAGCAAAATACGAGATTGTATCTACACCGGTTCTTGTTTTTTTCATGATTCCTTCGTTCAAAACTAATCTTACCAGATCAAGATATTCTTTCATTTGTGTTCCTAAGAATATTATAAAAATGTCATCTTACTATTTCTTCAATTTACTAAAATTTTGTGATGTGAAAAAATTATGATTCGATAATTTTTAATGCAACATCACATGCCATTTTTAGGCCTGCATTAAAATTCTTAATCGACTCATTTTCATTCCCAAAAACTTGAACTAATTCAAATACGGTTACACGTTCAGGCAGCATAGTTTTAATATTATCGTCAATCTTTCCGCAGATTAACAGCACCGGAGTACTTAATGGTTCAGATATTTCCAATATGCTCCCCGTAGCTTTTTTCATTATGCTTTGCTCGTCAAATTTTCCCTCTCCTGTAATTATTAGATCAATATCGGCTATATCTCTAATATTTAAATTTTCGGATATAAAAACATTTGAATGCATAATTTCGGCATCAAAGAATACCTGAAATGCAGCGGCTATACCTCCACCCGCGCCAGATAATATTTTAGATGATCTTAATAATCCTTTATAATCAAATAGATTAATAATTTTACTAAAACCAGATTCAATAAATTCTACTTCTTCATCTGTAGAACCTTTTTGTCTACCAAATACCTTTGTTGCGCCGGTTTCGCCTAATAAAGGATTATCAACATCGACTATTAATTTTATTCTGAACGGAACTTTTAAAACATTATCGTTTATGCTCTTTATATCATTAAAATATATTGGTAACGGTTCTATAATTTTATCCTCTGACCCCAACAGGTTAAGCCCCATTCTTGAAAGCATACCTATTCCGAGATCATTTGTGCCTGTTCCTCCAATTCCTATTACAATTTCATTTGCTTCAATTTTCCCAGCTTCCATGTCTTTCATTATTGATAGCAATAAGTCCCCCATACCTTTAGAACTTAATTTTACAGGGTGTCTTTTGTCTAATGGAATAATTTTCATCCCCATTACGTTTGCAGTTTCAATATACACGGTTTTATTTATTCTGTCATATCCAACTTCGCATAAAAATTTCTCCTCGTTATAGGGTGTAGAAATAAGATACTTTAATATCTCAAGATTAAAGTCTAATGCACACACTGATAAAAATCCGTCTCCCCCATCGGAGATAGGTCTTTTTATTAATATTAAATCAGACTGTTCTGATAGCTTTGAATAAATTAAATCGCTTATATTAACCGAATCAGCGCATTCCTTAAAACTGTTCGGTGCTATTAGAATTTTTTTGAATAGCATCAACTTTCTCACACCTTTAGACTATGTTAAAAAATTTCTTATTAAAGATATGAAAATATTTACTTGTAAAGTTGTTCGAGATATGAAATAAATTATGGCAATAATAAGCTGAGAAATATTATATTATGATATTACATTTGGAAATTTTAATTCAATTAATGTAGACAATGCATGGCATGGTTTCAGAAAAATTTAATTACATAGAGCATTATAAACTAGATGCCGAAGAATTCGATTACTTTGAAGAAAAAAACGGCGCTACTGGTCATGATCATAGACGAGTTCATGAATATATAATTTCAAAAGTCCCCGTTGCTTCTAAATCAATTCTTGATGTCGGGTGCGGTTCGGCTTGGGTAGCTAAACATTTTCTAAAGCAACCTACTGCGGTTTACTCACTAGACCTATCGTTTACAAATCCGTATAAGGCAGTTAGAAAGTATCCGTCAAAAAATCATTCGGGAATCACCGCAGATTCATATTCGCTTCCGTTTAAAACGAATTCATTTGACTGTATAATTGCCTCCGAAATAATCGAACATGTCCTATATCCAGATAAATTCATTAATGAACTCTTTCGCGTATTAAAGCCGGGTGGAAGTCTATTAATATCCACTCCCTATAAGGAAAGAATCACATACTATTTATGCATTCATTGCAATCAACTTACGCCGCTTCATTCACACATTCATTCTTTTGATGAAGAAAAGCTCCAATTACTATATAACGGTAAAGATCTTGAAAAATTTTATTTCAAAACTTTCGGTAATAAAATCCTTATCTTTTTGCGCACTTATGTTGTTCTACAATTTATGCCGTTTGTCTTGTGGAAATTGATTGACAGAATCACCAATCTATTATACAACTCATCAGCACATATCATCTGCATTTATACAAAGAAGGAAGTAGGTACTTAATATTTGAGTTTGTTCTCAATTATATAATTTATTTTCTTTATCCTGTCCTTTATCACCGGATGAGTCGAAAAATAATTAAATCCAGTTGAACCGGATGTATTACATCTTTCCAATTTTTCAAGTAAGACAATAGCGGCATCAGGATTATAACCGGCAGCATACATAAGAATTGTTCCGAAAGAATCAGCCTCAAATTCCTGGTCTCTGGAATATCCCTTTTGCAAGAGGCTATTAATTGTTCTTACTGCAAGGCTTCCGACAAGCCCTCCGGGTTTGCTTACCATTGCAAGCATGTTTAACGAGGAGTTTGCAATCGTTCTGTTAAAGATATGCCATCTTACTACATGCCCCATTTCATGACCTAAAACAAAAGCAATTTCGTCCTCTTTATAATTTGTTAATTTAAGGATTGAACTTGTTGCGTAGATGAAACCGCCAGGCAGCGCGAATGCATTAACATCGTCAGAAATAATAGAATTAAAGCTGAATTTTCTGTAAGCGTTCTTAACTTTATCTCTTAACCTTGCACCGGTGGTTTCAAGAAGAGCTTTTACTTTTTCATCGGTGTCGATTTGATAGAGTCCGGTTATTGTTTTTGCAATTTCTTTCCCCACAAAATATTCGGCGTCAATAGCTTCTTCCTGCGAGCCTAATACGGATTTATAAATCCACTTACCGCGTCTTAATGTCTGTCCGGTTTTCTTTCCTAAGTATTTGAAAAATTCTTCCATGAGTTAAATTAATTTAAGTTCAAGTTTAAGTTCAAGTTCTCAGCCAAAGGCTGATCCGCCTCTGGCGGAAAGTTCAAGATCAAGTTTAAGAATAGAACGAAGTTTAAGATTAAAGGCTTCATTATTTGTAAAATGCTGTCAGCCAGATTGTTTCTTCATTAGGATCAGTCCACTCAACACGATGCTTAAGGTGAGAAGGTATATTTAAGTAATCGCCGGTTTTCATTTCGACATCTTCCGGTACATTTTCAAACTTTAGCTTTGCACTACCTTTAATAATTATAATCCATTCGCTTTCATCCTGATCATACCAGAAACCGGGCGGCGAACTTTGTCCCTTGGAAATTATTCTTTCAATACGGACATCTTTCTTCTGCACCAAAATATCCGTAATTTCTTCTGTAACCACCGCAGGAATATTTTCAAATATATTTTTAACTATCATTGGGATAATCTATTTATTATTCTTCTTTATAAATCCATTCGTGCTGTCTTTTCAATCTCTTATCTAACCCGTAATGTTTAAACAGTTCAACCATTTCATGCTCGTTTTTTCTTGCAAACTTTAGTTCCTTATTATTAGCTAATTCTTCAACCGTAATTGTTACAACGGCTGCAGCTTCCGAAAGATACTTCTTGTTTACCTTATCGAATGTGTCGCCTCTTTCATGATAATATTTATACATGCTTTCATCAAGGCGCGCCTGCAGTTCAAATGTCGGAATACCTTCAAACATAAACCACATATGGTCGCTGTTAGTACCCGGCGAACTTACGACCCCCGAAGTTAAATTAAATCCATTCAGCTTATGTACCAGGTCTTTGAAGAAAGGAATAAACTCATTAAAGCCCATGGCGTTAAAGCCTGTCGGCGAGCCGGTCATGTCCATGTTTATCATGGCAATTATGCTGTCCTGCTTGTGCATCTCCGTATATCTTTTAGAGCCCCACAAACCGAGTTCCTCTCCGTTGAACCAAACAAGATCAATACTGTAATAATTATCCGGGCTGTAAGTTTTTAAAAGCCTTGCAACATCAAAAAGAATAGCTGAGCCCACGCCGTTATCCACACCTCCCTGCCCCACATCCCATGAATCGAAGTGTGCACCGATAACGATTTTGGATTTTACCTTTCCTTTAAAAGAAACTACCGTGTTGGAAGTTTCGACTTCTTTGCAGTACGATCTTGTAGTCATCTCAATCTCAACAGGAATATTTCTTTCAAGCAGTCGTACCAGCCATTTCCCTTCTTCAAAAGTAAGGCTGTAGGCGGGAATTTTTGCGGGGTTGCCGGTAAAGTTCCCGGTGCCGGCAAGTGTTAATGTTCCGGGATTGTCGTTTATAAAAAGGATTGCCTCAGCGCCATGGCTAGCAGCGATATCGATTGCCTCATATCTAAGCAGAGGTTCCTTACCGGGAGGAGTTCCCTGAGAGACCAGAACAATTTTCCCGCTCGCATTTATACCTGAATAATCGCCGTCAAATCCGTAACCGGCGTAAATAAGTTTTGCTGTAAATTCCGGCGTGCTGTTAACATAACCTAAGGCTACCGTTTGCAGCTTTCTGGGCGTAGGGCTTATTATCTTAATTTCATCCTCGCCTCTTACCCAGCCGGGTACTTTGAATTTTTCATACTTTGTTTCGCAGCCTATCTTGCTCAACTCTTCTTTTAGAATTCCCATCGCCTTTTCATTCTGCGGCGAACCAAGCAGCCTGCCTCCGGCTTCATCGCAGATTTTTTCCAGCACCGCATAAGAACGGTTATTCAAAAAAGCCGAACCAGTTATAGAATTCCATAATTTATTTTCCTGTCCGAAAACAGAGACTGAAAAAAGGATTAGTAATGCTGTTAATAAATTTTTAACGCTCATGTGTAAACCCCCGGTTTATTATTAAAATTATGAGTGTTAAAATAAAGAATACTTTGATGAAATGTTTTAGAAAAAATATTTCATCAAAGTATAGATGGAAGGAAATTTAAATTAGTACTTTATAAAACAGTTTTTAAATATTGAACATAATTTTCGGCGCCGCCCGGCTGGTAGCCGGTTTGAGCTATCGTCGTTCCGCTGCTGCTTAAAAGAATTACCGTCGGGAATCCCTGCACACCGAACCTTTGAGCAAGCTGCTGGTTGTAATATTTTGTAGATGCCGACTGAGGTATATTTTCCGGGAAATCAATCTTTACCAGGATAAGATTTTTCTTTGCATAGCTGATAAAAGCATCCTGGGTAAAGACCTCTGAGTTTAGTTTCTTGCACCACACACACCAATCGGAGCCGGTAAAGTCAACAAAGATCGGCTTGTTTTCTTTTTGAGCAGCCTGCTCTGCATTTTCAAGATTATCATACCACTTTAATCCGCCGTCCTTCGCCTGGTTGCTGCATCCGGTAAAGCTGATAAAATATACCGCGAATATCAGCGGAAGAATAAATTTTATTTTTTTCATTTCTTATCCAAATTAGTTGCCGGAAAAGGCTATTTATTTTTCCAAGCGTATGATGCATAAAATAAATAAAAGATTCACAAGAATTACTTGACGGATTTTGCCGGACTAAAAAGGTTTTTTATTTTTTCGTACGCTTCCCTAGCTATGCTAACACTCTCGAGAAATTTAGGCAGTTCTTTTAAAAGCAGAGCCTGAGGACCATCTACAAGCGCGTGTATGGGGTCCGGGTGAAAATCTACCAGTAGCATATTTGCACCAGCAATAACTCCTTGGGTGCTTGCGTGAAAAACGTCTAGGATGCCCTCCGGCGAGGCCTCGCGCGAACCAACCGAATGAGATGGGTCTATACAGACAGGCATGCGCGTTAGCCTTTTAACCGCAGGTACCAGACTGAAATCTACCATGTTCCTATGCGGCTCGGAAAAAGAAGTCTTCATGCCGCGCAGGCAAAACACTACACGCGCATTACCCTCGCTAGCCAGATACTCAGCTGCATTCAACGACTCATTCAAAGTTATACCGAATCCTCTTTTCAAAAGTACGGGAAAATCATTCTGTCTTCCTATCGCCTTTAGAAGCTCAAAGTTCTGTGTATTGCGAGTGCCGACCTGCAGCATAACCCCCGTTGGATCGCCGGTCTGTCTTAACGCCTCACGGATTTCTTCTATATGGTTTTCATGGGTTACTTCCATAGCAATAATTTTAATTGAATATTTTCCTGCAAGCTCAAAAACATACGGCAGACATTCTTTGCCGTGTCCCTGAAAAGAATAAGGATTAGTCCGCGGCTTGTATGCGCCCATCCTAGTGCAAGTCTGGCCGTTCTCATTCAGCGCTTTCATCATTAACTCAACATGTTTCTTAGTATCCACTGCACACAGACCCGCGAAAATATTTAAGTTATCCTGGTCGAAATGAACGCCGTTGTATTCAAAGCCTGTCGTTCTCTTACTGTCTTTATGTCTTCCCAAAATCCTGTACTCCTGAGAAACGCGGACGACCCGGTCGACGGCAGGCAGTGTTTCTATCATTTCTTTATTTAGAGCAGCCGTGTCGCCGAAAAGATAAATTTCGGTCAGGCGCTGGAACTTGCCTTCCACAATGTGTTTTTGAATTCTAATATTTTCCAGCTTGTTTAAATAGTCCCAGGTTTTCTTAAAAGCGTTGGAAGTTTCATCCGTATTGGGTTTTAAAATTACAATCATTTATTCGGCCTCAGTATATTCTAAAATTGGAAAAAATCTGCGTATGAATTTAATAAAAAGTTATGAATTAACCTGTGAAGAGGCTCTTAATATTTGCGTAATTTCCAAACGATTTAGAATAAATATTCAGATATCAATAAAAAAAGAGCTGCCTTAAAAAGACAGCTCTCTTCAAAGAAGAATTTATACTGATATTACTTTAAAAGGATGAGCTTTTTAGTTGCAGTAAAGTTCCCGGCTCTAAGTTGATAGAAGTATACTCCGCTTGCAAGATTGCTGCCGTTGAACGTTACATTATAATTGCCGGCGGCTTTAACTCCGTCTACAAGTGTTGCTACTTCTTTACCCAGAATATTGTAGACCTTTAGTGTAATCCGGCTTTCATTCGGAATGTTGTAGTTTATTATTGTAGTCGGGTTAAAAGGATTAGGATAATTCTGGTTCAGTACAAAATTATTTACAACGTTGGGGCTTTCACTTACTGAAGTAACGGATTCCGGAGATATAGAGAAAGAGGCGCTTGTGGAATAGTTGCTTGAGTAATCCAGTGAAACAGAGCTTGATTGCGATGTGCTGTAATCGTACTTCTCTGAGGTAACCGAATAGTTTCCGGGTACTAATCCGGTAATTGTATAATTACCGTTCTGGTCCGTAATTCCGTATGAGTAAACATTCTGATTTTCGTCAGTCGCATATACCATAGCACCTTCAACCGGGCTGCCTGAGTTATCAGTTACCTTACCGTTTACAACATTTGCACCGGAATCCGGTATTGCCCTTACAGTAAAGTTTATTCCCGAAACAATTCCGGTCGAATCTACAGTAACGGAATCGGCATCTTTCCAGTGCATTGTTTGTGTACTGTCGTATCTGAAAAATGTTGGAAGATAATCATCCTGCGGAATTGTAAGGAGGATATAATTTCCAGGATAAAGATTCGTTATTTCATAGTTGCCCAGCGAGTCTGTAAGGGTAGAAAATCTTCTGTGTTGATATTGGATATTAACACCCAGCCTGATGGCATAAACTATAGCGTTTACTCCTTCACCATTCGTGTTTTCTACTGTTCCGCTAATACCGTTATTATAAACCGGTTTATGCACCAGGACGAAATCGATATTTGTAACATCACCGGTAACGGGAACTCTGTCTGCTTCTAAGAAGCTGTTCTTGTTATTGTAAAACTGCGGATAATAAGCTTTATCAATAGGACGGGCAAATACAACCAGTGTGTCTCCCTGCCTTACCTGTAATGAATAATTCCCGGAGCTATCGGTAACCGCCCTATATTCTCTATGGCTGAACGTATTAAACGCTACATTAAATACTTCGATAACAGACTTAATAGGACTGCCCGACGTATCTTTTACGGTACCGCTTAACATAAACTTTTGAGGCGGTGCTTTGGGAGTTAACGAAATATCGAACGACAGGCTGTCTCCCTGTTGCACGGTTATTTTTTCAGCATTAAAAATATCGCGGACATCATTGTAATATTCGGGGAAGTAACCTGGAGCCGAAGCATAAAGGAGGTAAGTTCCCGGGAAAAGATGAGCAGTAAAACTTCCGGTGCTGTCTATCTTCACATTAGTCATGCCCCAACCGAAAACGGGTATAAAGGAAACCCTGCCGTTTACTACCGGACTGCCTGTATTCTTATCTTTTAACGTGCCCGATACAACTGCCTTTGCAATTGAAGTGTCTAGCGATATAACTGCCGTATCTGAAGGGCCGCTTTCTCCGAATCGATCGACAGCAGTAACATAATAGGAATACGTTTGACCTCTCTGTACAAATTTATCTATCCATGAGTTCATTGGAACGCGGACGAAAATCTTTTTGAATGACCCGGTATCGCTCACGGCGCCGGTCTTCCTGTAAATATTATAATGGATTGGGTTCATCGGCATTTTTGAACCGCCCTGCCAAGAAAGCTTAACGTAAAAAAAGTTTTGCCAGCTCCCCTGTGCCGCCGTTAGATTTGTAGGAGGATTGGGTTGTGCAATGCTAATTCCGGTAAGGAATAAAAAGAACATCGCAAGAATTAAGTTACCAATTTTTTTCATCATGCACCTCTGAGTTTTGTTTATTACAATACAACAACTAATTATTTATTTGGGCTTTAATGTGACAGTAACATTAAAAAAATAGTTTAATTCCTTTTTCAAAGTTTAATTTTCTTAGAACTCTATATAAAATCATGCCACTAACAAAAGCAGTAAATTATGTGCAGATTATAACAAAAGGATTCATTTCATAAATGAAAATCTGCCTGGAATTATTATCTGTATGCCTGAATATAAATTTCCTCAGGCAGAATTTTTAGAATAAGCGGTATGACTACCAAGGACGGGCTATAAAGTTGAAATTTTCATTTTACATTTGAAATTAAAACAATTCTCTAAAAAGATTTTGTAGTGCAGATTTTTTATAACGGCGGAAAATTTTTCCGGTAAAAATTACTGGGATGGAATTGTAATAAATTACTCCCCACTATTTTCGGAACTTGCTACACCGGAATTTCTTTAACAGCTTTCTCCAATAACGGCTTAGGTTTTATTTTCAACATAAGAATAGAAGCAATAGAGCCTAAAGCAAAAGTTGATATCCACAAAGTTGAAGAACCGAAGCTGCTCATAACGGCCGTACCGAACCATGGCCCGAATGCGTATGCTAGGTTAAAAGTAGTTTGATATGCCCCCATGTACTCTCCCTTCCTGTTCTCAGGAGCTATCTCGCTCATGTAAGCGGAACTTGCCGGGAAAAAAATCATTTCACCAAATGTCCAGATTATAATGGTTATTATTAACCCGTAAATGTTAGTTATAAAAGCCATCGCGCCAAAGCCAATTCCGCATAATAAAGATCCTGTTGATAGAAGCTTTCGATCTGACCAGTTGCCCAGCAGGTTAGTCAAGGGAACTTCAATAAAAATTATCAAAACTGTGTTAATAGTGAATGCAACTCCGTAGATAGTCTCGCTGAAATGTAAATCTCTTACTAAATAAACAGGCATTGAAGCGTTTACCTGAAAATAAATTAAAGGCACCGGAAGCAGGGCAATTAAAAAGTAAATTAGTCTCCGGTCGGAAAAAATATTCTCTATTTTTTCAATTTCAGTAATCGAGGGATTTTCATCGCCGGTTTCTCTTAATATTTTTTCATATCTCCACGGAGAAAAGATTAAGAATAAGCCGGCAAGAAGAGTAGTGGCTCCATCGGCCCAGAATATCAAATTAAAATTAAGCAACACCAGTAAGCCGCCTACAACCGGACCGATGCTCATTCCTAAATTAGCTGCCAGTCTTATAACTGCGTAAGCAATCCTGCGCTGCGGCGGTAAAACAACTTCGGCGACAAGCGAAAGCAGCGCAGGCCGGAAAGCCTCATTTATAATAGACCAGAAAAAAGTAAATATTAAAATATTAGTGAATCCTTGCACAAACGGAAATACAAACAGGAACAGACTTGACAGTATAAGAGAAATCTTAATAACTTTTAACGCTCCGAACTTATCGCTTATCTTCCCTATAAACGGTGAAGTAAGCAGGGCGCCTACCCCGTAAAAAGTAAGTACTAATCCCGCCTTAATAACCGAAACTCCCACCTTCTGAGTAAGGTAAAGAGCCAGGAAAGGCAGCACCATTGTGCCGACACGGTTTATCAGCGTGGCAGTAAAAAGCATCCACAAGTTGCGCGGAAGGTTTTTTAGTCCTCGCCAGGGATTCATATGTAAAATTACCTTTAAATATTTTGGAGAATAGGGTTAAAAATATAAATATTATTTTTTTACCATGAAACTACTTTCTCAGATACTTGAAACTGCAAGAGCTTTTTCCAAAGCTAAAAAAACTATTAGGGAATGAATAGACAGTAAAGTTTGTTTATATCTGCTTAAGACATGTAGAATTATTTTCCTTCCATGCGAATAATTTGCGTATTTAATCCTTCTTAATTTGCAATTTTCATATCATTTAAAAATTTTCCTCTAATGGTACCAAAATTGTGACCGGATAAGAAAATCCATTTTTATTTAAATAAATGAAGAAGCACAGCTTAATATAAAATAATTAAAAAGAGTACAAGAAAAATAAAAAGTGAGGTTATCATAACTGTACCAGGCTTCCGGCATTATTCTTTCAGTCATTAGCGGATAAACATTAATTTCAATAAAGCTTAATAATCTACTTTTCTCCGTATTCAATAATGATTTACAAAATAAGTAATTATTGCGGCGGAGAATTAATTAAATCATAATTAATCTCATGGAGGAAAAAATGAGACGTTTCTTTCAAGCTACTTTTGTTCTTTTTATTCTAACTGTTATAACCTGCAGAGCTTTTGCACAGGCATATATAGACCCTCAGCTCAAAACAGCTTTGGCAAATTCTACAAATCCTGTTGAAGCAATTGTAGTATTCAATACCAACAGCGCACCTACAACCGAAGATATTGCTGTTCTTAAAAATGCCGGTATAATTTCCGGCGCACTTTTCAGAGCGTTACCTATTGCCGGCGTCCTTGTTACGTCTGCGCAGGTAAATCAGATTGCTACTAATCCGCAGGTAAAATCAGTTTACTTTAATAAAAAGCTTAGTTATTTAAATTATAAGAGTAGAAGGATAATAGGCGTAGACAGGTTGAGAAGCGACCAGCAATTAACCACCCGCAACGGTGGGCTTCCGGTTTCCGGCAAAGGTATAACAGTACTGGTAAACGATTCAGGGATAGATGGAACACACAACGATCTTAAATACGGAACACATGTTATACAGAATGTCTTAGCTTCAATTAATCTACATGCTTACAGCGACCTACTACCTGTTACTTATCAAGAAAACGTACCGAACACGGACGAGATAGGCGGACATGGAACTCATGTTGCCGGAACTGTAGGAGGCACAGGCCAGATGTCAAACGGCAAGTATGAAGGCGTTGCCCCAGGTGCAAATTTAATAGGATACGGTTCGGGTGCAGAATTATTTGTACTTGATGCCCTGGGCGGTTTTGATTATGCATTAACACATCAATATCAATATGGAATAAGGGTAGTAACAAACTCATGGGGAACTTCAGCCGCTCCTTTCGATCCGGGGGACCCGATAAATATAGCAACAAAAATGTGCTACGACAGAGGAATTGTTGTTACATTTGCTGCCGGAAACGACGGTCCAGGAGAAAATACTCTTAATCCCTATTCGGTTGCACCATGGGTAATTTCAGTAGCTGCAGGAGATGATTACGGAAAACTTGCAGACTTTTCCTCAAGAGGTGTTAAGGCAGAAACAGGCAATTTTTATCTAGACGGTAAAACATGGACCTATACTGAAAGCCCGACAATAACTGCCCCGGGTGTACTTGTTGTTTCGTGCAGGGCACTGCTTTCAAACCTTGTAGCAAACGGCTTAACAGACGACACTACAATTGAAGCCGCTTACCTTCCATACTATACAAGGATAAGTGGAACCTCTATGGCAACCCCGCATGTTGCAGGAGTTGTAGCTTTAATGCTGGAAGCCAATCCGTCCTTGTCGCCCGATGACGTAAAAAATATTATTGAGGAAACTGCAACTAATATGCAGGACCGCGAATCATGGGAAGTAGGTGCCGGTTATATTAACGCATACGATGCGGTAGAAAAATCATTCAATAACAGTCTTAGTTTCGGCAGCACGTTAAATGTCAACAGAAAGTTCAACAGTAATGTAAATGAAAATGCATCGCGAAATTCATTTTCAATTGATTACAATCCCGTACCTTCTCTTTCTTCGGATAACAACAGCTTTCAATTTAGTGTTCCTGCCGGAGTAAATACTCTCGAAGCTTCTGTTTCTGCAGAAGGCTTAGCCCAGCAGACAGGCAATACATTAAATCTTATATTAATTGCTCCGGACGGAACAGAATACAGTTCAGGTGTAAATTTGCTATTCACTCTTTATTATGACAGGTCAGTTGCCGTTACTTCACCTGCCGCAGGACAATGGACTTTGCAGATAAGAGGATTAAGAGGCGCTACACAAAACCCGACTGACGGGGCTGCGTTACCCGAACAGGTTAACGGAACAATAGCAATGTTTTCATCCGCAGGCACATCAGGATTAAACGACATCAGTTCCAGTTCATATATGGCTTCAATAATCCAGGCAGTAAGCGAAAGACTTGTAGACGGATACCCCGATGGGACTTACAGACCTGACAGCGCTCTTACAAGAATAGATTTAGCAGATTACTTGATGATGGGCGAAGAGATCAGACAATATCTGCCTTTCGACGGTTCACAAATTTTTTCTGATGTCCCTGTCGATAAAACTTTACTTGTTGAATCGGTAACTTCACAGGGTGCTGCGATCAAAGATATTGATCAATACAGCAACGGTGTTATGCTTCCTACTGCCCAAGGACAATTTTCACCCAATGCAAGCGTAAACAGGGCAGAACTTGCTTATTCCCTGGTGCAAAGCCTTGGGTTGCAGGACGAGGCAATATCACTTAATAACAGCACTATCACTGTTCCCTACAGAGATACAGTAATAACTGTTGATGATGCTTCGGATATACCATCAAACCTTCGGGGCTATGTACAAATTGCTCTTAACTTAAATCTTATTAATGCTTATTTTTCTCTCACGCAAGGACCTACGGATATTCAACCGGTAATACATGCAAGCTTCAAACCAATGAATACCGTTACCAGAGGAGAGTTTGCAGTTATAATTACAAGAACGTTTAGCCAGTGGCAGTCTACTCTTGCCAAAGCTCAAAGTAGCAATAAAGCAACTTTATCAATTTCAAAAGATTTCAAATATCAATTAAACCAAAATTATCCGAATCCTTTTAATCCTTCTACAAATATCAGCTATTCAATTCCTAAAAGTGAATTCATTTCGCTTATTGTATATAATGTTTTGGGAGAAAAAGTAAAAACCTTAGTTAATGAGGTTCAGCCGGCAGGCGAACACATGGTTAACTTTAACGCCGATAACCTGGCATCTGGAATGTACATCTATAAAATTACCGTTGGAAATTTTGTTAGGACAATGAAGATGACTTTATTAAAATAACCGGTCTAAAAATACCGGTGCATAACGCGAATGTTTTGTGCCGGTATTTTTATTGTTTATTGAATATCACAAAGTATATTGGGAAATTAACATATAATATTATATACATTAATTACATACTTCGGCAAATTTTTATCTATTCCTACTTCGGTAAAATTTTAAATAAATACACTAGCACGGCTTTGAATAGAATGAACTGTAAATTTTACGTTTTAATATTTCTTATATTCTCTCCGGCCGGTTTTTTATCAGCGCAAGTACCTATACAGTATTATGATTTTGAAAATGATGCTGCGAGGACAACTATAGAGACCACTGTTGAATTCAGCATTAATTCCGTTACCGGAAGTGATATTACAAGCTCCGGTGGCTCTGTAAAAGGGACATCGGGAAATCCTTCTTCTGGTACTGCATTGGAGCGGGGAGATTGGCCGCTTAATACCGGCGACCCCGGTGTTACTACTACCAGCTATATTGCATTTAGTGTGAATACATCTGGCTTTGAAGCAATGACTGTTTCTTTAGATGCAAAGGCTTCTTCGGCAGATTTAAATAATATAGTACTTTTATATTCTACAGACGGTATAAATTTTTCATCGGCAGGAAGCAATTCTATTAACTCACTATCTTTTTCAAACGTTTCCTGGCATTTATCATCTGTCAGTTCTTTGAACAATAATTCTTCTATTACTTTTAGAGTTTATCCTTACAGTTCTGCGGTTACCGTAACAGTATTAGATTCATTAATAATTGACAATCTAACTATTGCCGCAAGTACAGTTACTTTATCTAAGACACTTGGTAATTACCAGCTTATTGCAGATGCAGAAGGAGGAACTTTCCCTGTATTTTCAAATTTTACTTTGAACGGCAGCGGTATACAAATTAATCTTTCTAGCAACTTACTGCTTAGCGGAACTCTACAATTAACAAATGGAATTATTTCAACCGGCAGCTACAATGTAATTATTGAATCTGGAGCGACAATTTCGGGCGGTAGTGCTGCAAGCTATGTAGAGGGAAGCTTATCCCAATTTTTTACCGGAGACGGGAATACAAATTACCCGATTGGAAATTTAACAGAGTATAAACCGGTTTATCTTTTAATTGTTGCTACAGGCTCAGGCTATATCACGGTTGAACAGCATGACCAGAACCCTAATCCGGCTTCCCTACCCTCCGGCGTCGACAGAATCTCATCGCTAAGGTACTGGTCGTTTACTAAAGATGCTTCTCTAATTGTATCTCAATCTTTAGCCAGATTGACGTGGGGAAGCGATGACGGGATTTCCGATATATCAAATGTAACTGTTGCATTTGGAAGCGCGAACGGAAATTGGTCAGTTCAGGATAATACCGGCTCTCCGCCTTCCGGCAGTTCTTCATCCGGTACGGTTGGCGGTAATTATTTCTTAGGACTTCCTGAAGCTGCAACATTTGGAAATTTAACCGGCGGCAGTAACCCGCTTCCTGTTGAATTATCATCTTTTACTTGCGTTACAAAATCAAGCAATGTTATTCTAAATTGGGAAACAGCTACAGAAGTGAATTTCTACGGATTCGATGTGGAACGAAAAATGACTAATGACCTAATGACCAATGACAATAGTAGTCATTCGTCATTGGTCAATGGTAATTGGGAAAAAATCGGCTTTGTAAAAGGAGCGGGCAACAGTAATTCTACAAAATTTTATTCTTTTATTGATAAGAATGTTCTTAACGGAATATATTATTACAGGCTGAAAATAATAGATAATTCCGGTGGTCTTAAATTTTCAAAAGAAATATCGGCAAATGTAAATCAGCCGTTTGAATTTAAACTGCTGCAAAATTATCCTAACCCATTCAACCCGGAAACAGTAATTCAATTTTCAATACCGGAAAGCTCCCATATTATTTTATCCGTGTTTAATTCGCTCGGTCAATTAATATCTACGCTTGTTAATGAAACAAAGTCGCCGGGAAATTACTCGATAACATTTAACGGCTCAAAT
>JAKAJV010000051.1 GCA_021813585.1 Bacteroidota bacterium | reverse complement strand
GCATTTCTTATTTCAACCGGGGCTGACTCGCCTAGCCCTGAATTTGGAATAATCTGGGATTTATTCCCTTTTACCATGTTAAACGCCTGCTGATAGTTTATAAAACCGGCACCGCCTGCCATACTTCTTAAAATTCTTATCCTTTCCGATGTAGGCGGATGCGTGCTGGTTAAATCCGAAAGCTTCATCCCTTTTTTCTTTAACGGATTAACAATATACATGGGCGCAGTAACCTTGTTCGCCGATCTAAGGTCTAGGTTAGTTGAAGAAATTTTTTCAAGCGCGGAAGCTAACCCTTCCGGGTAGCGAGTTAATCTTGCCCCGTTAGCATCGGCCAAATATTCCCTTCTTCTGGAAATTGCAAAGTAAAGCAGCTGGGCAAGGATAGGGGCAAGAATAGCAAAGACAATTGCAATTACCATAATAATCATCTGGCCCTGGCCGCTGTCGGAAGATGATCTGGAGCGATACCTGTCAGAGGAGCCGGATGAGGACCAGAGCCCTCTTAAAAATACTTCGGAAATCAACACGATGCTGCCAAGCATAATTCCCGCAAACGTCATCAGAAGAATATCGCGGTTAACTATATGCGACATTTCATGCGCAACAACCCCCTGTAGCTCATCCCTGTTCAGCTTTGAAAGAAGTCCGGCCGTAACGGTAATAGCGCTGTTCTCCGGCTTTATACCTGTAGCAAATGCGTTAGGCGCCTCTTCATTAATAATATATACCTTCGGCATCTTGGGCAAATTAGCAGCAATACGCATCTCATCTACAATGTTAAACAACTGCTGATGAACCTCCGGCGTTACTTCCTTTGCATTGCTTATTGAAAGAAGTATAGAGCTGCCGGAGTAATAGCTTACGAGCGAAAGTATAAACCAAATAAAAAGAGCCGCTATTATTCCGAAAAATCCTCCGCCATTGGGAATAAAATAGCTGCCTATTAAATAGCCTAATAGAACAAGAGCAATTCCCATAGCGATGAACAATAACATCGACTTTCTTCTGTTAGCTTGGATTAATTCCCACATAATTGAATACTGCGATAAACTATTTTAAAAACTTATTTATTATGAAAAACTGACTTTTGGTACTTCCCTATCCGCCTTATCTTCAACCTGGAAGAAAGGCTCTTGAGTAAAGTTGAACATTCCCGCTAAAATATTTGAGGGGAACATCTGGATCTTATTATTATAAAACAAGACCTGGTCGTTGTAGCTCTGGCGGGCAAAAGATATTTTATTCTCGGTGGAAGTAAGTTCCTCCTGAAGCGCCAGGAAATTCTGGTTGGCTTTTAAGTCTGGATAGTTCTCTACAACTACAAAGAATTTGCTTATTGCACCGCTCAACTCGCCTTCAGCCTTAGCCTTGTCTTCAACGCTGCCTGCATTCATCGCCTGGCTTCTGGCGTTGGTAATGTTTTGAAGTGTCTCGCGCTCATGAACCATATAGCCTTTAACGGTTTCAATAAGATTGGGGATTAGGTCGTGCCGTCTTTTAAGCTGTACATCAATCTGGGACCAGGCGTTCTTAACCTGGTTCTTAAGCCTTACAAGCGAGTTGTACATAGAAATAACCATAAGAACGGCGAAGACAATAATAACCAGCAACACAATTAAAAATGTCATATTATTCTCCCGGTTGGTTTAAATTAAGTTTATGCCCGAACATATCTTTTATTAAATTCAAGACCTTATTCTCTTTGTCGAAGCTGCCTGTATCTACAAGCTGCTCAAGCTCGCCTTTGTCGAACCAAACTCCGTGATGGCTGCGGCATTTGTCGATTAATATATCTTCATTTATTCCGCACAGCACCTTATCCATTTTCTTACGGCAGATAGGGCACTTAAGGGGCTTCTCATGCGAGTTATATTCAACCTTAAATGAAGAAAGCAGCTTCTCTTTTTCACTGGATCCTTCGAGCAATATATCCAGTTCTCCCCCATCAAGCCAAATACCGTGGCAGCTTGTGCAGTGATCGATTTCCACGTTATTCAACTCTAAAATTATAAGCGGATTCTTACATACGGGACAATCCATTTTTTCGGCTCGTAAAAAAATTTTTATTTAATTGAATATGTTAGACGGCTTAGCTTTTGTTAAGTTCACATGAAAATAGAAACCTAAACCAAGCAAAAAAAATAATCACATTAAATTATAATGTAAGTTTATCCAAAATACAAATTAAACCTGCAGCCGATAATAGGGAGGCAAAAAAAATTGTGTGCAGTGACAAAATTAATATGTATTTAATATTTTTAATATTAAATTGTCGGGGTTTTAAATAATAACTGAATATTCCAACAACTAAACTGCAGGCAGAAATGAAAAAATTTTATTTGTTATTATCTACGATTTTCTTCATATGCTTCTTACCAGCTTGTCTACCAGCCCAGCAAGAAACCGGTTACGATCCGCATAAAGCTTTCGATCCCTCATTCGACGATAACCCCGGCACTTATTATAGAAGCGCCAGCGGACAGCCTGGCCCAGGCTACTGGCAGAACCGCGCCGACTATAAGATAAAGGCTCTGCTTGACGATAAAAAAAACGAAGTGAGCGGGAATGTGGAAATTACTTATACAAACTTCAGTCCCGATAATTTACAGTACGTCTGGCTTCAACTAGACCAGAACCAGTTTAAGGACAGCTCGCGCAGCGCTCTTACTTCCGGCGTTTTTTCCTTTCGCCGAAAGTTCGAAGGCGGCGATAATATAAAGTCGGTTAAAATTGTTCTTAACGGCAAAGCAATGCCTGCAAATTATATTATTACCGATACCCGAATGCAGATTAGGCTTCCCGAAGTTTTAAAGGCGAAAGGAGGCAAGCTAAAAATATTAATCGATTATTCTTTTAACGTTCCGCCGGAAAATATGGGAAGAAGCGGGTACATGGAATCGAAGAACGGAAAGATCTTCGATATCGCTCAATGGTTCCCCCGGATGGCTGTTTACGACGACTTGGTAGGCTGGAACAATCTTCCTTTTTTAGGCGGCGGCGAGTTTTACCTGGATTACGGTAACTACGATTACTCAGTTACCGTGCCGTGGTATATGATTGTAGTAGGATCGGGAGAATTGTTAAACCTAAAACAAGTACTTACTGCCAAAGAAATACAACGATTAAACGAAGCGCGCAGCAGCGATAAAACGGTTTTCATCCGCAGTGCGGGCGAAATAAATGATCAATCAACAAGACCCGTGCACAGCGGTAATTTAACCTGGCATTTTAAGATGGATAACTCCCGCGATGTTTCCTGGGCTGCATCCAAGGCATTTATATGGGATGCGGCAAGAATAAACCTGCCCGGCGGCAGGAAGTCGCTTGCAATGTCTGTTTATCCGGTAGAGAGCGAAGGCGATTCGGCCTGGGGAAGATCTACCGAGTATCTAAAGAACAGCGTAGAAATATTTTCCAAAGACTGGTATGTGTATCCTTATCCCAATGCGGTAAACGTCGCTGGTCCCGTAGGAGGTATGGAGTATCCGGGCATTATCTTTTGCGGATACAGGGCAAAGCGGAAAGTATTGTGGATGGTAACAAACCACGAGATCGGGCATAACTGGTTCCCGATGATTGTCGGTTCCGACGAAAGGGAAAACGCATGGATGGACGAAGGCTTTAATACTTTTATAGACGTGCTTAGCTTTAAGCATTTTAACAACGGCGAGTATTACCCGAAGCGCGACGGCGAGTACGCGCCAAAAGGCGGAAACCCCGCAAGGGAGATTGTACCGTATTTATTAAGCAAAGACTCACAGCCGATTGTTACATACGCCGATGCAATAAAGGGACAATACGTCCACACCCTGGAATATTATAAAACCGCACTTGCTCTTGTAACTCTTCGAAATTATGTCCTTGGGAAAGACAGGTTCGATTACGCTTTTAGAACTTACATAAAGCGCTGGGCATACAAGCATCCTTCCCCGGAAGATTTTTTCAGATCGATGAACGACGCATCAGGAGAGGATTTGAACTGGTTCTGGAAAGGATGGTTTATTAAGAACTGGAAGCTGGACCAGGCAATTGTCAGCGTAAAATATGTCGACGGCGATCCATCTAAAGGCGCACTGATAACAATTGAAAATAAAGACCGGATGGTTATGCCTGTAGTTGTTCAAGTAAAAGAATCAAACGGCAAGACAGGCACAATTAAACTGCCGGTTGAGATTTGGGAGAAGTCCGGCCAGTTTACATTTAATTATAATTCGACAAGCTTAATTGACACTGTAAAGATTGATCCGGATGAAAAGTTACCTGATATAGATTTATCAAATAATGTGTGGACTTCGGGAACGAAGTAATCTATCTAAAAAGGATTTGTCCGGATCAGAATTTATTAAAATTCCCCTTTAATTTCTCTTAAGCCCGCCCGCAGGCACGCTAAAGAAGAAACTAAAGGAGATAGCATTTTACGCCTTACTATTCAACAAGACCTATATATCTGTCAAAGGACCTCCCTCTGCCTGCTTGCAGCTAAGTCTTAATTCGGTCTTGTTACAAAAGAGAATGAATACGGCTCTTTCATTTTATTACCGTACATATCGGTAATAGTAGTATTAACGGATACGGTGTACTTGGTATTCGGCTTAAGGCTTGACGAAGGAGTAAAGACTACCTGGTTCATCTGCTCATAAGGGTAATAGCCTCCGAAGCTGAATGTGCCGCCGGTTTGAGGCGATATGGATATTGAAGCGTTTGCAGAAGAAAGCCTGACATAATTGTTAAAATTAATTTGCATAGGTGCAGTAGGAGTTACAAACAACTGGCCGTTGGAAGGAGACGTGCCTGTAACAGCCAGAGCTGCAGTCCTAAACGAAAAAGAGAAATCCTGTCCAAGAGTAACGCCGTCCTTATCCTTAGCCGACTTATTTATTAAAACCGTAATGGTAGTATCGGAGAGAAACGGCCCGCCGGTATAAATGCGCAAAATATTTTCTTCGGGCCATAGGAATATTGTATTCATAGTCGGCGAAACATATGTGTACAATTCAACCGAGGATTTATCCATGCGTCTGGGGAATGTTATTGTAATACCGGAATTGTTGTAATCTAGCGGAGAGACGTCTACATCGCCGTGCATCGGGTTGGTTAATATTCCGTTCTGCGACGAATAAGACTGCACGGTCTTAAAGCTGAAATTGAACGGGAAGCGCATGAAATTTCCGGCAGTATCTTTTGCCGAGGTACCGATTGAA
>JAKAJV010000035.1 GCA_021813585.1 Bacteroidota bacterium | reverse complement strand
AGTTGAGCAGAGCCCGGTCTCCATAATGATAACCGATACCAAAGGGAATCTAGAATACGTTAACACTAAATTTTGCGAGCTTACCGGATACAGCAGGGAAGAAGTTATAGGCAGGAACCCGAGGTTTTTAAAATCCGGATATACAAATGCCGAAGAATATAAAAAGTTATGGGAAACAATTTCTTCCGGCAGAGAGTGGAAGGGAGAATTCTATGATAGAAAGAAGGACGGAACCTTTGTTTGGGAGTCGGCTACAATTTCACCCATAATTAATGCCGCAGGCGGTATTACACATTACCTTGCCCTGAAAGAAAATATTACCGAAAGGAAAAAGGACGAACAATTAATAATTAAATCCGAAACGGAATTCAGGTCGGTATGGGAAAGCTCTAAGGACGCAATGAGACTTTGCGACGAGAACGGAATTATATTAAGAGTGAACGAAGCTTTCTGCAAATTATTTGAGAGACCTGAGAATGAATTTGTAGGGCAGCTATATCAAAAAGCATATAAGCATGAGGATAATGCCTCGCAAATTTTTAGGGAAAATATTACTTCAAAGAATATACTAACAAAGCAAGAAGCCGAAGTTGAGCTATGGAACGGTAAAAAGCGGTGGATGGATATTTCCAATTCCATAATTGAAATAAACAATACTGTGGTAGTATTAAGTATCTTCAGGGATATATCTGAAAGAAAGGCATACGAAGTTGAACTGCGCCTTGCCAAAGAAAGAGCCGAAGAAGCCAATAAAACCAAGGACCTTTTTCTGGCAAACATGAGTCATGAATTAAGAACTCCGCTTATCGGTATACTCGGCTATTCGGATATGCTTGTTGAGAGCCTAAAAAATTCTGATGAGAAAGAGATGGCTAAGGGAATAAAAAGATCCGGCTTTAGGCTTCTGAAAACGCTTAATCTGCTTTTAGACCTTACTAGGATAGAAGCGGACAAGTTCGAATTGAATATAGTGGAAAAAGATATTACCGAGGAAATTGAGTTTGTATATAACATGTTCAAAGGAGCTGCTTTGGAAAAGAAGCTGAGATACTCCTTTGAAAAGCAGAGCAGCAGTTTGAATGCAAAGGTAGACCCCAGCCTTGTAACGGTTATACTGGAAAACCTGGTAAACAATGCTATTAAGTTTACCGGCGCAGGCAGCATTAATATTATTGCCGGTAAACAGGGCAGTGATAAGATATTTATTAAAGTAAAAGATACCGGCATCGGGATTGATAACAAGAACTTCGAAAAAATCTTTGAAGAGTTCCGCCAGGTAAGCGAGGGCATAAACCGGGAATTCCAGGGAACAGGCCTGGGGCTGGCAATTGCTAAGAGATATACCGAAATAATAGGCGGTACAATTAGCCTAGAGAGTGCTCTGGGCACCGGCACTGCCTTTACACTAACATTCCCGGCTGCGTAATTAGATTTTCATTTCCTAATAACTCCGGAGAAATTTTCTAGTTTATCCCGCTATTCCAGCAAACTTTGAGGCTGACCAAAATGTATCTTTATGCGCTGGCTGAGTCCCGGTTAAATCGCATAGGCGTCAACTTAATTTTAACTTATAATGGTATAAAGAGTTATTTGACAATCGGTTGATAGAATAATAATGCTGAAGTTAATTCTACCAATAAGCCCTTCCATTTTTAAGGGAAGGGTGGGGATGGGTTCTTTGCTTTATTATTCTTTGAACCCTATCCACCTACAATAACACTCACAAATTTTTTTCCCGTCCCAATATCAACTTATTTAAATATTTTACGATAATATATCCAAAAGAAACAAAACTTTGAAAAACTTAAAAGCTAAGGGATAATTATGAAGTTATTCAACTTAATATCCATCCTATTTGTATTTATAACGGGCGTTGTTTTTTCAGGTAAAGCCTATGCCCAGGCTCAGGATCCGTATTTGCCGTTTGCAGAGGTTATGCCGCAGCCCGAAGGCGGACTGGGATCGATTTATAAGCATATTACTTACCCAGAAATAGCAAAGAAGGCAGGTATTGAAGGCAAGGTATATTTACTCGTTTACGTAAATGAGAAAGGCGGCGTAGACGATGTTAAAGTACTTAAGGGCCTTGGCGCCGGCTGCGATGAGGCTGCAGTAGATGGTATTAAACAAGTGAAGTTTTCGCCGGGAAAAAATAAAGGCGTACCTGTTAAGGTTAAGCTATCCATATCGGTTGTATTTAAACTGCAATAAGGATATTGGAGATCGCTCTTAGGGGAATAAGAGAAATATTGTGAATTCATTTAATTAAAAAAACGGTAGAAAAATGAATTGGTTTTCAAATATAAAATTTGTTAGGAAAATCCAGGGCGGATTTGCCTTCCTTGCGGCAATCTCTATAATAATTGCCGTTATCAGTTATATGCAGCTTAACAAAATGCTCAAGGTAAAGGATGAGATTTTTAACGATTATATTACACCGCAGGAACAAATAAACAATGTGTATTCAAACTACCAGAGAACTCAGTTTTTAATGATGCAGTTTTCTATGCCTGCCTTCGCCGGCAAATTTAACGAAAATGCCAGCGAATTTTACAAGCTTAGAGCATCGATCGATTCCAGCATAACGCTGCTTACAAAAGCCAAGCTAGATACCAGCATAAGCAGCGAGATGGCAAAAGTAAAAAGCATTTGGGAAGAATATAAGAGCGTTGTAGCCGATGCAATTTTGAGCGCTTCGGCAACAAAGGCATACGACATGGCTTCCGACATTGCAACCTCATCCGGTGAGCAGGTGGGGGTTAGATTATTAAAGAAGTTTCAGGAAATCCATTACGTGCTGCAAGAAAAAGGTAACGCACTCGATTCAACTGTTAAAAGTTCCGTCGATTCTTCATTGTGGTATTTGCTGATCTTTTCAATTTTCGGCGGCGCTAGCTTTTTGCTGGGAGTTTTTTACCTGGCCCCTGCTATAGCCAAACCGCTGGAGCGGCTTAAAGAATACGTTAAAGAATTTTCTCTGGGCAACTATGATGTTCAAATTAATTATGCCGCAAAAGATGAAGTGGGAGAATTGGCCGAATCGCTAAAAATTCTGCAGAAAGCACAGGTGGATAAAATTTATGCGGCGCAGCAGATAGCTGCAGGTAAAATAAGCAGGGTTCCTTTAGCATCGGATAAAGACACTCTTGCAATTGCTTTTAATAAAGAAGCCGAAACAATAGAAGATTTACTTAAAGAAGCAGACAAACTGATAAAAGCAAACAGAGAAGGAAACTTAAACCTGCGCGGAGATGCCTCTAAGTTTGAAGGCGAATGGGGGAAATTAATCGAAGGAATAAACTCGATACTTGAAGCAGTACTCGCCCCTATTAACGAGTCTGCCGATGTGCTTAAAATAATGGCCAACGGCGACTTTACCGTTAAGGTGAGCGGAAACTACAAAGGCGATCATCAGCTTATAAAGGATAATATTAACACTGTAAGCTCGTCTCTATCCGAAGCTCTTAGGAAAGTAAGCCAGGCTGTACTGGCAACCGCAAGCGCATCCAACCAGATTTCCGCAAGCGTTGAAGAAATGGCTGCCGGTGCAGGCGAACAAACCCAGCAAATCTCCGAAGTTGCCAGGTCGATTGAACAGATGACTAAGACGATTTTGGATAATACTAAGAATGCTTCCCTTGCGGCGGAAACCGCTAAAGGCTCGGGAGAAAAGGCCCAGCAGGGCGGCCAGGTGGTTGAAGATACTATAAAAGGCATGATGAGAATTGCAGACGTTGTGAAAAAATCTGCCGAGACGGTTGAAGCCCTTGGCAAGAGCAGCGATGCGATTGGTGAAATTATACAGGTTATAGACGACATTGCGGACCAGACTAACCTTCTGGCGCTGAATGCGGCTATTGAAGCTGCCAGAGCCGGAGAGCAGGGCCGCGGCTTTGCTGTTGTTGCAGACGAGGTTAGAAAATTGGCCGAGCGAACTACAAAGGCTACAAAAGAAATAGCAGGCATGATAAAGCAGATCCAAAAGGATACAACCGAAGCAGTAGACGCAATGAAAAAAGGCAAGCAGGAAGTTGACGCCGGTAAAGAACTTGCCAATAAGGCCGGACAAGTACTTAACGATATTATCGAGGGCGCTCAAAAAGTATCGGATGTTGCGGCGTTGGTAGCGACTGCAAGCGAAGAACAGTCGGCTACTGCCGAAGAGATAAGCCGGAATATTGAATCGATAAGCAGCGTAACACAGCAGAGTGCAACCGGCACGCAGCAGATAGCTCGGTCGGCAGAGGACTTAAGCAACCTTACGCAGAACCTGGAAAAATTGATCTCACATTTTAGAATTGAGGAAGGGAAATCCGGCAGCGGTAAAAACGGCAAAATGCTGGTTGAGTACGAGAACAATTAGCTTAATGGCTGAAGTTATGCAAAGAGAGCCAATAACTTGAAGGCCACTGTTTTCAGCTAATCAAATATGATTAACTCATGTTACTCATGATTCTTACTCTTGCTCTTAATCTTGCTCTTACTCTTAATCGGATTAAATCGAGTAAGGTTAAGATTAAGAGCAAGAATTAGTTTTGCGTAACGTGACTGATTAAGTAAAGAGAATGAAGATATGTAAGCCGGGTTTTAATCAGCCCGGCGCACCTTCGGTATTTTGGGAGATAATTAACAATTAAACGGCTTAGGCCAAAAATTAAAAAAATAATTGGGAGTGAACTATGGCGCTTTTAACATGGTCGGGTGACTTTAGCGTAAAAGTTAATGATTTTGATAACCAGCATATAAAGCTGGTAAATTTGATTAATGAATTGCACGCCGCTATGAAAGATGGAAAGGGGAAGGAAATCCTCGGCAAGATAATTACTGAGCTTGTCTCCTATACAAAATACCATTTCACTTACGAAGAAAAATTGATGATTCAGCATAAGTTTCCCGCATATTTAAAACACAAAGTTGAACATGATGAGTTTACGAAGAAAGTATCGGGATTCGAAAACGACTATAAGCATGGTAAGGCAGTTATATCGCAGGAGGTGTTGATCTTCTTAAAGGATTGGATTGTGAATCACATAAAGGTTACGGACAAAAACTATTCAGAATTTTTCAACAGCGCCGGGGTTAATTAAATATATTCTTAGGCCTACGCTGTCCTCAAACCCGGGGGTAAAAATATTTTATTTAAATAAAATGAAATTGTCTCGCCTGTCCAACTATTTCCAGATGGTTAATATTATCCAGGGAAAAGTCAAAATGAACAAGGAATGGTTGAAAATTCAGTTTCAAGAATGCGGCATCAATTTTGGATAAAAACACGGGAAAATAACTAAATATATCTCTGAATAGTTCGATAATATTTTAAAGAATCTTTGTGCTACAAGTAAATAAAAGGAAAAAAATCATTAGGGAGAAAATAAAATGACCCGAAGTGATAGTTTGCTAGGGAACATGCTTTTTCAATTAAGGTCGGAGGATCCGTCGGTAAGATGTTCTGCCGTAGAATCTTTATTCAATGAGAGCCTGACGGATGAAATGGTGGAGGACGTATGCGCCTTAGTTGAAGACCGTGATAAAGGAGTAGGGAACACGGTTGACCTGATGTTGTCTATAAATCCTAGTCCGCAAATTCCAGTTCATCTGATTAAATATGTTTCTTCACCCAATATTTCAGCCAGGAATCTGGCAGGCGAGATATTGCTAAAGATCGGCGGCAATTCGGTAGCTGCAATGCTGGCTTACATTCCCGATGGCAGCAACGACGATAAAAAGTTTATAGTTGATATCCTCGGGCTTATCGGCGATAGAAGGTCTGCGCCGGAAATTCTTGAGCTGCTGAAAATAAATAAGAACGAAAATGTTGTTATGGCGTGCATAGAAGCGCTTGGCAATTTAAAGTGTGTCGAGTCGCTTGATTTTATGATTTTGATATACGACGATAACGAGCTGTTCAAGCCGACGATAATTGAAGCCCTTGGCAAAATAGGTACTGAAATGGCTCTGAACTTTATAGTCTCCCGGTTCGGAGAGGAGGACGATCTTACAAAATTCTCCATGATTGAGAGCCTGGGCCTGGTAGGCAACGAAGATTCGTTCTACTTTCTTATATCCGAATTAAACCGCACATCCGGCCCTCTTGTATGGCCCATTATAGAATCCATCTTTTCGTTAAAAGAGAAGTATCATTTGGATGTCCCGTTCGATGAGAAGATGAAGAACTCAATACTTCAAACAATTGAAGAAGCAGATTCCAAGTATAAAAAATCGGCAGTCAATCTTATCATTCCCTTCGCCGGGGACGATATAGCTCTAGCCTGCTTGAAAATTTACGGTGAGGATTATGAGACCGATGAGATGATTAAGCCGAAAATTTTGGCAGGCCAGGCCAAATTCTTCGAGCTTTTTATAATGCTGCTTAACTCCGAATGCAAAAACCTTAAGAACCTTCTCGAATTGTCCACCGAAATTCTTACGGTTCAAGGATTCAAGTATAAGGAATTTTTATCCGACCTTCAGCTTAGGAACTTTACCGATGCCGTGATAGGAAGCCTGGATAGCCCCGATGAAGAGATAAGGAAGCTTGCTACGGAGCTGTTGTTTATTCTCGATAAGGAAAATGCAATCCTTTTCCTTGATAAAATGATCGGCGATGATAATATGTGGAATAAATTGAAGCTGCTGGAAATTCTTAGCGGCATATATAACCACGAAGCGGAAGACGCAATAATAAGGTTAACCAGCGACCCGGAAGAAATGATAAGTGATCGGGCGAAATTTATTCTGTCGCAGCGGTCGGATATCCAATTTGAATCGAAATAAGAAGACAAACTATGACTGAATTACCGAATCCTGTTTTTTCACAAATAAATGCTTTTCAGTATAAATCCGGCAGCCAGGTTAAATTGCCCGATGACGTCTTTGACAACTTTAGGAAGTTTATTTACGACAGCTGCGGCATTTATTTCCAGGATAATAAAAAATATTTGCTCGAAAGCAGGCTGCTTAAAAGAATTAATTTTCTAGGTATAAATTCATACGAGGAATATTACGATTACCTGAAGTACAACCCGGCAAGCAGCCGCGAAAAGAAATATTTATACGAAGCCATTACGATAAACGAGACTTTTTTCTTTAGGAACCAGCCGCAGCTGGAGGCGCTGGTAACCAGGGTTATACCGGAAGTACTGGCATCTAAATTAAAGCCTGGGAAACAGAAGCTGAGAATCTGGAGTGCAGCCTCCTCCTCCGGCGAAGAAGCATATTCGGTGGCAATTATAATAAGCGACCTGCTGAAGCCGAAATATCCAGGACTTGAGGTTGAAATTGTAGGCACGGATATTAACCATGCAGTAATTGATACTGCAAAGGCCGGAGTTTATAAAGAGTACTCGGTAAGGAATACACCGGCATATTACCTGAAAAAATATTTTAATCAATACGACGGCAGCTACGAGGTAATTCCGCCCGTAAAAAGCATGACTTCGTTCAAAACAGCAAACCTGATAGACGATTTTGAAATGAAAACTATGACGAACTTCGATATAATATTCTGCGCCAATGTGCTGATATATTTCGATTTGAAATCCAAGATAAAAGTTATAAATCACCTGTATAATTCTCTTAACAAAGGCGGCTATTTGTTTATTGGTTATGCAGAAACACTGCACATGATTTCCAAGGCATTTAATATTGTCAATTTTCCAAAGACAATTGGTTATAAGAAGGAGTGAAATTTTAAAAATGAAAAAAGTAATTCTTGTGGCCGATGATTCGCCATCGATAAGAAAATTCGTTTCGTTTGCACTGGCTATGAAGGGCTTCGAAATTATTTCGGCCGCCGACGGTATGGAGGCGCTGGAAAAGCTGCCCGATAAGCAAATAAGCCTGGTTATTACTGACCTTAATATGCCTAACCTGGACGGGTTTGAATTAATAAAATCAATGAGAAGCAACGACCAGTTTAAAGACATACCTATTATTATTTTGTCTTCTCTTGCCGGCAGCCAAGAAATACAGAAGGGTATGGAAATTGGCGCCAACTCTTACCTTATTAAGCCCTTCGACCCTAAAAGAATTGTTTATGAAGTTTCCAAATACTTAAACTGAGGAAAGAAATATGGACCTTAAATTTCTTGTAGTAGATGATTCCGTAACCATGCGGAGAATAGTAATTAACTCGTTGCGAAACCTTGGTTACAATAATTATGTAGAAGCAGGCGACGGCAAAGAAGCGCTGGACAAGCTGGGCGCAGACGGTGGAATAAATTTTGTAATTACCGACTGGAATATGCCCGTTCTTTCAGGTCTGGAACTGGTAAAGACAATAAGAGGCGATGATAAAATTTCCAAGATACCAATCCTTATGGTAACTACCAGGGGCGTTAAGGAAGATATAATAGAAGCACTGCAGGCGCGGGTTAACAACTATATCGTCAAGCCCTTCACGCCGCAAATCCTTAAAGAAAAAATCGATCAAATTTTACAAGCAGCATAGAGAGATAACATTATGAAACAAGTTTCAAATATGTCCGATCTGTTCGAGAGGCTGAACGACTTAAAAGTAGTTTTCCGTTACGGCCAAAGGCTTATCCCGATAATACAAAGCATTATAGACTTTATGAAAGAGACGGTGCCTCTGCTGGAAGATATAAACACTTCGATTGCCGACAGCACAAGCAAAATCCCTAAGGCTAAGGACCAGATATCCAACGTTTCCAGCGCAACGGAGCTGGCTACCACCGAAATACTGGATATTGCTGATTCTATATCTACCGACCTTGATAAGGTTGATAAGGATTTAAAAGCTCTCCTGGAAAAAGAAGAAAAGAAAAAAGCGGTTTGGAAAGGAATTAAAAATTTGCTCGGCAATAATCCGGATGCCGCAAAATTAACGGAAGAGTTTGAACAGCTTGATGATTCGCTTTCCGTTATGGTTAATTTCAGGAACGTGTTCGAAAAAATTAAAAACGACGTCTATAACATAACCCTGTCGCTGCAGGTGCAGGATATAACCTCGCAGCAGCTGGCTGCTGTAAACCATTTAATCGAATCCGTAAGGCAAAGGCTTTCTTCACTTGTTATGCATCTGGATGAGACCGAACTGAACAACATCGAATTGCTGAATGTAGATTCAAACGACGACGGGACGTTTAATCCGGATGCTGAGTACACAAAGTCTATGGACAAACAGGATATGGCCGACTCACTTGTAAGCCAAAGTTTAAATAAAGCGTCCCAGGACGAAATAGATAAATTATTTTCTTAACTATGGATCCAAACAACACATATGCGATGCTGAACGATCCCGAAATGAAGGAGATCGTCGATAGCTTTCTTGTTGAGACCAAGGAAATCCTTGAGAAGCTGGACCTCAATCTTATTGAACTTGAAAACAGGCCAGACGACAGCGACCTGCTGAACGATATCTTCAGGTCGTTCCACACAATCAAAGGAACTTCCGGCTTTTTGGGCCTTGAAAAGCTGACACAGGTAACGCACCGGTGCGAAGACATACTGAACAAATTGAGAAGAGGCGAGGCGCTGCTTTCGCAGGAGCTGATGGACGGGATTTTTCTTGCCTACGATAAAATAAAAGAGTTGCTCGTTTCAATTGAAACCCAATTGAATGAAGACGTGCCGGTGGAAGAGACCATCGACATCTTATCGGACTTAATTGAAAAGCTTGAGCATAATAATGTTGAAGCTTCCGGTCCGATTAAAAAGCAGGAAGAAAACATTAACGGGCTTTCCGCTAATACAAGTGCCGAAGGTACGGCTGAAGACGGGAATGCGGAAATTACGGTTGAGGAAAAAGAATCTGCAAATCCTTTACAGGAAGATAAGGCTGCCGCTAAAGCAAATGCTTTAAAGGAAACTGCAAACAGCTCCCCGGCAAAGAAGACCGACAATACGATAAGAGTAGACGTTGACAGGCTGGACGAGCTTCTTAACATTGCATCCGAGCTTGTGCTAGGCAGGAACAGGCTTTCCCAGGTTAATTCCGAGTTCGCGCTTGAATATGAAGGCACTAACTTTTCCAGGGACCTAGCCGATGCGACAAAGCAGATAGACCTTATGACCAACGAGCTTCAGCTTGTGGTTATGAAGACTAGAATGGTTAAGATAGGCAAGGTGTTCAACCGTTTCCCCAGGCTTGTTAGAGACCTTGCCAGGGAAACCAATAAGCAAATAAACCTTGTGTTAAAGGGCGAAGACACCGAGCTGGATAAAACTTTGATTGAAGAAATAAACGATCCGCTCGTCCACTTGATAAGGAATTCCGTTGACCACGGAATCGAATTGCCGGAGACAAGAAAGGCACTCGGCAAGGAGCCCACCGGTACTATAATTCTTTCCGCCGAACAGGAAGGCAACCAGATTATAATTACAATTGAAGACGACGGCAAAGGGATAGATCCCGATGTAATAAAAGAGAAAGCAATTTCAAAGGGACTGATTACAAGGGAGAAGACAAAGGAATTCTCCAAGCAGGACATTTATAATCTTATTTTCCTTCCCGGATTTTCAACAGCCGAGGTAGTTACGAATGTATCCGGCAGAGGCGTGGGGATGGATGTGGTTAAAACGAATGTAACCAAGCTGCGCGGAATAATCAGCATAGAATCGGCGGTAGGCAAAGGCACAAAGATAATCGTCAAGCTGCCGCTTACCCTGGCAATCATTCCGGGAATGATAGTAAAGGTAAAATCCGAAACTGTTGTAATACCTCTTAATTCGGTAATCGAAGCTTTTAGAGTTCATATAGAAGACATTCATACCATAAACGGGCATGAAGCCATAAAAAGAAGAGATGCCGTGATACCTCTTGTCGGCATAGACGATCTACTTTACGGCAGCGAGGGCAAGGAAGAAAAGACAGTTTGGCAGTACGTGGTTGTAGTGGGTCTGGCGGAAAAGCGCTTCGGCATAAAGGTGGACGAATTGCTGGGACAAAAGGAAGTTGTAATAAAATCCTTGGGCAGTTACCTGGGCAATATAAACGGGATTGCAGGCTCCACCATAATGGGAGACGGGACTGTAGTAATGATAATAGATATAAGCGAGCTGATAAATAAAATTGTTAAGTAGTAATTCAAATAATAAAATTAAAGCCCTGGTAGTTGATGATTCCGCCTTCATGCGCAAGTCTATTTCAATTATGCTTGAGAGCGATACGGAAATACAGGTTATTGGCACTGCTAGAGACGGAGAAGAAGGCTTTAACCTGGCTAAGAGCCTTAAGCCCGACATTATAACGCTCGATATCGAAATGCCGAAGATGGACGGGCTTACTGCATTAAAAAAGATAATGAAGGAATGCCCCACTTCGGTTATTATGCTTAGCTCTTTAACAACCGAAGGCGCAGATGAAACGATTAAAGCCCTTGAGTACGGCGCTGTAGATTTCATCCCGAAGGAATTATCTTTTGTTAATGTAAACATTATAAAAATAAAAGAAGACCTGATCAGCAAGATAAAAGAGATAGTTAAGCAGAGGGCGTTAAGGGAAAGGCTGAGAAGAGTCCAGAAGCTAAACGAGCGTTATTCAACTGCTAGCATTAAGCCGAAGCTTTCCGGTGAGCTGCCGTCGATAGGCTACAGGGCAATCGGTATCGGCATATCAACCGGGGGGCCTTTCTCACTGCAAAAAGTTGTTCCGATGCTTTCTAAAAAAATAAATTGTCCTGTGTTTATCGTTCAGCATATGCCGCCCAAGTTTACCAAGTCCCTTGCCGAAAGATTGAACGGGCTGAGCCAGCTTGAGGTTAAAGAAGCAGAAAACGACGAGCCGGTACGGAACGGGGTTGTTTACATTGCGCAGGGCGGGCTGCATATGACGCTTGTAAAAAATTCTTCGGGCACCGTAAATATAAAAATATCGGAGAATCCTTCAGATACTCTTCACCGTCCTTCGGTGGATGTAATGCTCGATTCGGTTGTTGAAGTCTACGGCAAATACACACTCGGCGTAATAATGACGGGCATGGGAAGAGACGGCCTTGAAGGTATAAGGAAACTTAAGGCATTGGGCGGCTACAGCCTGGTGCAGGACGAAAGCACATGCGTTGTTTACGGCATGCCCAAGGCAGTAGCAGACGCCGGGCTTGCGGATGTAATAGCGCCGGTAGAAAAAATTCCGGAATTAATAAATAAGGCGGCAGCATATGAAAAATAATTTTGAAGAACCGTTATTCAGGGAATTCAGCTACAGCTTAAGCGAAGGCTCGGGTAACTTTATTAAAAGCACCAAGGCCGAGCTTGTGGGCAAGACAAAAATCTCTGTGGAGGAGGAAAGCCACGAAGGAGTAAAAATTATATTGAAAAAGGACAGCAACGATTCGATTAAGGAAATAAAATTCGTCTGCTCTTGCGGCCAAACCAAATCGGTTATTCTAGATTATTCGGATACTCCCGGAGAGTCTGAATAATATTTTGCAAGTGTACGAATATAGCCAGCCGGAAAACATCCCAAGCAATTAATTACTAAAAACAACCTGCCATTTAAGTGGCATCTATTTTGAGACCTGATGAGAAAATAAAATTAGGTGTTAAGATGCCGCAGTCAACTATAAATCTTTTGGAAAACTTTGCTGACTACTGTGCGCTTAAAAATAAAATAATAGCGCAGAACATTGCAAATGTAGGAACCGAAAATTACCAGAGGCAGGACGTAGTATTTAAAGACGTGTTGAATGAAAACATAAACGCGCAGTTAAAGGCTACCGGGGCAAAGCATATAGGCGCCGGCAGCCTGGCAGCCGTTCCGGAATACCAGGTAGTTACAGATGCCAGCAGAAGCGATACCTCCGGGGTTAACAATGTAGATATAGACAAAGAAATGTCTGAGCTGGCTGTAAACAATCTTAATTACCAGTTCGCCGCAAAGAAGATAGGAGACTATTTTAAGAATATTCAAATGGTAATAAAAGGAGCGGTAGGCTGATGAAGATAGGAATTAACTTCCCCGGCTTTAATATCAGCGCAAAGGGTCTCAGCATCCAGCGCAAGCGCATGAACCTGATTGCCGAGAACATTGCCAATGCGGACGTAACACGCATGGCAAGCGGTCAGCCCTACCAAAGACAGTACCTTGAAGTAAAAGACACTCAAAATCCTTTTTCGGAAAATCTTTCTTCGGTACAAAGCACCCTGCCTTTAGCCGTAACCGATCAGGCGCACATAGCAGAGCCCTCGCTTGATATGGGCGGCGGAAACAACTCCGGTACCGGACTGACAACCAAAGTAGTGACCGATTCCAAGCCGGGCGAATTGGTCTACGAGCCCAATAGCCCGGATGCCGATGCAAACGGCTATGTCCAGCAGTCAAATGTTAATATAGTAACCGAAATGGTAGATATGATTTCCGCAACCAGGAGCTACGAGTCAAATCTAACCGCATTAAATTCTGCCAAGCAGATGGTTAAAGATTCTCTGGAGATTTAACAAATGAAAATTACTACGAATATGGTTGGCAATTATACTCCGAAGATAAACACAGGTCAGGTTAAACAGGCCAGGCAGGGCGATGCGCCTGTAAAGGCGGAAGCCAAGCCCAAGCTGCAGCCCGATAAAAACAATATTACCGCCGATGAAAAAAAATTTTTTATGGACATTTATCCCCAGAACAAATCCGAGATAATCGATTACCATTTTTACAGGAAGAACGGAGAAATGTCAGGCGTTAAAATCGGGTCATTGTTCGATAAGAGAGGCTAACATGAAGATAGATGCATTGCAGGGATTTATTCCCAACATAAACAACCGGAGCGGCATAGATAAAGCCGGCGGCGAAGAATTCAAAAACGTGCTTACCGATTTTCTGGGGCAGGTAAACCAGAGCCAGCTGGATGCGAACAAGATAACCAACGAATTCGTCCAGGGCGGTAATGTTGAAGTACAGGATGTTATGATTGCCGGCGAGCGGGCCAAAACCAGCCTGGAATTATTAATGGAAATAAGAAATCAAACCATAGATATGTATAAACAGCTAACCAGCATGCAGATTTAATTACCATGAAGGATAATCCACTTAGCCAGATAACAAATATTTTTAATAAACTCTCCCTGCAGCAAAAGCTTGTAATAGGAGGAACTGTTGGAGTAACTGTTGTACTTTTAATTACTCTTTTGTTTTTTCTAAACCAGCCGGACTATGTTCCTCTGTTTACCAACCTGGCGCAGGACGACGCGGCTAAAGTAGTCGATCAATTGAATGCGCAGAAAATTCCTTACGAGATAACCGACAACGGCAAGGCGATTAAGGTTCCTAAAGAAAAAGTTTATGAGGAACGGCTGGCCCTGGCCGCAAAAGGTATCCCTAGCTCAGGCGTTGTAGGCTATGAGATATTCGACAAGAACACGATGGGGATGTCCGAGTTTATGCAAAAGCTTAATTACCAGCGTGCGCTTGAAGGTGAGCTTGCCAAGACCATAATGGAAATTGACGGAGTTGAAGGCGCAAGAGTGCATATAGTTATTCCGCAGAAATCGGTTTTTAAGGACGAGCAAAAATCGCCCACGGCCGCAGTTGTATTAAAGCTTAGGAACGGCTACGATCTTTCGAGGAGTAATGTAGCCGCTATATTGAACCTTGTTTCCAGCAGCGTTGAAGGCCTGCATCCGGGGAAGGTAACTCTTATTGATACGCAGGGAAAGCTTCTGTCAAAGGAGGAAGACGCCGATCCGCTAGCGGTTTCGAGCTCAAAGCAGTACGAGATTAAAAAATCGGTTGAAAACTACCTTGCTCAAAAAGCGCAAACAATGCTGGATAACGTACTGGGCTACGGCAATGCAATGGTTGAGGTGAATGCCGATCTGAACTTCGACCAGGTGCAGAAGACTATGGAGACCTACGATCCTAATTCGCAGGTGGCGGTAAGCGAGCAGACGATTAAATCTTCAAACAACGGAAAGAACCTTGGTGACTCCACTGCACAGGCAACCCAAAATACCACTACTAACTATGAAATAAATAAAACGATAGAAAAAGTTATTCAGGGAAGCGGGAATATACAGAGGCTAAGCGTTGCCGCCGTTGTAAACGATGTGGCTAAGGACGTAAAAAAAGGCGATAAAGAGCAGACCGTTTTCGAGCCGCGGTCAAAGGATCAAATGAACAAGCTTGAAGAGATTATTAAGAACGCAGTCGGTGTAGACCCGTCCAGGAACGACCAGTTCTCAATCGTCAACATACCGTTTGAGACAAAAGACCTTGACGAGGTAAAGGTTGCAGAGCCCGGTATGTTCGACGATGTAAACAAGTGGGCTAATCCTTTAATGATGATATTGGCGGTTGCCGCTTCAATCTTTTTGCTTAGAGGCTTGATGAAGCGTTTGAAAAATCAAAAGATTGTTATCGGAACATTCGGCGGCGGCCCGGACCTTCAGCTGGACGGCTACTCTCCGTCTGAACTTACCGGCGGTGCTAAGGCACCTCAAATAGGAACGGCCGCAAGGAAAAAGAACCTGCTGCCCCTGGGCGATCTTGAAGACGAAATTTCCGATGAGGCAACCCAGAAGAGGATACAACACGATAAGATTGTTAACTACGTTTCCAAGAATCCTGTTGACGCGGCAAAATTAATTAATGTCTGGCTTCATGAAGATGAATTTTAATGTGGGAATATGGGTAGAGAAATAAAAACAGTCGATTTGCCGGGCTTGCAAAAAGCCGCTCTGTTGATGATTGCGTTGAACGTTGAGAATGCAGCGGAAGTTTTTAAGCACCTGGACTCCTCCGAAGTAGAGCTTATATCTACGGAGATTTCCAAAGTGAAGAATATTCCTTCTCAAACTGTTGATGCAGTTATGGAAGAGTTCTACACGATGGTTACTGCCAGGGAGTATGTACTGGAAGGCGGACTTGAATTTGCACAGGCTGTACTGGAAAAATCATTCGGCTTTAACCGGGCGGTGGAAATTATAGAGAAGGTTAAAAACCTTACAACTCTTAGAGGCTTCGACGTTTTAAAGAAAGCCGATTCGGCCCAGCTTATAAGCTTCCTTAACAAAGAGCATCCGCAAACTATCGCGCTTATACTTTCACACCTTCACCCGGACCAAACCGCCGAGGCGCTAAAGGAATTGGGAGAGCCGCTTAGAACAGACGTTGCATACAGGATAGCCACTCTCGGTAAAATATCGCCGCAGACCTTAAAACAGATTGAAAAGGTAGTTGATGAAATGGCAGGGCTTAATATGGGGCAGTCGCTTAGCAAGATAGGCGGATTAAAGAGCCTTGCCGCAGTCTTAAACCGGACCAGCGTAAGCCTTAGCAAGGAAATTTTAATGGGCATTGAACAGAAGGATGTTGATGTTGCCGGCGAAATAAAACGGCTTATGTTCATGTTCGATGATATCATAAACATCCAGGATAAGGACATTCAAAAAATACTGCGCGAGGTTGACAGGAAGGACCTGGCCCTTTCGCTAAAGATTGCAGACGAAAAATTAAAGCAGAAAATATTTTCCAATATGTCGGAGCGCGCCTCGGATCTTCTGAAGGAAGAGCTGCAGTATATGGGAATGGTAAAGCTGAAGGAAGTTGAGTCGGCCCAGGCGAAGATAATTGATGTAATAAAGGCGCTTGAAGAAAACGGCGAAATAGCTCTTAACATTAGAGGAGGCAACGAAGATATATATGTCTAGTGTTATACGGCTAAACTCAAAGTCCAAGAAGCTGAACGTTACATTGAAAAATCCGCTTGAGAGCAGCGGCTATTCGGTTGAGACGGAGGAGGATGTTTTTAAACACCAGCTAGAGCAGCATTACGAGCGCGGATTTAGCGAAGGGCAGAAGTCGCTTAAGGATGCTTTCGAAAAAGAATACGCTGAAAGACTGGCCGCCAAATATGAAAGTATAAACAAGGTTGTTTTGCAGCTGGATAAAAAAATTGCCGAGTATGAGCCGGCGTTCGAAAAGATTGTGTGCAGCCTTGCAATTGCAATTGCCGAAAAAATAGTAAAAAGGGAGATTGAGCACGAAACTGTTATAAATGAAGTACTGAAAGAGTCGATTAGAAGAGTAATAGGGTCCAACAGGATTTTCGTAAAGCTGAACCCGGCCGACCTGGAAAAGATAAACATGGAAAGCCAAATTCAGTTTAACAGCGACACATACAAGAACATAAAGTTTGAGACTGACGAGCATGTAGAAAAAGGCGGCTGCCTTGTTGAAACCGAGATCGGCAATGTAGACGCAAGGATTTCGTCGCAGTTAAGCGAGATTCGCAAATTACTGGAAGCAAATTATTAATGGAACTAGCTCAGAGAATTTCAACCAAATATAAAAGGATTATCGACAGAGCCGATCCGGTAATTGTTAACGGAAAAGTGTCGGACGTTATCGGGCTGGTAATTGTGTCAATCGGGCCGAATGTTTCTCTCGGAGAAATCTGTACGATAATCGACAAAGAAGGCAATGAGGTCTGCAAATCCGAAGTAGTAGGATTTAAGGAAGGCAAAGTTCTTTCTATTGCGCTGGGTGAAGTTCAGAATATTTCCCCTGCCTGCGAAATTAAAGCCACGGGCAAAAGCTTTACCGTTAATGTGGGGATGGAACTGCTGGGAAGAGTAATAGACGGATTGGGCAATCCTATTGACGGCAAGGGCCCGCTGAATTGCTCTACTTATACAACCATTTATAACGAGCCCCCTAATCCGCTGGAAAGGAAGAGAATCGATTCGCCGCTGCAGACCGGAGTGAGAGCCATTGACGGCCTGCTTACTGTAGGCAAAGGGCAGAGGCTGGGCATATTTGCGGGAAGCGGAGTGGGAAAAAGCGTAACGATGGGAATGATTGCCCGCAATACCGACGCCGACGTAAACGTTATTACGCTTATAGGCGAACGGGGAAGGGAAGTAAGAGAGTTTATTGAAAAAGACCTGGGAGAAGAAGGACTAAAAAAATCGGTTGTTATTGTGGCTACCAGCGATAAGAGCGCACTGGTTAGAATGAAAGGTGCGTTTATAGGAACGACAATAGCCGAATACTTTAGAAGCCGCGGGTTGGATGTAGTATTGATGATGGATTCTGTAACAAGATTTGCGATGGCTCAAAGAGAAATAGGCTTAACGGTAGGCGAGCCGCCGACAACCAAGGGTTATACTCCGTCGGTATTCGCTATTCTGCCTAAGCTGCTGGAGCGGGCTGGCTCTATAGACAAAGGATCTATTACCGGCTTTTATACCGTGCTGGTTGACGGTGACGATATGACGGAGCCGGTTGCCGATGCGGTCAGATCCATACTCGACGGCCATGTTGTGCTTTCTAGAAAGCTGGCTAACAAAGGCCAGTTCCCGGCAGTCGATCCGCTGCAGAGCGTTAGCCGTGTTATGCCGGATGTGGTTACCCAAGACCACAGAAAGAGGGCAATTGCTTTTAACGAAGTGCTTGCAACCTATAACGAGGCCGAAGACTTGATAAACATAGGCGCTTATGTAAAGGGAAGCAATCCGCAGATAGATCATGCTCTCTCCAAGATAAACCTGTTAAGGAGTTTTATGAAGCAGGACATGACGGAAAAGACTTTATACCAGGAAACGATTTCTAGATTGAGCCAAATAATTGAGAAGCCGTTGTAGGTGCATTATGGCGAAGTTTGAATATAAGTTCGAAGCGGTGAAAAAGGTTAAGGAAACTTTGGAAAAAAAAGCTCAGAAAGAAGTTGCCGTAATTGAAATGGAGATTGATAAGCTTATGACCGAGTACGACAGGCTGACAAGAGAAGAGATGGCAAGCAGGAACAGTTCAATTAACAAGAATATTACGGTGGGCGAATTAAAATTTAAAAAGGGATACGAGCTCTGTCTGGAAAAAGAACGAGCGGGTATACTTGAGCAGATAGGCATGCTTAAAGAAAAAAGAAACTTAAAGATGACCGAGCTGATCCAGAAGAGCAAGGAACACAAGATGTTTGAGGCGCTGGAGGAGAATTACATCGAGGAATTCAACATAGAGCAAAACCGCCATGAAATGCGGAACATTGACGAACTGGCAACCCAAAAGTTTGTTAGGCAGAATAAGTGAAAGCAAAGATAATATATATAGCAGCCTTCGCAGCGGCATTCCTTATGGTTACCGGAGGTATAATTTATTTAAACTCCATGTACCGGAATATTTTTCAATTTGATTTTAAGCCGGAAAACACGAAGTCAAATAAAACTCTCCCTGCCGATTCTACGGGCGTACAGATGGCCGAGCTGAAGAATTTTTTCCAGAATGAATTTAAACAGGAGATATTCGATTCGCTGAAGACTCTTGTTTCCAGCAGCAAGCCAGATACAGTTTATGCAAATGTTGTTAAGGACTCTTCGCTTATCGACAGCCTGAGACAGCTTCAAACACAGTTGAAAAAAACAGATCAAGCTTTGAAAAAACAAGATAAGACTCAAAAAAAGCAGGACCAGAAAAAAAGCACCGCCGAAAATGATGTTATTCCTAAGCGCGACAGTACTTATAATGCATGGATCAAACAAACATCTAAATTGTATGAGTCGATGGACCCGGATAAGGCAGCTAAAATAATTCAGAGTTATTCCGATAATGTAGCAAGAGATATAATTTATTCTATGAGGCAGAAGCAAGCTGCGGAAATTTTATCTCAGTTGGATCCAGAAACAGCAAATAGAATAACCAGAGCGAAATAAAATGCTACTTGATTCTCTTTTAACCAACACCTGCAATTTTCCCGACTCTACTGTCCAGAAAACCTCTATTAAATTTAATAAGCCGTCATACTTATTTTCGGATATTATACGCCTGGTCGGCAGCGATAAAGAAGACTTGGTGAACATCACCCCGGATGCAATGGCTGCGGGTAATTCGAAATCGGATTTACCAGGGTTACTAAATAATTTACCGCAGGATCAATCGTTATATTTTAATACTTCCTGGCTGCAGCAAGCAGTTAACAATACAAGTCAAAACAATCAGAACGGGCAGACTGTTCTTCCGGCAAACCAGGCAGCCCTGCCGTATTTAGCCGCAATTAATAAAGCAATAGGTAATGCTGGCAGCGCCGATGCACAGCTATTAAATCCTTCTACGGGACAAGTACAAAATATTATTTCGGCATCCGGGCTGCAGGATTTTCTGGCTGCTCTAAGCAGCAAGCTTACTGCTTTGGGCTTTGAACTTAAAAGCATAAAAGGAATTCAGACAGGGACAAGCGGACAGAACCAAACGGCCGGCACTGCGCCGGATTTAACTGAAATTAAAACTCCGAGCTCCAATTCAAAAAGTTCCGATGCGCAGCTATTAAATGTTAATGAGTCCGGCGGCAAAGCAAATTCCTGCGACAAAGTAAAAAATCAAGGCAGCGGAACTGAAGGCCAACAGAATTTAAATATCAACCAGGCAATCTTTGCAATACTGCAATCGAACAGGCCTGTTATTCTAAATTTTAATTACGCCGGTCAAAATCTTAAGATAGAAATAACAAATGCTCAAGATATACCGGATGTGAACGCGCAAGTGAATGTAGTAGAAGCCAGCACAAGCAGCCAGCCTGCTACTGCATTAAACCAGCCGGAAGAAATATCAAATGGCCCCGCCTCTTCAACCGGCGGTTCGATTCCCGTGAATAAGATATCATCCGGCGGTGTTAAGACAAATTATCCAGACACTCCTTTACAGATAAATGTTAACGAAGGTTTGACTGCTCAATCTGCATTAAATAATCCGGTACCCGTTAATGAGGCGGGTAACACCATAGACTTTCAAAATTTGGAAAACAATCCGGAAAGAAATAAGGGAGAGCAGGTACCTGTTATTAGTGAAATTAGTAATAAAGCAGCTGCACCGGCAAATCTAACCAATAATAATAGTAATGGAACTAATGCTGCCGCGCAGGTAAATAAGATTGTTTCCGCTCCTGCTTCAGCTTCCGGAGATGCATCGAAACCAGATCAGGCTCAAATTCAACCCGAACCAAATTTTAGGGTTGCCGTTACAGCCGGCGGCAAAAGCTATTCCGTCTCTGGCGTTCAAGACCTTGAGCAATTATTGTCGGAACTGAATGTAAAAGATAATATCGAAATCGAATACTTGAGTCCTAAGGAAAAACTGGTATACAATTATAACAGCCTTGCCGGCTCAGGCAAGCTTCAAAATGCCGGCAATGCAGCAAGCGAGTCAATTCAACCGCCTAAGAATTATTTTCCCGGTGAAAATCTCGCAGTAAATGAAAGTAGTTTCCCGGACTACATTAATGAAATATTAAATGGGCCGAAGGACTCACCTCTCAATACCGCAGTATCCATGAAGCAGCAGTTGTTAAGCGGTGAAAATTTCGTAAAGACTAACAGCCGGCGGTTATCTTTTAACGGGCAAACAAGCGCCGGCGGAACATCTACTTCCATGCAGAAACCGTTAGCGGAAGTTATAGAACCGGCTTTTCCGGATGCGGCTAAGATTTCTTTACCGGCTGCTGAAGCAATTCAAAGCGATTGGAATATTAATAGTGTTTCGCTGCAAAATAAGGATAGTAATATAAACGGTATATCTGCCGAAGGAGCTGGGGACAGCAATAGCTTAAGCCTGCAGGCAAGTACCGCCGAAGAATTATTAAGCAGTGTTCAAAGCGATCTTCAAAATACAGGATCGATAAAAAATATTTCTGCCGGTAATAACCCCGGTTCTTTATCTGCATCTAAAATTTTTAAAGAGAATACAAGCCCAATAAAGGATGCCGGTAAGTCTTCCCAGCAAAATACTGGCGGCAGGCCGGTAATTAACGATATAGTTATCGAAGTTAAGCCGAACCAAAAATATTTTGCCAAGGACGTCGTAATTCAGAAGGATACCTCCGCTGCAAGCCATCAGAATAATACTCAAGACAATTACGCGCAGGGAATTAGCGGGACGGGATTAACTTCCGGTAATCTATCCGAGGCCCCGTCCACCGGACTAAATAAGAGCATGGCGGTTCCGGTAAATTCCGTAGCCGGTCATTCGCAAAGCGGCGATAACACCGAACAGGACAATCCAATTAATAAGCTAGCGGCGGCCTCTCAAAGCTCCGCACAGCCCCAGGCCGATAGTAATTTAAAACAGTCGGACGGATTAAACGGAACCTCGCAAGCGGCTGCAGGTACCGGAGTAAGCCAGGCAGCAAATGTAAAAGCAGATGCTTCCGGCGGTGATGCGGAAAAAAGATCCGGCTCCGATAGGAAACAATTTGACGATACGAGGGTTTCTTCCGCCCAGGCCGTTAATTCCGATAAGCAGACGGCTTTTAAAATTGATTCTGCGGAAACGAACCTGAATAAGTACGGCGGGATGTATAAGACAGTTAATGCTTCCGACCTTGTACCCGAGATTTCGAATTTCATGAGGCAAGGCGAGTCGAAGAGCTTAACTTTAAAATTGCAGCCCGGCGATCTAGGCAAGGTAAAGGTTGCTCTTGAAGTGGTGGATAAAGTTGTTCACGCCAATATAGAGGTTGAGAACGAGTCGGTAAAGCAAATGGTACAGAACAACATCAACGATCTGAGACAATCTCTAAACGTAAGCGGGCTTCAATTGAGCAACGTATCCGTCTCTCTTGCAGGCGGTGAAGGTAAATCCGGCAAGACGTTTACACAAAAGAGAAAGGCTACCTCGAATTCATACAATAAGAAAATTGATGCAGGCAGCGGCATTGCTGCTTCTAAAAGCCTGGGATACAACACTTACGAATATTTAATTTAGGAGACAAATATGATTAACGGAGTAAACAGCGTAGCAACAACGCAATCGAATAACACCTCAACTACAAGCCAGGCGAACGGAACCTTAGGCAAGAACGATTTTATGACATTGCTTATTGAGCAAATGAAAAACCAGGACCCGCTTAGCCCGATGGACGGGACTCAATTTGCCGCTCAGCTGGCGCAGTTCAGCTCTCTGGAACAACTGCAGAATTTAAATGACTCGATGACTCAAAGCATTAACGCCAACCTGGCTTTAACTCAGTCGATTAATAACACGCTGTCTACTACGCTTATTGGTAAAGAAGTGAAGATAAGCGGCGCAGATATTACAAACAGCGGACAGGGTTCCATTCAGCTTGGTTACAATCTACCTTCGGACGCTTCGACGGTCTCCATAAATATATACGATTCCAACGGTACGCTGGTTAAAACGATGAATGATTTGCCAACCGCTGCCGGCGACAATAAACTTTCGTGGGATTTTACCGATAATAGCGGTAACAAAGTTCCTAACGGAAATTATACTTTTGAAGTTAAAGCTAAAACAACCGGCGGACAGGACATGACGGCAGATATTTACAAATACGGAATTATAAGCGGAGTAAGGTACACAAGCTCCGGAACTAAACTTTTAATAGATAATGCCGAATATAATTTGTCGGATGTTACTGAAATTGTAAATCCACCTGCACAAGGAGGCAATTAATGACTGAAGTAAACGGCATAAACGTTCCGTTTATTCCGATCACCAGGAGTGATGATTTCGGTCCTGCTAAAGTTAAAGGAAACAACGACAGCTTCGGCACAATTTTTCAGCAGGAGCTGGATAAGGTAAAGTTTTCGAATCATGCTCTTAAAAGATTGGAAAACAGGAATATTCAATTAAGCGACAACGAGATTGACAAGATACAGGACGCGGTTCAGAAAGCCGAATCAAAAGGCTCTAAAGACTCTCTTGTTATGATGAACAATACCGCGTTCATAGTTAATATTCCCAACAAGACGGTAGTTACAGCGCTGCCTGTTGGAGACAGCAACGAAAACATTTTTACGAATATAGACAGTGTGGTGTTCGCTTGAAAAAATGGAGTTTAAGTTCAAGTATAAGTTCAAGTATAAGTTCAAGTTCTCAGCCAAAGGCTGATCCGCCTCTGGCGGAAAGTTCAAGTTCAAGTATAAGATCAAGTTCAAGTATAAGATCAAGTTTGTGGTTAAGTGAATAAAAAATCTTGATATAAAATAATTAATTAAAGATAGAGCGGGACCTTTTAAGGACGCTCTGGGTCCGGTTGACTGACTGATACCGGATTAAAAATTATAAAAATAAACCTTAGGAGGTTATAATGGCACTTCTCAATTCCCTTTTCGCAGGCGTATCCGGCATGCGCAATTTACAATCTATGATGGATGTTATAGGCAACAACATTGCCAACGTGGATACCATCGGTTTTAAAGGATCTAGAGTTACTTTCAGCGATACCTTTAACCAGTTCATTCAAGCCGGTACAAATCCTACCGAAACAACCGGCGGCACAAACAGCTTCCAGATCGGACTGGGATCGAAAATAAATTCCATCGACAGGAACTGGAACCAGGGCACCTTCGAACAGACCGGCAACACTACCGACCTTGCATTACAAGGCCCCGGTTTATTCATCCTTAAAAGCAACGGGCAGAACTTTTACAGCAGAGCCGGTTCTTTCATTTTTGACGCCGACGGCAAATTAGTTAATCCTCAAAACGGCGCCGTCGTTCAAGGCAAGGTAGCCGTAGACGGCGTTATTCCTTCCGGCAATACAATACAGGATATTAAGATTGATAAAAACCTTAAGATTCCTGCTATCAAAACTACCGATACAACCTGGGGCGGTAACCTGCAAAGCAGCTCTACTATTACTCAAACTCAAAACGTAGTACAGAGCGGCACTATTATACCGGCGGCTAGCTATCCGACCGACACTACCAAAGACTGCACCATTTACGATAAGAACGGCAACGCGTTTACTCTTACTCTTAAATATACTGAAACAGCGGCCAACACATATAATATCGATTACAAGATAACCAGTGCCGACGGTACTACGGTGCTTCGCGACTATAATGCTGCTTCACCTTTGGCCAGCGGTGTTACCATAAACGGTACTACAGGTCCGGCCGCTGCTTATACCATTCCCGCACTTACTACGTCTGTAAGCGGCGTTTCCATCGATACCGGAGATATAACACTGGATGCTACTGCTGTAAGAACAGGAACGGACAACACTTTAAGCTATATTGTAGATAATAACCGCACTCCTACTGTTGTAAACGGTTCGGTTACGGTTTATGACTCTTTGGGAAATCCGCATACTCTATCGTTAAAGTTCACAAAGACCGATCTGAACACATGGAGATGGAACGCAGCCGTACCGGCTGCCGACGGTACGCTATCCAATAACACCGGTACTATTACGTTCGATTCCAACGGACAGATACAAACCATGTCGCCCAATCCCGCAATTCTTTCTTATGCGCCTTCCGGCGGTGCAGAAAGCCAGACCATCCAACTCGACTTCGGTTCCGGCACGTCAGGAATTACTCAGAACTCGTTAACCTCTCAGGTGGCGGCTTTAACACAGAACGGCTCGGCTTCCGCTTCGCTTTCGAACATAAACATTGACCAGTACGGAAATATAGAAGGCATTTTCTCAAACGGCCAATCTAGGTCGCTTGCCCAGATAATGGTGGCTACGTTTGCAAACAACAACGGACTTGTAAGCGTGGGCGATAATATGTACACAGTGGCCGCTAACTCCGGCGATCCGCTGGTAGGCGAGCCTGGCGAAACGACCGCTACAACAATGCAGTCCGGCGCTCTAGAGCAGTCAAACGTCGATCTTTCAAAAGAGTTTACGAATATGATTGTAGCCCAGAGAGGCTTCCAGGCTAATGCACGCGTTATTACAACATCCGATAACCTGCTGCAGGAAATTACCGGACTTATAAGATAATATTATTGATTCCCTACTTAATAAAGGAGTGCCGCAAAACGGTACTCCTTTTTTTAATTAGTTATAATGAAAGTAAAATTTTACCTAGCCTGAAATTCTTACCGGTAATTTTACCCGCCGGTTATTATTAACTCTTCCATATTTTTGTTTTATACGGCTTTTTATCTTGGGCAAAATAATTGTTACTTTTTTAATAGAGCATATATTATCTTGCGAACCTATAATTATTCCCCGGAATAATTTTCCTGCCCTGGGGGTTTGTCGGATATTTATTGAAAGGAACTGTAATGAAGACTTTAGTCCTGACGTGCTCTTTTTTTATTTTATTGCTCACCTCGTTTAATTGTAAAAGCCCAACCGCACCAGGCGGCAAGGGAATAAGCATATCTGTTGCAGATGTTAGCTGTACCGAGGTGTGGCTAAACCTTAGTGCAAATAACGTAACTCTGCCCGCAAATATTATAATAAAGAAAAACGGAAATAATTTTCTTAATTTAAATCTAACAACGAAAGACACTACTCTTTACGATAGTACTCTTTTGCCAAGCCAAACTTACACATACCAGGCCCAATATAACAAGGGCTTTGCATTTGAAAGAAGTGAAGTAGTAACAGCCAAAACCCTAGATACCACCAGCAGCAACTTTAGCTGGCAGCTATTTACGCTGGGAAATTACCTGACCGGAAACAGCAGCATATTATATGATGTGGCAATAATAAACGATACAAGCGCATGGGCTGTTGGAGAAATTTATACTGACGATTCTACCGGAATGTATAATGCCGTTCATTGGAATGGCAAAAAATGGCAAACTAATAAAATAACGGTTAATTTCAGAGGTAATAACATCATACCAATATTGGACGGTATATATGCTCTTTCGGAAAATCAAATTTGGTTAGTTGGAGGTTTAGCTATTTACGGGGACGGAAAAGTTTGGACACCCTTTGATGTACGAAAAATATCTGGTTTTGATTCACTCTCATTTACTAAATGTTGGGGGCAGTTCCCTAATAATATGTATTTTATTGGACGAAATGGTTCTGTAGCCCATTATTTAAATAATAATTGGCAAAGAATAGAAAGCGGAACAGGCTATAATTTATATGATATTTATTCAAATGACGGAAAAACTATTTACGCCGGAGGCGGCGACTATAGAAATTATAGCGGAGTTTTATTAGAAGGCCAAAACGGTAACTGGCAAATTCTAAATGAAGGGAAGGATGTAAACGCAAATCAAATTTTTCATCCGTATTTTGTAGGCGTTGCTGCAACTGTATGGGTAAGCAGTAAAAATATTATTTACTTCGGCGCCCATTTTTTATACCGGAACGCATTTGGAAAATTGGATTATGTTAGAACATTACCGGGCAATTACCTGGGTGGAAACAATTATGCACAAAACTGGGGACTGATAAATAAGTTAAGAGGCAATAGTGATAACGATATGATAATGGTTGGAGAGCGTAATACAATTATGCATTTTAACGGCCTTCGCTGGAGTCAACTGGGAATGCCTTATTCGCCCAACAGTAATTACGATTGGCTTTCGGTTGACATGAAGGGTGATATGATAATTGCAGCCGGGTTTTATAATATGAATGCAACAATAATGGTATTAAAAAGAAAATAGGAGACACATAGCTAAAGAAACACAAGTGCAAAATTTCCCCGGTGCTGGCGGGCGCCGGATTAATTCTTTTAACAAATTAATAACAGAATATACCTATGAATACTTATAAAAAAATTGAAAAATATTATTATCTTTTCTTGGGGGGACATGCTTATGCTTATATCTATTTTCGGGCAAGTTCTATTTTAGGTTTATATACTGAGAGGATATTTGCATGAAGAAATTTTCATTACTGTTTTTAATAATATTTAGCATAATAATTTTTACACAGTTTAATTGCAAAAGCCCCACCGCACCAAGCGGCAGCGGGATAAGCATATCTGTTGCAGATGTTAGCTGTACAGAGGTGTGGCTAAACCTTAGTGCAAATAACGTAACTCTGCCCGCAAATATTATAATAAAGAAAA
>JAKAJV010000023.1 GCA_021813585.1 Bacteroidota bacterium | reverse complement strand
GATGACAGTTCCCTTATAATAAAGGGAATAAACGGAAATAATTTACAAAAATTTTCACTGTTTTTTTGAAAAAAATAAATTTGCATAACAAATCAATTATAATTGTTAGTTTTTAGAAGTGCCCTCAATTATTAACGCATAAAATTGGTAAAGATGAAATTGCCGACTGGGCTGAAAACGCATTTAACGAGTCGGAATTAGAAGAAGAATATTTTGAGCAGATAAATGCTGCACTGTCTAAAATCGGTTTAGCAAATGTGAAGAATTTTGATTTAATGTGGGAAGATTATGAATCGATTCCTAATTCGCTCGGCTTTAGTATTCAAGTAGAAATTTTGAAAGTTAGCTAACGCCTTGCTGCTAAGACGCAGCCCCAAACTACAATGCCGAACTTGTTTGAGCCAGAGGCTCATCAGCCTTTGGCTGAAATAAATTTTATGTTAAGTTTTAAAATTATCTTGTTTTGAATAAGTCTAACCCAACTTCGACACAATTAAGGAAAAAACATTAATTACTTGATTGATTCACATTTTCTGTCCCCCCTTTTCACTACAACAATTATTTTAGTGTTAGTTTCTTTCAACCCCTCTTGTTAACCCTCCGAGGATTTATTTTAAAATTTAACCATTGTCTATCTATAGAGCAATCCGTTTTCACTCCACAAGGTTTTACAAATAATTTATTTGTTATTATATCCTATTCAAACTGTTTCTTATAATTTTTCATGGAAATTTACCATATTGTGTCGAAGTTGGGTTAAGAAAATCAATAAAAAGTTTGTAAAAAATGCAACGTTTATTGACATATTATCACTAAGAACTTTCTAGTCAGCTATACGAAAATAATTATACTTTTACATATCTAGACGCCAGTGTTCCGCAGATGGGGCAGTTTTCACTTGGCTTTTTAAATTCGATATTTCCGCAAACGGGGCAAAGATATATCTCAACACCTTCCAGGTCTTTTCCCTGCCCGGCAGCTTCTAAAGCCATCTTGTACAGCTTTGCATGAACCTCTTCCGCTTTAGCAGCATATCCAAACATGCGCTTTGCTTTGTGGTTTTCATCTTCAGCTTCCTTAAGCATCGGCGGATACATTTCCGTATACTCGTACGTTTCGCCTGCAATTGCAGCCTTAATATTTTCTACGGTAGAACCGATTCCATCCAGCGCGCTTAAATGTCCTTCCGCATGAATCCTTTCAGCTTCAGCAGCAGTTATAAACAATTGAGCAATATTCGGGAAGCCTTCCTTTTCCGCTATCTTTGCGAATGCACGATATTTTTGGTTTGCCTGGCTTTCGCCTGCAAATGCTGTTTTAAGATTTTCTTGTGTCTTTGACATGATGTGTTATCCCTTTGATTTTTAGAATTTAAAATTATTTAAGAAAATATTAATTTATAAAATGATTGTTACAGCAAGAGTTATAAACTCATCATTAACCTGCTAATGGTTGTTGATATTCACTTGCCAGCCAGGCTGCATATTCAATTGTTTGTCGTAAGTCTTCTTCCTCCAATTCAGGATAAGATTTTATAATTTCTTTGTTTGTCATACCGGATGCAATCAGTTTTAAGACAAAAGAAGCCGTAATTCTCATACCGCGAATTTTTGCCTGCCCTGAACATACTTCCGGATTTATAGTAATGCGTTCAAATAATTTATTCATAACTGCAATTCAATTTGGTTATTTTAAAAAGGCTTCCCACGAAATCGTTATTAAGAACATCTGATACAAATAAAAGAAAAATAAAAATGATTGTAAACCGGTTAAATTATTTTCGCTTTTAAGAGAATGAAATCATTAATAAACTCGGTTATGGTTATTTCATAAATTGGCTCATTAATTTACTTATAGATTTATTATATCGTTATAAATTATAAACGCCATAAGCAAAAGAAGAATTACGAAGCCGGCATTCTGAATTGCAATTTTAACCTTGATAGGAATTTCCCTTTTAGTAACTCCCTCAATAATTATCATCACCAGATGCCCGCCGTCCAGTACAGGGAAAGGAAGTATATTTATGATTGCCAGGCTAAGGCTTAGCATAGCCAGGAAGTATAAGAAGCTCAGTATCCCGTTGTCTGCATATTTAACTGCGTATTGGGCAATCTTAACCGGTCCGCCGAAGGCTTTGCCGAAAGCGATTTTTCCGCGGATAACATTTTCCGCCATTTTAAAAGTTGCATCCGTAACCTTAACCACATCCTGTCCGCCGTAATAAAACGATTGGAAGAAGCCGAACGTTTCAAATACAACCGGACCTGTAAAGGCATCGCCTAACTGAACACCGATCAGCCCGTCGGAACCCGGAGTTACGGACAGACTTAATGTGTCCTTATCTCGTAAAACCACCAGCGGAAGGGTTACGCCTTTATGGCTGGATATTATTTTTTTAGTTTGTTCCGAACTGTACAAAAGCTCGTTATTAAGGGAAAGCAAAATATCCCCGCTCTTTATTCCGGCTTTCTGCGCAGGAGTTTTGGGCAGAACCTCGCCAATTACAGGCCTTACTCCCGACGGTAATAAAAATGTATTCCCGTTATCAGGGGAAGGAATTTTTTTCCTCGGAACATTTAACACAACATTTTGGCCGCCGCGGCTTATTTCAACATGCAGGTTCTGGCCTATAGTGTTTATATAAATATCGGATGCCACTTGTTCCCAGTTGTGAACTGATTTTCCGTTTATGGTTACAATTTTATCGCCGGCTTTAAATCCGAGTGAATCGGCCAGGCTATTCTGCTCGACGAAGCCTATTGTAGTTGTCTTTGTGTATTCTTTCCCGTGGAAGAAGTTAATTCCCCAGAAAACCACAATGGTAAGAATCAGGTTCATTACCACGCCGGCGGTAATTACAATAATTTTCTGCCAGGTGGGTTTTGCTCTAAACTCATACGGCTGCGGCTCTTTATCTGCAAACTCGGTATCGAAGCTTTCGTCTACCATTCCGGCAATCTTTACATAGCCGCCAAGCGGCAGAAGGCTAAGTCTGTAATCGGTATGCCCTTCGCCGTCAAAGTCTTTCGGCAGATCGCCAAATGAGAATCCGTTCTTTCTATTCCATCCTAATAATCTTTTTCCAAACCCGATTGCAAAAACATCGGCACGCATACCGCAAAGCTTTGCGGCTATAAAATGCCCGAACTCATGTACAAAAACCAGTATACCGATAGTAATTGCAAAATAAATAATATAATCCATTAAAAATGATTCTCCGTTTATTGAAATTTATAACATCCGCTATTTTAACACAACTTGTTAAGCCAGCGGCAAAAATAATGCTTAAATTATTATTAAAAAAACTCAACTTAAAGCTAGTACGAATTCTCTAGTATTTTTATCACACTCATAAATCGTATTCAGGCTGGGCGAACGGTGGTTTTCTATTTTTTCCAAAGCCCTATTAATAAGATGAGGAATACGCGAAAAAATTATCTTCCCTTTGAGGAATTTATCTACTGCAACTTCGTTGGCGGCATTTAATATGCACGGAGCCGTACCGCCCGCTTCCAAAGCCTCGTATGCAAGTCTTAAGCATTCGAACTTTTCCATATCCGGCGCCGAAAAGGTTAGCTTTCCAATTTTGCTTAAGTTAGTGCGCTCATAATTATTCGGGAGCCTTTCCGGATAAGTTAACGCATATTGAATGGGCAGCTTCATATCGGGCAGACCCATTTGCGCTTTTATCGAGCCGTCGCAGAACTGCACCATTGAGTGGATAATGGATTGCGGATGAATAACCACGTCGATCTGTTCTTTTTTTAAACCAAACAGCCATCTGGCTTCAATAATTTCCAACCCTTTGTTCATCATCGAAGCCGAATCGATAGTAATTTTATAGCCCATCTTCCAGTTGGGATGATTTAGAGCTTCCCTTATAGTAACAGCCTTAAGCTCATCCTTGCTTTTGTGAAGGAACGGTCCGCCTGAAGCGGTAAGGATTAATTTTTCTACAGAGTCCCTCTTCTCCCCTTCCAGGCATTGGAAAATTGCGCTGTGCTCGGAATCGATGGGTACTAGCATGGCATTAAAATCTTTACACATGCCGGTTACCATTTCACCGGCAACTACCAGGGTTTCTTTATTGGCAAGAGCGATTATCTTCCCGCGCTTAACTGCTTCAAGAGTGGGTGCCAGGCCGCTGAAACCCACCATTGCACCTACAAATATATCATAATCCAAACTTGCGGCTGCTTCAATCAATCCTTCTTCGCCTGTAAGTATTTCACATTTATCCTGAATTTTCTTCTTTAATTGCTGCCCGAGCTTTTTATCTTTTACCACAACAGCTTTAGGCCTGAACTCGTTTATCTGCGGCTCAAGCAAGTCTATCCTTGTATTAACCGTTAATGCGGTAATTTCAAATTGTCCGGGTAAATTTCGAATTACGTTAAGAGTGTTTATCCCTATTGAACCTGTTGAGCCTAAAATTAAAATCTTTTTCATATTCTTGCTTAAATATGGTTTTAAAAGTAACTAAGCGCCGCTTTTTAATCAATGTAAAATTATAAGATTATCAATCATACCAATAAGCAGCGGCAGGTTCAAACAAAAATCTTTTTATGACCGGAATCAAATTAAGTGTAAATAAGTGTATTATTTATGTTTCATTCCGGATTAGACCGCCTTTTTATTGCTATACAACACAGTTAAATTTCAAATTAAACATTTAATTTTCGAATGCTATTCCTATTGTTTAAAAATATTTTTCAACCATAAAGGCGGATTTATGAAATTATTAAAATATTTACTACCGATTTTTTTGCTGATAACTGTTACAGTTAATGAGTATGCCTTACCCAGGTTCGCTTTAAGAATGGGAGCGCAGTGCGCCGACTGCCATGTTAATCCTACCGGAGGCGCAATGCGTAACAGAGGAGGCTGGCACTACGGGTTAAGAGTTCTGCCTTTGGTTTCTCCTTACCAGAGAGACCAGGATTTAACCATGGATAATAATATCGGGAGGAATATCCAGTTTGGATTTGATTACCGTACTCAATATTTATATTCCCAGCAGATAGGCAAAACAACATTTCAGAAAATGCAGGGCTCAGTTTACCTGAATGCAAAAATTCTGGACAGCATAGATATTTATGCCGATTATGATTTTGTTAACGCCAACTGGGAAGGCTATGCGATCGCCCATATCCTGCCCAACTACAGCTACATTAAAGCGGGCACTTTCGTACCGGATTTCGGAGTTCTGATAGACGACCACACCGCATACACCAGAGGCGGCGACCTAGGCTATCTTTTTACAACCAACACCAGGCAGGGATTAATATACGATCCCCGTTATAATATTACCGGAGTTGAAGTCGGGGCAAACATCTCGGACTTCGGTTTATTCACTGCAAGCGTAGGCAGCCCGGTCTCGCTTAACTTTAATTCCGATCCCACATATACTGCGAGCATTCATTTTAATCCGGTTGTTGCCAACACTGTTGCACTAATGTTCGGCGGATCGTATACAAATTTTCAAGGACCGCTTATTTACACGCAGGTCCCATCGGAACATAAGATAAACATGTACGGCGGGTTTCTGGGCTTTGGAGTAGACGGATTTACTTTAATAGGCGAATATGACGTTGCCAAAGATTATATCCTAACCGGTACAAACTCAACGGCGCAAATGGTAGAGGCATCGTATGTTTTAATAAAAGGACTGGAAGCCGTTGTACGCTACGACCGGTTTGATCCGAATACCTCCGTAAGCAACGATGAGGTTGCCAGATTAAATGTCGGCTTCAGCTTTTATCCTTACAGCTTTATTGAAATTATTCCGCAGTACAGATTCCAGTTCCAGCCAGCGCCTCCCGGTCAGCCTAAACCGAAGGATGATTCTGCGCTTCTGCAATTTCATTTCTATTATTGATTTTTATGCTCTGCGTCATGGCGACTTTGCGGTAAAAAGAATTTAACCGCAAAGACGCTAAGACGCAAAAAGTATTTTAAATTTTCATTCGCCGCAAACTTTTTCACATCGTAAGCATCTTTAAGGATAGACGCTAAAATTTTTTGTAAACTTAAAGATAATGATGCGCATTCGTTTTAATTTTTTACCGATATTCTTTTTAATCGTAATTGTTACCGTATCAAATTACTGCCAGGAAAATGCCGGAGAAAATTTAAACGGGATAAAGCTCCTGATGATTGACGGGAAGTATTCCGAATCTATTAAAGAGCTAAATTCAATTATTGAAAAAGATTCTGCGAATGTTCAAGCATTATATTATCTCGGATTAAACTATGAGTCAATATCAAGCTTTGATAAAGCTGCTGCTGCTTTAAGTTCGGCAGTTTTACTTAAGCCGGACGACATAAGATTACTATTATCGCTTGGAAGTAATTATTTCTCCGCCGGATTAATAAATAATGCCGATACTGTATTATCAAAGGCTTTTTTGTTAGATTCTACAGCAAAACAAATTCAACTAATGCTCGGTAAAGTTTATATGAGCGAAAAAAAATGGGACGCAGCTAAATCTATTTATGCCAGGCTAGTTAAAAGCGATTCTTCCAACAGTTATTTTTATGAGCAAATTGCAAAGTGCGAAGAACAGCTTGGAAATTTAACTGAAGCTGTTGCCGGATATAAAATTGCAAATTCACTTAATCCTAAAAACATAAATACAATACTTGAGCTAAGCTATTTGCTTTACATTCAAAACCAATTTAAACCTGCAATAAAAATAGTTGATTCCGGATTAACATATTATCCTAATTCAATAAGTCTTTTGGAAAGAAAAGGAGATATTTATTTAAAAATTTCTGATTATGATAGTGCGCTTTACAATTATAATAGTGCTTTAATGCTTGGGGACTCATCCTCGGATAATTTAAAAAACGTCGGTATCTGCTTTTACTGGAGAGGACAAAAATCTTTATCAAATAGCGATTATTTGTCGGCAATAAATTTCTTAAATCATTCGATTGAGATAAATTCAAAAGATGCAACAGCCTTCTTTTATTTGGGTGCTGTTTACAAAGCGCAGGGTAAGCACAAAGAATCTGTTGAAAACTTTATTCAAGCTTCCGCCTTGTTAAAGAATGAATTCCTTGCCGATACTTATACTCAAATCGGAGCCGTATATCAGCTTGATGGAAAATATAATTATGCCCTGGAATATTACAAGGATGCGCTACGGGAGAATCCATCAAATAAATCGTTACTGTTTTATATAGCTGCTGTCTATGATAAATTAAAGAATACTAAATATGCTTTAACTTTTTATAATAGGTTTTTGTCCGGCTCGAACAGTGCCGATAAAAAATTAATCGAGTTCGCGAAAAACAAAATCCTTGAATTGAAGGACAAAAATTCGAAGCATAAATAAACACTATGCACTGGGATTTTAATGAATAGAATAAATTCCGTTATTGATTTTACTCTTATCTATAATCTTTATAAGAAGCCGTTGTACAACTACGTCTGGAAAATGCTTTGCGATAAATCCGCAACCGAGGATATAGTCCAAAATGTTTTTTTAAAGTTCTATGTTAATCTACCGGCAATAAAGGAAGTAAATAAGCCCGGTTCGTGGCTGTTTACAACCGCAAGGAATGAAGCTTTTACTTTCCTCCGCAAGAGGAAGATTAGAAGCGAGAGCTACATTGATGAAGACTTTGAATATGATTCCGGCGAAAGAATGGACGGCGATGTGGAAGAAAATGAAATTAAAAACATAATTGACAAAGAAGTTGAAAACATGGAAGAAGAGACAAAAGAAATATTTGTGCTGCGCCAATACTCCGAATTAAGCTACCGTGAGATAGCGGATGTTTTAGGCGTTGATGAAGGTATTGTTAAAGGAAGGCTATTCAGGGCAAGGCAAAAGTTAATTGAAAAGATTTCAAAACTTGTGAGGTAAAAAATGAGCTGCGATAAAAACAAAGAAATGATTCAGGCTTACCACGATAACGAACTGGAGAAAGGAAAGGAAGCTTACCTGTTTACCCATCTTTCAGGCTGTGAAGACTGCAGAAATTATTTTAAAAGCCTGAATTTAATTTCGGCAAATATCCCAAAAGAAGAATTCCCGGTCGAATTGGAGAACCGGATATTCAAAGCAATCGGTTCAAAAGAAGCGGGAAAAGAAAATAAATTTTTCAGAAGAGTTTTCGTACGGGCTGTTTCTTATGCAGTTGTCTTATTCCTGGCTGCTGCAAGCTTATTCTTATATTCTCAAACAAAAGATTACAAAAGGATAGTAGAAGATATGAGCCAGCAAATCCACACGCAGGCACAGACGATAGATTTGCTGTACAATACTCTTCCACCTACGGTGGTTAATGCAAAGTACGAGCACGAAATAATTGTAAGAGCAAAAATGTGAGGTGTAAAATGAAAGCAATTAAAACTGGTTTAGTTATTGTTCTCGCCGGGTTACTTTTTTACGGCTGCAAAGAAAAGAATTCCGGAATCGAAGTAGTACCAAATCTAGACACTGAATATCTTTCTATTAAACAAGTTGATTCAATCCCAGAAAACAAGGACTTCTATAAAAAAGAGGCTATAGATTTTGAACGAGCTGTAAAAAGTCTTCCGGTGGAGAATGCAAATAAATGGACTTTGTTTGAGATAGACCTGAGAGCTTATTGTAATAAAGACGGCAAAGTTGAAAAAATAAAAGATCTTTTTAGTAATGATAACTCTTTTCAATTACCGGATAGTGTTCAGCTTTATAAAGATAGGGATAAAATGAATAAGGAATTAGCATTACAAATGGGATACTGGAAATTTGGACCGGCAATTAAGGACGGGAAAAGAGTTAAGTTCTGGGTCGATTTAAAATATTCGATTACTCATAAACCTAACGGTAAATATTTTATTGGTATCCCTGAATTTTTATTAATTTATCCCCCACCAGATTCTTATATACCGGTTGATTCCATGCCTCAAATTACTTACCGTGTAATACCGCATTATCCTGAATTGGCAAAGAGAGCTGGGATAGAAGGAGTTGTATATATTAAGGCCTTAATAGACAAAGAAGGAAATCCGGTTAAAGTTTTTGTAATGAAAAGTGATCATGATATTTTTAACCAAACCTCAATTGATGCTGCAATGAAATTCAAATTTACACCAGCTATGAAGGATAACAAGCATGTCGCAGTCTGGGTTGTTATTCCATTTAAATATAAGCTTGACGGCTCGAAAGGCGAGCTTATGAAATATAAAGACTTGAAGAAAATGCCGGCGAGAAAGTAAAAAATAATTTAATTATTAATGGAAAGCCTCATTAGCATTGGATACATGTATATTTTAGAATGTTCAGACGGCAGCTTTTATACCGGCAGTGCTAAAAACCTATGAAGAATGCTCGCCGAACATCAGGGAAGCCGAGGTGATTTCGATGTATCGTCTGAAAGCGCCTACTCAATCATCTCAATTAAAATAAAAGATCATATAGATACAGATAAGTCGTCTGAACACCTACCCGGTAATAGAGTAACGACGGATTCGTTTGAAGACCTACCCGGTAATAGAGTAACGACGGATTCGTTTGAAGACCTACCCGGTAATAGAGTAACGACGGATTCGTTTGAAGACCTACCCGGTCATCGAGTGACGACGAAGTCGTCGTATCGAGATGACCGAGGTGCAAATTATACCGCGAAGAGAAGACCGGTAAAGCTTGTTTATTATGAAGAATACTCCAGAATTGATGAAGCCTTCTATCGTGAAGAGCAAGTGCAGGGCTGGAGCCGTAAGAAAAAGTTAGCGCTTATTGAAGGAAAGCCTGAACTGTTGCCGCAGCTAGCAAAAAAGATTTTCCGCAAAACAAAGGTGGCTTCGATACGAGAGTGACCATATAATTTTACGCACTGATTTGAATTTACAGTTGGTCACTCTCTACTCAGCCACCTAGTCTTAAGCGAAAGGATGTAAAGCGTTCCGGTGATTTCGATACGTCCCGATTTTCATCGGGGCTACTCAATCACCTAGCAGTACTGAAAGGTTGTTGAGTAGTCCCGATGAAAATCGGGACGTATCGAAACAACCGGACATTACTTAATCGCCTTGCATGATGAAAGGTTGTCGAGTAATTCCGAGCGGTGCGAGGAATGTATCGAAACAACCGGGCATCGTCTAAAAGCGATTTAGCAAACGTTTTTTCGTACAGCGCTCCCCATCCTCCATTTCCCATCTTCCATCCGTTCACTCATTTCTTCCCTTGAAGCCATAACGGATTTTGTTATTTTTGAAGCATGATAAAGAAAATTTTATTTATAGGATTTATTGTCTCGACCGTTTTATCCGCACAGCAGATTTATGACGAGAGCAACCAGTACCTGCTGGCACAAAGCTATATACAAGCTGCACAGTACCAAAAGGCTCTGCCTATTATGGAAAGCCTCTATAAAAGCCAGCCCTCCAACTACGAATACTTTAACGCATTAAACAACGTTTACACACAGCTAAAAGATTACGATGCGTCTATTGCATTGATTGAAGACCGCATGAAAATTTCCAACGCGGATATAAATCTCTACGGCATGCTCGGCAGTACTTACTACCTAAAGGGCAACGACAAAAAAGCGTTCGAGGTATGGGACAACGCACTAAAAACACTACCGCAGAGCGAGGTGAATTACCGGGTTATTGCCAATTACGCAATTGAAAGACGTACTTTTGACAAAGCCATTGAGTACTTGAAGAAAGGCCAGAACATTTCGTCCAACCCTATTTATTTCGCTTACGACCTAGGCAATCTTTACTCATTAACAATGCAGTATAAAGATGCAACCGAAGAATACTGCTTTATACTTTCTATAAATCCTACCCAGCTTAGTACTGTTGAAGGCAGGATTTTAACTTACATAAACAAGCCGGGCGCGCTTGCTGTCTCCCTGCCGGTCGTCGAAAAATACACGAATAGTGAAAATTTAAATTATAAATTTCTTCTAGCCAGGCTATATATTGAAGACAAAAGCTACGATAAGGCGTATAAAATTTATAAAGAAATAGAAGACGTGCAGAAAGACCAGGGTGCGCAGCTTTTAAACTTTGCGCAGTTCCTTTACGGCGAAAAAGTTTACCAGACCTCGGCAAGTGTTTATTCGGATATAATAAAAAATTTTCCCGAATCGCCCTTCGTTTCGAACGCTAAGCTAGGTTACGCAAAAACTCTGGAGGCTGTTCTGGATGCGGAAACCTCGGATAACAAACAGACATGGAAGCCGTATTACAACTTGGCATATAATAATTCACCCGAAGTTAATAAAGTAATTGCTGCGTACGTTGAAATTACAAAGCTATACCCTCACTCCGAGGTTGCAAATGAGGCATATTTAAGGATCGGCGAAATTAAAATGAACAGGCAGGGAAATATTAAAGATGCTGAAAGCTATTTTAACCGGATAATCGAAGACTCCCCTATGTCCCAATATGCTTCCGCAGCGTATGAAGACCTGGGTAAGTCGGCTCTTTTACAGGGCGATTTGAACAGCGCTTTCTCATACTTTTCCAAGATAGCATTAAATGGAAGATACCCAGCCGATAAAAGGAATTACGCAAACTACCAGCTTGCAAGAATTAATTTCTTCAGGGGAAACTTTCAGCAGACTAAAGACGAGCTGAAAAATATTCTTAGCAACCTGAGTGATAACAATGCGAATGACGCACTGGAGCTTTCGCTCCTTATGAACACTTCGCCGGATGATTCGTCTAACCTCTCGGCTTTTGCATCTGCGGAACTTTTGGCTGAGCAGAAGAAGTTCGGAGAGGCGGCTTCTAAATACAAAATAGTAGCTTCCGATCCCAAAAAGTTTATGCTGCAGAATCTTGCCGCCCTAAGAGAAGGTGAAATGGAACTTGCTCTTAATGCAACAGACAGCGCCATGGCTGTATTCCAAAAGATTGCAGACGAAAATGAAAAGAACATTTATGCCGATAAAGCACTATATTTGCTGGGCAATATTTACCAGTTCGGGTTAAATAACAAGACAAAGGCGGTAGAGACTTACGAGAATTTACTTGCAAAATTCCCCAACTCGTTATATCTTGACGATGCCAGAAGCCAGATAGTTAAGCTGAAAGGCAATGTATCGGATAGACCGATGTGATTAGGTTTCCAATTGGTGTAAACCAAATTTTTTACTTAAGTTATTAAGCACTTTAATGCCAAAAATTTTTGAGTATTTAGGAATACTAATTTTCTTTTACTCAAACGAGCATGAGCCGATTCACGTACATGGTAAATTCGATAAGTTTGAAAGCAAAGCAGAATTTTTTATTGTTGATGGAAAGATTATAGAAATTAGAATTAAGTCTGTTAAAGGTAGAAAGCCGCTGCCCGGTAAAAAGCTTAAAGATTTTGAAAATTTTATTGAATTTTATGCCGAAAGAATTGTTTCAAAATGGATTGATTATTTTGTGATGCATAAAAATGTTGAGTTTGAAAAAATTACTTCACGGATAAAATGAAAATTATTAAAGAACATATAGATAATAATATTGAGAGTATTGAAATTATTTCTGCCCAATATATTGAAGGATATTCAATCAAATTAATTTTTAGCGACGGCTTTAACCGGGTGGTAAATTTTAAAAGCTTTTTAGAGCATTCGCTTCACCCTTCAATACGCAAGTACTTGGATATGGAAAAATTTAGGAACTTTAAGATTATTGATGGTAACATAAATTGGAATGATTACGATATGATTTTCCCGATATGGGATCTGCATGAAGGTAAAATCTGACAGAAAGGAAAAAGGATTTAGTAATGGGAAAAAAACAGAACCAGAAAATTGTTAAATGCTCGTTCTGCGGAAGGGACGGCAGCGAAGTTGGCAGTATGATTGCGGGACCCGATGTTTATATTTGCGATGTCTGTATCGGCAGCAGTGTAGATATTTTGAAGAACAACCTCGCCGCATACAACAACCGCGGATCGAAAGGCATTACACTGCAAACGCCTGCCTCAATTAAAAAAACACTAGACGAATATGTTATCGGACAGGAGAAAGCCAAGAAAGTTTTGTCTGTTGCTGTGTATAACCACTATAAAAGAGTTAATTCAAAGACATCTTTCTTTGAGCTTGACGATGTTGAGATTGAAAAGAGCAATATACTTTTAATCGGCCCTACCGGTGTTGGCAAGACATTGCTTGCGCAGACTCTAGCTAAAATTCTTGACGTGCCTTTTGCAATTGCGGATGCAACCACGCTGACTGAGGCCGGCTATGTTGGAGACGACGTAGAGACGGTGCTTGTCCATTTGCTGCAAGCCGCCGACTACAATCTTGAAAGGGCTCAAAAAGGTATTGTATACATCGACGAGATTGATAAGATTGCCCGCAAAAGCGAGAGCACTTCCATTACCAGGGATGTTTCCGGCGAAGGAGTTCAGCAGGCGCTGCTTAAAATACTTGAAGGCACGATTGCCGGCGTTCCCCCGAAAGGCGGTAGAAAACACCCCGAGCAAAGCCTGATAAACATAAACACAAAAAATATTCTGTTCATTGTAGGCGGCGCCTTTGAAGGCATTGATAAAATTATTGCCGCAAGGATAAACAAAAACAAGATGGGCTTCTCTTCGGAATCGTTAAAGAACAAGAACAATGAAGAGGAGCTTCTCAAATATATTCTTCCGGAAGACTTGTTAAGATACGGCCTGATTCCGGAGTTGATAGGAAGGATTCCCGTAATAGCTCCTTTGCAGCCTCTTTCCAGAGATGCCCTTAAGAGCATTCTTGTTGAGCCTAAGAATGCAATATTAAAGCAATATAAAAAACTCTTCTTGCTGGAAGGAATTGAGCTTGAGTTCGACCCGTTTGCAATAGATGCGATAGTAACAAAGGCAATGGAAAGGAAAACCGGCGCAAGAGCGTTAAGATCGATTGTCGAAGATTTTATGCTGGAGATAATGTACGATCTGCCGAATAGAGAAAATGTAGAAAAATGTGTGGTCACAAAAGATGTGATTGAAAAAGGCGCCGAGCCCATTTATCTTGAGGCCGATCGAAAATCAGCTTAATAAATTTTTTAAAATATTTTTTTGGATATAAACGCGGGCGATCATCGGATCGCCTTTAATTTTATGAAAAAGACCTGCCCCATGCTAGAAAAGATTTTGTTTGCACTTTTGCTGTTCCCCATTTTTGCTTTCCCCCAATCAAAAATCCTCATCTATATGGATTTAAAACAGACCGACCATTTGAGAGCCTACGGAATTACTTACCACGCACTGGAGCGCGGCGAAAAAGCCGACTGGCTTTTAAACTACCGGGGCGGGTCTTTCATGCTTGATTATACAAATAGAACCGCCAACGACTGCCGGGTTGAAGGTGTTGCCTTCGACGCTATTTCTGCGGCCCAGGCTGCCGATATATACGCCACGGTCCAGAATGAAGACAATAACATGTCGGTCGTTAGGCTGGAGAAGGCTCCTAAAATTGCTGTGTACGTCCCGCCAAGCTTTCAACCCTGGGACGATGCCGTTACTCTGGTTCTGGATTATGCTAAAATACCTTATACCAAAATATGGAATGACGAAATTTTAAGAGGAGACCTTTCCAAATACGATTGGCTCCATCTTCACCATGAAGATTTTACCGGCCAGTACGGCAAGTTCTACGCAAGCTTTAGCAATGCACAATGGTACATAGATAACCAGCTGCAGTATGAGAGAGACGCAAAGAAGAACGGCTTTAAAAAAGTTTCCGATATGATGAAAGCCGTTGCGCAGGATATAAAAGATTATGTGGGGCGCGGAGGCTTTCTGTTCGCTATGTGTTCGGCTACCGATACTTTCGATATTGCACTGGCAGCCGAACATACAGATATATGCGCATCCATGTTCGACGGCGACCCCGCCGACCCCGATGCCCAGCAGAAGCTTGACTATTCCAACACGCTCGCCTTTACAAACTTTAAGCTTGAAATGAATCCTTACGTTTATTCTTTCAGCAATATAAATGTACAGCCGGGCGAAATAGGCAGCAGGGAGAACGATTATTTTACTCTGTTCGATTTCTCTGCAAAGTACGACCCCGTCCCATGCATGCTTACACAAGACCATGTAAATGTAATTCACGGGTTCATGGGACAGACGACTGCCTTCCATAAGGAATTAATAAAGAAGAACGTAACAATACTGGCCGAGAGGCAGGGTACCGACCAGGTAAAATATATTCACGGAAATTACGGCAGGGGGACATTCACTTTTTACGGCGGGCACGACCCTGAGGCATACCAGCATTTAGTCGGCGATCCGCCCACAGACCTGGCACTGCACAAGAATTCACCGGGCTATAGACTAATTTTGAACAACGTTCTCTTCCCGGCTGCCAAACAAAAAAAGCAAAAAACTTAATTGCAGTCAGGTTGCAGCGCCGGTCGGGCAAACGGCTGTTTAATCTTTTTTTAGAAGTCCGGTGGGAAGAAGAGTTTAAAAATTTTGTTAAATTTGATTTGACAAACTATAAACATAACGCAGCAAGCTTGCAGGCAGAGAGTGTTTCAGAACTGTAAGACTGGGATGTCACGGACCATTCCGTGACATAAAAAACTTACAATTCAGTCACGGTTTGGACCGTGACTGCCCTGCACTCGAGTTGTACAACAGGCTCGACAGGCAGATCGCAATGGAAGATGGGAAAAAATTAATATATCTTGACATAAAAAAACAAAGATTTAAGCGATAATACTATAAACACTACCATGAAGACAATCAGAATAAGAAATTCTTCCCTTGAATATCCAATAAATAAAATAGTCTGCGTCGGCAGAAACTATGCAGAGCATGCAAAAGAACTCGGCAACGAAGTTCCTGAAAAGCCGGTAGTATTCTTAAAGCCGTCTTCTGCAGTAATTTATTCCGGCGGAAAAATTATTTACCCGTCTTTCTCAAACGAGATGCACCACGAAACGGAACTTGTTCTGCTCATTGGTAATACAATTAAAGACGCTTCAGTTGAACAGGCGGCGGATTCAATAGCCGCTTACGGCGTAGGGCTGGATATGACTCTCCGGGATGTTCAAGCAGAGCTTAAGAAAAAAGGCCACCCGTGGACGATTGCCAAATGCTTCGATACTTCCGCAGTGCTGTCGGATTTTATTTCAAAGGATGAATACCGCCTTAACCTTGATGAAGAAATACTGCTTACCGTGAACGGCAAAGTGCGACAGCAGGAAAAATTAAACATGATGCTTTTTAAGCCTGCAGAAATTGTCGGTTATATTTCTTCATTAATGACTCTTGAAAAGGGAGACCTGATATTTACCGGAACGCCGAAGGGCGTAGGCAAGGTGAATAAAGGAGATATTCTAAATGCCGAAATTACAGGCGTTGCAAAGTTAAGCTGCAGTGTGGAGTAAGCCAACAAGGCTTCTTATTTACTGGTGTAACGCAATAGATTGTTTTTATAGCAATGTGGGAAAAATGGAGTGTTGGAGCGTTGGAATACTGAACAAATATCATCATTCCAATACTCCAGTATTCCAATACTCCAGTATTCCACAGGATAAAGTCATTTTGCTTAACTTCTATTACCTATTTAGTGAGCTCAAAGCCTTTTTAATCAATTCTTCCAAAGCAGCGCCGGGTTCGTCGCTTAAAATATCGCGTACAACCTTTTCTGCAAGTTTGGCATTATACCCGAGCGTAGTAAGCGCGGCCACGGCTTCGTTCTTAATGCTGAACGGTATTTCAACAGTGCCTTCGCCGGGAATATTATCTACCTTGGATTTTAATTCCAGCACCAGCCTCTCTGCCGTTTTTCTGCCGATACCCGGTACTGCGGTAATCCTGTTTACATCTGCGTTCCGTATTGCATTTTTCAGGTCGTCTATTCTAATACCGGAAAGTATGCTTAATGCAATCTTAGGCCCGATACCGTTTATAGAAATTAAGAGCTCAAACATTTCTTTCTCAGCTTCGGAAGAAAAGCCGTAAAGAGTAATTGAATCTTCTTTTACGTTTGTATAAATGAAGAGCGAGGCGTCTTCTTTCCCGTTGATGTTTTCAAAAGTGTGGATTGATATACTAACGGCATAGCCTACCCCGTTTACATCCAGTAAAATTTTTGTGGGCCTAGTAGAAATAATTTTACCTCTTAAAAATCCAATCATAACTCTTAATATCTTTTAAAGTTATTCAATCACTCTTTCCGGAAAGGCTTTAATAAACGATTTCCAATCGCTGCTTTTTTTTGCAGGTGCTCTCATTCTAAATGCATGGCACAAAGCAACGGCAAGCGCATCGCTCTCGTCAAACCTCATCTTTACATCCTTTATATCAAGCATAGATTTAATCATGTAGCTAACCTGCTCTTTAGATGCTGCGCCCGTACCTACAACCGACTTTTTTATTTCCCTCGGGGAATATTCGCTTGCGGGTATTTTATTATGAACAGCCGCCAGTATTGAGACTCCCCTTGCATACCCTATCTTCATAGCAGATTGCACATTCTTCCCGTAGAACGCAGTCTCAATTGCTAATTCATCGGGCTTATAGGTTTTAATTACTTTGTCAATCCCGTCGTAAATTATTTCTAATTTTTGCGCAAGCTGTTTTAACGGCGGCAGTTTAATTAGACCGTTTACAACTAATGTGATAGCATTCCTGTTAAATTTTATTATCCCGTAACCGGTGTAATTGGTTCCGGGATCGATGCCTAGTATTACCATCAAATTGTAAAAATCATTTTAGCTTAACAATGATTCGTCTATATCGGCATTGGAGTAAACGTTTTGAACGTCGTCGCAGTCTTCCAGCGACTCTATAAGCTTTACAACCTTTTCGGCATCTTCGCCGGTTACCGCAATAAAGTTTTTTGCAATCCACTGAAGAGACGCATTTTCAACCGCAAGGCCTTTATCTAGTATTGCCTTTCTAACCGGTTCGAAGCTTTCGATAGCTGCCTGGACTTCATAAAAATCATCTTCCGTCTGAAGGTCTTCGGCGCCGGCTTCAAGAATAATTTCCATTATCTCGTCTTCCGATTTGCCTTGCTTGGGAAGAGTGACTACGCCTTTCTTATCGAACATCCACGCAACCGAGCCTGTTTCGCCAAGCCCGCCGCCGCCTTTGCTGAACAGATGCCTTACCTCGGCTACAGTCCGGTTCTTATTGTCCGTTGCTACCTCAACCATAATGGCTACGCCAGCAGGCCCGTAACCTTCGTAAGTAAGCTCGTGGTACGAAACGCCTTCAAGCTCGCCGGTTGCTTTTTTAATGGCGCGCTCAATATTATCGGCAGGCATGTTTACCGCTTTGGCGTTATCTACAGCCAGCCTTAGCCTCGGGTTGCCGTTCGGGTCTCCGCCGCCTTCCCGCGCCGCAATTGTTATTTCCTTTATTATCTTGGTAAAAGCCTTACCGCGTTTCGCATCAATTGCAGCTTTTTTCCTCTTGGTTGTTGCCCACTTTGAATGACCTGACATTAATATGACTCCTGATTATTTTCATTTACTTTTATATCTTTAAACTTAAACTGGGGGAACGTCCTTGCGTCTCTTTCGCTTTTATCTATCGTAAACACAACATCGAATGAAGAATTAAATTTAACCAGATCGAGGTACTCACCCATGTTAAAGCCGATCCCGTCAAAAATCTTGTCGGAACCGGACTGCTTTAAGCTGAGGATTAAATGATTCGTCCCGACAATTCTCGGAGAACCGGCAGGTTCAACATTCTCGGCTAGAAAAACCGGACGCATATTTCCTGGTCCGAACGGGGCGAATTGATCTATAATTCTTAAAAACTTAGGTGTTATTTCGGAAAACTTTATTTTAGAATCAATATGAATTTCCGGAAGTAAATCCTCTTCGTTCATCGACTCCTTAACAACCTGGTTAAATTTGGATTTAAATTCATCTATCTTTTCAACCTCTACTGCCAGGCCGGCAGCGGCCTGGTGCCCGCCGAAATGGATAAGCAAGTCTTCGCATTTCTTAAGCGCCTCGTAAATGTTAAAATTAGAAATACTCCTAGCAGAGCCTTTGGCAACCCCGTCTACAGTGGTAAGCATAATTGTAGGGCGGTAATATTTCTCAACTAGCCGGGAGGCAACTATACCTATTACGCCTGGGTGCCATTTTTCCTGGTGGAGTATTATTGCAAGGTCTTCGCTAAGGTCTAGTGAGTTCTCAACAATTTCCAGCGCGCTGTCGAATGTATCTTCGTCTATCTTTCTGCGGTTATAATTTTCAGTCTCCAATATTTTTGCAAGTTCCGTTGCGTGTCCCTTATCGTTGGTTATAAGCAGCTCCACTGCTCTTTGAGCATCACCCAATCTTCCTACTGCATTTATTCTAGGCGCTATGGTAAACACCACCTGGCCGGATGTAAGACTTCCGGGCTTCATATTGCTGCAATCGATTAGTGCCGCAATACCCGGCCTGGGATTTGTATTTATCATATCCAGGCCGGCCCTAACAAGAATCCTGTTTTCATCTGTAAGCGGCACAATATCTGCCGCACCTGCAAGAGCAACCAGGTCCAAATACTGCAGTGGCAAATCCCTCTTGCCTATTCTCTCGGAAACCCCCTGGGCCAGCTTAAAAGCAACGCCTGCACCGGATAAATATTTAAAAGGATAATTGCAGCTCGGTTTAAGAGGATCGAGCACCGCATATGCCGCCGGTATTTCATCTTTCGGCTGATGGTGGTCGCATATAATTAGATCAATCCCCAGCTCGTTGGCATAGTCTGTCTCTTCTATGGCGGTAATTCCGCAATCGACAGAAATTAATAGTGAAGTGCCTTTAGTCTTTATATTATCTATACCGGTTTTCGACAGGCCGTAGCCTTCGGTTAATCTTTGCGGTATATAAAATTCTACATTCGCACCAAGTTCTTTTAAAAAAAGATACAGCAGGGAAGTTGAGCAGGTACCGTCCACATCATAGTCGCCGTAGACGCAGATCAATTGGTTTTCTGTAAGAGCCTGTATAACTCTGTAAGTTGCGGTTTCCATCCCGTCCATTAAAAACGGGTCGTACAGGTAATCCAGCAAAGGGCGGAAGAATATTTTTGCCTGGTTAAAGCTTGTTATATTCCTGTGGTAGAGTAGCTTTGAAAGTACTTCGGAAACATTTAGTGAATCTGCTAATGATTTAATTGCGTAGTCATCTAAAATCTCTCTTATTTTCCAACGCTTTTTCAACATATAATATTTCCTAAAGAAAAAATTTAAAGAACAAATTAATAGCCCAGGCCTGTAAGCCGAATTCTGTAATCCCGATAGCTATCGGGACGGCAATCATTTATCTTGATTACGGATTACTCCGTAATTCCAGCGGTCTACCCGGAAACCCAGCCGTCTAAAAAACGACGGCATCAATGCGAACAACAATGTCCCGGTCTAAACCGGGAAGGTCTCCATATTTGACCTTGCTTCGGGTGGGGTTTGCCGTGTCCCGATTAAATCGGGATGCCGATTAAATCAGCACCGGAAATGTTACCATTTCCGCGGTAGGCTCTTACCCTGCCATTTCACCCTTACCCCGAGTTACCTCGGGACGGTATATTTTCTGTGGCACTTTCCGTATTCCGGAATTATCCCGTTAAAGGAATTATCCGAAACCCCGGGCGTTACCCGGCACCTTGTTCTGCGAAGTTCGGACTTTCCTCCCCGACAGCTATCGGGGCGACTGCCTGGCCCGGACTATTTTTTATTCTTCAAATTAAATTGCAGTTAATTTTTTGCTGCAACTTAAGCCAGTTACTTTTTAGCTAGAATGTGAATTTTATTGATTAAGTAAGTTAAATCTTTTTATTGAGTCAAATATAATAAATTACTTTTCGTAAAACATCAGGAAAATTTGGTTTGGAAAGAATTTCCGGGATAAAATACAGCCCTCTATCCGGAAGGATTTTACAGAGCCGCCCCTTTACGTTATTTTCCCCTACCCGTCCTGTACCGACATTCAGCCGGTACAAGCGCCGGTAATGTTAAAAGCCGGCAGGAATAGAGAATTAAACTTAAACGTCCACGGTATCTGCAATTTCGGTAGAAACTAGTATACGGCCGCAGTATTCGCAGAAGAAGAGCTTATTGTTTCTTCTTATTTCCAACTGCCTTTGAGATGGAACTATATTATGGCAGCCAGAGCAGGCAGAGCGTTTTATAGTTGCAACCGCCTTGCCTTTTTTAGCTTTCCGTATCCGCATGTAAGCGGAGTAATCGGCCTTTTTTGTAAGAGCTTCAATCTCTTTCCTTTTAGCCCTTAACTTCACTTCTTCTTTTTCGTTGGCTTTAATAATTTCCTTTAAATCGGCTTCCTTAGCTTTAAGCTCTTCTTTAAGAGTATCGTGCTGGGGATTTATCTCCTCAATTTCATCGGCCAATTTTTTACTCTGGTCTGCCAGAAAATCGCTTTCGGCCTCCAGCTTTACAATCTGTTCCTCGGTATGGTCTATTTCTTTAGTAAGTGCATCGTACTCTTTATTGTTCCTTACCTGGTAAAGCTGAGCTTTGAACTTCTTCTGGTTCTCCTTAAGCTTCTCAACTTCTTCTTCGTTATCATTCCTTTTTTCAAGAGAATTTTTCCGCTCTTTTTCTTTTTCGGAAATTTCTTTTTTATAATTCTCTATTTTTTCTTTAAGAGCTTCAACCGCATTGGGGAGATCTCCGCGCAGTTCTTCAAGTTCATCAAGCTGGTCGTCTAAGTTCTGCAATTCGTATAATATTTTTAACCTATCAAACAATTTATTTCTGCTCCTTAATTGTTGAAAAAATTTATGGGATTTGTAGACCCACCGTATTTAAATATTTTTACATCTTCATTCCTGGAAGCAATGAAAGCGCTGAGCCTTTTCTTCACTTCCGTAAGTGAATGAATTTCAGTTTCATAATGCCCGCAATCAATTAGAAGTATTTCTCCCCACGCATCGTGGAATGCATGGTACTTGATATCCGCAGTGATAAAAGCATCCGCACCGGATTTGACAGCATCGCTAATTAGATCGCTTCCGGAACCGCCGCATACCGCAACTTTTTTTACAGGCTTGCCTGTGCCTTCAGAATATCTAAAATGCTTTATGTCTAGTTGTTCAGAAATAAAGGACAAGAATCTGTCCTGCGCAAGCGGTTCTTCAAGCTCGCCTATTGCGCCCGCACCGTATTTCTTATTTTCGTTTTCTAGAGGATAAACATCGTAGGCAGCCTCTTCATACGGATGAGATATTTTTATTGAAGAGACAACCTTGTTCAAATTCCATTTGTTAACAAGTACCTCTAGTCTTACTTCACTTACTTTTTCATCGGTCTCCTTTTTACCCACTGAGGGATTTGAGCTTGCCGAGCCTTTAAAAGTACCGGTGCCTTCGGTCCTAAAACTGCAATTGCTGTACTCGCCTATTAGCCCTCCGCCGGCTTCAAAAATTGCTTTGGAAACCTCCTCTACATGTGTAAGAGGAACGAATACCACCAGCTTAAACTGGTTTGAAGTTGAGTTAACCAAAAACTTAATATTGTTGAGCTTTAACATGCCGGCAAGCTGAAAGCTTACGCCTCCGGAAGTAAAGTCGAGGTTTGTATGAGCCGAATACAAAGTAATATCGTTCTTAATTAATTTCTCAATAAGCCTGGAATTTTTATCCTTAGCCAGATCAATTTTTTTCAATGGATGAAAGAGCAGCGGATGATGTGTTATTATCAAATTGCAATCCTCTTTAACAGCATTTTCCAGAACGCTGTCGGTCAGTTCCAAAGAAAGTAAAATATTCTTTATTTTCCTCTCCACCGATCCCACTTGTAAACCAACGTTATCTTTTTGCCAGGCTATTTCTTTGGGTGCCCAGTCTTCTATATATTTTATTATTTCCTTACACGTCATATCAAAAAAAAATGCACTTCTGTGTTTGAAGTGCATCTTTCTAATTTTAATTCTAATGCTGTCCTGCAGCAGAAGCGTAAAATATTTTAAAAAATATTAACTGTTCGATTTCCATTACCATAATTTAAGTAGACAAATATAAATTTTATCTTCTAAATAAACAATAATTACATCTATAATTTAAGAAATTAATGTATACTTTCTGTGATATATATTACCATAATATGTATTTATTCAGCATCCACCCAATTGCCGTCTTCTTTTATTATTTCTATCAAAGAATCCACCGCATTTTCTGCAGGAATATTGCGCCTTACAATTTCTTTACCCCTGTATAAAGAAATTTTCCCGACACCGGAACCTACATATCCGTAATCGGCGTCTGCCATTTCGCCCGGGCCGTTAACAATGCATCCCATAATCGCAATTTTAACGCCCTTTAAGTGTTCGGTGCGTTTCCTTATCATTTCCGTGGTTTCCTGCAAGTCGAACAAAGTTCTTCCGCAGGAGGGGCAGGCTATATATTCGGTTTTGGAAATCCTTACTCTCGAAGCCTGCAAAATACCGAATAAAATCCTGTTTATAACTTTCTCTTTCGTTTCAACTGAGGTTAAAAAATTTCTTACAAGATATTTGCCGTTGACTTTGCCATCATCATCCAAAATATTTTTCACCTCAACCCAAACACCGTCTCCAAAGCCGTCTATAAGCAGCGATCCCAAATCGGTAGCGGAAAAAAGCCTGAGCTCCTCTATGTTAATCGAGTCGTAAGTTCGTTTTATGATTACCGGGTTTTCAATTCCTTCTGTCATCATTTCAATAAAGGCTCGTCTTTGTTCGGGCATACCGTGGAGATTGCCGGTCTCAAGTACTATTACTGCGGTTTTGTCATCTCTTATTTTTTTGATTGTCTCACCGCCTAGATCGTTCAAAGTTAAAGCAACAAAATTCAGTAACTCTGATTTTTCACCGGCAGCGAAATAATCTTTAACGTTATACAGCGGGAAGGAATTAGCCTGCTGCCTAACCGATTTCCAGAATTCAAAATCATAGACTGCTTTTAATCCGACCGGTATTTCGAACGGCACCTTGGTGCTGCCGAGATAAATAATATCCGGCGCCAAATCGCTCATGTTCCACTTATCTGTTACCGCATTATAGTAATATCCTATAGCCGAAAGCTCGCTCTCCTTTGTCAGTTCCTTTCTGCTGAAGTCGGAAATTACTCGGGGAACATTGCTGCCGCCAATTCCGAGGACTTCGAAAGTATGGCGCCTTTTATATTCAAGCGGATCGTAAGGAATTTCTTCTGCCGGCTTTATAGTAGAATGCTCTGATCTTCTGTAGTACCTGTTAACAAGATAAATTGCTACCGGTGCTTCAAACTCGGGATCTTCGGTTAAAGAAACGCGTACCGTGTCGCCTATGCCATCCTCCAGCAGGGCGCCTATTCCTACAGCCGACTTTACTCTACCGTCTTCGCCGCCTCCCGCTTCAGTAACACCAAGGTGAAGAGGATAATTCATTCCTTCCTCTTCCATTTTTAAAATAAGCAGCCTGTACGCCTGAACCATTACCTGCGGGTTACTGGCTTTCATGGAAAGCACAATATCATAATAATTATTTTCTTCGCATATCCTTACGAACTCGAGAGCGGACTCGACCATGCCGAGAGGGGTATCGCCATAGCGGCTCATTATTCTATCGGAAAGAGAGCCGTGGTTTGTACCTATCCTCATCGCCGTACCGTACTCCTTGCATATTCTTACCAAGGGAGTAAATTTTTCCCTTATCCTTTCAAGTTCTGAGTTATACTCAGCATCCGTATACTCTATATTTTGGAATTTTTTCCTGTCAGCGTAATTGCCCGGATTAATCCTCACCTTTTCTACTATTCTGGCCGCAATTTCGGCGGCATTCGGTGTAAAGTGAATATCGGCAATAAGCGGTACGGTGTAGCCTCTCTGCCTTAGTTCTTTTTTTATTGCTTCCAGGTTCTGGGCTTCCAATTTGCTCGGCGCTGTTATTCTAACATAGTTGCAGCCTGACTCCACCATTCTAATCGTCTGCTCTACAGTGGCAATGGTATTCATTGTATCAGTCGTGGTCATCGACTGAATCCTGATAGGATTATTTCCGCCAAGCGGAATATCGCCGACCGGCACTTCTCTGGTTTTATAGCGGGAATAGCCGGTTAAACTGTTGCAATATTTCTTTGCCTTATTTATTGTATCGTACATATATCAATCCAGCGTTTACTCATTTCTAATTATTAGGCTTAAAATTGCTTCGGCAAAACTCATGCTAGATGACGGTTCATTTGCGGTTATTATATTATTTCTAATAACAACATGTGCATCTACATACCGAATACCTGCCTTAATCAACTCATTCTTATCTTCAAAATAGCATGTTGCCTCCAGTCCGTTCAAAACGCCGGCTTTAGCAAGTATAACCGGAGCGCTGCAGATAGCACCGATTACTTTACCTGCGGAATTGAACCCGGCGGCAATCTTGTGGAGCCGGCTGCTGTTCCAATAATCTCTGGCGCCGCTACCGCCTATAAAAACTATCCCTGCAAAATTCATTACATGAATATTGAAAAAGTTAATATCCGCTTTAACTTTACGGCCGGTGCTGCTTACGCACAATGCGTTCGAATCCGAAGCAATAAAGATACTTATACCGGAATCTTCCAAAAATCCTTTTACCACAGAAAATTCCGTATCATTAAAATGCGAAGACGGAAGAATAAATAAAATACTTTTTTTGTTCACTATTTGAATTAAGACTAAAATTTAAATGCTAATATAGCAAAATAGATTCAAAAGCATTATCCGGCGTAATAATTTCCTAAAACTCAACTATTTTTTTTTACTATTATTTTAACGAAACAATATGCGGAATTCTTCCGGCATTTTTTATTAAATTAGAAAAGAGTTTTTATAACCTTAATATTTAATCGAACAATTTATTTTATGAGAATTTCCGAGAACAAGATTGAAGAGATAAGATCGGCAGCTAACCTTGTTGACGTTATATCGGAACATATTCAATTAAGGAAGAGGGGAAAAAACTTTATCGGCCTCTGCCCATTCCACAACGAAAAAACGCCTTCCTTTACCGTAAGTGAAGAGAAGCAAATCTTTCATTGCTTCGGCTGCCATGCAGGCGGAAACGTATTTAAGTTCTTGATGGATTATGAAAAAATTTCTTTCGTCGAATCGGTGCAGGAAGTTGCGCAGCGCTGCGGCATTACACTCGATCTAGAGGAAGAACCCCAAGGCGAAAAGCAAAGCGAACAGGAAATTTTATACGATATAAATACGGAAGCTGCGCGCTACTTTTCAAACAATTTGTTAAACCATCCCGACGGAGAGGTCGCCAGGAAATATTTCCAGGAAAGAAAAGTTAAGCCGCAAACCATGCGGGCATTCGGACTGGGTTATGCGCTGAACGGCTGGGAAAACTTCCTGTCCTTTGCTTCTGAAAAAAGAATCGATCTTGAAAAGGCCCTGGCCCTAGGCTTAATAGGTCAAAACAAGGACGGAAAGCTTTACGATAAATTTTCCGGCAGAATAATCTTTCCTATCTTTTCGCCTAACGGGCGCGTGGTTGCATTTGCAGGCAGAGTGCTAGAGAAAAGAGAAGGCACTGCTAAGTATCTTAATTCGCCCGAATCATCCATTTACGTAAAGGGAAGAATCCTTTACGGACTTTCCCATGCAAAAGATGAGATTAGAAGGCTTGATAAGGCCATTCTTGTTGAGGGCTATATGGACTTGATCTCGCTGCACCAGAGCGGGATTAAAAACGTAGTTGCTGTTTCCGGCACGGCATTAACCGAAGAGCAGGTACAATTGATCTCGAGGTATACAAAAAATGTTGTCCTTCTTTTTGATGCAGATACCGCAGGCATTAAGGCTTCGATGAGAAGCATTGAGCTTCTTCTTAAAAGAGAGATAGAAATAAAAATCGCATCCCTGCCCCCGGGTGAAGACCCGGATTCCTATGTTAATAATTACGGAAGGGAGAAGTTCGAGGAGATTATTAAAAGGGCACAGAATTTTTTGGAATATCAATCCGAGTATTATGAAAAGCAGGGGATGTTTGAAGATGCTGCAAAAACCGCCGGTGCAATTAGAGAGCTTGTTAAGCCGGTAGCATTAATTTCCGACGAACTGAAAAGGGCGCTGCTGATAAAAAACATTTCCAAAAAGTTTAACCTGCGGGAAAAACTGCTCGAGTCCGAATTAGATAAGGCAATTGAATCGGCCGGGAAACAGATTACAAGCGAAGAACGCATAAGGGACAGGGAAGCCGCCAAGATAAACAACGATGCAAGAGAACAAACGATAAAAAAGGCTACGCCGCTGCTCTATAATATGGAGAGAGAAATTATTAAGCTTCTGTTTGAAGGCAGCAGCGAGGTGGTTGAGTTCATTTCCCAGAACATTCAACCGGAAGAATTTGTTATTGAATTCCATGCCAAGCTTGCATGGGTAGTGTACGAATCTTTTAGCGGCGGCGGGAGTATTGTTGCCAGCTCTCTTATAGAAAAGATAAGCGATGCGGATTTACAATCTTACATTCTGGAACTTACGTTCGAAAAATACGAGATAAGCAAAAGCTGGGAGGAGCTTTACCCCGGCATTGCCCGGGAAAAAGTCTTACAAAAAGCAGCCAGGGATACGGTAAGGAAATTCAAGCTGGAACAAGTAGGATATAAAATTCAAGCCAACTCAAGGCTGATAGAGAACGAACCGAACGAGGATGAAAAATTCAATTTAATAAAACTTAACCGGGATCTTGAATTTCAAAAGCGGATTATCTCCGAAAAATTCTCCGGCAGCTAACTACTTACTAACTCATGTTACGCAGGAATACATTTTGATGTCCGCATTGTCATTCCCACGAAAGTGGGAATCCATTTTTTTATCATATTTTCGCATCTTGGATACCCGCTTTCGCG
>JAKAJV010000138.1 GCA_021813585.1 Bacteroidota bacterium | reverse complement strand
TTAACCGATAAGTTACGGGAAATAGTATCAAATTAATTTTTATCCCTCAAAGTTTGTTATCGAAAATTTTAATTGAAGCTGCGGCAATAGTTAATAACCTGCACGCAGCATAAAATTAGCTGCGGAAGAAACTACTTGCCGCCGGTTTTTAATTTATCCAGTACTTTATAAGTAATGTCGTACTGCGGATCGGCAAAGAGAAGTACAACGTCGCCTGCCTTATCAAAAACGAACTTCATATCTTCTTTCTTAGCTACTTCCTTAATTGCCTGATAGATTTTATTTTTAACAGGCGTAAAGATCTCGTCCTGTTTCTTGTAAATTTCGCCTGTACCCTGGGAGAATTTTTCTTTTCTATAATCTATAATTGCCTGTTCCTGATTAACAAGCTTCTGCTGAACCGCGAGCTTCTCCTTCTCGGGCATGGTGTTGGCCTTTTTCTGGTAATCGGCCAGGGCATTCTGATATTCCGCCGTCATTGTATCTATATGTGCAGACCATTTGTTCGAAAGAGCGTCGAGATCACCCTGCGCTTTAATAGCTTCGGGCAGCTGATTTAAAATTACCTGAGAATCAACGTATCCTATTTTTTGAGTTTGTGCAAATAAAATATTTGCACCGAATAAAATCAAAGCAGAAATTAAAAAAAGTTTTTTCACTCGTACTACCTCAATAAATTATTTATATAAAAATATTAAAATCCTTTGCCAAATTGAAAATGGAAAAGCCACGCCGGATTCTGCCCGTTAACCAGCTTTCTGTCAAAGCCGTAGCCCACATCAAAGCCGATCAAGCCGATAGGATTAATCATTATCCTTGCGCCCACGCCGGCGGATCTTCTTAAAGTAAAAGGATCGGTGTTCTGTATGTTCAGAAAAACATTCCCTGCCTCGGCAAATGCAAGCAGGTATAAGGGAACGGGCTCAAGAGTAACTGCTACTCTAAACTCGGTGGTATATTTTAAATAAACATCGCCTCCCTGCGCCGGCCCGATGGACCTATCGTCATAACCTCTAAGAGGTATCGTGGCAATTACAAGTCCGTTGCCGCCCATAAAATAGCGGGAGAAGGGGCTTATCTTAAGTACGGTTGCCTGGTCCAGTTCGTGTATGTAGCCAAACTCAGCATCAGTATAAAGAGCTACGCGGTTGGTGTTGAATAATCTCTTGTACCATTCAGCCTGAAAGCTCAATTGATAATAGTTAAGATCGCCGGGCAGGAAAGGTCCGCCTGACAGCTGGGCATCGAACTGAATGTTCGACCCGGTAGAAGGGAAGATGGGATTATCAATATCCTTTCTGCTCAGCGTTGCGCCTATGGTATACTGGTTATAAGTTCCCTGGGTGTAATATCCCTGGCCGTTTATAATATCGTTATACTGATATTGAAACATTCCCTGCAGGTAAAAATAATTATCCGGCCAGTTTAATCTGCGTCCCACTTTTACGGAGCCGCCTGCCTGCCGCATATCGTAATAATATTGCTGCCGGGTGTCGAACACCTGAAAGCCGACGAGAGTAGGAGTATCGAATAGCCAGGGCTCGGTAAAGCCGAGTGTAAAAGTTCTGTAAATATTGCTTACCCCAAACTGCCAGTTAAAGCTGAGGATTTGGCCGCCGCCCAGACTGAAAGGATGATCTATAGCAAAATTGGACAAAGTTATGCCGACGGCGCCGCTAAAACCGAAGCTGCCGCTGTAACCAACCGATGCATTTAAATAATCGCTGGATTTCTCTTCAACATTGAAAGTAACGTTTACCGTGCTGTCGTTTTTTAATGAGGTATTTATTCCTTCAGGGCCGTACAATTTTTCCACGTTAAAATATTTCAAGTTTGCCAGCTGCTGAATGCTTCGTAAGAGCAGCCCCCTGTTAAAGTAGTCGCCGGGAATTGTAAACAACTCTCTGCGAATAACTTTATCTTTTGTTTTATCGTTGCCGGTTATATCTACCTTTCCTACTCTAAATTGGTTTTTCTCGTCCACTTTTATAGCAATATCCATCGAGTCGTCGTCTACTTTTGTTTCGGTAGGCCTAAGATTAAACATAAGGTAGCCGTTATCCAGATACAAAGAGTTCACATCGGTCTGAGCTTTGTTGCCTCTTAAATTTTCCTGGAATTTTTTATAATCATATATATCGCCCTTTTTAAAGTCCAGTCTTTCGTTTAATATTTTATCTGAAAAGATTGTATTGCCTTCCCATGTAATGTTTCTTATATGGTACTGGGGACCTTCGTAAATATTAATTAAAATAGTAAGGTCTCTCTTGTCGCCGGAGTAAATTAAGGAGTCGGATAAAATCTGTGCATCTCTATATCCGTTGCTCTGGTAAAAGTCGATAATACTCTTTTTATCTTCATCAAATTTTTTGGGATCGAACTCAGCGCTGCTCCAGAACTTCCACCAGACTTTTTCTTCGATGTTGTTCATTTCCCCCCTCAGCTTGCTTGCGCTGAAAGCCTTGTTGCCGGTAAACTCAATTTTTCTAACGACAACTTTTTTATTCTCGGTTATCCTTAACATCAGCAGGATGCGGTCTTTTATCTTGTCGATAAGATTAAAATAGGAGTTGTCGTTTTTATCGTACTTAACTGTATATTCATCCGAAAAATCTTTTTCGTTCCTCCACACAACATCGATTGCATCTTTAGTGGTATCTGCAGTGTAGTAAATAAAATGTTCAAAGTTAACTACGGCATTAAGGTATCCGTCTTTTTCATAAAGCTGAAGTATTGCCTGCTTAATTCTAGTTTCGTCCTGCGGTTTAAGAATTTGTCCGCGCTGAAGATCAATTTTAGCGGTTATATCGCTGGTGCTTAATTCGTCATTGCCCTGAATAACAACTTTTTCAAAGCGTGGGTATTCGCTTACTTTGATGAGGAGAAATACGCCGTCGCCCACCTGTTTATCGATATCGATTTTTACATCCGAAAAAAGGTTTAAAGACCACAGCTGTTTAATGGCATTTGCAACTGTTTGATCGAAAGGGACCTGGATTTCATCTCCGACTTTTAATCCGCTGTTGGCAATTACAGTTGCTGCGTCTGCAGTCTTGTTTCCCTGTACTGATATTCCCAATATTTTATAGCTTTTTGCAGTTTGGGCAAAAATTAAAGATGAAATAAATAAAAATGTAATTAAGGTATAATTAAACTGTTTCTTTAGGAAGGTGTAGGACATTCTTTAAGCCTTTGTCATTCTTAATTAGTTGTTCACTTACTCTACCGAACCGGCGTTCCCGCGTTTGAAAACTTCTTATTGCCTCGTACAAATGCTTTCTGTTAAAGCTGGGCCAATAAACATTGGAAATATAGAACTCGGTATATGCGATTTGCCATAATAAGAAATTGCTGACTCTAAATTCGCCGCTAGTTCTAATTAAGAGATCGGGATCGGGAAAGTCTTTGGTAGTTAAATGATCTGAAACGCACTTCTCATTTATGTCTTCTATTTTTAAATTTCCCTCGCAGGTTTGTTTGGCAATAGTCCTGAAAGCCTCCAACAGCTCCCATCTGCCGCTGTAACTTAAAGCGAGATTCAAGGTCATCTTTTTATTATTTTTTGTTCTTTCAATCGCATAATTCAATTCTTTTTGAACCTCAATCGGCAATGTTTTAACATTACCAATAGTAGTTAATCTAATATCGTTTTGCATTAGTTCATCGCAGCGGTCTTTAATGCTTTTCAACAGCAGGCGCATAAGTGTTGAGACTTCATCCTTCGGCCTATTCCAATTTTCCGTAGAAAAAGTAAAAAGAGTTAAATACTTTACGCCGATTTGAGCGCAGGCCTCCGTTATTTCTCTAACGGTATCTACTCCGCGCTTATGCCCAGCAACCCTGGGCAGGCCGCGTTTCCGTGCCCATCTGCCGTTCCCATCCATAATTATTGCTACATGGACGGGTATTTCACCGGAATTCTTAAGATCCTCTTGTAGTTTTACATCGGATATCGATTGAGTTTTGCTCAACTTCGCCCTCAAAATTGATAAAGCGTGTAAAATTAACCTTATGACTATTTAATGTCAAGGTAAGTAATTAATAACTTGATTCCCTTACTTTTCTAAATAAAAAACAAACACTTGGTGAAAAATTATTAAGGACGCTAAAATAATAAAAGGTAAAAAGTAGTGGCAATTTTTAGAAATGCGGACAGGGCAAAGAATCCCTGTCCGGATAGGTTCTTAGGAAAAAAGAACGTTCTCAGTCTTCCTGGAACGGCGGATATAGTGAGGCTGCCTTTCTTCAATTTGGAACAGCCTTATATTCTTTCTAATCTCAGGCGAAAAAGTCTCTAATAAAACTTTAACATTTTTGAAGATATTAACAGGCGTTCCTATAAATAAAAGTACGCGTCTATTTGTAAATTTAGTCTGCCTGGTTGCAAGAAAATTTATTTTTTCAACCAGGTCTTTATCTCTCAAGTCGTCGGCAGTTAATGTAATCCCGATCGCATAATTATTTTTTTGCTTGGCAATAATATCAACATCAAAAATTCCTACTTTGCCGGGCTCTGGCAAATAAGTGCCGAATTTTCTGCTCACGGTTAAATAACCTTGTTTCCAAAATTGTTCAACGAGTAAATCGACTGTCCTTCTTTTCATTAGTTCCAGCATAATAACCTCCGGGTTTCTAGACGGCTTTAGAAAGGATGGGGATTATCGGAGAAAATCTAAATCCATCTAAAACCTTAATGTTTGATATCTTCTTATATTCAAATTTTTTAACTTCGCTCGAATTATAAGTCCTTCCGTAAATAACTTTCCGGCCGTTCCTTTCCATGGATATAAAATAAGGATCGAGCATAATTTCATTCATCCCATAGAGAAATTTGACTTTATTTCTGTTTTTAATAGCGAAAGCAAATATTTCAGATTTCATATTAACTCCGTAATTAATTTAACCATCTAACAACGCCTATAACTTTGCCGACGATTGAGAATTCCCTCAGATCGGAAATCTCAATAGGCTGGTATTTATCGTTTTCCGGCAGCAGACGTATTTTATTATTTTTTTGTTCATACGTTTTTACAGTTGCTTCATCATCAATTAAGGCTACAACTATCTCTCCGTTCTGTGCATCCTTTTGAGGTGATATAATAACAAGATCGTTTTCGAAAATCCCGGCATTTACCATGCTGTCTCCTCTAACTTTCAGCGCAAAACAATCGTCGGATTTTTTCATGAAAGAAGAATCGATAACTATACTTCCTTCAATATTTTCTATTGCAAGTATTGGCGAGCCGGCTGCTACCCTGCCGACTATTGGGATCTTCCTAAACTCCTGGCTAGCACGTGAGAAGGATGATTCCACAAGAAGCTCTGAACCGGTATCTTTATGAACGGTTATGCCTCTGCTTGCATTGCTTTCTATGTTAAGATATCCTTTCTTTACAAGCGCTTCCAAATGTCTTTTGACGCCGAAAGTAGACACAATATTAAATTTCTTCCCTATTTCTCTCAAAGTAGGCGGATAGCCGTTTCCTTCCAGGAACTGTTTGATAAAATTTAGTATTTCTTCTTGTCTTTCAGTTAATTGATTTTTCATAATAGTGCTCATTTGTTTACTACAAATATAGTGTGCATATGTTCACTTGTCAAGTGTTTTTTATCAATTATAATTTTTTTTGATAATGCCAATTCGAAAAATAAAGTTTTGATCATAGTTTAATATTCGACGATTGATTTTAGAAAGGCAATAAAAAACGGGCATCCTGTATTTTACTTACAAAATGCCCGCATACAAGAAAGGGACAGGGGAGACTCTTTTTGAAATCAGTGAAGGACTAAACTTCAATTTCTTTTACTTCAACATGGGTCAACCAGTTATGTCGGTCCTCAATTTGTCCGTAATGAATTGAGGTTATTTCATCAAATAATTTTTTATCAAGATCGCCCGGCTCCCCGTTATTGAATGTCATTTCGAAGCCCTTAAAATTTAACCAGCCGACGGAAGATATAATTGCTGCTGTTCCCGTGCCGAAAACTCCGTCAACATTTCCATTTTTGTATTCGGTCACTACCTCATCTATAGTAACCAGCCGCTCGGTTATATTTATTCCCCAATCTTTTAAGATTGTTATTACTGAGTCTCTGGTTACTCCGGGTAAAATGCTTCCGTTTAATTTAGGAGTTACGACCTCGTTTTTGAACTTGATGAAGATATTCATTGTGCCGACTTCTTCAATATATTTTTGTTCGATGCCGTCGAGCCACAATACCTGCGTAAATCCCTTCTTTCTTGCTTCTTCACCTGCAAGTAAACTGGCGGCATAATTTGCCGGTGTTTTGCATTCGCCCAGGCCTTTTCTTACTGCGCGGACGTATTCATCTTGGACTAAAATTTTTACAGGCTTAAAGCCTTCCGGGTAATATGCGCCAACAGGCGAAAGCAAAATAATTAATTTGTAATTGGATGACGGCTTAACGCCTAAGAATGAATCCGATCCGAAGATGAAAGGACGGATATACAACGATTCGCCCTTCTCGGTAGGTATCCAATCACGTTCGATTGATATAAGTTCGGAAAGAGCGTAATGCAGAAACTCATTATCTACCTCCGGAATGCATACCCTTCTAGCGGAGTTATTTAATCTTTGAATGTGTTTCTCCGGTCTGAAAATTACCACTTCGCCTGCATCGGTTTTAAAGGCTTTCAAGCCTTCAAAAACTCCCTGCCCGTAATGGAAATACATTGACCCCGGATGGATGGAAAGATTTTCCAGTTTTTTAATGGTAGGATTGTGCCAGCCTTTCTCGTTTGAGTAATCCATTTCAAAAACATGATCTGTAAAATATTTTCCAAAGCCCAAATTCTTAGGAATTTTTACCGGTTCTTTCCTAGCTACCAAATCATATTTAATTTTCTCCATAGCAGATACCAATTCATTATTAAAGAAATTTTCAGGCTAATTTTACAAAAAATTAATGAGAATTTAAAATAAACTGCCCGGTGGAGGGCTACCGGGCATGGGGAAGATTCATTAAGGGGGGGTAGAACTTAATGAATCAGATTAAGCCTAACTTAACATTTATTAAAATTATAATCAATTATTTTTTCAAGCAGGGAAAGTGCGTTGCCTTTCAGAACATGTTGCACTATTTTTATAAATAAAAAAAATCAATTAGAGGAAGTAATGAAAACATTTCTTGCGGCACTCCTTTTATTCCCGATTTTAGTTTTTGCCCAGGCAAAGCACCCTTTAACTGTTGATGATTTATGGGCTATGAAAAGAATCGGTTCGTTCGATCTCTCTCCCGACGGTAAGACTATAGCCTTTGATGTAACCGCATACAATATGGATGAGAACAAAGGCAACACCGATATTTATTTAATCAATTCTGACGGCAGCAATTTACGGCCGCTTAAAAATTCGGATAAGAATGAATCGAGCCCGCACTTTTCACCCGACGGTAAAAAAATTGCATACCTTGTTGATGACCAGGTTCATACCTGCAATCTTAACGGTTCGGATGATGAGCAGGTAACCGATCTTTACACAGGTGTGGATGATTACAGGTGGTCCGGCGACGGAAAGAATTTCCTTTTGATTTCATCCGTATACGCCGACTGCGGAACCCAGGACTGCAATAAAAAGAAGGATGATGAAAAAAAAGAATCAAAAGCAGATGTCCGCATTCTTACTCATTTGATGTTTAGAGTCTGGAACCACTGGCTTAACGGAAAGAGGAGCCATCTGTTTTTATTTGATGCTGCAAAGAAAGAATATTATGATTTGAATTATAAAATGCACAACGACGTTCCGCCGCTGGATTTGGTGAGCGATAATGATTTTAACTTTTCGCCGGACGGCAGGCAAGTAGCTTATACGATGAATCCGAATTCGGTAGTAGCAACCAGCACCAATAACGAAGTCTATACCGTAAATCTTGCAGATGTTAAAAAAGATGAACAGCCAGCCTCGAAGAAAATTTCAGAAAGCAAAGGGAACGACAACCAGCCTGTGTACTCGCCGGACGGGAAATACATTGCCTTCACTTCTATGCTTGTGCCAGGGCATGAGTCGGATCAATCTTACCTTGTTTTATATGATAGAAAAACAGGCGCTCTCAAAAACTTAACCAAGGATTTCAACCGTTCGATTGAACAAATTATCTGGTCGCCGGATTCAAAGACAATCTATTTTACTGCTAATAACGAAATCTTCAATTCAGTCTATAAGATAGAGATTGCAAGCGGCAAGATTAAGTTAATACTTAAAGAGCACAGCAACGGCAACCTGGTTATTTCGCCCAACGGAAAAACAATTTATTTCAAGCAGCAAATGTCTACCCAGCCTTATGAAATCTTTAGCATGAATACCGACGGCGGAGATATAAGGCAGATAACGCATTTAAATAATGACAGGCTTGCAAACATCGAGATGATACCGCTGGAAACTTTCTGGTGCAAGGGAGCCGACGGAAAAAATATCGAATCGATCCTTGTTAAGCCGCCTTTTTTTAATCCTGATAAAAAATACCCGATGATTTTCTTAATACACGGCGGGCCCCAGGGGCATTGGGAAGATGATTTCCATTATAGATGGAATACAGAATTGTTTGCATCCAAAGGTTATGTCGTTATCGCTCCCAATCCTACCGGCAGTACTGGCTACGGCCAGGCATTTACGAACGCAGTATCAAGAGATTGGGGAGGCAGGCCTTACAAAGATTTGATGGATGTTTACGATTATGCGGTAAAGAAATTTAATTTCATCGATAAGAAAAATACATTCGCTGCGGGCGCATCCTTCGGCGGTTATATGATCAACTGGATTGAAGGACATACAAACAGGTTTAATGCTTTGGTCTCTCACGACGGCGTGTTTAACACTGTAAGCATGTGGGGAACAACCGAAGAGCTGTGGTTCCCGGAATGGGAATTCAACGGAACGCCGTGGACAAACAGGGCGCTGTATGAAAAATGGAATCCGCAAAGGTTCATTCAGAATGCAAAGACACCGATGCTTATTGTTGAAGGTGCACACGATTATAGAGTTCCTGAGGACCAGGCATTCCAGCTTTTTACTTCTCTGCAGAGGCTAGGCGTGCAGAGTAAAATGCTGCTGTTTAATAATGAGTATCATTTTGTGGTTAAGCCTCAGGATGCACGGTTTTGGTGGAACTCGGTTTTTGAGTGGTTCGATCAACATAAAAAATAGGAGGGGCTATGGAAAATATAGATTTTGAATTCGATGAGCTGAAAGACCTTAACGAATTGGATTTCGGCGGAAGCACCGAAAGCGAAGTTAAGCAAAAGATCGGATTCATTGAAGAGAACTTGTGGGCGAAGCTGGAGCGCGTCGGCAAGAAAATCTCCTTTGCAAAAGATATACTCGCTCTGGTTAGGTACATGCGCGATCCGCTTGTATCCTGGCATCGAAAAGCTATTGTTGTTGCGGGACTAATATATTTTATTAGTCCCGTTGATGCCATACCGGATATTACTCCCCTCATCGGCTATCTGGACGATTTAGGAGTAATAACCGCGCTGCTTAAGTTCTTGGGACACGAACTTGTCCCTTATTACGATTCGTCTTACCGCGTGTAAAAACTTAAGTGGCAAGCAGAGAATAAAATAACAACGGAAACCTGGAATGAATTTTAAAGTAATTGAAAGCAGGGTTTTATTCAGCGGAAAGGTATTCGATCTTAAGGTAGATAAAATAGAATACGACAGCGGCAACCCGGGCATTAGGGAAGTTGCGGTTCATCCCGGCGGAGCGGTTGTAGTTCCGGTTCTGGATAACGACAGGATAATAATTGTAAAACAATACCGCTACCCGCTTAATAAAACAATTTTGGAATTGCCTGCCGGCAAGCTGAATAAAGACGAAGACCCTCTGGTTTGTGCAGTTAGGGAACTTGAAGAAGAAACCGGCTATAAAGCAGGGCGAATAGAAAAATTGGGAGCCATATGTACATCGCCCGGCTTCTGCACTGAAATTCTTCATATATATTTGGCTAACGAATTAATACCGGGTAACCATAACCGCGAGGAAGGCGAGTACGGAATGGAAATTCTTGAGCTGACATTTAAAGAAGCTGAAGAAAAGATTAAGCGAGGCGAAATTATAGATGCAAAAACAATTTGCGGTATACATCTTGCAGCTAAGCATTTATTATAACTCATCAAGTCATTCTTAATTAAAAAAGATTACAACCGATTGCTGCGGCTTAATAAAAGGCTTATCCGAAGTTTGTTTCAGTCGCCAGCCTTAATTATTTTCGCATAAAGAATGGAGCGTATCTTGAGGAGTTTGTTAATAAGAATTATCGCGTTCGTAAAAAGCAGTTTCTTCCTTCTGCGTCCAGGTTCATACCTGGGATTTTTGGCCTCGCCCTTACTTTTCATTGGAAATTCATTAAAGCTTTCGCGCTGGATTTCGGAACAACGGAAAAAGAATTTGGCCTATGATGATTTCTTTAGATTCACCCGTAATTATGAGGCCCGTTTTAAGCTTCACGAATTTGTTGCGGATTCCGAGAAACTTGTGGAAGATAAAATTTATTACATGGAATTCGGAGTTGCCGGCGGCGATTCTTTCAGCTGGTGGCTTAAGAAAAATAAAAATCCTCAATCCCGGTTCTTCGGCTTCGATACGTTTGAAGGACTGCCGGAGGATTGGGGTATTTTTAAAAAAGGAGAAATGGCACCTGATCAACTTGAATTTCAGGATAAGAGATACCGCTTACTGCGCGGACTTTTTCAGAACACGCTGCCGGGATTTATTAAGACAGAAAAGCTGGAAGAAGGAGTAAGGAAAATCATCCACCTGGATGCAGACTTATTTTCATCGACTCTTTTTACTTTAACTTCGCTGGCTGGTTGTCTTAATAAGGGCGATATATTAATCTTTGACGAGTTTTGCGTTCCTAACCATGAATTCTTTGCTTTAAGCATTTTTGAAGAATCTTATAATTTTAAATACGAGACTCTCGGAGCGATTAATAATTATCTGCAGGTTGCATTAAAAGTAATTTAATAACTCATGTTACGCAGGAATACATTTTGATGTCTGCATTGTCATTCCCACGAAAGTGGGAATCCATTTTTTATCATATTTTCGCATCTTGGATACCCGCTTTCGCGGGTATGACACTCAAGCTTTATAATTTTGCGTAACATGAGTTAATAATTTTTAAGCGGGCTGTTTTCATCAAGCTGTATTAGGTTCCTTTTAAATCCTGATCATCGATTTTCAGCTTTTGAAATTCCAGAGTAAATAAACTAAATTAGCCGCAACAAATTCAATTCGATATATGTTAAAATCATTACTTGTAAAAGACTACGCGCTCATCGAACAAATCGAAGTTGAGTTCGGCGAGGGGCTGAATATAATAACCGGAGAAACCGGCGCGGGGAAATCGATTTTAATTGATGCAATGAGCCTGCTGCTAGGCGAAAGAGTCCCGCATAGCGGGATGGTTCGCAAAGGTGCGGCAAAATCTGTTGTAGAAGGAATATTCGGAGTTGAAAATAATAAAAAGATAAAAAGGATACTGAAGGAAAACGATATCGAGTTCCAGCCTGAAATGATTATGAGAAGGGAAATTTCCGTCAAAGGCTCCAACAGGTGCTTTATTAACGATACTCCGGTTCAGCTTTCGCTTATTAAAGAAACAGGCAATCTGCTCGTCGATCTTCACGGGCAGCACGAGCACCAATCGCTTTTAAGAACCGAGACCCATATAGAGTTCCTTGATGAATACGGCGGGCTTGAGGAAGATTTGGGTAAGTATAAAAAAGATTACGATAGACTGAATCAAATCTCAAACGAGCTGCTTATGTTAAGGGAGAAAGAATTTTCTCTTAAAGAAAAACGGGATGTGTATTCATACCAAATCAAGGAGATCGACACCGTTTCCCCGGTAGAAGGGGAAGAGGACTCCTTGAGCGAAGAGCTGAACATCCTTGAAAATTCGGAACGGCTCTTGGAGCTTACTTCAAGCATATACGGCAGCCTTTACGATTCCGAGAATTCCGTGAACGACCGGATGGGAAATATTCAGAACGAGCTTCTCGAATTAATTAAAATCGATAAATCCTTTTCATCAATAAAGGATGACTTTGATAATTCCATAGCGCTTATAAGCGAAGTATCGAAGTTTATCCGGGATTATAACTCCAGGATAGAAATGGATCCCGTACGGCTTGAAGAAATAAGAGAAAGGCTAGGCGCTTTGAATCTGTTGAAAAAGAAATTCGGAGGCTCAATCATGTCGGTGCTAAAGCACAGGAAAAAGATAGGTGATGAGTTTGATTTAGCCGAGAATTATTCCGAAAGAATTTCCGGCCTTGAGAAGCAGATTGAAGAGCATCGGAAGATTTGCGGCAATGAGGCCGAAAAGCTTTCGGGAAAAAGAAAGGAAATTTCCGCCAGGGTTCAGAAGGAAGTTAAGGAAGCCTTGAGTTACCTGGGAATACCCGATTCGATTTTTTTAGTGGATATTAAACATCAGCAAGCAGAGCCTGGTTCGGCAAATTATATTTTAGTTAAGGGTAAGCCGTTTAAGTTTAATTCTTCGGGTTACGACGATGTGGAGTTTTTCATCTCGACAAATTTAGGTGAAGACCCGAAGCCGCTTGCTAAGGTTGCCTCCGGCGGTGAAGTATCCAGGATTATGCTGGCTCTTAAGACTATTCTAGCAAAGAGCGACAAGCTTCCATTATTAATTTTTGACGAAATAGATACCGGTGTAAGCGGACGGGTAGCGCAAAAGGTAGGGCAGTCGTTAAAATCGCTTGCATCCTTTCATCAAATAATTTCTATTACTCATCTGCCGCAGATTGCCGGGCTTGCAGACCGCCATTTTGCAGTTGAGAAGAACCAGGTTGACGACCGTGTAGTAAGCTCGATAAGAAAGCTTAAGTTTGAAGAGCGCGTTAAAGAGGTTGCCAAGCTTATGAGCGGTGAAAAGATTACCGAAGCTAGTATTAAAGGCGCCAGGGAATTAATGGGATTGTAAAATGCGGAGGAAGATTTAATCTTCCTCCGTAATTAAAGGCCGTTAAAATTCGCTGCAGGTTTCGTTATCAAGGCTATACTGTATATTATAAGAAGTTTGAGTTACGGTAGTATCCTTATAATATTTTTTCCCCTTGTATTCTATAGCGAATGTGTAGCTCTCGGTTTGGCTTAGCCGCAGCCCTCCTAATTTTATATAACCGTTATTCAGCATTCCCACGTTAATATCCTGGTTGCACGATTTGATAAAAATATTATATCCGCTAGGCTGTATTGTAAGCACCGGGTCGCGGTCTCTGCATGATGCCGAGATATTTACTTCAACATCGTTCCTGCCGCTGCCTAGATTAACGGGCAGTACAATATTGGAAACAGAGCATAAATCAGGTATAGCTACAGAGCCGACCAGTTCTTCCGGACACTCTAAAAGATTATAAGCTTCTACTACAACCGGAAGATTAGCAGGCAATGTAACATCTTCAAATTTAAAATGATTTTGGGAGGACGTAACATTTGTTTCGAATAATAATCCCAGCGTCGGTGCTTTAACTTTTAACAGCAATGCCGAATAGCTGCCGGTAATATCTATAACCAAAGAATCCTTAACGCAGACCTGGTTGCCGGTTTGCAGCCATGCTGCAACCCACCAGGAGAGATGGTTTGCCGGAAAGCTTACCGAATAGTTGCCTCGGCTGTCCGGGCCTACCGCAGTGGCGGTGGTTTCCTGCCGCCATTGTCCGTTCGATTCGTCGTAGCTCCAAATTGGCACGGCGTCTCCGTTTCTTAAATTGTTTTGGCTTTGAGGATTCCTTGTATCACTTGGTAAAGTGATGGAAAGGTTAACGGGATTGCTGAAGTTTCTTCCGGTTTGACCGGATTGGTTAACTACATTATAAGATGCAAAGCTTGCAACTTGGAAAAAGCCTCTTTGTGTATTTCCCGATTGAGTTATTGTGGAAACGTTTGAGCCTGTCGGCAGCGATCTGGTTGACTGATCCGACTTGTTTGAAAAATAAGTGGCGTTAACGGTTAAATTTCCGGTTAAGGGATTCCCGCTTGCATCCCTGATTGTAGTACCGCTGTTTATAGTTATTGAGGCATCGCCATTGGATAAAGGCTCTCTGTTCGTTTGTACCGTTACCGGGCTGGGCAGCTGCCCCGAAGAGTTCGGTCTAACATTGGATACCTGTGCCGCAATCGAACCTAGCGGAGGATTGTTCATATCTACCATGTTTATAGTCAGCGATCTGTTGCCGGTAGATTGAATAGTTACCGGCCTGCTGGTTAAAATGTAGCCGTCCGACTGGGCCACAATATTTATTCGTATCGGGTTTGAAGGGCTAGGCGTAACGTCGTTTCTGATCCCGATATTAAGCAGCCCTGTGCTTGTAGTAGCGCTGGTTAGTGATTGATCCTGTTGATTAACTACCTTATCCTTATCCGGACCGGTTATGGTAACATAAACATTCCGTTGAGTCGATAAGCCAATTTGCTGACTTGTGGCCGCATCAACAAAATTTACAGAAGCAGAGGTTTGAACGGATAGAGTATTAAATATAACAGCCAGTCCCTTTGTAGGATTTGTTATATCGCAGCTTGTGTAAATTAGGGAAACGAAGGCGATAAATAACCCTGCAAGCAGGTATTTATTCTTTTTCGAAAGTAATGGTAACATTTTATATCTCTCCTTTATTAAAATTTATAAGTTAAACCGATTGAAAGGACGGGATAAAATTTAAACCAGCTTAGGTTGTCTTCCAGAATGGGACCTTGAGTAGCAGAAGGCGCAAGCAGTTTTGTAGCGCTCATGGTAGCTTTAGGGCCGCCCTGGTAAAAGGTTCCCAAATCAAATGTGAATCCTAATCCGGGTTCACCGGCCGTTGGATTTCCAAAGCCTATGCCTATGTACGGTGCAACCTTGTTAAAATCAATATCTGCCGAAAGGTTGCCTAATTTTTCCGGCGTATATTTTATATTGCCGTCGTTATATGTTTTAAGAGGAGTTAACGTCATAGACGCTTTGTTTAGGTTAACCAAGATGCCGCCGGTTAATCTAAAGCCGCTTTCGAACGGGAACCAGTCAGCCAGAGCGGAAATAGAGAATAGTTTTAAATCGCCGTTGGCAGTATAATCGTTTGAACTGGCCAGGTCGTTCATCGAATAAGAGAAAAATGCAAATCCCAGCCGGGCATTCAGCTGCGGCCCGAAGGATCGTACTCCTTCCACACTTACGCCAAGTGTGCTGACTTTTAAAGCGGCGGCATAATCCTGAGCTTTAAGATTAACAGAGGCGAGTAAAATAACAAACAAGAGAAGAGGTAATTTTGTTTTCATATATCAATCCTCCTTTAAAAATTAAATAAGCCTCGCAGGCAACTATCTAAAATTATTAACGGGAAGCATAGAATGCCTACGTCCGTGCTAAATATCCGGAGCCTAAAATGAATCTCTAGCTGCGAATTCTCGCATTTATGTTCCCTAATTTGCAAAGTCTTATAAATAACAGGTAATTTCCTATTTAGTTATTATCTTATGCCTAATAATTTATTTGTGTAGGATATTTAATTAAATGACACATTTGAGTCATTTTTAAATTTACAGCCGGAATAAATTTAACCGTAATTGGTGATTTTTAAACTTGACTGTAAGAGAAAGAATTGCAAGATTAGTCGTGCGGATCTATTAAATTAAAAAATTTCAAAGGAGAAAAAGGTTTTATGAGAAAAGTTTTCTTTATTCTCTTTATGTCGGTATTCTGTATTCGCCCGTTGTTTTCCCAGCAGGACCAATTCAGCTTTCTTAACGAAAGCGAGGTTGGGAAGTATACCCAGCCTTTTGCAACAAGCCTGGGCGAAGGATTAAATACCGGCGGATTTTATACTGCTCATATCCCTCAGCTGTTTGGACTGGGAGTAAGCGTTAGGTACATGTACATTTTAATTCCGAATAATCAGATGACCTTTACGCCTAGCCTTCCGAGCGGGTACAATGCCTCTACACCAACCGCAACATTCTGGGGAGACAAGGGCGCTATTTACAGCGGGCCCAACGGGTATATTACTTATCCGAACGGAATAAATCAAACAAACGTTCCGTTCTTAATGCCGCAGGTTTCGGCCAGCTTAATGGGAACCGAGCTGCTTATTAGATATATTCCTCAATTAACCATTGGAGGCGAGAAATTAAATTTCTTCGGCTTCGGAGTTAGACACAGCATAAGCCAGTATATCCCTCTTATTCCGGTAGACGTTGCGGTTCAACTGTTGTATAACAAGCTAAGTGTTTCCGGACTAATAGATGCCAGCAGCTTTGCAATAAACGGAGAAGTTAGCAAGACGTTTGATCCGCTTACCATTTACGGCGGGCTTCAGTACGAGTCATCAAAGTTTGATTTGACTTATACTCTAAAAGGCGATCCGAACAGCGGCGACCCATCTTTGCGGCAGAATAGAAACATAAGCGCAAGCGTTAACGGACTGGATAACTTCAGGGTTATTGTAGGCGCTTCGCTGCAGCTTGCCGTGCTGGTTTTGAACGTAGATTATAATATAAGCTCTCAAGCCGTAATTTCCGGCGGCGTATCATTTGAATTTTAATTAGGAGAAGGACATGAAAAAATTACTAACAAAGCTGTTTATTGCTGCCGCACTTGTTGTGTCGCTTTCGCTTAACGGATGCATTCTGGATGCTCTAAATACTTTAACTCAAAATATACCAATTTCTCAGACGTTTACTGTTAACAGCAGCGCATCGTCTTACACTCAGTCGGAAACAATCGATCTGTCTAACTCCGACACGTACCAAAGGTATGCGGATAAAATTCAGGAGATCACCTTCCTGCGTACGGAGTACCGGACTCAAAGCGTTTCCCCTTCGGATTTAAGCGGGAACATAACCCTTACTTTATCCGATAACGCGGGCAATACATTGTTCACATATCCACTCGGGCAAATTAAGCCGGCCGACTATCAGACAACTCCTTATGAGCTAACGCTGAATTCAACTCAAATTGGCTCGATAAACGCGTATCTTTCCACGTTGTCTAATAAGACGTTTGTTGCAACAATCTCTATAACAAATATTACATCGAGCAGCACTCCTTATAATCTGGTAGGTGTTATAGATATTGTTTTCCAGATGAAAGCCAAAACATCCTAGCGCGGCAAGCTGCCGCAGTGGAAGATGGAAAAAGGGAGACGGGAAACGGAAGACAAATTTTTGATCACGGAAAAAATTAAGTTGAAATCCCTGCGGCTAGATCTGCAGGGATTTTTTGTTTTTAGTAATTTAGCAATTAAAGAATTTTAATTAAGAGGAAATTAGTGAAAGACTCCGCGCTGTATTTGCATATTCCGTTTTGTGATCATAAGTGCATCTACTGCGATTTTTACTCAATCATCACCACGGATAACATTTCAAATTTTCTTACCGCGGTTAAAAAAGAAATCGACAGCTATTCGGCACTATATTCGAGGGACCGGGTGTTCACATCAATTTATTTCGGCGGCGGCACGCCTTCTTTAATGGAACCGGATTATCTGAATGAAATTATTTCTTCGCTTAAAGATAATTATGCGGTAAGCAATACCGCTGAAATAACAATGGAAACAAACCCCGGTACTGTGGATAAAAACAAGCTGGAGGCTTTTAGAACTACCGGAATAAACAGGCTTAGCATAGGCATTCAATCTTTTTTAGATGATGATCTAAAATTCCTTACCAGGATACACGATAAAAATACCGCAGTAAGTACCGTGCTGAACGCAAAGGAAGCCGGCTTTGAAAATATAAATATCGATTTGATTTTTAACCTGCCAGGGCAAACAAAGGAAAAATGGAATTACAATCTGGAGAGCGCCGTCCAACTCCCCGTTACGCACATTTCCGCATACAGCTTAATACTTGAGCGGGGGACTATCTTAAATAAAATGGTGCTGGACGGTAAGATAAAGATTCAAGATGAAGATTACGACGCCGAGCTGTATGAGATGACGATTGATCTCCTGGAGTCCAACGGATTCAATCAGTATGAAGTATCCAACTTTGCCAGACCGGGATATGAATGCCTGCATAACAACGCGTACTGGAGGTACCGGGATTACCTTAGCTTCGGGCCTTCTGCGCATTCGTTTGTTAACGGCAGGCGGTGGTGGAATTTTTCAAGTCTTAAACATTACATTTCCGAAATTGAAAAACAGGGAAGCGCGGAGGCCGGTTACGAAATAATTAATGATGAAACGGCTTTAAGCGAGTTTGTTATGCTGGCTTTAAGAAGCGCCGGTCTCAATCTTATTGAACTAAAAAATAGATTCGGGAACAACTGGCTTGAACGTAACTCCGGTTACCTAGATTTACTCGCAGGTAAAAAATTTATCGAGATTAAAAATAATTTTATTCGCCTTACAAAAAGCGGCTACGCCATATGCGATGAAATTCTAAGCAAGCTCATCTGAATTAATGATGATTGAAGTTAATAAGCGGTATCCCGATGCATGCATCCGGTTCGGTTATTTTCAGCATATCTGCTATAGTCGGCGCAATATCTACCGTGTAAACCGGCTTATTAACAGTTTGAATAGGAACGTGCCAGCCGTAAAACAACATCGGCACGTGAGTATCGTACGCATATGGCGCGCCGTGCGTTGTGCCTTGTTTCAGCAGCTCGGGAACATATGCTGGCTGCAAAGTTACTGCAATATCGCCGGAGCGTGCAGGGTTAAAGCCGTTAAGCGTTAGGTTTGTTGAAGTACGCGCCGGAGTTTTACCTTCAAGCTCGTCTCTTGTAAAAACAGAAGCAATTTCGGGGTAGTTGTCTCTTAAGTAATCTGCAAATTTTTGTTCAACAGTGTGCATGTTTAGGCTCTTCTCATGTATAACCCGGCGGTTAAAAAATATTTGGTTGTTGGAAACATTCTCTATCAGGCTGCCGGTATCAAAATTCCTTTCGGCAAACGACTTCAAAGAATCTCTAACTATTTTGTAATTAAAATCGCCTGCGGGAAGATGGTGCTCTTTCAAGAATCCGGGAGTTTCAAGAGCTGCATGGTCGGCGGTAAGGAATAATAAATAATTTCCCTTGCCTACCTGCTTATCCAATGCTTTCAGCAGATCGGCTATCTGTTCGTCCAGCTTAATGTATGTGTCTTCAATTTCGAACGAGTTTGTTCCGTAAGCATGACCGATAAAATCGGTGGAGGAGAAACTTACTGCAAGAAAGTCGGTTGCTTTACCTTCGCCTAGCTTTTCATTCTTTAATGCTGCCTTTACAAATTCCTCTACAATTTGGTTGCCGAACGGAGTCGACTCGAGTATTGCATATTTTGAATCCGGCTTAACATTGGCAAAGGAATGCGGGAAGGAAGTCTTGCCTTCCGAGAAGACGTCTTTTTCATACGGCGCTTCGTCCGGTGCGCAAATTTGATAATCAGATACCGGTTTGGAGAGCGTCCATTTTTCGGATAGATATTTATCGGCAAGCCTTTCACTGTTAAATTTGTTTACCCATTCCGGTAATGCCTTCATGTAGTAAGTGGATGATATAAAGCTGCCGGTCTTATTGTCGTACCAATAGCTTGCATTCGCCCAGTGCCCGCCCGGAAGAATTGCTGCGCGGTCTTTAAGTGAAATGCTGATCACTTTAGAAGCGCCATTGGTTGCAAGCTTTATCTGGTCGGTTATGGTTGTAGCCAGCAGTCTTTTGGGCGACATTTGGCCCTGGTCGTCATCGCTGCCGACGCTTTTTTCGGAAGGATCCTTTACGCAATAAATCATTTTCTTTGATTGCTTGTCGTACCAATCGTTCGCAATTATTCCGTGGTAAAAAGGAGTTGAACCAGTGTAAACGCAAGTATGCCCGGGTGCAGTGTATGTGGGTACATAATTAAAATGTGCGAATGTAAAGTTTGTCCCGTCGTTCATCAGTCTGTTAAAGCCGCCCTTGCCGTAATACGGTTTAAATCTGTAAAGATAATCGTATCTCATCTGGTCGATGACTATACCAACCACAAGCTTCGGCCTTTGAACCGGCTGAGAAAATAAAAGGTTTGTAAAAAGTATAAAGAAAATAATAAATAACGTATTTGCAGTTCTTTTCATCTGTATTACTCCGTAATTAAATTATATTTTTTAATTCAGTAATAGTTGAAATTGAATAGTCCGGGTTCTCCTGTTCCATTGCATCTTTAGTCCGGTAGCCGTACAAAGCGGCGCAGGTTTTGGCCCCGGCGTTTTTGCCGCACCTTATATCCAACTCGGTGTCTCCAACCATAAGAGTATTTCCGGCCTTAGCATTCAGACCGTTACAAATAAATTGCAGCGGCTCGCCAGAGGGCTTGTTTGCAATTCCGTCTCTTCGTCCCATTACAAACGAAAAATATTTTCTCAGGTTAAAGTGATCGATAATATTATCTGCCTGGCTTTGCATTTTAGTAGTAAGAAGCGATACAAGAATATTATTTCTTTTAAGGTACTCAAATATTTCAATTACGCCGTCGAAAATTTTTGATTCGTCGATAAAATCGAAATAATGATCTTTATATATACCAATAAATTCTTCAAAGTCGGTCACCGGAATATTCATCTCATGAAAAATATCGATAAAGTGGTGGCCTATCCTTTTATAGAAATCATTTTCCGGTAAAGGATCGTGAATATTTAGAATACTTAAAGTCTTAACAGTTGTCTTATATATCGTGTTGTATGAATCGATGATTGTTCCGTCAAGATCGAAACAGACATGATTTAGAAAAAGAGGGTCGTTCATTTAAAAATCGAGATTATTAACGCTAATTTATCGTTCAAAAGTAATAACAAATTAATTAAAAACACTATTCATCTGAAGTGTTAATCAAAATTTAATGCCCGGTTGGTAGCTGTGTTTTTATTTGATGCCTTCGTCAAAATATATATTTGGAGAAATAGTTAAATTACTGCCGGGCATAATGTTTAATTATTTTCGGAAGCTTAAATGATAGAAAAGATTTTTGATGTTATAATTATAGGTGCCGGTCCTATAGGTTTATCGTGCGGCATTGAGTCTGTTAAAAGAAAATTTTCTCATTTAATAATAGAGAAAGGTTGTTTGGTAAATTCGATATTTTATTATCCGACAAACATGACTTTCTTTTCGACATCCGAGAGGCTGGAGATAGGCGATGTGCCGTTTGTATCCCACGGCGATAAGCCCACCCGCAGAGAAGCGCTTGAATATTACAGGCGGGTAAAGCACGCGTGGAATTTAAATGTGAATACCTATGAAACCGTGAATGAAATAAATGAAACTGGGGTCGGCTTTGAAGTGGTAACCGGTAAGGGGAAATACCGGGCTAAAAAAGTAATTATTGCAACGGGATTTTATGACAGTCCGAACTATATGAACATACCCGGGGAAGAACTGCCGAAGGTTAAGCATTATTTTGATGAAGCACATCCGTACGCATATTTGAATTTAGTTGTGGTAGGTGCTGCAAACTCTGCGGTTGATGTTGCACTGGAAACATACCGCCGCGGCTCTAAAGTTACAATGGTTATTAGAGAAGACAGAATAAAAGACAACGTTAAGTACTGGGTAAAGCCGGATATTGAAAACAGAATTAAGGAAGGATCAATCAAAGCGTATTTTAACTCGAATCTCTTAAGCATTAGAGAAAGGGAAGTAGACATACAAACGCCGGATGGGAAGATAACAATTGAAAATGATTTTGTCTTTGCAATGACGGGTTACCATTCGGATTTCAGTCTTCTAAAAAAGGCGGGAGTAAAAATATTGGAAGACGAGAATAAGAATCCTGAGTTAGATGAGAACACTTTTGAAACGAACAAGAAAGGGATTTACCTTGCGGGTGTTGTATGCGGCGGAATGGACACAGGAAAACTGTTCATAGAAAATTCACGCTTTCATGCGGTGAATATTTTTAATCACTTGGAGGAAGTTATCCAATCAAAATAATTTTCTTTTCAACTTAATTTATAAAATTTGGAAACTAATTGGATGCCAAGCTAGTATCTCCGTGGTATGAAGGCATGTTTTGTATGATTCATTAAAAACAACAAACTAGTTTCAGGTACGCTATGCTCTATGCGCTTTGCAAATCCAACATCAAGAGCCGAATATCAAGTATCGAGTTTTTGGCTTGTCACATTCCAAACTCATTCTTCACTTCTTTAAATTTCTCAATAGCAAAATTCAAATCTTCTTTTGAATGCGCAGCGGAAATCTGGACACGGATTCTAGCAGTTCCTTTCGGAACAACCGGGTAAAAGAATCCAATTACATATATGCCTTTTTCAAGAAGTCTTGCCGCCATTCTTTGGGAAAGGGAAGCATCGCCGATCATGATCGGAACGATAGGATGGACTCCCGGCTTAATGTTTAATCCGGCTTTGGTTATTCCCTCGCGGAAATATTTTGTATTGTCTTCAAGCTTATCCCTTAAATGTGTTGAAGATTCAAGGAGCTCAAGTACTTTGATCGAAGCCGCTGTTATACTTGGCGCCACTGTGTTCGAGAATAAATACGGCCGTGAGCGCTGGCGAAGCAAATCGATTATTTCTTTTCTTCCGCTAGTATAGCCGCCGCTTGCACCGCCTAATGCTTTGCCCAGGGTTCCGGTGATTATATCAACTCTTCCCATAACGTCGTTATACTCATGAGTGCCCTTGCCGTGCTTGCCCATAAATCCCACTGCGTGAGAGTCATCTACCATTACCATAGCACCGTATTTATCCGCAAGGCTGCATATATCTTTCAGTTTGGCTATAAATCCGTCCATTGAAAAGACACCGTCGGTAGCGATTAAGCGAAATCTGTTTGATTGAGTTTCTTTTAGCCTTTCTTCCAGGTCGTTCATATCGCTGTTCTTATAGCGGAAGCGCTGCGCTTTACTTAAGCGGATACCGTCGATGATGCTTGCATGGTTAAGCTCATCGCTAATTACGGCATCTTCTTCGGAAAGAATTGTCTCGAACAAACCGCCGTTAGCATCGAAGCACGATGTATAAAGAATCGTGTCTTCGGTACCTAGGAAGCCGGTTATTTTCTGTTCAAGTTCTTTGTGGATTTCCTGGGTTCCGCAAATGAAGCGCACCGATGAAAGCCCGTAACCCCATTTGTCGTAGCTTTCTTTTGCCGCTTTAATTATTTCTGGATGGTTGGCCAGCCCCAAATAATTATTTGCACACATGTTTATTACCTGCCTGTCCGGCAGGCAGGTCTGTTGCCCGCCGGCTACTTCAATCTTCGAGCTTTGCGGACTTGTAATTATTCTTTCCTTCTTAAACAAACCGTCAGCTTCAATCTGGCTTAACTGCTGCAAATAAAAGTTTTTTACTTTTTCGTTCATTGTGAATCCCTTTATCTTTTGGATAAAATATTCTTTTTTACTTTGTTGAAAATTCTTCCACTACCAGTTCAAAATAATTTTGCCGCTGTTGCCCGACTTCATCAATTCAAATCCTTCTTTGTACCGTTCAAACGGGAAATGATTTGTAATAATCGGAGAAATATCCAGGCCGGTTTGGATCATAACCGTCATTTTATACCACGTTTCAAACATTTCCCTGCCGTAAATTCCCTTCAAGGTCAATCCGTTAAATACAACTGTCTCCCAGTTTATGGCTGCGTTCGAAGGTAAAATTCCCAGCAGCGCAATTTTACCGCCGTGGCACATAATCGGAATCATGCTGTTTAGAGCGGCAATGCTGCCGGACATCTCCAGACCGATATCAAATCCTTCTCTCATCCCAAGTTCATTCATTACATCTTCCAGCTTTTCTTTGGTTACGTCAACTGTTCTGGTAACTCCCATTTTTTTTGCCAGTTCTAATCTATTCGGATTTACATCTGTAATTACAACAAACCTTGCGCCTGCATGCTTTGCTATTGCAGCAGCCATAACTCCTATTGGGCCTGCGCCGGTAATTAGCACATCTTCTCCAAGTAAGTCGAATGAAAGTGCCGTGTGTGTTGCATTGCCGAACGGATCGAAGATTGCAAACAGGTCTGTAGGAATCGATGGATCGCAGTGCCATACGTTTGAAACCGGGATGCTTAGATATTCTGCAAAGCAGCCGGGTCTGTTTACTCCTACTCCTTTTGTGTTTTTGCAAAGATGCCTTCTGCCGGCGCGGCAATTTCTGCACTGGCCGCAGACAATATGACCTTCGCCGCTTACAAGCTCGCCTATTTTAACGTCATCTACATTGCTGCCGATTGCTTCCACGGTCCCTACATATTCGTGGCCGGTTACCATCGGGACGGGGATGGTTTTTTTCGCCCAGTCGTCCCAGTTATAAATATGAATGTCGGTGCCGCAAATTGATGCCTTCTGAATTTTTATCAGAACATCGTTAACCCCTACTTCCGGCACCGGCACTTCATCAAGCCATAATCCGGGTTCGGCATATTTCTTTACCAGAGCTTTCATTTTTTCCATGGAATGTCCTTTTTGAAAATTTTGGCGGTTCCTTTCTTCAGCCGAAAGGGACTTTACTATTAAAATTTTGTTATGTTAAAATTAGATATTAGGCTGTAAAACAACAACTATTGTTAAGCTATTTTATTTCTTTAGTTCAATAGAACACACTAAAGAATGGAAGATGTATGATGGAAGATGGAAAACGGGAAACAGGAAAACGGAAAACGGGAAACGGGAAATGGGAAAACGGGAAACGGGAAATGGGAAAACGGGAAACGGGAAACGGGAAATGGAATACGATTATACTGTGATTATTAAAAATAGAAAAGCGGATATTAATCCGCTTTAAATTTTATGCGGCAAAAGTCTGTGTCCTTTATATGATTGAGAACAGCGCGAATTCGGAATTCAGATTAAAGCCTGCGGCTTCCTTGTTCTTTTTTAACTTATCGCTGAACCATTCGGCATCTATCTCGTTTTCTTCAGCAGTCGCTTTAAGCCAGTCAATTTCTTTTCCCGAGATCATCTGATCGGAAAAAGCCAGCTTTAGTCCGTCGGCAACAAAGGATTCGGCAATTTTTTTATCCGAGAATCTTATCGGCTTTTCTTCAATATACTTGTTTGCTAAAAGGCCTTTAAGAGTATCCTCATAAAAATCTGTTGCAAATCCCAGCTTTAAAGCAATATTTCTTATTATTTTCTTTTCCGGTTCGGTTAATTGATTATCTTTTTTTGCAACTACCAGCAATCCTTTAAGATAGTTGCTCTTATCTATTAAAGTTAACTCCATTAAACTTTCCCTTTTTTATTGGTTGGCAAAAGTACAAAAAAAATCAGCTACCAAACAATATATTTTTCGTTCCTTGTTTTTTATCATGCTTCATCGTAAAGAAGACTTTCGCTCTTTAAAGGAAACATTTCCGGGTACAGCTCAATAACGGACCTTCCTATTATTGCGGCCGCTTTTTTATAGCCTACCGCACCGGTATTGATTATAATATTGTATAAAGAAAGATCATCTATATTCTTGTTAAAATATTTCTTAAGATAATTTTTCCTGGCAAGATCTTCTTTCTTTATAAATTCTATCGCATCCTTCCGGTTTTTTTGGAACTTCTCCATTATCCGTTGAACCTTCGCTTCTGCATGCGCTATAAGCCTTACATGGAATGCATTCTTCAATCTCGATGTAATAATATTCCCACCACGGCCGACTATTATGCAATTACCTATTTGAGCCAGTTGCATAATTGTGTTGCTCGTTTTGTTAACAAGCACCCAGGCATGCGGATGAATTCCCAGGACTTCATTGACGGTAGATTTAAGTTCGGACAATTTATCTTCAACAAAATATTGGCTTAGCTTTTTAGGCAGATGGTGGTCCTCAATTACTCTTTCAATCAGGTTCTTGTCAAATACCGTCCACGGCACAGCATCTTCGTTATTGTACATTTGTAAATATTCCGCAAGATATTCGCTCACCAGGTCGGCGCCCGCGCCTGTTTCTCGCGATATCGTAATGCAAAGTCCGGGTTTTTGTTTCATAAATATCCGGCTCGAATCTTTTGTGTGAGATTCTATATAGAGCCTTGCTTTTTCGAGTGAGCCCTTTATTACCATATGGCCTCCTTACTTAAATTAACGTAGGTTAACAGTACAGGATATGGTGTAATTTTATTGTTAAATATACAAAATTTTTTGACGAGTCTAAATATTATTAAAGCGCTCTGTAAAGCTGCAGTTCCGGGAAATCGGCAAGTTCCGCTATGCCGGAAATAAATCTTAATCGATAGCGAAAAACATTTCCTTGAATTTACTTATTACCGCAGTTCCAATTATCTGTGCGGCCTCATCGTCGGTAAACAGCGCAGTGTTTAACGTGATGTTATAAAGCTGCGGATCGTTAATCTCCTTGTGGAAATAATTCATCACGTAATCCCGCCTGTCCTGGTCTTCTCTCTTAATGTATTCAACCGCCTCCTTTTTATCGTAGTTAAAAAGCTGGCGGATATGCTCAATTCTAAATTCAAGCGGGGCTACCAGCCTAGCATGAAAAGTATTGGGCAGCTTTGATGTAATTATGTTGGCGCCTCTGTCCAGTATAATTACGTTGCCTATTTGAGCAATCTGCAAAATTGTTTCAATGGTCTTGTAAACCAAAGTCCATATTGCAGGCTGACCGCCGAGAAGCTCGGTTGAGATAGACTTTATAGCCGAATATTTTTCTTCTTCCATCAGCTTGCTTAGTGTTTTGGGCAGGTGGTGATCCTGCAGTACCTTTTCTATCAGGTTCTTGTCAAAAACCGTCCAATGCAGGGGATTATTTTTAAATCTTTCTTGAAAGATGTTTATAAGCTTTTCGCTTATTACGTCTGCGCGGGCGCCTGTCTCGCGGGAGATTGTAATGCACGGGCCGGCTTTAATTATCTTATTGCTTTCGGTTGCCTTTTCGAAATGCTCTGAATGAGATTCTATATATTGTCTTGCCTTTTCAAATGGGCCTTTTACCAACATAATAACACTTCCTTTCAGAAAAAACCGGACACAATTATGCCTTGCTTAGTGAATATGGTGTTGAAGTTATTAAAGATTATCCGCAAAAAATTTTAATTAATATTTTAAACGTCAAACAAGGGCTATTAATTTCTCTTAATTTTCAATAACCTGCTTTGCTCCTGGTCATGTATTCCGTTATTTAAGCAGGGAGAAATTTAGTTACAAAGGACTGATAGCCGGGCAGCAGTTGCGGGTTACTAAATTTTAAATGATTATTGTTTAAAATCTCTCAGTAAAAAATATTAAATTAGATACAAGTAATTTTAATTGGCGGGGATCGGTTATAAAATTATTAAATCCCCTGTTCAATTTTCCTTGGAATTATTTGGAGAAACAAAATGGAATACAGAATCGAAACCGATAGTATGGGCGAGATGAAAGTGCCGGCCGATAAATATTACGGCGCCCAGACAGCAAGATCGCTAATGAATTTTAAAATCGGCGGGGAAAAGTTCCCGCGGCCTTTGATAAGAGCACTCGGTATTTTGAAAAAAGCTGCGGCTATTACTAATAAAGAACTTGGAATCTTACCTTCCGATAAAGCCGAACTAATTGTTAAAGCAGCAGACGAGGTAATTGAAGGCAGGCTGGACGACCACTTTCCTCTTGTAGTTTGGCAGACAGGCAGCGGTACGCAGACAAACATGAACGCCAACGAGGTTATCTCGAACAGGGCGATAGAACTGGCTGGCGGACAGATGGGCAGTAAAAAACCGGTTCATCCAAACGACGATGTAAACAAAGCACAGTCATCAAACGATACATTCCCAACAGCCATGCACATTGCCGCTGTAGAAGAAATTCATAATAGGCTTATACCGATGGTTACAAAGCTTAGAGATGCTTTGTCCGGCAAGTCGGACGAATTTAAAGATATTATTAAAATAGGCAGAACACATTTAATGG
>JAKAJV010000122.1 GCA_021813585.1 Bacteroidota bacterium | reverse complement strand
ATTACAGCTGTAATCCTTTTTGCCGATGCCCTTTTAGCAGCATCAACCATTATTAAAAGCTCTAGCAGATTCTCTGCAGGAGGATTGGTTGGCTGAATAATGAAAATATCCAAGCCGCGAATGTTTTCGCCGTACTTTACCCAAATTTCCCCGTCGCTAAATCTCTTTAATTCTAAAGAACCCAACGGCATGCCAAGTTTTTCAGCAATTTTTTGGGCTAACGGTAAATTAGAGCTGCCCGAAAAAATCTTATATTCACTTGTAGCCATAAAATTTACTAATTTTCTCTATATATTAAAAAAATAGACGTGAAATATAAATAAATCACCCTGGTAAGTCAATAAATCACAGCATACAAAAATATGATTATTACCTTGTATGAAATGTAAAATCAGTCTTTCTTCTTCTTAAACAGAAAAATAATAACTATAAGCAGCACTAATCCCGATAGGGCATAGATCCAGGGTGGTGTTTCTTTAAGTTTGAAAGGCCTAAAAGTAACCGAAATTGTTTTTCCGCTGCCTACTTGAGCCAGGCTATAGTCCCAAATTAATGTACGCCCGTCTTTCGAAGTAGCATTATCGGTAATTATATCGCCACCGAAAGTATATTTATACGTAATATGGAAAGCATTGCCGTTTATTCCGAACCCGGTTGCAATGGGTGGTATGAACTGTGAAAAAATTTTCTGTCCTTCGGCACCGTCCTTTAATGAAAAATCCGATAAGGCAAAAGCCTTGGTTTGGTTTAAGGAATCAATATGATTAAAACTAAGATCAACAACAGCATGGGTTGTACTGTCGGTAGTATCCGTATAAACTTTTATATTTTTAATTACCGAATAGGGAGACGAAAACTCATTTCGAATTGAATCGGGATTAAAAATACCAATTTTGTCTAGTATTTTAGCGCTCTCGTTATCCGGCATCTTTGTCCAAAATATAAGACGCATGGAACCGGAACCGTCGGCATATAATTGAACGTCCTGGATGTAATTCAAGCAGCCGCTAAATGCAGTTGCAATCAATAAGGTAAGAAAAATTTTTTTCACAATATTAACCGGAAGTAATTTTACGTTTAAAATTTATAATAACTTTAGAAAATAGAAATTATGTAATGAAGTTAACAACGCCGGTTAATTTATAGAATTTTTTTGAATTTTTCATTAAGTTTCTGCCCAATTTAAAAATAGGTGGTACGAAATGCCGACATATGAATATAAATGTAACGACTGCGGTTTTAAGTTTGAGGTTTTTCAGACAATGAATGCCGAACCGGTTAAGGTTTGTCCGAATTGCAAAGGTGAAGTTAAAAGATTAATCGGCCCAGGGCTAGGACCTATTTTTAAGGGAACCGGCTTTTATGAAACAGACTATAAGAGCAAATCAAGCAATTCTACAAGTAAAGGCAGCAATGTAAAATCCCAATCAAAATCCGCATCTAAATAAATTGTAAAAATTATTAGAAATCCGTACCAAGAGAAATATAAAACTTAGGCTTCGAGAAAGTATCGAAGTTATATGCCCAGGCTACATCGAATCTTACCAGGAAGTACAATAAGAATATCCTTGCACCAAAGCCAGAGCCAACCAAAAGATCTTTTGTCATTACTCCCTTGTATTGGTCCCTCTCAAACAACTGCAGCTGGCTGTTCCTATTCCACGCAGCCCCGGCATCCACAAAAGCAACGCCCATAATATTGCTGAACAGAACAGGCAGGGCTCCGGTAACAAGATACTTTATTAATGGAAACCTCAACTCGGCATTCAACAATCCGTATTTTGTACCTATTTCCTGAGCGTAATCATAACCTCTAAGCGGAAGTGCCGCTGTTAGGAAGGCAAAGTCAGATGGTGAATTGAGCGGAATGCTTGTAGTTGCAAATTCCCTGTTTATCCAGTTATCAATACCGCCTATAAAAAACCTCTGCGGATTGGCACCCCAGGAATATCCGCCGGACAGCCTGAATGCGAATGAATAATCAGTCCAGAACCGGAAGTACGTCCTGTAATCGCCCAGCAGAGAATAGAAATTTAAATCCTTGCCGGTTATGATTCCCGGATTGCCGAGAAAATCGAACCTGTACCTTGTACCGTCGATCGGAGAAATATAGCCCCACAGCGCGTTGTCGTGAATAAAACTTATTGTCGGCACTATATAGGAAACTGTCTGGAACGGCTCATCGGGGTTATCTAGATTTTCCATCGAAAGGTTAAGCCAGCTTAAACCGCCTTCGAGCCTGTAGTACATATTTAAAGGATAGCTTAAAGAAATCACTCCGCCGTAATTCCTGAATCTGAATAGATCGGTACCGTCCGGTCTGTCTAGATATACAAACCTTGCGGTATGGAATCCTTCAATCCCGTAATTCAATCTCTGCTTTAGATTAAAATATGCAAGACCGTAGTCGCTGTTCTTCAAGTCTATCTGCAAGCTGGTCTGCCCGATTATCCTGTAATTACCCAAGACATCGCTGAAAGAAAGCACAGTCGTTCCCAGCAATCCGTAGAGCGAACTATAACCCGCATTAGCATAAACTATATCCGGAGAAAAAGTGATCTTATACCTGTTCACCCTGTAGTTGCCGTTCTTGTCCAGGTTATCCGTCAGATTAAAATTTGAGTTTACCGAATCGGGCTTCACTGCTGTTTTAGGCTCGTTCTTATTACCGAAGACATAATTGTTAAGCTCCACCTGAATTGAATCGCCGTAGATATGGGTAGTATCTGCCTCGGCATTTAAATACGGCGACTGTACACCGGAAGTATCTACTTGCTGAATTACATGTTTAGCAATTTCCTGGATCATAGATTCTTTTTGATCGAGGCTTTTTATATAAACCGTAGGAACAAGCTTAGTTGTATCCAGAACCCGGTCGAAAGGATTATTCATAAGGAATAAATTATACGATCCTTTATATAGAGTTGAAAAGACGAGCTTCTTGCCGTCCCTTGAAAGAGACAGCTGGTAGAGGCCGTTAAGCGAATTGGTAATCGGCAGCGCAGGTAAATCAGCTTCATTTTTAACGGTATCTTTTTCCGTTAAGGAAATCCTCTTCTTATAAATATTATTTATGCCGTTTAGATCCGAAATGAAAAGGATATGGCTGTCTTTAGGTCCAACAACAGGAGCGGACTGGTTACTGCCCGGAATATCGGTAATGCGTATTATCTTTTTATCTGCTATGTTTATAGAATAAATATCCGAGTATGCATTCTTGTAGTTATAAACATCAAACGTATCCGGTACTGCAGAGGCCGACAAATAATTTCCCCGGTCGGAAGAGAAGAATATATCTTTGCTGTCGGGAGACCAGCTGGGATCGTTATCTGTAAAAATATCATCTGTTAAATTAGTCAGCTTGCCGGTTTCCAAATTATAAATATAAACATCGGACTGCGCGGCAGTATGACCGATGAAAGCCAGGTACTTGCCGTCGGGAGACCATGACAGGCTTTTTATGCCGTCCAGTTTTACCGGCAGGGTGCTTTTTTCTTCCGATTCGACATCGATAATATAAATGATATCATCGCCGTCGCTTTTAGCGGATAGCGCTATCTTGGTTCCATCCGGCGACCAGCTTAAGCCCGGAGTAACTACATTCAATTGCTCGAAGTCAGCGCTCCTGTTACCTTTTACCAGCCTCTTAATAATCTTGCCGTCTATCGCATTCATAATAAAAACATCAAAGTAATAATTCCTGTTCGATATGAATGCAATTTTATCGCCTTGAGGCGAGATTGCCGGGCTAGTGTTATAGAATCCTCCGCCCTCTTCCGGGTCAGTTAATCTTTTAGCAAATTCATCCGGGTCTTTCCTAATGGCAATATCCGGGTAGTAAACTTTTTTAAGATGCTTTTTCCATCTTTCGTTAAACTCCTTTAAAGTTAAGCCGATGGAAGACTTGAAACCTTCTTCCAGGCTGCCGGTTCCTTTTATCTTATTTACCAGCTCGCCAATTTTTTCTTTGCCGTACTTCGAGGCTATATAATTAAATACCGATTCGCCGCCGCGGTATGCAATGTATCCGCTTAAGCCGTTTATGTCCGGCAGGTAATCGTTTATAACCGCATCTCTCATAAACATATCTGTATTTATATCCCAGCCGAGGGACTGATATTCCGCCATGCCTTCGTTAAACCACTGGGGCAGGTTAAGGTTTATATTATTCGAAATAACATTTTGAAGAGACCCGCCGTAATAAAAATCGTTCATAACGGCGTGTGTTAATTCGTGGTGGATCAAGTGCCTGAACTCGGGGTAAGAGCCCATAAACTGAACTACAACCCTGTTCTTAAAAATTTCCGTAAAGCCTTCAATGCCTTCGCCCAAATACTGGTCGGTAATATTGGTTTCCTGAAAATCGTTGGTGGAGTTGTAAACTACGATTGTTATCCTGTTATTTATCCTGTAATTAAAACTCTTCTCAATCGATGTTAAAGATTCCTCCGCAACCTTGGCGGTAAAATCCGCAAGCTTGGAGCCTCTGGAATTGAAGTATATATCGAAGTGATCGGTCTGGATATAGTACCATGTAAAGTCCTTGTACTGAACTTTATTCTGACCGAATTGAGCAAAGATTGCAACAGGTATAACGCAAAACAAAGCGACGAGATAAAGTAAAAGTCTCCTCATATAAAAAATCCACATTTATTCAATAATTATAAAATCGAGTTCCGATTTTTCAGCATCAACCCGGACGAGCTTAACATTAACATGGTCTCCCAGACGGAACTGCCTTTTTGTACGCCTTCCAATTAAAGAATATTTTCTTTCATCGTAAACGTAAAAATCTCCCTCCAAATCCCTTAGTCTTATTAATCCTTCGGCTAGAATATCCGATATTTTTACAAAAATACCAAAGTGCGTAATCCCGGAAATGATAGCGCCGAAGTCTTCGCCCAGATGGTTTTGAAGATACTCAATCTGCTTTAATTTTACCGAGAGCCGTTCAGCTTCAATTGCGTTCCTTTCGCACTCGGAAATATGATCGCTTATCTCATCTAGCTCCTGCAGCGAATAATTAACTGCAGCGCCGTTATCGATGTATTTGTACAGCAGCCTGTGCACAATAAGATCGGAATACCTTCTTATGGGGGATGTAAAATGAGTATAATATTTAAATCCCAGTCCGTAATGACCGATATTATTAACGGAATAGACCGCCTTAGCCATCGATCTTATGGCCAGCTCGTTAATCAACGCTTCTTCCTCTGTACCTCTTGCGCTCTGTATTAAGAGTTGAAACTGATTCGACCTTGATGAAGCGCCCGGATCGAAAGAGTAGCCTAGCGATTTAACAAACTTTGCAAACTCATTTATCTTTTCGTTATCGGGAAGATCGTGCACCCTGTAAATTAGAGGGCGTGCAGTGCCGTTCTCCGGTGCGCCGGCGTGCTTGGCAGTTATGCGGTTTGCCAGCAGCATAAACTCTTCTACAAGCATGTTGCTCTCTTTTATATCCTTCTTGAATACTCTTACCGGCCTGCCGCTGCCGTCCAGCTCAAACTTAACTTCCGGGGTAAAGAATTCAATGCTTCCTTCCTTCATTCTTTTTCTGCGCAGTGTCTGAGCAAGCTTATTCAGCACCAAAATCTCTTGCCTAAACTCGCCTTCTCCCTTTTCAATAATTTGCTGGACTTCATCATAAGTAAAACGGCGCTTGCTGTTTATAACCGTCTTCGAAATCTTATAGCCGGCTATCCTTCCCCGTACAGTCATTTCAATTATAACAGAATAAGTAAGCCTGTCCTGCCCGGCTACCAGTGAGCAAATATCGTTCGACAGCCTTTCCGGCAGCATTGGAATAACCTTGCCTACCAGGTAAACACTGTTACCGCGTAATTGGGCCTGCTTATCGATTGCAGAACCTTTCTCTACGTAATGCCCCACATCCGCAATATGAACTCCTATAGAGTAGTTCCCGTTATCCAGCTGCTCAACCGAAAGAGCATCGTCAAAATCCTTTGCATCCTCCGGGTCTATCGTCATTACCGTCTTATTCCTATAATCTATCCTCTTGCTTATCTCTTCTCCCGTTATCAGGCTATCAATTTCATTCGCCTCATGAATAACCTTTGGCGGGAACTTGTACGGAAGATTAAATTCCTTGGCCAACGAAGCTACTTCGGTATCGAACGAACCGGCCCTACCTATAACTTCAATTACTTTGCCTTCCGGGTTAAGCACGGCACTGTTCCACTCGATATTACCCACAATTACCTTATCTCCCTCAACTGCGCCTGCAAGGCCGGATTGGTCAATGTAAATATCCCGGTGAACGCCGGGATCGTCGGGCTCTATAAAATAAAATGATTTTGATTTTCTTAGAGTTCCTACGATATCTTTCCTTAATCTCTTTACAACTCTTACAATCTGCCCCTCAATATTTTTCCCTTTCTGCTTGGCAAACAGAACTGCTTCAACAGTGTCCCCGTGGAAAGCTGTCCCGAGGTTCCTCGATGCGATAAATATATCGCGCATTCTTTGGTCCTTTAATACTACAAAGCCGTAGCTGCCGTTAACAATCTGAAGCTCGCCCGTAACCCTGTTGGTATCCGGTATATTATTCAGCTTATATCTTTTGCCGCTGCGCGAAAGAAAATCTTCCTCGTAAAGATCGTACAGTACCGATTTTAGCGCGCTGTACTCATGGTCGGTACCAATGTCTAGCCTCCGGGCTATTTCCTTGCTTTTAAATTCCTTGCCCGGATTTTTTTTAAAGAACGATATAATTTTTTTCTTCATCAGAATTCAAACCTATATTTTAATCCGAGCTCATTTATCATATCGTTTGATATATTGGTCTGCGTTACGGGTTCTTTCCTTTCGAGCCTTAAAAGGAAATTGTTAAAGATGGGATATTCAATTCTAACATTTGCCTGGCTAAGGTCCTGGAACACTTCGGTGGATCCGCCGATTGAGTAGCGGAAATTTTTTACTTTACCTACCAGATTGAACTTTGTAGTTGAGCCGACATTCCTAAGCTCAACACCTTTTACATAATCCCCCAGATATTGATTTAATACTCCGCCCAGCAAAGAACCGGCAATAGATGCAGTGGCGGAATTAACGGTATTGGATATAAGAGAGCCCGAGGAGCCGGCACTGGACTGGTTAAGCGCCTGCGATTGCTGCTGCGGCGTAAGATCGGAAGAAAACTTTCCGGTTACGATAAACATTACGGCATCGGAAACATTCTTCGTTGGGTCTGGCTTATTGTTGCTAATATTATCGGCACCCACGTAAACCGCTATATTGTTCTTATCCTGTATAAAGCTCTGGGATAGATCGCTCAACGGGCCGCTTAATTTTATTTTTACAGCAACCTGTTCTTCCTTGCTGTCAGGCTCCGGCGGCGTATAATAATTTTTGTAGGTTGCAACAATGTTAAGATAAGGATTGCTCAGCTCGCTCTCGAACCTGATTGTACCGGCGGCTTCAAATGTCTTAAAGAACTCGAGCGTAGAACCGTCGAGCAGGTTTAACTCTCCCTGTGAGTTTACTCTTCCGCCTATATTTTCATATTGAAGGTTGCCGCTTAAAACCGCAGTTAGACTCTGATTTATTTCTTTGGCAAGAACAAACTTCAGCACGGCCTCGTTCTGGACTTTAATATTTACCACATAATTGAAAGGAGTGTGCTCGTTGTTCTCCTCGTTGGATTCTTGGGCCTTGTTCCGGCGTGAAAGTTGAACTAGATGTTCAAAATCCATCTCGCCGGTATTTTTCTTCGATGTATCCCCAACGAACCTGTAAATAAAATTCTCGGTAGAGTTTTGGTAAACCGACTGCGACGGCGGGAATGTAAGCTTGGCTTCCTTAATTATAAGCGGAGCGTTTAGGAAGTAGCCGCGTGAGTCCATCGAAAAATTAACATACCCGTCTGTAGATATCGAAAGATCGCCGTATACATTGGGGCTTACCGATTTAGAAGCTTCGCTGAGAACTTTAAGAGTTCCATCCAGGGAAATATTCATTGAAGCCGGCTCAAAGTTATTAAGCAGAATTGTTCCGCTGCCAGTAATCTGTCCGCCGTTCTTAGTATTGGCTATGTTCGCCACAAGCAGGCTGTCTATTGAAACTTTATTATCCTTTAATGACAGCCTTAGCCCGGCAAAGTATTGAAGATTATTCGCCTCGGCAATAAAGCTTATATTGTCTATGCGGATGTAGCCTGTTGGCTCTAAATTATTGTGCAAACCGGTCAATCGAATGTTTGAAGTAAGCTTGCCGCTCAGAAAATCCACTTGCGGAAGTATGTTTCCGAAAGTAGCCAAGTTAAAGTCCAGGGAGCTTAAAGTAAGGTCTACCGGTTCAGTCTTGCTGAACCTATCCCCGCCGCCGGTAAAAGATAGATCGACCGGGACATTGCCGGTTATGGTAAGTGCCGGTCTGCTCTTATACATCAACGAGTCAAGGAACCTCAAATCGACAGAGAGATTTTGATTTTCATAATTAAGGCTGCTTGCCAGCGAGCCGAACATTTTATTTTTATATTTTATGCTGTCGGCGCCGAAATTAATTTTCATAAGCGGAGCCGAAAAGTTGCCGGTTATTTCGGCATTAAGATAAAGGCTTGTGCCGAATCCGTTTTCCGTCTTCATATTAAATAAGCCGGTGGCTAATTCATATCCGCTTATATTGTGAATGTTGATTTTTAAATTCTGAGTGCCGGTGCGGTTAAGAGTGCCGTTTATATCAATTGCGCCGCCGTTATGCGCAAGCTCAAAATGATCGATCATTATTTGATCTCTCGAATAGTTAATCTTAACATTGCCGCTGTTATGCAGTGCATAGCTGTTATACATTGCGAACAGCGTATCAAGGTCTAAATGGACCTCGCTTCCTGGCAATGAAACGCGGCCGGAGAAACCTGCTTCTGCTTTATCGTTAAACTTACCGTGGAAATTAATATCGGCATTGTTCCCGGCTAATTTTAAATTCAGGGCAATGTCCTTAAAATCGTTATTCGCAAAGACCCTCTCGGCGGTTAAATTTAATCTGCTTGATATATCTTTTAAAGAAGACGGGTTATAATTGTTAGAAAGATTAAGCCCCAGGTTAAGCTTGGAAAGGAAGAAGACGTTATTTCCGCCCCAGAATTTTAAGTAATCCAGTTTAGTGTTGGAAGTAATAGTAATTCCGCTAGAATCATTTTTCACCGTACCGTCCATATTGCCGTTAAGACTAAGATGGCTGTTGGCCATAAGCAGGGAGAGCAGGTCGAAATTCTTGAACTCGATTGAATACTTGAACGAAGACGATGAGTCAATTTCCACATGTTTTTTATTTTTCGGCTGAAGCACAGCCACATCTGTAGTCGCCTGCCGGTTGAATACCGAATCGGGGTAAATGATTCTATTCAATTTGGATTTGACTGCACCGGCAATCCACTTCGCTTCTTCGCTTAGCAAATTTACAGAGTGCTTTGCTGAGAACTTGCCCATAATAGTAACGTCGGCCAGATCCGAAATAACGTTTATTATTCTCTGGCCGTTGTCGTCGCTTCTAATATCGAAGATAGCTCTCGCGCTGTCAATGTTTACGCCTCTAAGAGTTGACGGGTCCAGGTTTAGGGTAAGGAACAAATCCATTTTATCCAGGTCGAAGCTGCTTCCGCTGCCGTTAATCCTGAAATTCATGTTGCTTGAAAGAGAAGAGTCTTTAGTAAAATTTGCCACGTCCAGATTTTTAACAAAGCCTTTAACAGCATACAAGGGATTGCTATGGTTTGAAAAATCCAAAGAGCCGGCTAGCTGAGCTCCGGTGGTATCGGATTTTAAGAACAGGCTGTAATTAATTTTTTTATTTCTTGCATCCGCATCAAATCTTAATGTGTCTATTTTGTTCCCGTAAATTGAGGAGCCGTTGGATGCAAACCTGACGGTTGAGCTTAAATTATCTGGAGTTAATCCGCTACCTTTAATTGAGCCTCTCGAGTTTAAATTTGTTACCGCACCTACAAAAGGAGACAAATCTAGATTTCTCGAGCTAAAATTAATGTCGTATGCCATTGGAACTTTCCGTAAATCCAGGGATGCATTTATACCGGCACTGCCTTTGTTCGTCTGTACATATGCCTTAGCAAAGAAGTTAAACGGGTTGCCCTGGAAATCAAGCGTATCGAATTTTACCGCATCCAAATTACTGAAGACGGGAATGCCGACATCCGGCAACAGCTTTGATATATCCTCAGGCCTTACCTCCGTCTTAGTAAAGCTTGCAGATATAAACATATCGTCCGGATCGATCGTATTCCTCACTTTGCCTTCCGCCTCCAGATGCGTATTCAGATAATTTATTTCCAGCTTGCTAATATTTAAATCCTTTAACGAGCCGGATGACTTAAGCGAAATGGAGATCGTCCCTTTTAACAATCCGGCAGATGGAACAAACGAAGAAATATCATCGAAATTAAATTTATCAGTTTTAAGGTTTATATCTACGGGGTCGTAAGAGAGCCTGCGGAAGGCTGTGCTGTCGAATAAATTTAAATTATCTATCTTCGCTTTAAGATTTATATCCGACCCGGCTGTTGATAGCTTTAACTGGTTTACATATACTCCGTTGGTATCTACAAAGAATTCACCCGATAGATTTTTCAAAGCAAAATTCTTAAGGTTGGGTACAAAGGAAAAGCTGTTGATTTTCAGTTCGTATGCATTATCAGCAATATCTGCCAGTGCGCTTAAGGAAAGATTTATATCCTTAATTCGAAAGTCATGAATGTTAAAAGACCCGTAGACTTCATTACTTTTCACTTTGTTATAATCCTGTAGAGAGAAGCTTACGTTTTTAAGTTGAAGATCGGGCGCAACAATTTTAAACGGGAATTTGGAATGTGAAGTGTCTTTTGGAGTAGGTGGCAGCAGCCTTGAAATATTTAATGAGCCGGAGCTGTCTGCAATTAGAGCTATTCTGGTATCGGATAAACCTACCTTTCTTACGTATATCCTTTTAAGGAAAATTTGCAGGGGACTTATTTTAACCTCGATAAGATTTGCATTAAACAGCGTATCGCTTCCCATACTAACTATGGCGTTTCTTAAAAAAAGAGAAGTGAATATTGTGCCGTCAATTTTGCCTATGCTTAATTTGCCGTTCAGTTCTTTGTTTGCGGCGGATACAATTTTCTCTCTTAGTATTTCCCTAAAGGTGGACGTCTGGCTGAATCCCAGTACAAGCAGCAAAACAATAAGCACAGCTATCCCGGTGTATAAGAATACATTAACTATCTTATGGAACAGCGTCCTCTTCTTTAATATTTTTTCTTTTTCTCTGGCCAAGGTTAAATCTAATTCAATAATTCAAACTAGCCGCCCATTGTTCCGGATCAGTTATACAAGGCGAGATTAAATTTTAAAAAAACAGTTATTTAATAAAAGGCACTAACTTTTATATTTATCCAAAATCGATTTAATTATCTTTGAAGTCGACTGGTTATTTACAAACTTTATAGTCTTAACCTCGCCGCCGGCGGCTTCAACCACGTCGCGCCCGACAATATTATCGATAGGCCAATCGGCTCCTTTAACTAAAACATCGGGAATTAAAGTCCCTATTATTTTTGCAGGCGTATCTTCTTCAAACAGGACGACGTAATCTACGGCTTTAATATTCGAAATAATGAATGCCCTTTCCTGCTCAAGCAGTATAGGCCGCTTATCTCCCTTTATCCTTCGTACCGAGTCGTCGCTGTTCAGGCCTACAATTAAGACATCGCCCATTTCCTTTGCCTTGGTAAGATAATCCACATGCCCTGCGTGGATGAGATCGAAGCAGCCGTTGGTAAATACAACTTTCTTTTTCTCATCCCTTAATCTCGTCCGGATGGATTTCATTTCTTCAATTGTCTTAACGCCGCTCATACTTTTTCTTCCAATACAGTCTCAAACAGCTTGTTAATTTCTATCGGAACAATTCCTACTTCTTCGCACACAAGTCCGCCTGCGTAGTTGGCAAGGTAAGAGGCCTCAAAGATATTTGCACCGGCGGCCAGCGCCATAGTTAATGTAGAGATAACCGTATCGCCCGCGCCCGAAACATCGGCTACTTTGCGGGCTTTGGTCGGCATCCGCCTTTCTTCTTTATTATTTTGGAATACCGCTATACCGCCCTCGCCCAGGGTAAGCAGAACATTCTTTGCGTTCAGCTTGCTTAGCAGCTTTCTACCCGCCGTAGAAACATCATCATCCGTTTTTATTTTAAAACCCAAAACATCTTCGGCTTCTTTCCTGTTCGGCTTAATAACCGTAACGTTTTTGTACAAGAAAAAATTATTGAATTTCGGATCAACGGTAATAAGCTTTTTATGCTTGTTGGCAAGAGCGATAATCTTTTCGATTAATGACGGAGTTAAGACTCCTTTATTATAGTCCTGTAAAATAATTCCGTCAAATTCCCGGATATTAGCTTCGATAAACTTTAACAGTTTATTCTGCATTTCCCTGTTAAGGTACAGTTTGCTTTCCTTATCTATCCTAACAACGTGCTGGTTATCGGCAATAACTCTTGTCTTGGCTGTAGTCGGTCTCGACTCATCGATAAAAATTCCTTTGTCGTAGATGTCCGTCTCGTTAATCAATGAGGAGAAAATTGTTCCGTAATTATCATAGCCGATAACGCCCACGGGATAAGGAGAGCCGCCGAGCTTAAGGATATTCAAAGCAACGTTGGCCGCCCCGCCGAACCTGTAGAACTCGCTTTCAACTTCAACAACCGGTACCGGCGCCTCCGGCGAAATTCGTTTAACGTCACCCCAGAAGTAGCAGTCAAGCATCATATCGCCTATAACCGCAATCTTCCTGTCTTTGAACCCTGACTTCAATATGTCCAGCCTTTTTATAGAAAGATCAACCATCTTAATCCCAATTTTTTAAAGATTAAAACAAAGATAATCATAAAATTAATATTTCGTTATTTACATACACCACAACTGCGGCATACTTATATGAAAAAACTCCAACGGAAAATAATTAAGGTTGACCTCGTTATTTAAGCAGAATCATTTTTTTTGCAGACTGATAACCGCCGGTAATAATTCTGTAAATATAAACTCCGCTGGCAAGGCTGCCCGCATTAAACTCTATTTTGTATTCGCCGGGATACTGCATGCCGTGTACAAGCGTGGCTACTTTGTTTCCCAGTATATCGTAAATATTCAAATATACTTCCACCGGTTTTACGCCAATCCCCGGCACAGTATACTTTATAACCGTAGAAGGATTAAATGGGTTCGGATAGTTCTGGAACAGCTTAAAGCTGTAAGGCCGGCTACCGACGGAGCTGCCTAGACTTTGCCTGATAAAATTGTCCGTGCCGATTATTACCTTTATCTTTTTCAATTCGCCGTTCGAAAGACCGACAGAGAAACTAGAATCACCGTACAATTTATTTAGAGAGTAATCGTAAAAAACTATTTCCATATTTGGCGGCAGAGCTCCGGTAACTTGCGGCGTTACGGCAATCCGGTCGTCAGACAGATCGTTCGAGACAACTACATCCCATGAGGCTCCTTCTCCATTATTTATACTGCTGGCAATTAATCTGCTTCCCGCCTCTCCTTCAATATAGGAATATAATCCTTTTCGAATCCGCGGGGGGACAAGATAATTTTCTTTAAGTAAATTATTATTTACTTTCTGAAACTCATTCCGGTCATTTAACGAAAACAACAGACTGCTTTTGCCGTAATTCCCTTTCATTTTAAGATTAACAAACCAGCCGGGCACCGAGATACTTTCAGGGATATTAGAAGGCGAATACGGTCCGTAGGTTTTAAGATTGAAAGAATTAAATGACGGCTCCAGGAAATACCCTTCTCCCGGCTTCATAATGTTAGTCATTACAAATTCCTGTTTCCCCCTGTCATATCTGTAAAGCATCGCAGGCGGTTCAACCTGCACGTTAAAAGTAAAAGGGTCCGATACCGTCTTCCAGGCGCTGCCGGAGAAGCTCATAACGGTATCCGTAAGTCTTCTGGTTAAAATTTTGTTGTAATAAACCTTGGAGATCTCAAATGTGTCAACCAAAGCCTGAGCGAAGAAATAGGCGGAGTTCGGCTGGAATGTTTCCATATCCATGCCTGAAAAAGAACTTTTATTTGAAGAGTCGTATTTATAAAGCATCCACTCCCCGTCGTGCATATTACTCCTCCCACCAAAATAATTAAAAACAGAATCGACGTAAACAGTATCGAACGGGAACCCGAAGAAAGACCATTTAACATTCGCTTCGCTTGCTGTTTGACCGGGAATGGATCTTGGGATTTTGATTACCGGCGGATTGTATCCTTTAATTATTATACGCGGAGAAACGCCGCTGAAAAGAAGTACCGAATCGACAATCTTATCGTTATTATTTCTCATTAGCAGCTCGCCGGAATAAACCAATCCGCTATCATTAACTTTCCAGCTAGGTATTATAAATTCATACCGTTTCATTTGAGCAGCATAGAGCGCTGTATCGGCATTGCCCATGTAATATTTAAACCTAAAATCCGGGTAAGGCAATGTAGAAATGAAGGATGAATCTATGTCGATTGTTATAGTAGAGTCTGCCAAGTACTGGTCTGACGCATGGGGGAAAGCAACACTGTCTACGGTAATCTTAGTAAGTATTAAAGGTATAAGACGGCTTCTGTCAAAGCTTCCTTTAAGGACAACAACAACCGGATTTACGCCAAAGCCATTGTGGCTTATTTTCATCGTATCGATATTTAAGGAATTAAAATTGCGCGCAAGATATCTAACCTTAATACTGACAGAATCGCCTGCTTTGATAACGGGATTATAATATTTAACGGAATCGAATCCCCAAATATTTTTTGCAAATGAAATATTCAGCCTTAATGTATTATCGCCGGAATTCTTTAGCGTTAAAATTCTTTCCGGGGAAATTAAAGATTCAAATGTTGAATCGCCCAAATTATTAATTGAGCTTAACGCTGCGGCAGAAAATTCTCCTCCTTTTCCAATGCCTTTTAGTATGAACTGAAAGTTCTTCTTCGGACTGGAATTTGTTTCTACTTCAAGTACCGAATAGTTCAATCCTATCTTTAAAGGTTTAAATTCCACCGGAAGAAAATTCGATTGATTAGCCTTTACAACATCCGGATTATTGTACAGGTTGAACGAGCTTGAGTCCGGGCCTAGCTGGTAAATTTTAGTAATCTCTACGTTGATGTTACCGCCGAAATTCCTAAGACTAAATCCTTTGTACCCCGCGCTGTCGGAAGTAACTACTCCGAAGTCCAGTGTATCGGGAGAAAAATTCGGCAGCGCTTTCTGTATGAAGAATGAAAAGTTCAAATTATAATTCTGTCTCTCTCCCCTTGAATTTGTCCTTATAAAACTAACTGAGGCTGAATTTTTACCGGGGAGTATTTTTACACGGTTCAACCTAATTATTTTTTGTACTTGAGAATTGCCGTTCAGTATAATGCCGGTAGTATCCATCGAAAGAATTGAATCGGGGCTAATCTTAATCGAATCGATAAAAAGCGGATTAGGCCCGTTATTAAACAGAACGACTGCAGCGATGCTGTCGGTTTGGTTTTCCGAAATATTTAATGTATCCAGAATATTTTTTTCGGCAACCTTAAACACGGGATTGGTTGCAAACCTAATTACATTCGACCAGCCGGTAGAATCGCCTTCAGCGTTTAACGCATTTATCCTTATGTAAAAAGTCGTATCCGGCAATAATGAGCTCAACAAATAAAGGCTGTCGGTCGTTTTTGTATTTACAAACATCCTGTTAAATAACGAATCGTAGGCGGCCTGCAGGCTATAACTACCGGCGCCGGTAATCCTATTCCAAATAAATCTTACTGTATCGCTGCTGTTAACCAGGCTGTCAACCGATGAATAAAGAAAAGGCACGGCAAGGTTTGTCTTAAAGGTTCTCGTCTGGGTCCAGTCACTAAAGTTTAGAACTCTATTCAACGCAAGCATCCGCCAGTAATATCTTTTATAATGCTCGAACTTTGACAGGCTGATTTGCGTAGAAGGGACTACCGTATCGATCATAACTTTTGCAAAGCTCGAATCGGTTGAGATGTTTAACCTATAGTTTACAGCGGAATCTACTTTATTCCATGAGAAGCTTACAACTGTGTCCAGGTTATAGGCGTTATCCTTTGGATAAAGAACTGCAGGGGTTGCAAGCCTTATCTGTAGCTGAATAATATTCGACCAGTCGCTGGAATCGCCCTTCGAATTAAAAGCAAATATCCGCCAGAAATATGTATGAGCTAATTTGAACGAATGCATGACTAACCCGGAACTGTCCACGATTTTATCAAACAGCATCGAGGTTGAATCAAAACCTTTTGATGTGGAAAGCTGCAGCCTGTATTTTTCTGCGGAGCTAACCAGCAGCCACTCAAAAGTTAATGTTGTATCCAGCCCTCCGCCGTAGGGGTGGAGAATTACCGGCGGAGACAATTTTGTTTTAAAATGCCTTACGGCAGACCATGCGCTGCCTACTCCGTCAATATTCAGAGCCTGCACACGCCAATAATAAATTGTGTTGAAATTTATGTTGTAAAACCAAATTGCAGTATCACCGGTTGTCTTTTCCGAAATCAAATTATAGTCAGAAAAAGTAGAATCGGGGGAAAGCTGTATTAAGTAGCTTGTATTTTGGGGAGCCTTACTCCATGTAAAAAGTATACTGCTTTCCTGATTGACCAAATTGCTTTCCGGCGAGAATAACTCTGCGGCTGCCGGCAGCGGAGTTGTAGTGAAGCTCCAAAATTGAGACCAGCTGCCGGAAGAAAATCCGGACATAGACCTGACCCTCCAGTAATATGTCGTCTCATTCTTCAGATTAGATAAGACAACCACAGTATCGGAAACAGAATAATCGTCTATAACACCGGCGTAAGTAAAATTACTGTCGATAGAATATTGAAATTCATAGTTGCCCGCGCCGGGAGCTGAATTCCATTGCAGGATTAAATTGTTAGTCCTTTGAAGCTTGGACATATTAAGCGGCGCTGCAAGAACCGGCGCTTGTAAAGAATCCTGCGCATTAAAAAGTATTTTAGTACCTGCCAGAGAGTTCGAGAGATAAAAGGCAGAAAGAATTAATATGATTATTATGCTTCTTTTCATAAAATGAAATTATACAGTAGTGTTAGCTCGATGTTTTTTATGAGGCGCCTGAAATTTTTTATTCAACATACCAAAATTTTTATTTGAGATATTATTAATGCGGCAGCGGAGGAACGCCGAATGTGGTATTTGAATTTGCAGGCGCTTCCTTCTTTGGCCAAATTAGATAAACAGTAACTGCAATTGCCGCAGCTCCAATAAAATAAAATAGATTCTTACTGAAGAAAGAGCTGCTTTTATTTCCGGTCTGCCCGGCAACCGGACTTACCTTGACAAGGGCGCCGGGTATTAAATTTACACTTATTAATTTGAAGCCCGCCGGATTAAAATTATTCGTCGCACTTAGCAATCCGTAAGTGCTCAGCGATTGTCTAAAATCATTTTCACCCGTTGAGCTTTCAAGTTTCTCAGTCCAAAAATTATTTTTCCATTTATCTGCTGCGGGCATTATATTCAAACCGGAATTCTTCAGCTTACTGCTGTACGCCTGCTGTTTATTTAATGTGCCGGTCGATTGAGCATACGATAACTGCCGCATGCTTAGAATTGCAATTGCACATACCAAATAACTTATAGTTTTCATTTTCATCTTTTACGAGTTATAATTTTTTCAAAAGAATTACAATATTGAATCCAAATGAATCTGAATTTGCAAATAGAATCTTAAAGTATTGGAAACTCCGATCGGTATATATTTTTCAGACTGATTAAAAATATTTCTAAAAAGCACATTAAGCCAAATTCTTCTTTCCCAAAGCCATTTTTGAACAGACACATCGGCAATTAACAAGGGCAGCACTTTCATTTTATATTGTTCACCGGTCTGCAAACCGGCGTATTTATAATCTACCCACGTTGTTGCGGAAGCATAATTAATTTTTGCCCATATACCAAAATCGGGGCTGGGCATAAAATTAACCGTGTAGCTAAATTTATGTACTGGTAGTTCCGCCCATATATCTCTAAAGATAGGGCTTCCCCAAAAATCCTTTTGATAGCTGTAATAAATTTTTTGAGTAAGATTGGGAATAATTCTGTATTGAATTTCTGCATAGCCGCCAAAGACTTTTAAATTTGAATTAGTAAATATTTCCACCGGCGCATAAAAGGAACTCTGGTTATCATAATACTGGTATGACTGACTTTCAATATAATAGTTTGAGAAATGACGGTAACTTATTCCGAAGCTCAACGACAATGTACTGTCGAAATCTTTACCGTAATCTAAATCCGCAGTATAAAGACGGCTTGTACCGATATTGCCGTAAATAAGCGGCGCAAAGTTTTCCTGAGCATTAAAGCTATATCCCTGCTGGTTCCAGTACCAATAGTTTGCATCTTCCTGGAATAGTCTTTCCGAGTACGTATAGCTGCTTCTTAAAAAGCCGGATGAACCGAGGTCCCAATAATTTTTCAGATAGCCTTTCATTGCCGTGTTACCGCCAGAGTTAACAGCAAACAAGCCTGCCGACTGAATAAAATTGTCCGATAGTTTAAGGTCTGCCCGTCCGTATAAATTTTTAGTTTCCAAATTTTTTTTAAATAAATCTTTTGGAGACTCTCCTGTTAATTTCCTATATCCTGCACCTGCGGTTAAAAAAAGATCCCGGGTAAAATAGTCGCCTTCCAGTTTAGCGTAATAATTTACTTCCTGCCAGTTAAAATCTATGTTGAGGTTATTCTCCCATTGTCCAATCTCGCTGGTAGAATATACGGCCGAATATTTTATATCATAATTATTTCCCGGCTTAATTAGCCCGCTTAAGCCCACATGCTTAAAATACCTGTTAACCGGTATTTCATCTCCGTAAGGTTTAAAAAAGAAAAAATCATAATGACGGGTGTTACCAATTAAAATTTCCTGGTTGCCCCCTAAGGCATTCACATTCAATTTATAAAACGTCGATGTCATCTCCGCTTTGTTGTAAGACGGAAATAAATTTGAAACGCGGTTGTTAACTTCGGGGTCGGTAGCAAAGTTCTGTTCAATTTTAGTTGCAGCATTTAAATACCAATCCTTAGTAGACAGACTTACCCCGGCAGCCAGATTGTAGCCCATCTTGTCTACATTAGGCGATTTGTATTGCGTAAAAGAATACGGCCCCGGGTCGCCGGTTTGGTCGCCCACACCCTGGAATACCCTTGCCGAGAGACCTTTAGCCGGAGTTTTGGTATGTATGTCTATCAATCCGTTCTCGGTATATTCTCCGTTATAAATTTGCGGAGTATTGATCAGCTCGACATAATCAACTTGATCTATTGCAATAGGCAATTGGTTTATGTTTTGCACATCGAAAACTTTATCGTCGATCCTTTGCCCGTCAATCATAACAATAAAATTCTGCCGTTGGAAATCCGAAAGATTGTTTGCGCTCAAGTCCCTTTCATATCCGTCGATAGAATAAAAATTCCATTTATCGGCCAGGTAAATAATACCAGAAATCGTCTGGATACCTGCAGCTTTAATCATCGCTTCTGTAATCACTTGCCTTTGAGTCAGCTTATTTTCCAATGGATTGCTCTGACAGAACAATGGAAACTGAAAGATAAAGATTATAAATAGGAAAAAATATTTCACTTTAAAAATTCCTTGAGCCAAATTGGTGTTTTGAAAGAATAAGACACTCCGGCAGAAATCAGGAACAATTCGATTCTTTTATGAGTAAACACAGCCGTATAATCGGCAGCGGCATTAAGAAAAATATTTTTTAATATTTCCACACTAACTCGCGAATTTAATCCTGCTGCAAGCTCGGTTTCATCTTTTTGATAAATGGTTAAGCTGTCGTCGTGAAAAGCCATTGCATAGGCGCCTACCTTAAAGCCGTTATACCATCTGAAATGGAACGGCAGATTAAGTTCCTTTCCCCACCCTGCAAAATAATAAAAGGTTGAGAAGTCATGATAAAAATATTCATTCTCTTTATACGGAATATACCGCACTCCAACCTGAATATTGCCGTAATAGAACGGCATTTCTACGCTTCCTTCAAAGCCCTTTTGAGCATCCCATAACCTGCTAAGTTCATCGGTGCTTTTATTGCCGACTATATCGAGATTAATTCTTGTAAATGAATACTGATTATTGATGCTTTGGGTAAAGGCATCCCTATAAAAAAATAAAAAAGTAATGATTAATAAAATTATTAGTTTGAGTTCTGACTTTATCATAGACAAGCAGGAAATTTTTTTTACTTCGTGTTAGAAATCCGGCACCAAAATATAAACAAATAATTACAATTTGAGCCAACAATTTAAAATTTCATTAACCGTAAAATTTTACTTAATATTAAATATAATTTATACTATATTCAATTAGCCCCTTTCCGAAATTTTCTTTAAATATAGACAACAGCCGATAAAATGACGTAAATCATATTAAAAAAATAATTTATTTTGTTATTTATAATAAATATTTATATTTTATATGTGTATATATGGGTACCACAATTCACTATAACTAATTGCAGAAGAAATACTTAAGAAATTTATTTTAAAACAAATCTTAGGAATGGTTATGAAAAAGATACTTTTGATCTTTTCAGTATTGTTATTCTCTGTTGCTACAGAAGTTTCATATGCCCAGGTTGCAAAAAATAGTTGGAGTTTCGGATTCGGCCTGACCTACCCGAGATTTCAGAGCACCGATGTACGTCCACAGCAAAAAAACTACGGCGGATTTTTATCCTTACAAAGAAATTTTTCAGAGCACGTAGGTTTAAGGCTGCTTGCTAACTACAGCCACATGCAGGGAAGGATCGGCGGATTCGATCCTATAATGAACAGATTTTATTATACCAACGGCACTAAGGTACCTTCATTAGCTGAATTCATGACTTCCGATGTAGTTAGCGGAAATTTAGACTTACTCTACTATTTTATTCCCTGCGCTCCGGTTTCACCGTATGCCGGAGTTGGTTTGGGTGCTGCGTATTTAAGCCCAAGCTGGCCTAGCAATGTAGTAAACTCAGTTAAATCTTTGGCATCCCAGCAATTCAATTTTGTCCTTGGCAGCGAATGGAAAATGAGCACAAATTGGAATTTAAAGACCGAGTTCGGTTACCATACAACCAACGGTGAGTTGGACGGAATAACCAACACGGGACGCAGCGGTATATTCGGCTCGGATGCAGACAGTTATATTACATTCAATGTAGGATTCCAATACTACTTCAAGAAAGGCGAACCTTCTAAGTATTGCGACCTTTATAACGGCATTGAAGTTCAAGCTCCTAAAGAAAATTACCCGACTCTTGAGCAGATAGAAGCCTTGGTTGAGAAATATATTCCTAAAGAAGTAGTAAAAGAAGTAGTAGTTAAAAAACCCGTTGCCGTAGCAGAAAAGAACTGGATATTATACGGTGTTAATTTTGAATTTAATAAATCGAACTTACTGCCCGAAGCTTATCCAATATTGCACCATGCAGTTAATATTCTAAAAGATAATCCCGATTTAAAAGTTGAAATCCAGGGTTATGCGGATTATATCGGTTCAAAAGAGTACAATTTGAAACTGTCAGAAAAGAGAGCTCAAACTGTTAAAGATTACTTAGTTAAAAACGGAATTGAAAGCAGCAGGCTGACTACAGTCGGTTTCGGTAAATCCAATCCGGTTGGCGATAACAGCACCGTAATAGGCAGAGCTGAAAACAGAAGAATAGAGTTCAAGGTAACTAAATAATTATTGCTAATGTATTTTGTAAGAGTGTGAATCTTAAAAAGACAAAAATTTTTTCAAAACAATTTTGAAGAGCAATTATGAAAAAAATAATATTTATATTCGGTTTGATAATAATGCTTGCAGCAACACAAGTATCATTTGCCCAGGTTGCCAGAACAAGCTGGAGCTTCGGTTTCGGATTGGATTATCCAACATTTTTTAGTTCCGATGTTAGGCCTGCCGAGGCTAACTACGGCGGCTTTCTTTCATTGCAGCACAACTTTTACGAGAACGTCGCCCTTAGATTACAGGCTGGTTATAACCATATTGAAGGCACAATGCCTTCCGGCAGCAAATACTTTTACAATAACGGCACTGCCGTTCCTTCAAGCGCAAAAATGAGCACAAACATACTTACCGGCGATCTCGATTTCTTATATTACTTTTCTCCATGTTCGGTTGTAGACCCTTATGCTGCATTCGGGGTAGGCGTTAATTCTTTCAAAGCAGATTGGGGAAGTATTGTTAATCCGGACGCTATTTCAACTACTTCGATGCAGGTGAATCTTATCTTCGGAAGTGAATGGAGAATATCTAATGCATGGAACCTTAAAACCGAACTAGGGCTGCACAGCACAGACGGCCAGGTAGACGGAGTTATTAACAATAACAGAAAAGGCTTATTCGGCTCCGATGCCGACAGCTATTTCACCGTGGGTGTGGGGCTCCAATATTACTTCTCCAAGGGCGAGCCTTCAAAGTACTGCGATATTTATAGCGGTATAACTGCACAGGCTCCTCCGCAGAATTATCCTACTCTTGCCGAGATTGAGGACATGATTAAGAAACATATTCCTAAAGAAGTTGTAAAGAAAGTTGAAGTAGAAGTTCCTTCTGCCGTATCTACCGAAAAGAACTGGGTTTTGTTCGGTGTTAACTTTAACTTCGGAAAAGCTACCCTAACTCCCGAAGCTTATCCAATCCTTGAAAATGCCGTTCAGATACTGAGGGAAAACAGGGACATTAATGTGGAGATACAGGGCTATACCGACAATATCGGCAGTTCCTCATACAACCAGAAATTATCTCTTGAGAGAGCACAAACCGTTAAAAATTATCTTGTTAAGAAAGGTATTGATGCCGGTAGGTTGAAGACAGTAGGGTACGGAGATAAGAACCCTATTGGCGACAACAGCACTGAATTAGGCAGAGCACAAAATAGAAGGATTGAATTTAAAGTCCTCAAATAAATTATTATTGACAAAAATAAAAAAAAGGCTCACATTTTAGTGAGCCTTTTTTTTAAATTGAATAATGACTAAAAACAAAATTAAGATACTGCTGCCGCTCCTCTTTTTACTTCTAGCTTCTCTTTTAATTTTATTTATAAAAACAAATCCGGGAAAGCACTCGGATGTTAAGTCCTCCAAAGCCCGTCAGAAAACAATCAAGGAATCAGCTCAATCCAATTTAATTAGACAGGACAGTGTCAATTCAGGGTCATCAATTAAAATCCGTCATAAAAAAGCCCGGCCAGCTCAATTTTCTCTAAGCAATATTTCAATTGCATCCGGCAATTTTTCCAAGTCCGGCTCTTCTCCGGCCGAATCCGTTGCCGTACCTCAATTAGAAAATATTCCTTCGCACATAATTGACAGTATTAGCACAAGCATCGAAATTCATCTGAACAATTATTTACCGTGTAAGGAAGGTTTCAAAGTATCTGCCGCACATGCAGGCATAACAAGCAGTAATCTTTTAGTTAGTATTGACACGTGTAATACGGTGTTAGTAAGTAGAAAAGATAAATTTTGGTATGGCACCGACACTCTAAAATTTATTGCTGCAGCAAACGACGCTCATAAGGTCTTATTACAGGCTTTGATTTTGGTTAAACCTTTTTTTAATCCGCCTGAATTAGCGAACATACCGGATCAAATAATTCGAGAGGGGGAAAAATTCAGCAGCATTAACTTAAATCGCTATGTATTAAACAATGAAGAGAACCATAAGATAACCTGGAGCTGCAACGGCAGCAATCATATCGAAATCCACATAGATTCAACGGGGATAGCTGCAATCAGTCTGCCAAATGAAGATTGGACAGGAAACGATACGGTCACATTTACAGCAACAAATTCAAACAATTATTCTACAAGCGTTATGGTTGTATTAAAAGTGGAAAGCATATCGTTATTCGCCAGACAGCCGGTTAAACCTGTTGTAAATGTTTTAACTACCGCAGCAAACGATATTCTTTCTCTTATTACCAGTCCCCTGGATTGGGATTCAACTGACTTTTTTATATATCCTTCCATAGTTATCGGCACATATTTATTTATGATTGGAGACCAGCCTATTCATAATTGGATATCGCACTACGGTACCGCCAGGGAAATTCCTATTATGAAGTTCGGCACCTTCTACGGCCAATCTACAACAACTCAAGTCTCTGCTCTTTCGTTATTTTCTCTCGGTCTGCTGTTCGACAATAAAGAAGCCACACAAATAGGATTGGAAATTTATGAGTCTTATTTCATCGCGAACAACATTACTTCAATTATAAAAAGAATTTTCGGAAGGGATAGGCCATACGAAAATAACGGCCCTTATTATTTCAATCCTTTCCCCCAGAGGAATAATCCTATAAATTCTTTTCCTTCGGGACACTCGACTCTAGCCTTTTCGTTATCCTCTGTACTTGCCGCCCACACAAACAAGGTTTGGCTGAAAGCGATAATTTTTACACCGGCCGTAATTACCGCAGTATCCAGAGTATACCATAATGTTCATTGGTTTTCCGATGTTGCAATGGGCGGAGTAATAGGATATATGATTGGAAATTATCTTGTTGCCAGGCATAACGGCAGCACCAACGATCACGTCCATATCGAATTTGATGATTACGGACGTTTCGGTATAAAAATTAATTTTTAATAAACCTTTTTATCTTCATTAAAGCAAAAAAAAAAAGCGAACCACGAAGGCTCGCTTTTTATTTTACAGTGTGCTAATTTCTTTATACATCGTAGTACAAAGTAAATTCATAAGGATGGGGCTGCAAAGCCATCGGCTTAATTTCTTTATCGGTTTTGTATTTAATCCACGTTTCGATTACGTCGGTTGTAAACACATCGCCTTTTAACAAATACTCATGGTCTTCTGAAAGAGCCTTTAATGCCTCTCCCAAGCTTCCTGGTGTTGAAGGCACATTCTTTAGTTCTTCCGGAGACATATCATAAATATCTTTGTCAAGAGGATCGCCGGGATCTATCCTATTTATAACTCCGTCTAAGCCTGCCATTAACATTGCGGAAAAAGCAAGATAAGGATTGGACGAAGGATCAGGGCATCTAAACTCAACTCTTTTTGCTTTTGGGCTGGCGGAATACATTGGTATCCTGATGGATGCACTGCGGTTTCTCTGAGAATATGCTAAGTTAACAGGTGCTTCAAAACCGGGGACAAGTCTTTTATAAGAGTTAGTTGTAGGATTTGTAAAAGCCAGAAGTGAAGCTGCATGCTTCAGCAATCCGCCGATAAAATATAAACCCATTTCACTTAGACCTGCATAGCCTGAGCCGGCAAATAAAGGCTTGCCCTTTTTCCAAAGACTTGTGTGAACATGCATACCGCTGCCGTTGTCGCCAAAAATTGGCTTCGGCATGTATGTTACCGTTTTGTTGTTTTTCTTAGCGGTATTCTTAACAATATACTTAAATAGCAAAAGCTGATCTGCTGCTTTTACCAGCGGCTGGAATCTCAAATCAATTTCGCATTGCCCGCCGCTTGCAACTTCATGATGTTGAGCTTCCACATCAATACCGCAGTTCATCAAGTTTACAACCATCTCATTTCTCAGATCCATCAAAGCATCTGTAGGCGGCACGGGGAAGTAGCCTTCTTTGTATCGTGGCTTATAACCCAAATTCGGATTCTCATCCCGTCCGCTGTTCCATTTCCCTTCAATAGAATCAACCGAATAGAAACTGCCGTTTGGCTTTGAATCGAAACGGACATCATCAAAAATAAAAAACTCTGCTTCCGGGCCATAATAAACCGTATCCGCAATCCCGGTAGAGACTAGATGAGCGCTCGCTTTTTGGGCTATATTTCTCGGACATCTTGTATATTTTTCTTTTGTAGCCGGTTCATATACATCGCATATTAAGCTGATGGTTGGAACGGTTACAAAAGGATCAAGAAACATAGTTGAGGCATCGGGTATTATTAACATGTCGCTCTCATTTATTGCCTTCCATCCGCGAATGGAGGAACCATCAAAGCCGAAGCCGTCTTCAAAAGAATCCTCGTTGAACTGAGTAACCGGGACGGTAAAATGCTGCCACTGCCCGGGAAAATCCATAAACTTTAAATCTACAAATTTTATGTTGTTGGCTTTGATATATTTAAGAATATTCTCAACCGGCGAATCTATTTTTGCCATATATTTTTCCTTTATTTTATTTATTAATAATTATATTTCTATTTCAGTCGTTTCTTTTATAGTTGAAAGGACAAAGGTAGTCTTGGTTGAAATTACCCCCGACCATGATTGGATTTCATTCAACAGCTTCTCAAGTGACTCGGTATTTTTAACTATCGCTTTTAATAGATGGGACCCTTCTCCCAAAACCGAATGGCATTCAATTATCTGAGATACTTTCTCAACTCTTGAAGTAAAACTTTTATAGAATTTTGAAGATTCCATTGTAACCAGTATATAGGCCATTATGTCGTATCCGAAAGCCTTTCTATTTACTTTGGCAAAATATCCTTCGATAATGCCCCTTTCTTCAAGCTTATGCAGCCTTTCGCTTACGGATGGAATCGACAAACCTATTGATTCTGCAACGACATTTCTTTTGGTCCTGCCGTTCTTTTGCAAAATATTTAGTATTTTAATATCTAAGTCGTCTAACATTTATTCCCTTATTTTTTTAGGATTAGATAATTTTATGACTTGAAATATAAGGCAAGAATTTTTGGAAAGCAATAAAGCCGGATACAATATTCTAAAAATATTAGACGTATTGCATATTCTCACACTAAAAAATTATGCCGGGAATGTTAAGCTGATTTATTATTTCCTTTTAAAATTCCGAACGGGGTATAATAAACATTAGACTTTTTTACGTCGGCAAATAATTCCAGGTTTTGTTCCGGTCGGGTTTGGAGTAAATGAAATAGATGATACTGTACAGCTATATTATTTAACGAATCGACATCAACGCCGTAAAGATTCAGCCTGAATTCAATATCTGAGTCCTCCCCAATAGACGGAGCTTCGTATCTTTCGTCAAAGCCGTTTATCATAAGCATGTCTTCTTTATGGATAGAAAAATTACACCCAAGCAGTCCGCGTTTCTTCTTATTAAAATAATTTCTAATAAAATTATTCTTAAAATAAAATCCCTTTTCAACGTCAAACGACTTTCCGAAAATTCCATCCTCAATTAAAAGCAAAATATTTTCATCCAAATAACCCTGTGAAATTTTTTGCGGAGTTAAATACCGGGTAATTTTTTCAGATAGGTTTACCCTTCTACCAGTAAGACACTGTTTCGGTTTGGCAGCCTTAAAATGCTCATTTACAAACTCATAATGCGGAACACAATCCGCATCAGCAAAAATCAAATAACCGGAGCGGGAGGAAACTATAGCTCTATTTAATATTTTATTTTTTCTAAATCCTTTATCCTCTTGCCAGACGTGAATAACGGGAAATGATAGATTACGGGATAATTTTTCAATTTCAATTACGATATCTTCAGGTGAACCGTCGTCTGCAATAATAATTTCAAAATCTTTAAATGTCTGCCTTTCAAAGCCGGCAAGAACTAATTTCAAATAATCGATTTTATTATAAAAAGCCAGGATGACGGAAGCTTTTATCATTATCCACTACCCGTCTTTATTTTTCCGCAGTTTTTCTTTCTCAGCGCTTCGGCTATACGTCTTCTTTCCGGCTTCTACTTTCGGCGGCTTTTGCGGTACCGGTATTCTTTTAGTCTTCTTTTTTATTTTAATATTTATTTTCTTATCCATCGGAAACAAATATATGAATAATTTTCATATTCCGGCTACGGTACAATATTTCCTTTTTTATCGTAATACTTTAGCCAGCCTTCCATCGGATACATAGAAGGTACAGCCAAAATCTTTCCACCAAAACCTATATACCGGAATGTCAACATTTCTATCGGTGTAACTTTTACTTCATTTAATCTGTTCAAATAAATTTTAACGTTCTGTTCACCCGCAAGATCGGCTAGGTACTTATTCAGCACCTCCTGCTTCGTTTTTGCAAGCAGCATTTCTCTTGCATCCTGTATGCTGTTACTAATTGCGCCTTTTGTTAATGTCGATTTCTTATCAAGGACTCTAAAGATTGTATATTGTCCTTTAATAAACAGCGGGCCAAATATTTTACCGTTGGGCATTTCAGCCAATACTCCGCCCAGCTCGCTAAGCTGGTATGCATTAACCCATACTGCGCCAGCAGTATCAACTGCGCCTTCTTTAATCTTGTTAAGCCTATTTAATATCTCCGCCGCTTCATCTATATTTTCCACCTTAAAAATCTGCAACCGGAGGCGGACATCCTTTAGCACTTCATCTTTATGGTTATCAAAGAATTCCGCTGTTTGCGCACGGTTTACTTTTACTGTATCAGTAATCTGAGATGCCAACCGCGCTGCTCTGTAAGCATCCACAAACATCTGTACGTTATACTTAACCTCATTTGAATTCTGCAAGCCCAGCTGACGCGCGCGCTTTGCAAGGAAATAATTCTGAACAATATATTTCAATGCGGCGTGCAGCGATTCGGTTATAAACTGAACGGAAGTATTCTCAGGCGCAAAGCCAGACAATGTTAATTGATCCAACGCTTCATCGAGAGTGATATTCCCTTCATTAAAACGCAAAAGAGGACTCTTAAGCTGCGAGCTGTATTTGGCCTTAATTTCATTTATCTCTCTAAGGCTTAAATAATAATTCGGATCGTAGCTTGAAGGCTGATGCTTATCTAAGAAGCTTTTAATCGTGTAAACAAGCGGTTTGAAAATATTATAATTAACTTCAACCTTAACATCTTTCATTACCGACATTAAATATTCGTAGCCGAGCTTTTCTTCTTTACGGCCCTTAATAATTTTTTTTATCAGCGCAGTTTTATCTTCCAGTGAAGGCGCTGTAAATTTTTTATTTAACCTCCTGTCCAGAATTTTAAAAACAACATAGCCGTCTTCCGTAAGAGTAGGCATAGAAACAAATCCGGTCTCCCGTCCGAAAAATGCATCTTCAATTTCCTCGGTTGATTCGCCGTATCCTATTTGAAGAGTATCGTGCCTTATATGCATGCTGTCGCTTAGTGCGTAAATACCGCTTCCTTTTTTTGTTACTGAATTATAAAATACATCCCCCGAAGCTTTATCTGGGAAGTAAAATGCATCCACAAAATAATAGTAGCTCGATAATATCATTCCCTTTGCAATTTCTTCTTCGCTTACTTTAGCTTTAGGTAAAACTTCGGTCCGGTAAAGAGCGTCCCTTAGAAATATAAGTTCCATCTGACGCTTTAAAATTTCTTCCGCGGCTGTGTTCTCAACTGAAGCAGCGTTGGACAGAAGCTTTTCGGCAACCATCGATTGAAGGAATCCGCGCTTGGCAGAATAAAGATTGTCGCCTATATCCTTTCCGGGATATACCGATAGTTCAAACCTGTTCCGGAAATCGGCGCTAGTTATAGGCTGGCCGTTTACCACAGCTAAAGTATCCTGCACACCAAATGCTGCTGAACTAAATAAAGAAGGAAACAAAAAAATTATGAACGAGAAAAAGATCAAAGAGTTTCGGCTAATTTTCATTAAAGGTTCTTCCAGGTTAATTCCTAATCGATTTTCATTTTAAAAGTATCATCTTCTTCACATCTGTAAAATCGGATGTCTGCAGCCTGTAAAAATAAATTCCGCTAGAGACTGACTGGCCGGAATTATTCTTACCGTCCCAAACTACCTTGTAAATGCCCGGCTGCTGAGATTGATCCACCAAAGTAGTTATCTGTCTTCCGAGTATATCATAAACCGCCAGCCTTATCTTTTCCGGCCTTGCAATCTCATACGTTATGGTTGTCGATGGATTGAAAGGATTCGGATAATTCTGTAGGAGATTGTAGGACAAAGGCTGCTGCGTTTCTTCCTTAACGCCGGTTAACGGCGAATTCCCGAGGATTATAATCTGCGTTTGATACGGAGCGACATTCACATTCAGTTTTGTAAATGAAGCCGGTGAAATTTCCTGCGTAGTTGTGTTCAATACATCGTTGGCATACCACGCCTTCGATGCATCGAGATGGAGAGTATCTAAAGGTATTTGCACCGTTGCGTTCACGCTGTTACCGTAAAAATTATTAATTACTATCGCCCTGTTATTCCCGGAAATTCTTAAGTAAGAATAAACCGAATCCGGTGAGGAATTGCTGAGCCCGATGTAACTTCCCTGCTCTAGAGCCGGATTGTTTTCTCTTATCCTTACTATATTTTGATAATAAGCTTGAAGGTTAAAAACGTCATTCCATCCTATCATATTCCTTTGAGTTGTTTCACCAACCTCCTGCCCTGCATAAATTAACGGAACTCCCGGCAGAGTGAACAATATAGCCGCACCTAATTTTGTCTGTTCAGGGCTGTACACGGAGATAAATCTAACTTCATCATGATTCTCCAAAAATCTAAACGGCCTTAAGTATGAAGGATAGCTCGGACTTTCGTACCACGCAACAAGGCTGTCTAACGATGATATATCCGACGTATGGCTCATTACACCTTTAAGCATGTTAAAGAACGGCCAGTCATAGCCGCTGTCGAATTTATCGTCGAAATATCTCAACTGGTCGGATTGAGCTTCGCCTAGCAAATACATATCGGGCTTAATTGCTTTAAGCGTGTTTCTAAACCTCTGCCAGAAAGCCGGCCCGGAAGGCCTGGTATCGTTTACGCCCCAGGCAACGTCGCATCTGTAGCCGTCGATATTGAATTTTTCTACCCAGTACTTTATCATCTGTATCAGATAATCCCTTACCCATTTTTGTTCGTAATTGATATTCGGCAGGTCCCACCAATTGGATAGATACTGATAGTTGCCCTTGGAATCCCACTGGTAAAAATTATAATACGGCGAATAAGATTTATACTTGAAAGCATCCACCATAAAAGGATGAACCGCGCTGGTATGGTTTATTACAAGGTCCATCATTATTCTTATTCCGCTCTTATGAGCTGCGTTTATTAAATTGGTAAAGTCCTGCTTGGTGCCGTAATCCGGATTTATATCATAATAGTCGGTTATATTATAGCCATGCGGAGAGGCAGCAGGCATTATGGGCATAAGCCAGATGCAAGTTATACCCAACTGCTTTAGCCGCGGTAAAGCAGGTATTATTGAGCTTAGGTTTCCGAAGAAGCTGAATGAGCGCGGATAAATTTCGTATATAACCGCTTTGTCCACCCAATCCGGATGCCAGGTCTTCATATCAACTGTATGCGCAACTCCGGAATCGACAACAACGACTGCTCTTGACCAGGTTGTATCCAGGCTTGTAGTTGCCGTAAGCGTAAAATAATATTCTCCGTTAACCGCCGGCAATGCAAAGCTAGTTATAGAAGAATTTGAACCGGACAGATTTACGCCTGCCGGATTATTCGGATCAACAGTCCAGTTGTATGTTACCGGCAGCCCGTCGGGATTTGTGGAGCCGCTTGCATCAAGCGTTACATTATTCTGACTGATTGAATAGTTGATTACAATATTGGTGGAATGATCTTTATGAAAATTGAAATATACAACCTTGCTTGTAGTAGTAATTGAGTTTTTTACAACCGACGCGCTTACGGCATTTAATCCGTCGGTTAAAGGAACTATCGCTGAGAAAATTCCGCTGTTAACCGAAACGGTTGTATCATAAGAGGCTGTTCCGTTCTTAACATAAAACTTGGCCGTAGTTACGGAAAGATCGCTTACTTTGCCGTATACTCTAACCGTATCTTCATACCAGTCACCTCCGCCGGTAAGAAGAGCAACATCAGGCCTGTTTGCCAGCGCCGGACTAATCTGATCTATATCCACAGCCGCTAAACTGCGATTCTCAGCACCGATTATGGCAGGCTTTGGTCCGCCTACAAAATACGGCAAGATATAATTAGAAAGCAGCCTGTGCTGTATTGAATTGCTTCCGGAGAATGCCAGGTCGTACACATTGGGATTACCGTTAAGATCGCTTCCGCCCAGCTTGCCGTTTACTTTAATTGTTCCCGAGCTGTTGGCAAAATAAGAAAAAGCTCCGAAGTACCATTTGCCTGCATAAGTCCCCAATATATTCTCCAGGTACGCAAGCGGAATTGAAAACTTAAACTGTCCGCTCGTCTTCGCATCAGTGTTAACAGCCAGCGTTATTCCTTTTTGAAGCGGATCCCTAGAAACGTAAATTGTATTTTCACTTCCGTTAAGCTGGGCAGAATTTGGAGCTGCAACAATAAAATAAACGCCGTAGTTGTTCCAGTCGGGTAGTTTTATACCAGCATTCTGCATTGCATCAACATAGTCCCCGGTTATTTGGCTGGTTATCTCCATCCCTATTCTTGTATAATCATCAACCGCGCCCATAGTAATAGTAAAGAGCAGGGAATCCCCCGCCGGATTGGCATTAATATCTATTGATTGAATATCGCTGGAATGAGGCGAAGTTCCCGCAGGGTAAGAATAGCTGCCCGGCCCGTTGTCGTCATACTGCCCGTCAACATAATGGTAGCCGGTATTCGATGCATATACGCCGAAGGTTGAATAATAATCTTTCGCCGTGTTTCCGTTTATATCGCTTGCGGAGAATTTTACAACGTGCCGCCCAATCTGTAAATTGCTTACGGCTGCGCGAACAATAAATTTACCGCCGGTGGTATCTACATAACTCGAAATCAAGCTGCCGTCTAAATAAACTTTAACTGTATTCGTATCGATAACTGTGTTAGTGTCGTTAGGTGAAATTACTGCACTGATATTTACAATACCTGAAGGATAAGGCAAGATCGTCCCCTGGTGCGGGCTCGCATCTTCAATTTGCGGTACGGTGTTTATCTGCTTAATTACATATGGATTAAAATCCGGATTCAAATGCGGATTATCGGGATCATATAAATATGCCGTAGATGCGCTGGCTCCCTTTACAATATATTGGTATTCCGTTTTAACATTCAACGGCAGAACTTCCTTTATCTTAAACAGCCCGTCGGAATCAGGCCCCGTTAACGGATCGGCACCGTAATTATTAAACACTCCCTGTATGGATACGTTGGTTATGCTGTCTCCCAAAAATTTCAAGCTCGGACTGAAGGGATCAAAGACAAATTGATACGGAGCTTCCGTAATCAGGTTGGAAATTGTAAACGAAGAAGAATCCGCGCCGGTAAATCCTTTATCGTTCATAACGGTAATCTTTACGGTATGCTCTCCAAGCGGAAGTGGATTTACAATCTGATAAGTAAGGGACTGCTGTGTAGAATCATAATAGCCCGGGCTGTTTGGTACTTCAGCACCGTCAATGTACAGCTTAATGCTTTGAGCTATCAGTTTACTCTTCGGACTTGTGGCCAGCTTAGCAGAGATTAGCGGGGTTTTCTCCTTTGTTACCAAGCCGCTAACAGGCAGCAGCCGGTAAACTACAGGGTCTGTCAAATATAAAATAGAATTGTTATTGTCCTTGGGATCGGTTAAAGGATTTTGCGGATCGGGTATCCACGCAGTTATGGATGTATCTCCGCCGGAAACACTGTAGGTAACGAACTTATATTCGTAAAAGCCGGGACCTTTATAAGTATAGTTTCTGGCGGTATCGGGCAGAAGCGGCACCGTAACTACCCACGTATTGTTGCCTATGTTTTTCAAAGGATACGGATGACGGTTGTAAAAATCGCCCCAGTTATTAAATGTACCGTTCAACCCGACCCCGGATTCCCCGGCCTGCAGAGTCCGTTGTATTTCAAACTGAATCGGGATTCCGTTTACGCTATCTACCTGTGCATTTATCCTTACGGGAAACAAAATAGTGAAAATAAAGAGAACCGCAAATGCTGCACGCATACAGTAACCTGTAGGCTTTCCATCGAGCATACCGAAATATTTATCCTTACTCTTTATCTTACTCTTACTCTTTATCTTACTCTTACTCTTCTGTTTTAAAAAAGCCGGATTAAGAGCAACATAAAGGGTTAAATTAATCAGATAAGAATAATGCAGAATACTATTTTTAAGACTGTACATTTTCATTTCATCCAATCTCCAAAAAATAAAAAAATAGAAAAGGGTCGCTTTTTCAAACGACCCTTTTAGTTCCAGAAATATTCCGAATCAATGTATGAACCTCGGGCAAGTCCGAACCCCGTTCCGTCGCAAGCGACGGGGAATTATACCCAACCTTCTCGTCCGCCGAAGCGGAACGCGAAGGCGGATTAAATAAAAGCGGTCATAAATCATGCAAATGATATTAGGCAACTTTTATTTCATCAAGATCATCTTCCTTGTCTCAGAGAATTTACCGGCCTGCAGGCGGTACAGATAAACGCCGCTAGACAGCCTGGAAGCATCAAAGCTGGCTGTGAAAGTTCCGGCGTTCTGGAATCCGGAAAATACGGTTGCTACTTCCTGCCCGAGAATATTATAAACCTTCAACGTAACCAGGCTGCTCTTAGGAATAGTATAGCGGATGCTTGTGGTTGGGTTGAAAGGATTAGGATAATTCTGGCTTAAGGTATATTCGGTCGGAAGCTGGCTTGTCTTTTCTTCAATAATACCGGTAACCTGATCTCCGAACTTGTTATCAGCAGTCTGAGAACCGCCGCTTAGGCTTAAGTTAAGAGTATGGTTCAATCCGAAGCCCGCTTCGTTATCAAGGTAGCTTGCACCGCCGTTCAAGGTATCAACACCGCTGAATACGGCTCCGTATTTAAAGAAGACCGGCGTGGTTGAACCTGAAGGGAATACAAGGATAGCAGAATAGATGTTGTCTCCTGCCTTTACATCTCCGTGAGATGCAAGACCGTCATCGTACAATTTAATAAGCGTGCCTGTAGAAACAGTATCGGTGAACAGCCAGTTGGAAGGCCACTGAAGTGGAGTAACGCTTCCGGCAATCCATACGCTCTTCAAACCGGTAATTAAAGAGTTGTGCCATTTTTCATGGGCGCCGGTCATATCAACATGGAAAGTAACAGTATCTGTCGCAGTAGTAACGCCGCCAACCTGAATTGCAGGTGCTATTGGTCCCACGGTTGTATCGGCTTTCGGGAAGTAAACAATACGGTTGTTGGCAATATTATCCCAGCCGGTGTTGGCAAACTTTGTCTGCGGATCGCAATGGAACTTCCACTGGATTGGAGTGCCTGCCGTACCGCTGAACTGCAATGTTACCGTAAAGATTGTAGGATTGAGTAAATCCTGCTGCATAAGAACTCCCGGCCCCCAGTTCAACGGAGGAGTATCGCCTCTAACTTCAATTGAATCTGTGGACGGATTGAAGCCCTGGTTCAATAAGCTGCTCATATCGGCCTGGAAAGTTATGTTAACTTTTGTTCCGGTAGTAGTTTGATTATTGAAATAGGTTAATGGAACCTGCTGATTAGTATTTGAAGTAATACTATCTTTACGGTTATCTATGCTCTCCCATGTATCGGAAGCTTTATGAACTAGAACAAATTTATACTGAATTACTTTACCCTTAACCGAATCCGGGAAAGGAATAGTTAAAGTATAAATTGAATCGTTCGTAGCGCTTTTAGCAAGCAAGAAATAATAACCGCTCCAATCGCTCTGACCGACATAGTGCTCGAAGTCGCCTCTCATAACAACGCTGTCGGTTGCCGGATTGAATAAGTTTAGCTGCATATAAACACCCATATGCAACTGGAAAGTAACATTAGCCTGTGCAAATACTTTGCTTAAAGGCATAGCCATTAGCATTATAACGGCTAATGTGGTAAGACGTTTTAACATAACCCTGCTCCTTTATTTTGTTCGTGATAAGTTAATTAATTTAACGATTATATTCTTGTGAATTAGCAATATCATTTTCTCACTTTAGAAGTATCATTTTCTTAATTTGAACAAAATTATTAATCTTCAAAAGGTAAAAATATACCCCGCTAGATACCGTGTTACCTGTATCATTTTTACTGTTCCACTGAATACTGTACTGCCCCGCCGCTTGAACATTATCTACCAGAGTCCTTACTTTTTGACCGAGTAAATTATAAATTAATAATTTTACCGGTGCCGCTGCTGTGCCTCCTACCGAATACTTTATCGTCGTTGTCGGGTTGAAAGGATTAGGATAATTCTGGTCCAAATAATATGCAGCCGGGCTGCCCGAATTTTCATCGACTGAAGTAATGATTGACTTGTCGGAAAAGATGAGTACCTTGACTCCGTACGGCGGCAGTGTCATCGCATAGCCGCTGGTGCTGCTTACCGAATAAACCGAATCGTTCAGCACGTCGTTAAAATAGTACGGCTTATTCTGTTCCATGTTAAAATGGAGAGAATCAATATTTATATTAAAATTTACCCGCGTGCCTGTAAAATTGGAAACTACAACCGCCGGTAAAGAATCTGCTATCCTTGCAAATGCAAATATCGAATCCGGAGACGAAGTAATAACCGGCTTGTATTTACCAACCGACAGAGCTTTATAATCATCCCGTATAGTAACGAGCTTTTGATAAAAATCCTTTAAGCTGTACGGATCGCTCCAATCAATAAGACCGCGGTAGGACTGCTCGCCTACTTCCTGTCCTGCATATACCATTGGTACGCCTGGCAGGGTAAGCAATACTGCAGCGGCTAATTTGGTCTCATCAACAGTATATTGAGAAATGAACCTGCTCTGGTCGTGGTTTTCAATATACCTGAACGGCAGAATATAACCAGGATAACTTGCCGAGCTGAAGTAGGCCATTGTCGAGTTAAGGTCATTCAACAAATTATTGTTTGAAATTGAATTCCTTATATCGTTGAAGAAATCATAATCGTATCCGCTGTCGAACTTCCTATCGAAATAATTAAGGTTGGTAGCGCTTAGCTCTCCTAGCAGGAATATATCAGGCTTAATGGTTTTAAGAGTGCTTCTAAACTGCTGCCAAAAAGTTGAGCCGCCCGGATGCTGGTCGTTTACTTCGGCGGCTGCATCGCATCTGAATCCGTCGATGTTATAATTCTCGAGCCAAAACTTGGCAACGTCCAGCAAGTAATCTCTGTTCCGCTGCAAATCAAAATTAATAAAAGGAAAATCCGTCCAGGTGTATAAATATTTGTAAGTGCCGTCAGGGTTCCAGCCGTAAAAATTATAGTATGGAGACTTCGGTCCGTATTTCACCGCATCCAATGCGAACGGATGGGTGTTGTGAGTATGGTCTACCACATAATCTAAAACCACCCTTAGCCCGTGGGCATGCGCAACATTTACAAAATTTTTGAAATCTTTCAACGTACCGTACGCAGGATTTACATTAAAATAATTTGTAATTGCATAACCGGGCTGACTGGGAGAAAGCTGCGGACCGGGATAAATAGGCATAAGCCAGATTGTATTGAACCCGAGCGATTTGATGTAAGGAATCTGGCTAGTCAGCGCCGATAAATTACCATCCAGGCTAAATGTTTTTATATAAACTTCATATATAACCGCCGAGTCAATCCATCCCGCATGCCAGGTGGAAAGATCCGGGAAGCCGGCGCCTGAGGAATCAACGACTAAAGCGACTCTTTCGAAAGAAGTGTCCTTTGAGGTTGAGCAGGTAAGCGTATAAAAATACTGCCCTAGCTTTTGCGGTACCGAAAACGAAACAGACGGAGAAGATGACCCGCTCAAATTTACCTGCTGAGGATTCGTCGAATCCTGCGCCCATCTAAAACTCTGCGGAATGTTATCATAATTTGTCGTTGCGCTTGCATCAAAAGAAACCGAGCCGCCGCTTATGTCCTTTGAAATTGAAATAGCCGGCTTGTGGTCTATAATTCTGTTGAAGAATACTTTGGTGCTGTAGCTTTTCATATTGGCGCCGTAGCTTACATAAGCTTGAAGCTCGTTGGAGCCTTCCGAAAGGACAATATCTGCATAAGCGGTATCGCCGGTAAAGCCTAACGGGTATGCCTTTGAGTTATCGGTTATTGTTCCCGAAGCAATTGAAGGATCGCTGCACGCTACATAAACACGAACCGTATCGCTCCATCTTATATTACCGCCGTTAGTAAGAATATTTATGTAAGGCATAGAAGCCATAGAGGAAGAAATATCACCCGGAGTAATAAACTGAGCTCCCCGGAGATTAGATGACAGCTTTACATACCTTGAGCCGCCGTAGTTAAAAGAAAAATTGTAATCGGCAGTATTTCTTTTTTCAAGGTAGTTGTTGTAGAAGAAAGCTGCGTCGTAAATATTAGGCTGTTCCGGGAAGAACGAACCGCCGTTTCCGTTAGCAACTTTCCATCCGCCGCTGGAGTTACCCAGATATGAATACGCAATAAAGTACCATCCTTTAGAAAAGCTACCGGCAATGTTTTCAATCATATTGATTGGAACGGAAAACTTAAATGAAGATGATGTCTTCGCGTCTGCATTTACGATTATCGTATCCGCCGGCGAGCTCAATCCGAAATTATCAAATACCAGGTTGTCGTACTTCGATTTCTGCGCCGAGTTAGGAGCTGCAAGAATAAAAAAGATTCCTTTGTTTGCAACATCCGGTATTTGAACCGCAGCGTTGTCCGGCGCAATCGAAAGATCGCCGTTAAGAGAATTAACAATTTCAAATCCTACGCGTGTATAGTCCGTAATAGCGCCAAGGGAAACGGTGAAGAGCAAAGAATCGTTTGATGCATTCGTATTAACATCTATCTCTTTAATGTCTGCCGAGCCTTTTGCAGAGAAGTTAGGATAGGTGTAATTTCCGGGTCCGTTATCGTCGTAGTCTTCGTCTACGTAATGGAAGCCGCTGTTCGCATTAAAGCTTCCGAACGTTAAATAGTACTGTGTTTTTATTCCGGCAGTATCCTGCCCGCTAAAAAATAATTGATGCCTGCCTTGAGTAACATTGAAAGGAACGCTCTTAAAGTTAACTCCGTTTTCAATCGGAGTTATTGTTGCAATTCCGAGAGGTACGCCGTCTAAATAAATTTTAATCGAGTCGTTATTTATCGCGTAACCGGAATCGCTTTCAATCAGGTTTGCGTTTACAGTTAAGCTTTGCCCGGGAGTAAAAAGCCGTCCCTGTCCGGGGGTTAATATTTCAAAGTGCGGCTGCGGATCGACGTGCTTGACTACTATAGTTCCGAAATCTTTCCCCATCAGCGGATTATCCGGGTCGTCAATATACTGGCCGCCATTAATTATAAACTGGTAAAAGTTTTGCATTCCTATCTGAAGCGGAACGGTTAATTTGTAAAGGCCATCGCTATCGGGCCCCGTCATAGCATCCGAGCCGAGATTATTATAAGTTGCCTTTATTCCTACCTGGTTTATCTTGCTCACGAGTTTAAAATTAGGCGACATGGGATCGAACACAAAGGTATAAGGCGCAGTTAGTATTGCGTTAACCACTGTAAAAGTTGTCGTCTCATCGTCAATGGCGCCGATGTTGTTCGCCACAGAGAGTTCAACCGTATGTGTAGTAGGCGTAAAAGCCGACGAAGGCGTATAAGAAAATGTCCTCGTTGTAGTATCGAAATACTGCTGCGCATTCGGGACGGCCGAATTATCTATTACTAATTTAAACGATGAAAGATTTATGCCTGATGAATATGCCCAGGATATTTTTGCGGTTATCGCCGGCTGTTTGATATTTATTGAGGTGTTATTCATCGGCTGCAGATAATAAATCATCGGGTCGGCAACATTCATCCTGCTGTTGTTATAGGGCCCGCCAAAATTAGAATTGGTCGGATCAGTAATCCACGATGATACGATTGTATCTCCGTTCGTCCCGATCTGGTAAGTAACAAACTTGTATTCTATTACTCCCTTCTGAATAGGTATAACTGTTTGCCAAACGTTGTTCCCTATATTCTGCATCGGATGAACATGCTTGTTGCTGCCGGTGCCGTCGGGGTTATTTCCCCAGTTATTAAAGGTTCCGTTTATTCCTATTCCCACATCGGGCGCAGTTAGAACTTTGCTGAATGTGAATTCAACGGGGATATAAGATGAATCCGACTGCGCAAAGACAACACCGGCAAACACCGATAAGAATACTAAATATTTAAGATTCTTAATCATCCTAAAAACTTAAAGACAACGCAAATTTTTGAATGTTCTTTAGTAGACCGTAAGATTCATAGGCATAGTCTAATTTTAAAACCAAATTATAAGTTAATTCATAGCCTAGGCCGAAGCCGAAAGTAAGCCCTTCCTCGCTGTTAGGAACGCCTAGAGATTTGTAACCGACCCTTGCATAAACCATTTTGTTCCAGACGTACTGCGCACCCAGGTTCACACTCTGGTTGTTGTCGCTCGGATGCAGCGCATCCACCGCAAGTGTTATTGTGTTATCTGTAGTCTTCAAAACGTCCATAGATAATCCGATTCTGAATAAAAGCGGAAGCGGGTAGCTGTTTGTATAATACTCGGCCGGGATGTTGGGATTGTCGCCGGCTACCGATTTATCCGGGTTATGAGTTATATATAAATCCTGGCCCGTCATTTTCATATCGGTACCGAAGTTGGCTATTTGCATTCCTATCTTCAAATCGTTAAAAGGAGTTATATAAAGTAGTCCCGCATCCAGCGCCCAGCCGGTTGCAGATTCCCGCCAAATACTCTGGCTTATCATTTTAACGGTACCGCCTATAGAAAACCTGTCTGTCAGGTTCCTCGAATAAGTCAGGCCGACTGCCAGGTCGGTTGCGCTCCACTGCTCGCCGGTGCCGTCCGGCATTTGAATAGTTGTAACCGGCTCGGAGCCGTAATCCAGATCGGTTACGCTTAACCCGATTGCGTTATCCTCATCCAGCGCAACTACGCCTGCAAAAAAGTTGTAGCTGGTACCTAGAAGGTAGTTGGTATGTTCCATCATTACCTCGGTTTTACCGGTGCGCGATATGCCGGAAGGATTCCAGTAAAGTGCCGAAGGATCGTTTGCAACGGCTGTAAACGCGCCGCCCATGCCTATTGCAGTAGGGCCAGCGCCTATTCCCAGAAACGGAGCCGCGGTTGTACCAACCTTGTTCTGGCCGTACATGGTTCCGATGAAAGCTATACTAATAATCAACAATATAAATTTCTTCATAAAAACCTCTTACTTGATAATAGCAATTTTACCATACTTCTGCCCTACACCTGGCGCATCAACCAAATAGAAATAAACGCCGTATGCTACTTCAAGATTTGCAGATGTAGTTAAATCCCAGTCCACCGCGCCGTCATTAGTATTTTGATTATCGGGCATGGTTAACTTTCTAACCAATTCACCGCGCGAAGTATAAATATAAATAGTCGAGTTCTTCGGTAAATGAATAAACGAAATCTTCCTTTCTCCTCTGCCGCTTGTAATTGTCGGTGGAAGCGGAGACTCCTGGCTTGTTGCTGCCAGATAAGGATTAGGCACAACCCGTATCCTGTCCATCTCGGAACCGGCAAGACTGTTGTTAACAGTAGCCGCCTGCGTTGTAATTTGCAGAACATCGGAACTTGAGAACGGCTTAGATACTCTTATCTTTAACGTATCTCCTGCTGTCGGATGGTAGCTTGAAGAATCGCTGCCCAAAACCTGCAGCAGCCAGGTTATCACCGTAGTATCTGCCCCGGAGGCCGACTTCGTCTTCTGTAAAATAAGAATTCTATCCAGGGAAGAGAACTGGCCTTTAGGACCTGTATCGAGATAAGCATAGGGGACCGGGTTCCCGGTCGCTGCATCCAGAATTCTGAAATTGGAATTTACAACAGGGATATTAAAAGGACTGTTGTTGTACGTAATCTTCCATGCAGATGAAGTGTCGGCCGGAGTATGAGAAGCATCGAACACAAAATCATAATCCCTCGGATAAGCAACACCGGTTTCCTTAACGCCTGCAATAGAGAATGGAGCGAAAGAGATATTATAGTTTTTATGGGTGGTATCGCCATTCCATCCGCTGGTTGCGGAGTCATAAGCAACCTTCCAAGCATTGTCTACCGATAGATACATTCCGTCAAACATGTATTTATCTTCGTCGCCCTGGTCCATATTAGACGATACCGGCGCAGTAAGAATTGTATCCGGTAAATTCGGATTTGTATAATCTACTACCGAATAAGCGCTGGTAATAGGCACATAATTCTGAACGGCTGATTCAAATGTAACCCTATAGGTTTTATCTTTTACTGCGCCCGGGTTAACAACGTTCAAGTATACCTTTCCGGTGCCGAACGGGATAGTTCCGGGTGCGGGCCCCAGAAGGCTTGGCGCATTAGGCCCTACATAGCCTGCAACAGAGGAACGCGGAACCACGTATGCAGTATTAACATCGTTCCTAACAGTACCGTTGCTGTTTACAGTAATAAACTTCGGGTCCTCGGCAGGATAGATATTGCTTACCGGGTCGCCGGATGTATAAGCAGTAACCGCGTAATAATAGCCCTGGCCGTTCTGCAGCTTTGTATCTACATATTTATGAACAAGGCCGGTGTTGCTGCCTAGATAGAACCTTGGCAGTTCGGCAAGGTCTTGCGTAGCAGGTACAAAATAACCCCAGACGCTGTCTTTAATATCAAATGTAGCAATAGGAGCTCCGCCGCCTTCAGTAAACCCGGGGTCGGTAGAACGGTAAATCTTGTAGCCCTGGAACGAAGTATAGTTCTCAGCCTTGCTATCCCAGATTAATGTAACCTGCTTGTCGCCGGGTACAACGGTTAAAATCGGTTTTGGCGGCGGCTTAAGGAAATCGTAGTTAGCGTTATAAATCTTTTGTGCTATCTGCTTGTTTTTGAAAATATGCGCGCTGTCGGCTCCAAAAACCAATGCCAGAGAAAAACGCTCGGTGCGATTAGCAAGCAGAGGGAAATAACCGGAAGCATAAATAAAGTCACCGTCCTGCGGCAAGGCCGGAATAACATCAAAGTAGCCGGGAAGCATTCTGTTCCAGAGAGTTTCGTTGTTATTCATCGGCGGAGACTGAGTTTGATTGAAGAAGTTAAAGCTCGTCAATCCTATCTGATCAGATTCATTAACATCAGTCTGATCAAAATGCGGTTCTCCTTCGGTCGGTATGCCGTCGCCCTCTCCTATATCATGAGTGCCGGGTAAGCCGTCTGCCCCCACATCATCTTTCAGCGGGTTCCAATCTCCATTCTCATCACCGGACCAATGAGTTTCAACTTTACCGGGGTACCGGCCTGTAATAGGATCGGGCTGCTGGCTGTAATCCGGAACCCAGCCGGATGTTATCTGGCCGGGTCCGCTGTCTCTTCTCTCATCTATTAGAGTATTGTTCATTCCGCCGTTGGTAAAATAATTTCTGTATGCCAGAGGCCTTACTTCTTCCTTTAACACAGCGCCGTTTCTATCTTTGAAAACTCTTTTATAATGCAAGTCCCTGTTCTCGTCAATTATTCCGTTAAGGTTGTCGTCCAGTCCGTTATTCGGTATCTCAAACAAAGTTTCCCCGTCGTAAATTTTATATGCTTTACCCAGCGAATAAACTATCGCAGTATCCGTGGCGCTCTTTAACAAAGTATCTAGGTTTACAATCGTCCTGTTATATGTAGCAGGATTAATTAAGATGATTTTATTATCCGGCCAGTTGGGATTTGTACCAGCGTTGTTTCTGTGCAGCGTTCTGGTAGCAACGTAGGAATTTGTTACCGAGCTGAATGCGAAATCATTATCCTGGAAAACAGGGCTGTTGGGGTCAACGGCATCGTTATCGTTGTCGATTGCATCATAGCCGTTGCCCGGGCTTTCCAGGTAAGCATAACCCGCATATCCGATGTTAGTGCGTACGCCGGGCAATACCTGGTTAATCGGTATCCACAGAGGATCGGATGTATGGTCGTCGCTGTCCCACGTATAAGTTAAGTTATTATTTAAATCGAAATATCCTAGATCGTCACCGCAGTCAACATAATTCTGGCCTACGTCTCCAACGCAGCCTCCGACAACTTCGCCGAAAACAACTTTCTGGTAATTAGTAGTACCTATGTTCGTAATATCGTACAGCCAGAACAAAACATCCTGCGCTTGAACCTGCGCCCACTGCATGCCTCTAACTCTTACAACCAATCCCATTCCGTTGCGTGTGGTATCGGTGGAATCTGGATGGAAAAGGAAATTAGTTCTAATCTGCGGGCTTGTATCCATCGCATCGTCCATAACAAAATAGCTTTCCTGGTCTGCTCTAATTACGCCTTTGCCGAAGTAACCGTCCCAAACAGACTTGCCTGTAGAGTCAACCCAGTCCGGGTGGTCCGGCCAAAATGTAGGCCATGTAGAGGGTATATGGCTCATCGCAACGGTATCCTGTCCTTCATTCAGGTAGCCGGGCTCTGGCTCAAAGCCCTGGAAATGCCCGTCTCTGGGATCGGTCTTTGCAGCTTGACCTGACCTGGGGCCGGGAGATATGGTAACCGAATGCAGAGTGTCCGGCTTCCCGTCTCCGTTATAATCGCGGATAGGAAGCTGAATGCCTACCAGAGGAGTAACATCTCCTATATAGCCGTCTTGCGTCTGCGGGTAAGGCCAGTATCCTCTTAAATCGTTTGGATTGGTACCGGAGATCGATCCGTCGTTACGGAATGTAATTGCAATTCTATTTCCGTTGTGAATACCGAACCTTGTGTAAAGGCTGTTGCCTCTATGGGATTTTGCCCACTGGATAAACGGATCCTGCTGTCCAAACACACAACCGGCTACAATTAAAACAAAAGTAAATATTAATAGTTTTCGCATACTTTTAACCTGCATCTTTAAAATGTAATTGATGTTCCAAATTGTATTCTCCTAGGCGCGGAGTAATAGTTAGGACGTGTATACCAGTCCTGAACCGTAGCAACTCTCTGCGGAGGATTTATAGCCAGCTGCTGGAGCTCTGCAATAGACCAATCCGGCTGACCGGTATCGGTAAATACTTGAGTGGCGTTTTTGGTATCCAGAACATTATCGACTCTAAGGAATATGGAGAGAGTAGAAGAGCCGATCTTAATATCTTTATATAAGCGCAAATTCAAATTGTAAGTGGAAGGCTTATTTTGAGAGTTGGTGCTCAGGTTGCCAATGCTTACAATGTTCAATGGAGTATAAGGCGTGCCGCTGCCGTACTGGAATATTAAGCTTCCGCCCCAGTTATCGGCGTTAGCATAGTTAACAGTCAAATTCAATGTATGCCTCTGATCCCAATCCAGAGGTATTAATTGGGCCTGCGCCTGAACGCCGCTGTTGCGCAAGTTGTACGCTGTAGTCGGGTCCGATGCGTCTCCTTTGGCAATTTGGAAAGTATAATCCATACTGGCCGATATTCCGCCGCTGAACCTTTTATCCACCGATAAAACTATTCCGCGGACAAAGCCGAAATCGGAGTTAACATACTCACTGTATATTTTCGATCCGCCGAATACATATTGAAACTCATTCAGCGTACCGGCAAGATTTCTTACATCTCTAAAGAAGCCAGTAATATCAATTGCAATATCGTTCGTCAGCTCCTGCTGCAAACCGAGTTCGCCGCTGGTAGTCTGCTCGGGCTTCAAATCCGGATTTCCGATTATTCCAAGATTAGTACTGCCGCCGGTAACGGGGAGTTTATATCCCGGATTCTCATACAGTCTTTCAAACGAAGGAATCTGGAAGAACAATCCGTAAGAGAAATGAACTATACCTTTGTCGGTAATCGGGAATGCAACACCAAGCCTGGGGCTAAGCTGCCATTTGTTTGTGGCATTCTTATACCAGTAAGTCATCCTCTGTGCAACGGCTTGTGCATGCGTACCGCCGGGTGCTACAACGCTGTCCTGGTTCTGTGGTTTTAAAGGCAAATAAATATTCGGGTCCGAAGGATCGGCCAGCACCTGACCATCCGGGTGGAAGTAATCAAATCTCAATCCGAAGTTAACGATTAATGATTTATACTCCATCTTATCCTGAGCATAAACCGAGAACTGCCAGGGCTTGTGCAAATACTCTTGATTATCCGGGCTCTCGATTGACGGAATAACTACAGGCCCTTCCAGAAAAGGCTTGCTGTCTGTTATGGGATCCCGGTTGTTGTCTATATCCGACATGTGAAGATTTATGTCGTGCAGGTAAAGTTGATACTGGTTGAACAATACGCCGGCCTTTATTTCGTGGTTCTGAGTTACCTGGCTTGTCAGGTCAAATTTAAATACGTAAGTATCGGTGCTGTGATCGCCATGGAACATGTTTGTTCCTCCGGTAAGGAAGGTACCTTCCGGCGCTGTAAGCAGAGCTGTGTGAACATAATGCTGGTCGAACGGATCTTTACGTGTGAAAAGATCGGATAAAGAGAAGGCGCTAGTATCAAGATAATCCCTTTGGTCTCTATAGTAATATGATAGACCAACCTTGTAATATGTATTGCTGCTTAAAGTCTGTGTAAGAGTAAGAGTATTTAAATAACCTTTTTTGAAGTTGGAAAGCTCGCCGTCGGGATTGTACTTATAAGAAAAATCGTAATCTTTGCCGCGGGAGTTATCCAGTATATAATCGTAGGAAATTCTAAATTCCGGAGAAATTTTATAAGTGAGCTTTCCCTGTATGTAGCCCTCAAGATAAGGCGCCATGGGCACAATTTTATTGTTTCCCGTCTGCTGAATCACCCAATCGTTTTCATTTGCAGCCTGGGAGTTGGTAATATCCCAGGTATTAAATTTCCTCTGGCCGTAAAGATAGCCGGCATCATAATAGTAGCGGACGTCTGCATAATAGAAGAGCTTGTCTTTGATGATGGGACCGTCAAGAGAGCCTTCTATCCACCTTGTAGATAAAGGATCGATTGTTTGCAAGCCGCTGAATATATTATAATTGTTTGTTACATAACTTCCGCCGTAGATAGTAAGGTTGCCGTGTGTTTCATCTCCGCCGGTTTTAGTAGCGATGTTTACTATACCGCTCATTGCCTGCCCGTACTCTGCATTAAATGCACCGGTAACAACCTGCATTTCCTGGATAGAGTTTTTGTTAACATCTACAACCGTACTGCCGTTGTATGCATCTGTAACAGGTATGCCGTCAATCCAATAAGATACTTCACCCGATCTGCCGCCTCTAAAGTGTCCGTCAACTACGCCCGCTTGCAGCTGCAAAATATCCTGCATGCTTGTTACGGGAAGTGACTGTATCTCCTGGTTGTTTATAATTGCAGTTGATGCAGTAAGGTCTTTCTGCACCAGGGGCTTTTGTGCAGTTACTATAACCGCACCTATTTCAACAGCAGATTCCGATAGCGAGAAATCTTCTCTCGTAGTCAAATCAATAGAGACGCGCACGTTATGCAGTTCTTCTGTTCTATAGCCGACTGCAGAAACTCTTATGTTATAAACTCCGGGAGAAATATCCAGGATAGTATAGTTGCCGTCTATGTCGGTTGCGGCACCCATTGAGGTGCCGATAATAATAACATTAGCACCAATGACAGGCTGCTTATTGCCTGCATCCAATACTTGTCCTGCTATTTTTCCGGTTTGAGAGAAGACTTCGGTAGATAATAGTATTGATAATATAAGAATAGTAAAAATCTGTAGCCAAAATCTCATGTATCCCTCCGGGATGTAAAAATTATTTTCATACCAATTTATTTTCTTTTTGTTTCAATTAGTCGATTAGTCTATTTCTTAATAATAGTTTAAATGCAGGTAAAAATACTGATTATAAACTATATATTTACCCTTGCTTAAACCACTACCTAAACATGGGTATTTTCAAGTAATTGCTCAAAATTCGCAATATTTTCCTACCTAAATGGATAGGAGATTATTTACGCAGAAAAAGAGAAAACTATGCTATTATATAAGTCCTTCTTTTATTGCCTTAGCTACCGCCTCGGACTGTGAATGAACATGTAATTTTTTATAGATGTTTCTGAAGTGAAACCTGACTGTTTCTATACTTATAAAAAGGGAATCGGCAATGGCCTTAAAGCTGTTGCCTTCAACCAGGCCGCTTAATATTTCCCGTTCTCTGGGCGTTAAATTGTTGTTTGCGCCTTTGGATGCCGACCGGTTCTTATGCTGGAAAAAGTCGATAACCTTGCGAGCAATATGAGAGCTCATGGGTGCGCCGCCCTGGGTAGCTTCCTTAATTGCCTCAAGCAGTTTGGACGGGGGGGTTTTCTTTACTAGATAACCGCAAGCCCCTGCGCATAATGCATCGAATATAAGATCGTTTTCTTCATAAACCGTTAAGACGAGTATGTTGAGATCGGGTAAAACAGCCTTGGCTTCTTTTATGCCGTCTATGCCGTTCATGCCGGGCAGACCTATATCCATCAAAAGTACATCAGGCTGTAATTTTTCAAGTACCTTAAGCATCGCCTCGCATTTGGAATATGCACCAATGCAGCTGTAGCCTTCGGTACCATCGATCAGAATCTTTAATCCATCGCGAATAGTATCGTTATCTTCAACGACGACAACCTTAATCATTCTAAGCGCCCGCCGCGTTAAGATAAAGATATAAAAATATTCGGCTCACCTTAGTATCAATATACATAATTAACGATCTCTAATTTTCTCAACATTAAATCTATCGATATTGGAGCCTTGTTGCCACTACATAAACATAGGTATTTTCTGTTTAACCAAATTGTATTTATAAATTAATACTACCTAAATAGGTAGAGGGGGGACAGGCGGATACGGGAGATAATTTTGTCTGCCTTTAAATTATTCCTTCTTTTATTGCCTTCGCAACGGCTTCCGACTGGGAATGCACATGGAGCTTTTTATAAATATTCCTGAAGTGGAATCTGACTGTTTCGATGCTTATAAACAAAGAGTCTGCTATTGCCTTAAAACTGTTCCCTTCAACCAGTCCACTTAAGATCTCCTTTTCACGCGGCGTTAAAATAGTTTGCGGCTTTGCGGGGAACTGTTTTTTCTGCTGGAAAAAATCTATTACTTTCCTAGCTATGTTTGCACTCATCGGCGCACCGCCCTGGTATGCTTCCTGAATAGCTTCAAGCAGTCTTGACGGAGGGGTTTTCTTAACAAGATACCCGCAGGCGCCTGCACATAATGCATCAAAGACCAGTTCGTTCTCTTCGTAAACTGTTAATACCAGAATTGTAAGATCCGGATAGACGGCCTTGGCCTTTTTAATCCCGTCTATTCCATTCATACCGGGCAATCCGATATCCATAAGAAGTACATCCGGCTCATGCCTCTCCAAATTTTTAAGCATCGAATTACAATCCGCATATGCACCTATACATGCATAGCCGTCCGTACCGTCGATTAAGATCCTAAGTCCTTCTCTAATTGCGTCATTGTCCTCAACAACAATTACTTTGATCATTCTTATAAGCTCCGACAAACAAAATTACCGGATTATTCAAAGAATTTTTTCCTGATGCAATAAATCCGGCCAAATAGACAAAACAAAAAACCTTTAATTAAAAAGTTATTTTTATTTAAGAATTTGAATGAAATATTGGTATTAAAGGAATGAAAATCAACCCAAAATAAAAATAAAGTTACTTAAGGATGTTGCCGACAAATATCAATGAGGTGCCTTCACCCGGGGAAGAATTGATATGGATTTCGCCGCCGATAGATTTGGCGCGGCGCTTCATATTGCTAAGCCCGTTGCCGTTATATTCGTTATTAATTTCGAATCCAAGGCCGTTATCCTTTAAAACCATTTCCAGCCGCTTACCTCTAATAAAAGCATCCAGAGAAATTTCTGTGCAGCCGCTGTGAGTAATGCAGTTATTAATTCCTTCCTTAAAGATCAAATAAAGGTGCTGCCGGTGTTCCATAGAAAGAGAAACTTTTTCCAGGGATTTTAAATTCTCAGACCTGAACGAGATGCTAGCGTACGAAGATAATTCGGTATACGTATCTCTCAATCTTAAAATAAGGTCGTAAAGGGAGTCCCGGTTCGGATTAACCAGCCAGACAATATCGCTCATGTTATCTATCAGGTTGCGGGAGTTATCGCTGATCATCTTAAGACTTTTTTTAATGTCGTCCCCCACCGAGTCCAGCTTTTTGGAAATTACTTCGCTGAGGATAGATATTTCTGTAAGGCTCGATCCGATGTTATCGTGAAGATCTGCAGCAAGCTTAATCCTTAGCCGTTCAATATCCAGCAAATGCTTTACGCGGTAGGTAATAAACATTACAATAACTCCGCCTATAACAACGATGGAAATAATAATAAACCACCACGTCCTCCAGAACGGCGGAAGGATAATAATTTTTAACGAAGCGCCCTTGTTGTTCCATATACCGTCGTTGTTGGAGCCTTTCACTCTAAAGGTATAAGTACCCGGGTCTAAATTTGTGTAGGTAACAAACCTTCTGTTTCCGGATTTAACCCAGTTCTTATCGAAGCCTTCCATCATATACTCATACTGGTTTTTATTCGGCGCTGTAAAGTCTAGCGCAGCAAATTGCAAAGAGAAGACGTTCTGGCTGTAGGAGAGCTTTATTTCTTTAGTTTCGAAAATCGATTTAACCAGAGGAGAGCCCTTAGCTCCAATCTCAACCGGCCTATTAAATATCTGCAAGTCGGTAATTACAATCGGCGGAATATGCCTGTTTTCTTTCAACTGCGAAGGATAAAAAGCGTTCAAGCCGTTTGTACCGCCGAAGAATAGCTCGCCGTTAATACCTTTAAAACTGGCGCCCCAGAAAAATTGATTGCCCTGCAGCCCGTCGCTTTCGAAATAATTACTAAATGCTTCGGTTTTAGGATTGAACTTGGATAGGCCGTTATCGGTGCTCAGCCAAAGATTTCCCTCGTCGTCGCCCAGAATTCCGTAAATAATGTTGCTTGCAAGTCCGTCTTTAATTGAATAGTGAATAAACCTGGCTCTGCCGTTGTTAAGCTTCTGCTGGCTTACATCCAGTTTATTCAAACCGCCGCCGTACGTGCCGAACCAAAGCGTACCGCTTTTGTCTTCGTAAATGGAAATTACCCTGTTGTCGCTAAGGCTAGATTGCTTGCCTGCAATATGATGATACCTGTTAAAGTTTAAACGACCGAAAGGAGGCTTTAACGGAACTTTGGAAAGGTCCAGCTTATTTAAGCCGTTCCAGGTTCCAATCCACAAATTACCGTTCTTGTCTTCCTTAATGCATGATTGAATCTGGTTATCGCTAATGCTGTTCGGATCTTTATTATCGTTCGTGTAGCTGTAAAACCTGCCGGTCTTCCTGTCCATTATATCCAAGCCGATACCGGTTCCTATCCAAAACCTGCCCTGCCTATCTTCGTATATTGCCTGGACAATATTATTGCTTATACTGTTTGTTTCCGATGGATTTGTAAGGTAATGCTCGAACTTTATATTCTTACCATATGTGCCGACGGCTTTATTTAATCCCCCGCCCCAGGTGCCTACCCAAAGAGTGCCTGCTCTATCCCTATAAATTGAAATTACGGAATTATTATCCAGGCTGTACGGGTTGAGCGAGTTGTATAGATAGTGGGTATATTGGTTGGTTCTTCTGTCCAGCCTGTTCAGCCCGCCGCCTAAAGTTCCAATCCATATTATGCCGTCTTTATCCTGATACAGCGAGCGCACAGTATTATAGCTAAGGCTGTTGGGATTCGTAGGGTCGTACATGTAATGCTTAAATTTCATCCTCTCCCGGTCGAACTTAATTATACCGCCTTCGGCAGTACCAATCCAGATTATCCCGGAATAATCTTCATAGAGAGAAAGGATGTTATTGTTGCTTAGGCTTGAAGAATGAGAAGGGTTATGCGTAAAGCTTATAAACTTTTTTTTCTTTCTGTCAAACTGGTATAAGCCGCCGCCGGTAGCTACCCACAGCGTTCCGGTCTCGTCTTCAAGTATGGAATTAATTCTTCCGTTATCAAGGCTGCTGGAAATATCCAGGTTGCTGAAATACCTGTAAAACTTGCCGCTCTTCCTGTCGAAATAATTTAAGCCGAACAAGGTGCCTACCCAAAATCCGCCCGACCTGTCTTCGTATAAAGAAAGGACTACGTTGTTGCTAATAGTGTGTACGTCGTGGGGGACATATTGGAATCTTTGAAAATTGCCTTCGGATTTATTAAACCTGTCAAGTCCGCCGTCAGTACCTATCCATAATGTTCCCTGCTTATCTTCATATATAGAGAGGACAGTATTGTTACTTAGGCTGTGGGGATTACCGGGCTCGTGACGGAAATGTTTAAATACATTGTTCCTTTCATCCAGTTCGTTAAGTCCCCCGCCTTCGGTGCCTATCCACAGGTCGCCTTTGTCATCTTCAAAGATAGCCCGTACATTGTTGCTGCTTAAGCTCGAAGAATCGCTGGGAATATTCCTGTAATTATCGAACTGGTCCAGCATCCGGTCGAACTTGCAAAGGCCGCCGCTGTTCGTACCGATCCACAGGTTTCCGCCTTTATCCTGGTACAGAGTCCAGATAAAATTATCCGAAATAGAATTCTTATTGTTCGGTATATTCTTAAATATTTCGAAGTTGTATCCGTCGTATTTATCAAGGCCGTCTTCCGTAGCGAACCACATAAACCCCTGCTTATCTTGTAGAATATAATGAATAGTATTCTGCGACAGCCCCTTATCGCTCATTATGTGCTCAAAATTTTTATCCGACAGCTGGGCTAAAGCCGCGGAAGTAAAAAAGACTGACCATAAAACTAGAATCGATATCTTACAAGGCAGACTTGAAATTATTTTCTTATTAAGTGCTTTCATCGGGATATTCTTATCCGGGGTTTCATTCATTCAAAATATATGTATGGATAATATTCTTTTTATTGAAATAAATTTCTCATCCCGTAATTTATTCATGCCAAGAATTCTAGAGATAAAAAGATTTTTCCATTATGGATATAATAATAAGCAGGCCGGTTATTTAAAGCAAACTCAAAAAATTTAATAGAAGAATTGAAGGCCAGGGCAAACTTGAGATCGGGAATCCTTTAATAAATTCAGCGCTTGTCCTTAATTGCGTTTATCAATTGAATGAACCGGTCTTTTTCCTTTGAAGACAGCTCGTTGATTACGATGTCGTAGGCAATCAACAGCCACTTGTAGTTTAAATATTTAATTGCGTAGTCCAGATCTTCGTTTGATTGGCCCGACTCGGGCAGGACGAGCCCGGACAGTGCAATAGCGGCATTTACGTTTATAATATTCGGAACTACATTATTATTACATAGCTGTATTAGGTAACTCATATAATCATTAGAGGTAGTACAAAGCTTAACGGCAGCCAAGCCCGCAGCCTTTAAGGCGTCAATCTTATGCAGCGCTTTAATATCTTTATCCGATGCTATCTTAATCAGTCTTTCTATACAATCAACTCTCTGGATACGGCTTTTTTGACCGAGGGAATAAACCCTATCAATCTCACTTATAACAGTATCATAAAGATTATCTTTTGCTTTCTTCATCTGCTCGTGGCCAAATCTAATATCTTTCGATACTTTGATTAGAGTCTCGTAGTCGCCGCTTTTTATTGCCGAATCTATTACCGACGCAGGGTTATCTTTATTTTGCTTCCGCTGGCTGTTATCCGGTGAAGCCTCTTTATTATTTATATTGTTCTCAACAACTGCTGTCTTTTCGCCTGCTTGCTTTACTATAGGCAGTAAAAGATTTATCCCCAGCTGAACCATCTTATCTACGATTAGCGGATAATTCTCGTCTTCTGTATTAAAACTTATTACATTATCGTCGCCAAGGGTTCCGAATCTTATTGCCGAAATTGAAAGATCCGGCTTTACCTCCTGCAACAATTTTAATTCATTCTTTAGCTTTTTTACCTCCCCGTCCGATACTTTTGCTATAATTTTCTGTGACAAACCGGCACCTGGATTTATTATCTATATTGAGTATGAAACATTTACGTCGATTAAATTAATAAAAATATTTTTAAAAATTTTATTTCTGAAGGAAGATATGATAAAACGCAACGATCAAATAAAAACCCTTCCCGAAAGTTTAAACAATTATAGTTTGAAAACTCTACTTATGACTTTATTTTAGCTCCCTAAATAAATACTTATTTAAAAGATATTAATTGGAAATCCTATTATTCAAGCCAGGTTAAAAATAAAAAACCAATTGCAAGCACCGGGATTTCTGTCCCCGTTCCTTCTAATAAATCCTGCCCTTGCCTGTCCGGACAACATAGATTCTCCGCCAGTCCGAAATCTGCAAAGCCGGCAGTCGCTTATTTATAAATTTAATAGCGGATTAAAGCTACTTTTATTAATTTTTATTATTACGGTTGGCTTTAATACTATTATATTTTCTCAAACAAAAAGGATATATGCAGTAAGGACCTCGGTCCCGCCTTTAATTGACGGGGTCCTCAACGATTCTGTTTGGAACAAAGCCAAGCCGATTTCGGATTTTTACGACCGCGAGCCTGTTCCCGGCGCACTCCCCTCCGAGAAGACCGAAGTTAAAATTCTTTACGACGATAAGAATTTATACGTGGGAGTAATGTGCTACGATGATGAGCCTGGTAAAATTATTGCACGCGAGCTTAAGCTGGACGGCAAGTGGAGCGGCGACGACAATATCGCCCTGTGGTTCGATACATTCCACGACCGCAGGCACAGCTACTGGTTCGGCACAAACCCGATGGGCATGCGCGATGATGCCCTGCTTACTTCGGGCAAAAACTTCAGCGGATTTAACGAAAGCTGGAACGGCGTGTGGTTCGTTAAGTCTGCAATTGTTAACAACGGCTGGAGCGCCGAAATGGTCTTCCCGTTCTCTACTTTCAAATTTTATAACGAAAAAATTCAGGTATGGGGAGTAAATTTTATGCGCACCATTCAGCGCAAAGGAGAAACAGTACAATGGACGTCTTATGAAAAGGACCAGGATTTTTTCAACATGACTTTTGGAGGCGAGCTGCTAGATATAAGAGATATTAAGCGGGGAAATCCTATTTACTTTAAGCCTTTCTATACAGTCGGCGGCGAAAAAACCGATTCGAGCAGAATATTTGTTTCCAAACCCGGGCTGGATATTAAGTACGGAGTTACAGAGACGCTCTCTCTAGACCTAACTGTAAATACCGATTTTGCCCAGGTAGAATCAGATCAAGAAAAAATTAATTTAACCCGCTTCCCTCTCTTCTATCCGGAAAAGAGAGACTTCTTTATTGAAGGCGCCAATACATTAAGTCTTCCTCTTGGCGGAAATGACAATATCTATTACAGCAGGAGGATTGGCCTAAGCAACGGCGAAGCCGTCCCGATTATTGCCGGGGCTAAACTGGTAGGAAGGCTGAACAATACCGAGATCGGATTTTTAAATGTTCAAACGGCAGCCAAAAACGGAGAACCTCCTACTAACTATTCCGTCGGCCGTGTTAAATTCGATCTGTTTAACCAGTCCTATGCCGGCATATTTTTTTCTAATAAAACTTCGAGCTACGATTACAGCCAGTCTTTTGCCGGAGATGTTGTATTAAGGACGAACAATTTTCTGGAAAACAAATCATTAATTTTCGGTGCTACATTAGCAAAGACTAACGAAAGGAAACAATCCGGGAGGTCTTGGGCGGGAAATTTTTATCTGGATTATCCCAACGATCTGATCGAACAGCATATGGACTATAAATTCATCCAGGAAAATTTTAATCCGGAAATCGGATTCGTATCGCGCACCGGAATAAATCACTACGAATACAGCTTTGCCTTTACACCAAGAGTGAACCTGGGCGATATTAAAAAGCTGGAATTCTCTCCGGTCGATTTGGCCTGCGACTTCGATAAGAACAGTACGCTTCTTACCGGCGAAATATCCTTTCAGCCTTTGGGATTCTCTACCGTACAGGGCGACAATGTTTCTTTGCAGATTAACAGATACTTTGACAAGCTAAATGAAGACTTCAATATTTTCGGCAGCTCTGTAATACCTGCCGGGGATTATTGGTTTACAACATACGGGATAGACTACCGGAGCGCTCCCGGAAGGACTTTTTACGGCGAGGCAAATTTACAAGCTGGCAACTATTATACCGGCAGCATTAAATCCGCTACGGTAAATGTTACCTGGTCTGCAGGAAGTCATTTCTCAATTTATACCGATTATACGCATAACAATATTCGGCTTGTGCAAAGTAACTTCAGCACAAACGAATTGGGCGCCAGGCTAAGCTACGATTTCTCTACGATGGTATTTTCTTCGGTCTTTGCACAGTGGAACAACGAGCTTAACGAGATAAATATTAATTACCGTTTCAACTGGCAGCCGAATGTCGGCAGTAATTTTTATCTGGTGGTAAACCATCTTCTTTCTACCGGCGGCGCGCTAAGGACAAAAGATATTACGGTACTAACAAAAATAGTGTGGCAGATCATTTTATAATTTGAATTTTATAACTTCATTTTAAAATGAATTTTTTATTTTATTTTTTATGGAACAGCCGGTATGAAAATTTTAGTAGGCTCTAAAAATCCAGTTAAGATAGATGCGGTTAAAGAAGCATTCTCAAAGTACTTTAACGGAGTAGAAGTAAAAGACATGTCCGCAGAGTCAAGTGTGTCGCCACAGCCTGTAGGTGATGAAACATTCCGCGGCGCCAAGAACAGGGCCTCTTGGCTTAAAAAAATTAATGATGAAGAAAGTCTGAACGCAGATTACTTCATCGGTATTGAGGGCGGCATCTCTAGGTTCTTTAACATGTGGTTTGCTCTCGGCCTTATCTGCATTATTGATAAAGAAGGGAAAGCCGGTTTCGGCGCCTCGCCTTTATTCGAGCTTCCCGGCTCGGTTACTGAAGAACTACTGAAGGGAATTGAACTGGGCGAGGTAATGGATAAAATAACCGGCAACCATAACACAAAACAGAAGGGCGGTGCAATTAGTTATTTTACAAACGGCGTTATGGATAGAAAGGAGCTTTATGTGCAGGGAGTAATAACTGCTTTCATCCCGTTTCTGCATAAGGAATTATTTTTTAACAACAATAACTAGAAAATATTTTAACCGATTTATATGTGCCTTTTATTAATTTCATATGAGAATCATCCTACGTATAAATTAATCATTGCGGCCAATAGAGATGAATTTTATAACAGACCCGCTATGCCTGCTCAATTCTGGGAAGGTAACAGTACCCTAGCTGGTAAGGATTTGCAGGGCGGCGGAACCTGGCTGGGAATTACACGCTCCGGCCGGTTTGCTGCAATTACCAACTACCGGGATAAAGAAAAACTAAAAACCGATGCGCCTAGCAGAGGAGACTTGGTTGCCGGCTTTTTAAACACAGAACTTACCTCCATGGATTTTACAAAACGCCTAATAGAAACAGCAGACCTTTATAACGGTTACAACCTAATATATATCGACAAGGAAGGCGCAAATTATTTCTCAAATAAATCTAAAAAACATATCTCGCTTACACCGGGCATATACGGGTTAAGCAATCACCTGCTAGACACTCCCTGGCCAAAAGTTGAGAAAAGCAAAAAGTCTTTTACAGGCATTTTAAAAAACTCCGATATTTCAGCAGAAGATTTATTCGAAATCTTATCCGATAACTCAATTCCCCCGGATGATCTTTTGCCCGATACGGGTGTCGGGCTGGAAATTGAAAGGGCGGTTTCCCCGGTATTCGTATCAACTCCCTTTTACGGTACAAGGTCGTCTACCGTACTGTTTATCGACAGGGCAGGCGAAGTTTCCTTTATGGAAAAGACGCTTAACTCGGGTACCGGTGAATGGATAAGAAAATCTTTTAGTTTTAAAATTGTGTAGATGATTTGAGATGGGAAACGGGAGACGGAAAATGGAAGACGGAACATAATGCAGTATTAATACATTATTCCGGCAAGAAGTAAACTCGGCGTATAACTATCTTTTTATTCATCTACATTTTGAAAATATACTTTACTCAATGTATATTATTAATGTGTATTCAAATTCCAAATGCAAATAAGGTTAACTGATGAAAATAATAGAATGCGTACCGAATTTTAGCGAGGGCAAGAGAGAGGAAACATTTCTGCAGATTAAAGAATCACTTGCGGGAATAAAAGGATGCAAGCTGCTTAGCATAGAGCCGGATGCAGATTACAACAGGGTGGTTGTAACTCTAGCCGGGGATGAGGCAGGAATTCTTGATGGCGCTGTAGCCATAAGCAAGTGTGCCGCTGCAAACATAGATATGAGAGAACATAAGGGTGAGCACCCGAGGATAGGCGCAATCGATGTGGTTCCGTTTGTCCCGGTTAAAAATGCAACCATGGAAGAATGCGTAAAAATTTCGGAAGCTTATGCCGAGCAGATTTCGGAGTATTTGAATGTGCCTGTCTATTTATACGAATTTGCGGCAAGGCGGGCGGAGCGGAAAAACCTTTCCGACATTAGGAAGGGGGAGTACGAAGGTCTTGAGCAGAAGCTGAAAGACCCGGACTGGCAGCCGGATTTTGGACCGAATAAATTCAACCCGAAGCTGGGCGCAATTGTTGCCGGCGCCAGATTCTTCTTAATTGCATATAACATTAATCTCAACGCCGAAGATGTGAAATACGCAAAAGAAATTGCCGAGGTACTGCGCGAATCCGGAAGAGCAAAGCGGGATGAAAACGGAAAGATTATAAAGATTAACGGCGAGACGGTTAAACAGCCGGGCAAGCTTAAATGCGTTAAAGGCATGGGGGTCTCACTCGATAAATATAAAATAACCCAGGTCTCAATGAACCTAACCAACTATAACGTTACTCCAATTCATATTGCTTTTGAAGAAGTAAAAAAAGAAGCTCAAATGCTGGGTATTGAAGTTACCGGAAGCGAGATCGTCGGTCTTGTTCCGCTGCAGGCGCTTTTGGATGCGGGTAAATTTTATTCCGATGGGAAAAAGCTGGATGAAAAATCGCTAGTAGACCTGGCAATTGAAAAACTCGGTTTATACGATCTGAATCCTTTTCACAAGAACGAGAAGATAATAGATTACATGATTTGATTGTTCGGCTGTGATTAATATTTTTCGCATACCGGCACAATCCGGCGCATAGCCGGCTTATCCGGCAAAATATTATTAACTCATGTTACGCAAAATTATAAAGCTTGAGTGTCATACCCGCGAAAGCGGGTATCCAAGATGCGAAAATATGATAAAAAATGGATTCCCACTTTCGTGGGAATGACAATGCGGACATCAAAATGTATTCCTGCGTAACATGAGTTATTAATTGAATTGAAATTTTTCTAACTAAATTAAACTTAACTTATATGAACCTGCAGAAAACAATAAAATCATATCTGGAAGAATTGTCGTCAAACTCGCCTACACCGGGCGGCGGCAACGTGGCGGCATTATGCGGCGCTGTAGCATCGTCGCTTGGACAAATGGTATGCAACCTTACTATCGGGAAGAAAAAATACCTGGAATTTGAGCCGGAGGCTAAGGGCTTGCTTGTAAGATTTGAAAATCTAAAAAAAGAATTCCTGGTGCTCGCCGAAAAAGACAATGAGGCCTTCGACCGGGTTATGGACGCATTTAAGCTGCCGAAAGAGAGCGAAGCGCAGATTGCCTTTAGAAAATCGGCAATTGAAAAGGCCACGCTGGAAGCCGCATTTATACCCGAGGAAGTTATAATTAAATGCAATCAGCTTATGCCGTTGCTAAAGGAGGTTGCGGAGAAAGGGAACCAGAATTCCCTATCCGATGCGGGTGTAGCAATATCGCTTTCGGCCGCGGCTGCAGAAGGAGCTTTCTTAAATGTGGCGATAAATTGTTCCGGCCTGACAAATAAAATTACTGCGCAGGAATTCTTAAAGAAATCGGAAATTATTTATCACGAGGTAAAAGAAAAATCTCAATCGATAATAGGCGGCATAGTTAAAAAGCTGGTTAACAATTAATCCTATTGCCTCCGGCACCAATAAGAGAGCGTGCTTATTCTGCCGAAACTTTTTAAAAGTTCCCTGTCAATATTTTTTTATATTTCGTACATTTGAACCTAAAAAAATATACACTTAAAAACTTGATCTTGAACTTACACTTGAACTTAAACTTCTCTGTCAGTTCAAGTTCAAGTTTAAGATCAAGGAGTACAAAGTAAGTAGTTTAAAAAAGGTAGTTTAAAAATTTTTAGAGGAAATGATGAAAGAAGGCTTGAATAAATACAGCAGAAGATTAACTCAAACACAGTCGCAGGTCGGCTCCCAGGCTATGCTGCACGGAATCGGCTTAACAGACGATGATTTTAAAAAGCCGCAGGTGGGCATTGCTAGCATGGGATGGGAAGGAAATACCTGCAACATGCATCTTAACGACCTTGCAAAGCTGGTTAAGAAAGGAGTAACAGACTCGGGGATAATCGGGTTAATCTTCCATACAATCGGAGTAAGCGACGGCATCGCAATGGGCACCGAAGGGATGAAGTACTCGCTTCCCTCTAGGGACATTATCGCCGACTCAATTGAAACCGTTATGGGTGCACAATGGTATGATTCGCTTATCGCTATACCGGGGTGCGATAAAAATATGCCCGGCTCGGTAATGGCAATGGCGCGGCTTAACAGGCCCAGCCTTATGGTTTACGGCGGGACAATCAGAGCCGGATTTTTCAACGGTAAAAAGCTAGACATCGTTTCCGCTTTCGAGGCTTACGGCCAATATCTTTCCAAAGAATTTAACGAGCAGGATCTTGAGAACGTTCTTCACCATGCATGCCCGGGCGCAGGGGCCTGCGGCGGAATGTACACTGCAAACACGATGGCCTCCGCAATAGAAACTCTCGGAATGAGCCTGCCCTTCAGTTCTTCCTGCCCGGCTAACAGCGACCAAAAAGCAAAGGAATGCTATGACTCAGGCAAAGCTATTTTGAATTTGATGGAGATGGATTTAAAACCGCGGGATATTATGACTAAAAAAGCGTTCGAAAATGCAATAACGGTTGTAATAGCTCTAGGCGGCTCTACCAACGCCGCGCTTCATCTTGTTGCAATGGCAAAGGCAGCAGGCGTTAAGCTTACTCTAAAAGATTTCCAGGATATTTCCGACCGAACACCTTACATTGCGGATTTAAAGCCGAGCGGCAAGTTTGTAATGGAAGACCTTTATGAAATCGGCGGTGTGCCCGCTGTTCAAAAGCTATTATTAAAAGAAGGCATGCTGGACGGCAGTTGCCTAACAGTTACCGGAAAGACCTTAGGCGAAAATATTGAAGCTGCCCCGGACTTAAAGGAAGGCCAGAAAATTATTTTCCCTTTAAGCAATCCGATAAAGAAGACGGGCCATCTTCAAGTGCTTTACGGAAATATTGCCGGGGAAGGCGCGATAGCAAAAATTACCGGCAAAGAAGGATTAAAGTTTTCCGGCCCGGCTAAAGTTTACAACTCAGAAGAAGAAACTCTTAAGGCTATAGAAGAAAAAGAAATTAAGGCAGGGGATGTAATTGTTATACGCTACGAGGGACCGAAAGGCGGACCGGGCATGAGGGAGATGCTTGAAATAACAGCCGCAATAATGGGTGCAGGTTTGGGCAAGAGCGTAGCATTAATAACCGACGGCAGATTCTCCGGCGGAACTCACGGCTTCGTTGTCGGACACATAACACCGGAAGCCCAGGTAGGAGGCAACCTCGCATTGATCGAAAACGGAGACATAATTACGATTGATGCCGAGAAGAACACATTAAATATTGATGTATCTGAGAGCGCCCTGGCGCAGCGCCGTAAGAATTGGAAACAGCCGCCGTTCAAAGCTACAAGCGGCATTCTTTATAAATATATAAAAAATGTTTCTTCGGCTACGGAAGGCTGTGTTACTGATGAATTTTAGAAATTAATTTTATTCCGGATTGGCGGCTTAAAATTTTTTAGTTGTCTATCCGGTAAATTTTATATTCAGATCTTATCATACTTTTTACCGACACTTAGCTTAAGCTCAAAATAATTACAATCCGGAAGGAGGTATGTATGAGCAGGGCGTTAAAGTACTTAATTGTAATTGCCGTTATTATTGCCGCGGTTATAATTACCAGGAATGCAACCGAGAGCGGTAAAAATAGCCAAGCCGTTTTAATAGAACACAACAACCAAGCTCTCATTCAGGCAGACAAAGATTTTTACAAAGCATCCGTAGAAAGAGGAACGGGGCAGGCTTTTATAGATTTTGCCGACGACAGCGTTATTCTCCTTAGACAACAGCAATTCCCGATAATCGGCAAGAGCGGGCTGATTAAGCATTATTTAAATCACCAGTCGGATAAAACCCCACTTAAATGGGAACCGCTGAAAGCCGAAGCTTCGCTGGACGGCAGCCTGGGATTTACATTCGGCAGATGGGAATATAACTCGGTAGATAAAGACGGTAAAAAATCTTCAAGCTACGGGAATTACGTTACTATTTGGAAAAAGCAGAAGGACGGCTCATGGAAATATGTTCTCGACGGAGGAAGCACAACTCCCGCTCCGGATACATTAAGCTCTAGGCAGACAAATAAATAAAGCCGCAATAATTTTTTATTCCCGTTATGTAACTAGGAAAAGGCATCTGTTCATTTTACCGTATCCTACTTGCTGAAAAACAAAAATTTAATTTCTCCTTTTTATTATTATTAAAAGAGTGTTTCGCAGAAGAATTGCTGCATTCAGATTATAGGAAGTTGGAAAATTATTTATGAAGTTAAAATTTATATTGATAGCGGCCCAAATTATTTTATCATTATCTATGCTGCATGCGCAAGCTGAGAAAGATTATCTTAAAGAGGGAGATGAATATCACGCCAAGTTCGATAATTTTAACGCAGTGGTTTACTATGCCAAGGCCTACGAAAGCTCGCCGGAAAGTTACGAGACTTTATCCAAATATACACTTGCATTGAACGATGCAGGAGAGGAATGTCTTGATTTAAAGAAAAGAGACGAGGCTAAAATTTACATCGATAAGGCAATCCGTCATGCCATGCTTCTTCAGAAAAATTTCCCGGACAGCGCACTCTCATATACTTACTTAGCTCTTTCGTACGGGAACATCGCAATGTTCACGGGCAACAAAGAGAAAATAAAGTATGCAGACCAGGTTAGGATGAATTCCTTGAAAGCAATAAAATTAAATCCTAACAATTACTTCCCTTATATAATTCTCGGCATTTATTACCGCGAAGCCGCCAAGCTGAACTGGTATGAAAAAATTTTTGCAAAGACTTTTTACGGCGGCGTACCGGAAGGTACTTTCCAGCAATCCATCCAGATGTTCCGCAAGGCGCTGTCAATAGACCCGCAACTAATTATCGCTGACTACCAGCTGTCTAAAACTTACAGAAGCATGGGAGACGAAAAGAATGAAGTTGTTTTGCTGAAAAAAATTCTTAATATGCCCGTAAGAAATTTTAGAGACAAGTATGCCATCATCAAATCCAGAAATAGACTGGAAAAGCTATCGAATTAAAATTTCAAAACATATTTAATAACTCGTGTTACGCAGGAATACATTTTGATGTCTGCATTGTCATTCCCACGAAAGTGGGAATCCATTTTTTATCACATTTTCGCATCTTGGATACCCGCTTTCGCGGGTATGACACTCAAGCTTTATAATTTTGCGTAACATGAGTTAATAAATAACTGCTAATGTCAATAACCCAATTATAGAATGGAGTGCTAGGATTTATTGATAAAATCCCATTACTCCAGCCAAAGATACTCGATACTGGATACTCGATGCTGGATTCTGGATACTCGATGCTGGATTCTGGATACTCGATGCTGGATTCTGGATACTCGATTTCTTATCCAGTATCGAGTATCCAGAACCTGACTGCCGCAGGCAAGTCTGAGAGATAATCTCTTAGATTTACGCAAGCAGGAATCCAATACTCCACTTTTCCATTTCTATAGAAGAAAGCTTAACAAGTATTTATGAGTCTCTTTCTTCATGTAAAAATCATTTAAGCAGCGTCATCTTATGAGTCTGTATATTGCTTCCCTGTTGAAGCTGATAGAAATAAATTCCGGACGACAGGCGCGACGCATTGAAGTCTATTTTGTAAGATTGCCCCGGAGCGGCTTGTCCATTAAATAAGGATGCAACTTCCTGCCCTAATGAATTAAATACCTTTAAAGTAGTGAATCCGGATTTGTCAACAGTAAATTCAATTGCTGTTTCAGGATTAAACGGATTTGGATAATTCTGGCCAAGGCTAAATACCGATGGCACAGTATTAACATTAACCTGAACTATATTGCTGTACTTCGATGTTCCGTCAAAATCGATCTGCTTCAGTCTGTAATAATAATTCCCGTTCGATAGATTGTTATCACTAAAGGTATAGACTGATTTTTCGGTAGTAGTACCGTTGCCTTTTACAAACGCGATTGTGTAGAAAGCTTTCGCGTCTGCACTTCTTTCAACCTTGAAGCCGGAATTGTTCAGTTCGGTAGCCGTCTCCCAGCTCAATATTACGGATTTTTGCGCAGCCTTTGCGGTAAACGAAGTAAGCTCAACGGGAACAGTTCCTGCAGGCAAAAAGTCAGTAATAAATCTCGGTAGTAATTGATAACCTCCTATACCGGTGGAAGCATATTGAGAGCCTACGCCGATTACATCGGCCGGCCATGTTGGCTCGGGGCTGCTGTTTAATCCCATATCCGAATCGATATAAACTGTTAAAGTATCCTTACCGTCTGTTAGTTTTAATGTTGCACTTGATTTGGAAGTCGGCCAAGTTCCGCTCAGTTTTGTTAATCTGGTAAAGCCAACAAGATGGGATTCGTAGTTCTCTCCGTTGGTATTAAAGTTACCGACTGTAATTATTTCGGGCTTAGGCAATGCAGCGTTGCTTCCGGCTAAAATAATATTTGCATCTGATAAGGGTTGAATTTCTGTTAGCCCGTTATACAGAAGAATCTTTCCGGTTACAACAACACTGTCGCCCATTTTCAAATCTGGGCTAGTTAAGCCGTAACTGAATAGATCCAGTCCGCCGGTTCCGTCCCATATATAATATGATCTGTTGACCGTTTGGTAATTGGGAGAGAAAACAACGCCGGTAACTGTAACGGTATCGTTAACCATGCCTCTGGCAACTCCAATTGAAACTTTAGGATAAGTAACCGCAGAAGAAGTATTCCCACCAATATATACAGCCTGAGTAAATACATATTTAGAAGTAGATGGCGAACCGTCGTACCATGGATATACCCTAAAATAAAGTGACTGCCCATCTTTAACAGAAACATTAACATGATAACCATAATGCTGTAACGAATCTCTATACGGAACCACCCCTGTATCAGCCGGATTAAGAAGCGTTCTGGTTGCGAATGTAGGGTCGGTTGAAAAATATAAATTTGCTCTAATATGTGCAGTAGTGCCGCCTGCGCCTAACCAAATGGAAATGGAATCAACATTAAACGAGTTACCTGATTTAGGAGTTGCCGCAAATTGAATCCACCTGTTTTCATTTTTTCCTGTTTCATTTCCCCACGAAACGGCAGTACCATTTATACTTGGATACCAGCGCATTGATTTAGTTACTCCCGGCAAAGGGCTGTTCGGAGCCGAACCAGTCATATCTTTTATAGCTAAAGTATCTCCGTGTGATACTGTTTGACCGGATATATTTCCTACCGTAGTTGTAGGTGACAATGAATCTGCACCAAAAAGATTCCACGTTGCCGATGCCGGTGTTTGACCGAATACGGTTAAAGCCGATACCCCGAAAATAAACACGAGCAATAGAGAAGAAATAAATAGCCGTGTTTTCATATGATTCTCCTTTCTAGATAATTTAAATTATTTCATCGTACAAATACCACCTGGCGGTGATATATTCCGACGATCCCAACGTTTGTATTTAATTAATTGAATTTAATAAACCGTTCTTTCTTAATCTGAAATTAAAAAGCCACCCGTAGATTTATTCTGAATTAATTATTTCCGAAAATGCCTTTGTTAAAAGTTAAGGAACTACTTTTTAAAAGTAAATTTTAATTTATTAATTCTGTATTATTTTTTGATTTGTAACTTTACAAACCGCCGGCAATATGCGGTAGGTATTCGGCTGATCTTTAGTTATTGTATTAGAATTGTATAAGGGGAAATGTTTAAAAATATTTTTGGGGGAAATATTTTAGGAAGGAAAAATTTTTTAGTCTTCCTTTAATCCGAGTACATCAAGCAGACGGTTATGAGCTTCTTCAGGCAATTCAACGTTGTACTTCTTGTAGAAGTCGATCGTCTTTTCCACCGATTTAAAATAGTTGCTGCAGTCTGGGCATTCGTCAAGATGATTTTTAATCGCGATACACTTCGGGGAATCCAGGTCCTCGCCGAGGCTATCGCAAATATGGCTCATTACTTCCTTGCAAATTTTTTTATCATCATTCATTTTTCAAACGCCTTATTTATTTCATTCCTTAAAAAAGCTCTTGCCCTGTGAAGCCTGGACTTAACAGCCGGTACCGATAACTCCGTCATCTCGCCGGTCTCTTCGGTAGAAAATCCTTCGACGTCTCTAAGCAAAAAGACGACCCTGTATTCGGGCGAAAGCTTTTGAATCGCTTCATCGAGTATTTCCTTCAGTTCTTTATTCTCAATAATATTTACAGGCATAGCTTCCCAGCCTGCGTGGTAGCTGCTGTCGTAAAGTCCGTTCTCATCATCGTCGATTGAAACAAACTCATGCTTCTTCTTTCTAGCTTCCATCAGGCAGTGGTTAGCAACAATTCTGTAAAGCCAGGTGGAAAGCTTAGACTTGCCGTCGAACTGGTGCAGAGACTTAATCATGCTGAGGAAAGTTTCCTGCATTATATTTTCGGCTCGCTCCGGGTCTCGGCAAATTTTAAAAGCAAAGTTGTATACCGTTTTCTCGTAGTTCTTAACGAGTACGGTCATTGCTTTCTTATCGCCGCTCTTTGCGGTCTTTATTAATTCTTCTTCATTCATCAGATGCCGGATTTCGTTTAAAGATTCAGATTCTGTTATAAACCGGGTTTATAATAGCAATTTTTTTGCAGACCAAAAATACAAATCGGCCGCATCGACTCCAAAAACAAACGGTGATAAAAATGTGATAGGTTATTCTTAATTAACTGTTGTGCTGCAGCAAAACATTTTTGGGAATCTCTTGTGCGATTACGGAAAGGTTGAAAGTCTTAAAACTCAATATTCATATCGAGGCTTTTCCAAAGATACCAGCTCGCGATGGAATTATAAGGCGCCCAATTATTTTTCTTAGAGATATGAACCAGCCTCTTCTCATCGGGAAGCTTGCGCAGATTATAAATTACCATTGCCGCTTTCCTAATCCCCAAGTCCGAGACAGGTAAAACATCCGGCCTGCCCAAAGTAAAGATAAGGAACATATGTACGGTCCAAATGCCTATACCTTTAACTTTGATAAGCTCGTTTATAATTTCTTCGTCTTTCTTACGAGGAAGACGCTCAAGTAAAATTTCCTTGCCGACAATCTTACCGGACAGGTCTTTCACATATTTTGCTTTAGCGTTGGATAACCCCAGGCCGCGCAAATCGGAATCGGGTGTGCTGAGAATGATTTCAGGAAGGGGGCTGTTGTTATAGTAAGAATTAAACTTGCCGGTAATTGATGAGGCAGCCTTTACCGAAAGCTGCTGGCCGATTATAGCATGGAGCAGTGCGTTAAAATAATTTCTCCTGGGTCTTAAATTGCACTTGCCGGCACGGTCAATTATGCTTGCCAGATTCCTGTCGTTTTTATAAATATATTTAATTCCGTTTTCTATTTCTAAAGAATTCATTATAATTATACCGGTGAATAAAAAATGTTAGCAAATATAAGTTAAAATTATGTCTCACAGCAAAAGCTTTGCCCCTTTAAGCGGGAATAAACTTTTTAAAGGAATTGTAGGTACGAAGATAAAAGGAGATTTTGCTCAATCGAACTACATTGAATTTAATGAAGGAGATATAATTTATCAGAGCGGAGACGATGCCGGCTGCATTTACCTTATTTTGTCCGGCGAAGTAAAGATAAAAATCCCGTCTTCGATGGGCGGTCCCTCAATAGATAGGAAAGGCAAGAACGATTTCTTCGGCGAAAAAGAGTTTCTAGGTAAAACCTCCCGCAAGTCATCCGCCGTTGCAAATACCGGCTGCACTATCTATATGCTTAAGCAGAAAGATTTGCAGCAGCTAATTTCCAGGCACAGCATTATTAAAGATAATTTATTATCCGCATATAACCCGGAATCTTCAAACGCAGACTCAGAAGAAAGCGTTATAGATGAAATGCAGCTTGGCTCGCCGGAAGAAGCATCGGAAAGTTCCGTTCAAGAAGCCTTTGATGATGTACAAATAGAAGCTCTAACACCCGGGGCGGAAGAAACGGTTTCTTTAGAGCCTGAAACTCAATTCGACGATAGCTTGCCGGCTGAAGATTTAGGCGAGCTTCCACAAATTGAAATGCCTGCCTCAGCTCAGACGAAACCTGAACAGGAGGAAGCCGAACCGAACTCATCCGGTCCGATATTAGAGGAAGTTGACCTTACAGGCAGCCGTGATGAATATGAAGATGAAGACGAACTTGAAATTATTGAGGAAGAATCTGAAATAAGAGAAGAGATAAACGCGTCGTATAAAAAAATTCTTAATGCCGTTCACAAAATAAACGAGGAACTAGAGCTAAATAAAATTTTAAATTCAATTTCAGATATAATTTCGCAATTCATTAAAGCCGACCGAATCAGACTATATTTTCTCGATATTGAGGCCGGTGAATTATTCAATGCTGTTGCAAAGGATGAGAAAGAAAGCAGAATAAAAGTCGGGGCGGGACTGATCGGCTATTCGGCCGAGCAAAAAGAGGCTTCTATAATAAATAATTTTAGGGAAGATTCCCGTTTTAGTTCCGGCTCGGATAACCTTGAAGGGAAAGAACACATACTGCTGTTCCCTGTGCTAAAGGATAGCGGTGAATTAATTTCGCTTATATTGTTGGCCAACAGCACCGCCGAATTTATAAAAGATGATATTGAGATTCTGTCGGCGCTCTCCGGTCATATTGCCCTCGCAATTGAAAAAGGAAAACGCTTCGACTCAGCCATAAAAAAAAGCAGGCTCGAATATCTGGCTAAAGCATCGGGTTTTATTGTTGATGAAATCAAAACTCCCTTGCTTATTATTAAGCATTACGCCGATTTTATAAAAAAGAAAACAGGAACCGAAGACATTGCTCAAATTACGGGATATATTAATTCACAGACAGATTCCGTTACCAACAGCGTTGAGCTTCTATCCGACTTTATAACCGATAAAAACTCGCTCCGGTTAAGTAAGCATGAGTTAAGCGAGACTCTAAACCATGTCTTGGAAATGCTTGCCGAATATGTTGAGACAAGGAACGTTAAGCTATTTAAAAAAACAGATGCCGGTATAACCGTAGGCATTGATGAGACGGCGTTCTATCATGCATGCTTTCAAATTGCAAAAAATTCTTGCGACGCGATGCCAGAAGGCGGCAGCATCTATATAACTACCGGTATGGAGAACGATTTTGCTAAGATTGAATTTAAGGATACCGGTATCGGAATTCCTTCCATAATTAAGGGAAGGATTTTCGAGCCGTTCTTCTCTTTCGGCAAAGGTAAAGCGGCCGGGCTCGGCTTATCTATTGCAGAAAAAGTAATAAAGGACCTCGGCGGTAAAATATATCTGGGGGATAACAAAGGTGAAGGAACCTCCGTTGTTATTTTGCTGCCTGTTGTTAAAGAAATTTTCGAGGAGCAAAAAAATGAGTAGGGAAGAATTTACATCTTAGCTTTCTGAAGATAATTTCGGTGAGTGTAAATTCGGGATAATTAATGGGTTACTAATTTTAGGGGTCAATATGAAGTACGATATAGTTACGGTACTAGGTCCCACCGCCGCAGGCAAAACCCGGCTGGCTGCAAAGCTGGCAAAGGAGTTTAATGGTGAGATTATCTCCGCCGATTCCAGGCAGGTTTATAAAGGCATGGATATTGGTACGGGAAAAGATTTGAACGACTACATAGTGGACGGTATAAAAGTTCCTTACCATTTAATAGATGTACTCGAGCCTAGAGAAGAATTCAATCTATTTCTTTTTAAAAATTATTTTACCAAAGCCTATTCGGAAATTTTAGAAAGAGGAAACATTCCTTTCTTAGCCGGAGGCACCGGACTTTATCTTAGCTCTATCATTCAAAACTATCAACTGCAAGAGGCGGATTTCGATAAAGCAGAAGCCGATGAACTAAAAGGAAAAGATATTCCCGAGCTACGCAAAATTTTAAATGAATTAAATACCGCATTGCACAACACAACAGACATTATCGACAAGGGTAGGTTAATCACCGCAATTCAAATTGCACGGAACAAACAGAAAGACAAGCAGCCCTGGGAAACGCTTTACTCTCTTAACATAGGCATAAATCTCCCGAGGGAAATAATAAGGATAAGAATTACAGAAAGATTAAAAACCCGTTTGGCTGGCGGTATGATAGATGAAGCAAAAAATCTTATCGATTCCGGAATTACCTACGAAAGATTGGACTCATTCGGATTGGAATACCGCTACATGGCATTGTATTTAAAAGGCAAGTTAAACTATAACGACATGTTCCAAAAGCTGAACAGCGCAATTCATAATTTTGCTAAAAGACAGTCTACCTGGTTTAGGAAGATGGAGCGTGAAGGAGTAAAGATAAACTGGATTGACGGCCCGGACTTTAACAGAGCAAAAGAAATTATTTTAAAAGCTGCCATTCTTCCAGGGGCACAATAAAATTAGAAATGGTACACATATTTGTTTATTTCGGGTTATACATAAAAGAATAACTAATTTATAATTATTAAAATGTGCGATATATTTTACTAAGAGCTATCTATGAAAAATTTTAACGTGTTTTTAATAGCTTGCTTTTTCTTGCTTCGGCCCGCTGCACAAGCACAGCCGGAGTTAAGGCAAAAGCCCCCCATCTTGAATGAAACAAATGTCGGTTTCTTCAAAGACACATCAATATACGATGCTGCAAATAAGAAAATTAAGGACGATCCGGCTGACGAAAGGCAGGTAAATATTTCTGCCGTATTTTTCGAGGCGAATGTTACAAGGATGAAAGAACGCGGCATAAACTGGGAAGCCATCTTCAGCAAGTCCGGACTAATTATAGATCCGAGCATGAACTCCGGTAACCAGCTTGAGCTGCAAAGAGACCTCGGACCGGACTTTCATCTTAAGCTGCAATCGGCGGCGGATTTGGGAAAATTCTCTTCTTATACCAACATGCTTCTAAGCTTTTTTGAAAATGAAAACCTGGGCAGGATGCTTGCCAAGCTGTCTTTAACCGTAAGGGACGGAAGGAAGGGCCGGATACAAATAGGGTCGGACTTTTCGGTTAAGCAGTTCGATTTTGCAGGTAATGTAATTGATCGATTTTATCCTACGGGTACAATTATCGAAGTAACACCCCATATCCACAAAGACGATAGCCTTTACTATGCAAACTTAAACCTGGATGTTGAAAAGAGCATCTTCGAGCCGAATACAGCGAACAATGAAATTAGGAAAGAGAATGCCAACACAGACGTGCTGCTTTTCGATAACGAAGAAGCCGTTGTGGGAAGCCTGCTGACTAGCGAGACTGTTAATGCGCGCGGCGGTATACCGGTGCTTAAAGACCTGCCGTGGTGGGTTTTGGGCCTTAGATACCTTACCGGCTTCGATGAAAAACAGTATGTTGAGAAAGAAGTTATTATCCTTGTAAAGATTAAGATACTTCCTACTCTAAGGGAAAGGCTGAAAACTGCGGAACAGAATCCTCTTCAACATAGATTAAATGAAGACAGGGATGATTTGAAAAAGCTTAAATTGGAAAACGGCGGCTACCGTAAAAATAAATTATAGCAATACAGATGAAAAGCATTCCTTCATTTATTAAGATAATATTTACGGCTGGCTGCATTGCGCTTTCTTTAATTCCCGGCGGATGCAACCTTGTCGATATACCTCTTGACAGACAATCGTCAGGCAGAGATTCTACTGTAGATGCCTCAATAGCTAAATGGTATAATAACCATACTGCGGCAATTTCAATAACGAACGACGATTCGTGGGGATCGGATGCACAAAAAGAAGCTCAAAAATTCCTCATAGAAAATAATATGACGATGGACTATGAGGTAGTTACTTCCGAATGGGAGAAAGATATGCAGTCGGTGCATTATTTTATGGACAGCCTTGCAGCCCGCGGCTTTGGTTATTACGGGCACGGGCATTACCATGTTAACCATGATGAGATGACATACGACGAAGATTTAAAAGATTTTAAAACCTGCTACGATACAATGGAAGCATTCGGCATGAAACCGGTGGCTTATGCATACCCGGGCGGATTCGGCTATCATATTGCTACTCAAAACGCGCTGCGCGATGCAGGCTTTTTAAGTGCAAGGATGTTTGAAAAGCTGGACTTTCTCGATCCGTTTATTGTGCCCGGCGATCAGACCGAGCCGAAGAACTGGTATCAGCTTCCCACATTAATTATGCAGTCGATTGACTACAACGGCTGCGTGGTTTGTATTAACAACACCGAAGATTTAATCCCTTATCTTGATGAATGCATAAGGCAAACGGCATGGATAATATTATCATACCATGCAATAAATAATACTTCCGCATTCGGTTATTATTTTCTTCCGGATATGTTAAAAGATTTTGCAGCGATTCATCAGAGAGACTTCTGGGTTTCTTCGATGAATAAAATAACCCTCTACATAAGGGAAAGGGCACAGGCAAAAGTCTCTGTATCTTGGATAAAGAATTTTTACGGTGAAGTAGATTCAATTGAAATAAACCTGGAAGATAACCTGCCGCCGGATATCTACGGCCAGCCGCTTACTGTTATATTTAAGCTGCCTCAATACTGGGTAAACAATAACATTGATCTGATTGAGAATAATAAGACTAAGCAGCAGTTTGAATTTTATACTAATGAAGCAAATGTATCTCTTATGCCTACAAACTCAGCTTATTACTTAGTGTTGAGTAAGAATTAGATTCTTTAATGATGAACAAGATGAGCAGTCAATTAATTAAACTTCATTATGTCTTTGATGTAATTATTTTAACAGCCGAAGAATTTGAAAGAGACAAGAAATATCCCGGTACGATTGCGCGCTAGGCAAGTAAAGAGGGAGTAATTCTATATGAGCGATGAAAGGAACTGGCTTCTTACCTCAAGCCTTAAGTTTCATAAATAATTTTCCCTTCTCTTAAAACATTCTCGATGAAACCGCTCTTGTTAAATTTACGAATTAATAAATTAGGTTCTATTCTCACATCTACTTTGCGTACTAGCTCAAATAATTTTGCGCTTAATTCCAAATAATTTTCTTTAATATCATCAACTATTATTGCAATGTCAATATCACTATACTCTTTCATTTCATCTCTAGCTGCAGAACCATAAAGGACTATTATTTTAACATCAATAATTTCTTTTACTAAATCTGTATACTGTTTTATTGTTCTAATAGTTTTTTTATCCATTTGTTAAATTCTTTTGTTTTTTTAGTAATGACCGAGATTTATTATAATTTAGAGCATTCAATAATAACAGTTTATCATTTGGGTACCTTGCTTGAATATTTAGAGGCATAAGCTCATTTAACAAAGTCTTGTGTTCTTTACTAAGTATTTTTTCAAGCGTTGATTTTTCAGATAACACTAGCAGATTATGGGTATAAGGCGGCTCTGTTTTTTTAACAAACCAGAAAAATGCTTTAATGCTTTTTTCTACAACTTGGTGACACATAAATCCTAGATACAAATATCTCTTCGACTCTAACATAACTTTTGCCGTTACAAGATCATAATCAGCTAAATCAAGCCAATATTCTATTCTTTCTTCAAACGTACTCATAATTGCAATTAAGTTTTTGCTAATATATAATTTCATAGGCATTTTAACAATTTGTTCCTCCCTTCAATTGATTTATTTTTTGTATGATGATTCCTGAAAATGTAAATAAATATATTAAGAAGTATTCCCTGCCCGGATGGGAAATTGAGCACGCCGGTTTGGATAATATTAATAACGCAGTTGTCATTCCCGCAATTTGTGAGTTTGAAAATATAAAGACTCTTCTTGCTTCACTTACCGAAAATGAAGGGAAATATTTTTCATACACACTTTATCTTTTCGTTATAAACAACTCCGCAGAACCGGAAGAAAATATTAGACTAGATAATGCTAATACGCTTACTTACTTAAGGACAATTATTAAAAATGATATATCGACTTGCGATGAGCTTCAAAGGAAAATTAATTCTACCGGTTTAAGGATAGCCCTTGTCGATGCATCTTCCGCAGGAAAAGAATTACCGATAAAAGATGCCGGTGTAGGTTTGGCAAGAAAAATCGGATTGGACCTTGCACTTGGGACCTTCAATTATAATTCATCGGATAAAAAAATTTTAATTTGCCTGGATGCCGACTGCACAGTGGAGAAGAATTATTTAACAGAGATAATAGAAAGTTTTAACAATAGGAATTTATCTGCCGCAATTATAAATTTTTCTCACCAGATAAACGGCGGCACAGAACTGGACCCGGCGATAATTTGTTACGAAATTTTTTTACGACACTATGTGCTTGGCCTCCGGTATGCCGGCTCTCCTTATGCTTTTCATACTGTAGGTTCAACTATTGCTTGCGACTATGAAAGCTATGTAAAAGCCGAGGGAATGAACAAAAGAAAGGCAGCGGAGGATTTTTATTTTATGGAAAAGCTTGCAAAGATTGTTTCCATAGATAAAATCACCGGCACAACAGTGCATCCGTCCGGGCGCAGCTCATGGCGGGTTCCCTTCGGTACGGGACAGCGGGTAAACCGGTTTTTAGCACACACGCATAACGATTACCTGCTTTATAATCCTAAAACTTTTAGTATTTTAAAAGAGTGGATTAATGAGTTTAATTCCCCTGCTGTTAATGGTGCGGACTTTTATCTAGCTAAGGCGGCTGAAATCGATTTTCACCTGCACCGGTTTTTAATCGAGCAAAATTTTTCCGATAGCTGGAGTAAAATCTTAAAAAGCTCTGCATCCGGCGAGCAGGTAAACAGGCAAAAAATAAAATGGTTCGACGGGTTTAAAACGCTAAAGCTGATCCATTATTTGCGAGACTCGGCTTACCCGTTAATCAATATGTTCGAAGCCGTCGATGAGTTGTTCGGGTTATGCGGAATAAATTTTTATCCGGGCAGAAAGGGAAAAGATATTCCCTCAATTGAAATTCAAAAAGAATATCTAAATATTTTAAGAAAGAATGCATAACTTAAACTTGAGTCACCTTGAACTTGATCTTGAACTTGATCTTGAACTTGAACTAACAAAGGAGTTCAAGTTTAAGTTCAAGATCAAGAAGATAAAAGGTGCAAGAAAATAAAGCTGTTCGAAATTCGTATAATAAGTTTACAGAAATAACATGATCAAGAAAACCAACATAGATGAAATACAGAGCTACCTTGTTGATGCGTCAAATTTTAAAGGCACCTGCGAGGCAGTATATATACCTGAAAGCTCTGAAGATGTTTCAAGCATTCTCCGCGAGGCAAATAAAAATAAAACCGCTGTTACCATATCCGGCAACGGAACAGGCTTAACCGGCGCCCGGGTACCCATAGGCGGCATCGTAATCTCAACCGAAAAATTAAGCAAGATTATAGAGATAAATGAAGAAGCGCTTTATGCAATAGTTGAACCCGGCGTTATACTCTCCGACTTCCAGGAAGCCTTGAAAGAAAAAAATCTTTTATATCCGCCCGATCCTACCGATAAGAACTGCTTTATCGGCGGTACCGTCGCCACAAATGCTTCGGGAGAAAAAACTTTTAAATACGGATCTACAAGAGATTTCGTGCTGGAACTGGAAATTGTCCTTGCAGACGGAGAAATTCTTAAGCTTAAACGAGGTGAAAACATTGCCGAAGTTTATAAACTAAAATTAAAAACTGAATCCGGGAAACATTTGGAAATTGATATTCCCGGAATAAAAATGCCAGAGGTTAAGAATGCTTCAGGGTATTACTGCAAGAAAGATATGGACGCAATCGATTTGTTTATCGGCTCTGAAGGCACGCTGGGAGTAGTAACTAAAATAAAATTGAAACTCCTCCGCCAGCCTGAAAAAATAATTTCTTGTGTGGTATTCTTCGACAATGAATTTAATGCTCTCCACTTTATAGAAAAGGCAAGAGACATTTCATTTAATACAAGGCTGAGGCACGACCCACGCTGCATAGAAGCGCTAGCTCTTGAATACTTCGATGAGCGGGCGCTTAAATTTTTATTAATCGATTACCCGCAGATACCGGAATCCGCCAAAGCCGGAGTCTGGTTTGAGCAGGAAGTAACCGGCGAAAATGAAGATGTCTTTTTCGAAAGCTGGATTGACCTTGTTAATGAATTTCACGGAGACGAAGAGAGCGCATGGTTTGCCGTTACGGAAGAAGACAAGAAAAGGATCCTGGATTTTAGGCATGCAATATCTGTAAAGATAAACGAATATATCTCGAAAAATAATCTGCGTAAGCTCGGTACCGATGTTGCGGTTCCCGATGCTCATTTTGAAGAGCTTTATTTTTTCTCTAAAGAATTGGTTGAAAAAGAAAAGATGGATTACGTTATCTACGGCCACTTCGGCAACTCGCACGTTCATTTAAATATGCTGCCTAAGGATGAGGATGAATTCCGGAAAGGGCAGGCGCTTTATTTTTCAATTTGTAAAAAGTCTATAGAGCTTGGTGGTACAGTTTCGGCAGAACACGGAATAGGCAAAGCAAAAACGGATTACCTGCTTGCTATGTACGGGCAGGAAACCGTAGATAAAATGCTTCAACTGAAGAAGGTTCTGGACCCCAATTTAATATTAGGCCGGGGAAATATTTTCAAAATATAATTTAAAAGAAGAAGTCCCTTACTTCAACTTCCATTGCTTCCGGATCGTGCTGATGAAGGAAGCTGATGAACTCTTTAGCAAAGACCTTATCTTTATTTTCTTTCTTAAATTCTTCAACAAGCTCTTCAAGCTTTTGATGATCGAGCGTGCTGTTTACGTAATGCTTTTCCTCGTGGTCGTCAAACAGCCTGTATATTATGCGTTTTTTCTCCATCGCTTATCCCTATTATTAAATTAAAATAGTATCTGCATGAAGTACATCCGAATATAACTCATTTTTTATTGATTCGGAATTTTTCCTTGCCTTTGCAAGCGCGTCAAGTATGTATCTTCTTGCAGTAAAAACTTTTCTCTGGTCTCCGCCCGTCTGCCCGGTAGATGTATTAGCCTCATTCAATAGAAGGAACCCGATGTAAATATATGCATACATTTCTACAAGGTCTTTGGAAGCTATATCCTGCAGGTTAGTATCCTTTTTATCTTTAATATACTTCAGGCATTCGTTAAACATCTCTCTTATTTCCTTTAGGGAATCTAGCAGCTTAATAAGGCTTCCTTTATATTCTTTCTTTTCGCAGGCGTCAAAATAATCGCCGAGTACATTGTTTATTACTCCGCCGGCAGCGGCAACAACCTGCATCTGGGAAGTACCTTCGTATATATTCGTAATGCGGGCGTCTCTAGTTAATCTCTCAACGCTGAATTCTTTCATATAGCCTGTGCCGCCGTGTATCTGCAGCGCATCGTAGCTAATTTTATTTGCCGACTCGCTCAACAAATATTTCGTCATCGGAGTTAACAAGGTAACAATCTTGCTGGCTTCCTTAAGTTTTTCATTCTCTTCCAGAAAAGGTTTCTTCATCGCCTTCAGCTTGTCTACAAGCTCATCGTATTTTTCCTTCTTATCTAGCCAAACGCAGGTAGAGTAGAACAAGGACCTGTTGGCTTCCAAGGCAACCCGCATATCTATTAGCATGTTTGAAATAACGGGCAGGTTGTAAATAGGCTTGCCGAACTGCTCTCTTGCCTTCGCATATTTTAACGCTTCTTCATATGCCTGCTGTGCAATACCCAGCGACTGCGCGCCGATCCCCACTCTTGCTCTATTCATCAGGTAAATTACATATTTCAAAAGTCCGAATCTTCTTGCGCCTATCAGCTGCGCCGGCGTATCGTTAAATTGAAGCTCGCATGTAGGCGAGCCGTGGATGCCCAGCTTATGTTCTATGCGGCGGACTTTAATTGTTTCATCGCCATAGCAGGCGAACATACTTAAGCCCCTGGCGTCTTTTGTTCCCGGCTCCGTCCTTGCCAGAACAAGCAGCACCTGTCCGTTTCCGTTGGTAATAAATCTTTTCACCCCGCGCAAAAACCAATTCCCTTTTTCGTCCTGGTAAGCGCTTAATTTTACAGCCTGCAAATCGGAGCCTGCATCCGGCTCGGTAAGGGCCATTGCCCCGGTATATTTACCGGTAGAAAACCCGGGAAGGAATTCCTCTTTCTGCTTGTCGTCTGCAAATTGTGCAATCGTCTTGCCTATATCCTGAAGCCCGAATAAGTTCATCAAAGAAGCCTCTGCTCTGGAAATCATCTCGACAGCCATCATATAAATTGTAGTCGGAAAGTTTAGTCCGCCGTATTCACGCGGCAAAATCATTCCCATTAACTCGGCCTTAGACAGCATATCCAGCGCTTCTCTTGTGCCCTTTGCATAAGTTACCTTTCCATCCTTAAACAACGCGCCTTCTTCATCAATATCCGATGCCCTAGGAGCTATATAATTTGCAGCAATATCGCCTACTACTTCCAGCACCTTACGGTAGTTCTCCATTGCGTCTTCATAATTTACCGGAGCGTAACCAAACTTACCGGCTTGAGAAAAATTTTCTTCAGTTAACTCAACAACTTCTTTCCAGGATTGGCCACTTTGTGAAAGGTCTAATCTATCAAAGTGATATAAGATGTCGGGATTATCTAAAAAATAGTTGGGCATAACGTTATCTCAATTTTTGCTTGAATACATTTATGAACATTGGAATTATCTGCATTGCATCGCCTACTATACCGTAATGCGCAACGCTGAAAATAGGCGCATCGGGATCGGTATTTATTGCAATAATTTTATTTGATTCAGACATACCGGCCCTATGCTGAATGGCGCCGGAAATTCCGCAGGCAATGTAAAGCTTCGGCCTAACAGTAACTCCGGTCTGCCCTACCTGCCGGTCGTGGTTTATAAATCCCGCATCAACAGCAGCGCGCGAGCCTGCAACTTCTCCGCCGAGTACATCTGCAAGATCATGAATCAATTTAAAATTTTCTTTAGTGCCTAGTCCGTAACCGCCGGATACAATAATCGGCGCAGCCTTAAGGTTAACTTTATTTTCCTGCCTGTGCTGCTCAATTATTTTAATTATTTCATCTATCTCGTTCGGCTGGTATTCAACTTTTGTAATCTTTCCTTTAACCGGCTTACCGAGCGGTTCCAATCGCATTACGCCTTCTCTTACGGTAGCCATCTGCGTCGGGTTATCGGGAGTAATAATTGTTGCGATAATGTTTCCGCCGAATGCCGGTCTTATTTGAAGAAGGAGGTCTTCGTAATCTTGTTTAAGATATTTAACATTTGAGATTTGCAGGTCGGTACAGTCTGCGGTTAATCCGCTCTTGGTGTGGGAAGCTACCCGCGGCGCAAGGTCTCTACCTATAACGGTGGCGCCGAACAGCACAACACGCGGCGAGTGCTTTTCAACCAGTTCGTTAAAAATTCTGCCGTACGGCATTGTCCTGTAATGCTCAAGCTGCGGATGGTCTGCAACCAATGCTTCTACGGCGCCGTACTTAAAGGTTTCTGCTACAATATGATTTGTATTATAACCTATTACTACGGCTTTTAGATTGCCGTTAAGATTTTCCGCAAGCCTTCTGCCTTTGGATAAAAGCTCAAAGCTTACATCGGCAGGCTTGCCGTTTCTTTGTTCTATAAAAACCCAAACATCTTTATTCATTGTTCCGGTAGTTTTAACCTAAAATGTGATCTTCCATTAATTTATCAATTAAATAAGCTATACCTGCTTTCGAAGGCTCAATCATTTCGTGGCTGCCGCCTGCAAGTACGACCGATTCTATTCTGTGTACCTTTGTCGGCGAGCCGTGAACGCCGCATCTTTCCTCATCTAGCTTCAAGTCGTCCATAGTAAGAGTTTGAATATATAACTTCTTGGATATGTACTCATCCTTAAGCTGGTCGATATAAAGAAGTGAGTTGCCTTCGGTTAGTTTTTCGAGCTCGATTAATGTTTTTGCATTCTTGTATGCCATTATCCTTTTTGCCTTGAACGGCCGCGGGAATGCCGCATCTTTTATAACGGTTATTAAAACCGGCAGCGTAGATTCAAGTATCTCGTATCCGCCGTCTATCTTCCGTTTTATTCTTACGGATGATTCGGTTACATCAAGAATTTCTTCTGCATAAGTAATTTGCGGAATGTTTAATTTCTCTGCCGTCTGCGGGCCAACCTGCGCCGTATCGCCGTCTATTGCCTGGCGGCCTGCAAAAACAAAATCGTATTTGCCTATTTTTTTAATCGCTTCGGATAGAACGTAAGAGGTAGCAAGAGTATCGGCACCGGCAAATTTTCTATCGCTTATTAAGACTGCATCGTCTGCGCCCATAAACAAGCATTCTCTTAAAACGTCCGATGCTCGCGGAGGACCCATTGTTATTACAGTAACCCTGCCGCCGTACTTATCTTTTAACGATAGCGCGAACTCAAGGGCAACTCTGTCTTCATGATTGAAAATTGCCGGCAACTTTGCCCTGTTAACAGTTCCGTCTTCCTTCATAACCTGACCGGATATATTAGCAGTGTCAGGCACCTGCTTTACCATAACTATACTATGTATCCCCATAGTACCCATTTCCTTTTTTTTCGGCACAAAATTACGAAAAACTTTGTGAAAATCTCAACCGAATTTAATAAATTTTAAAAACCTTCTTTGTTAAAAAATTTATCATCAATAAAAATTGAAAAAAGGAATTTTTCTCTGATCGCACTACTTGCTGAAAACATCGAATAAACAGTTCTGAAAATGAAAAAGTGCTGATACATGAATATGCGTATGAAATATAAAAATTATTTTCTGTTGATTTTTATCTTATATATCAAGTATATTAATAATAAATAAATTAAGTGGTAAGTAATTTTAGTTTAAGAGGATATGCTATGTCTGATTTAGTTCAAAAACTAACTGAGGAAGCTCTTTTATTGCCTAGCGAAATAAGAGCTGAGCTAGTTGAAAAGTTATTAGAAAGTCTTAATGTCCCGACTCAAAAAGAAATTGCACGATTATGGGCAGAGGAATCGGAAAGACGCGTTAAGGAATATGAGGAAGGAAAAGTTGAAGGTATTGATGGTGAAAAATTATTCAAAGAAATACGAACACAGTTAGAAAAATGAAATTTATTTTTCATCCGGAAGCTTCACATGAACTTAACCATGCTATTGATTTTTATGAAGAAAGGCAAGAGAAACTTGGAACAGAATTCATGGAGGAAGTATATGCTACCATTCAAAGGATTATAGAATTTCCAAATAACTTTCCGCGACATTCTAAAAATACACGAAAATGTTTTACTAATAGATTCCCTTTTACGATTATTTATCAAATTAAACCTGAAGAGATTTTGATTATAGCTGTTGCGCATCAATCTCGCAAACCCGGATATTGGAAAGAAAGATTTTAGTTTAGAAGATTTGAGAGCAATTTAATCGTTGTCTCTTTTATATCATTGCCTATGTTTAAAACATCAATAAATTATCCAAAGGGGTTATCTTTGGCTGGTCATAAATTAAGCAAATTGCTTTTAGTAATTGCCGCAATGTATTTCTCTCCTGTTGATATTTTTCCGCAGGACGACGCTTATCATAAAATTCAAAGTATGGTTAATTCGGTTTCAGTTGAGAATTTGGAAACCCATATTAAGAACCTGGAATATGCAGGCGGGCATTCCAGCCGCGTAAATCTTACTCCCGGCAACGACAGCGCTGCCGCCTATATTTATAATGTGCTGAGCGGACTCGAAAATATTTCCGGCGTAAGGATAGATACATTTTATATTGAATCCGCTCTGCCTCCGTACAATAAAAAGCCTCTGCTTAACCTGTCGGTAACTATTAAAGGGAAGAGCAGTCCGTCGTATATCGCAGGCGCCCATTACGACTGCTCAGCAAGCAGGATGGGCGGCAGCGTATGGAACAGTCAGTGGAAAACAATTAAAGCTCCCGGCGCCGATGACAACGCTACCGGAGTAGCTGCCGTTTTAGAAATAGCCAGAATACTAAGCGATACTTCATTCGGCTTTAAGACAGATTATTCAATCACGCTCGCCGCATTTAATTCGGAAGAATCAGGTCCGGGTTATTCAGGCTCGCATTACGGAAGCAGGAATTTTGCACAGCATGCAAAGGCAAATAACCAGACAGTCCTCGGTATGTTCTCAATAGATATGATCGGCTATAATAATTCATACGACTACACCTCTATTGTATCAAACTCTTATTCAAGCTGGCTGGGTGAAAAATTAATTGAAGCGAATAATATTTATTCAATCGGCTTAAAGATGGATGGTCCTCCTTTCCCGGAAGCGACCTACAGCGACCATGATTCTTTCTGGAATGAAGGTTACCGTGCAGTACTGCTTATTGAAAACGCGCCGCCCTGGAACAGCAATTCTTTTTATAAAGCTAATCCTTTTTACCATACTTCATCCGATACATTTGGTACGGTAAATATGAGTCTTGTAAAAAAGGTAACTCAGTTAAGCCTGGCTGCAATTGCCTCGCTCGGCGCCAGATTAACGGGTATAAATAACGCAAAAGAATATATTCATCCCGATGAATTTTATTTGGCTCAGAACTATCCCAATCCATTTAATCCGGAAACAGCAATCAGCTATCAGCTTTCTCCCGACTTTGTCGGGATCGTAACTCTTAAGGTTTACGATATACTCGGAAACCTGGTAAAGATTTTGGTAAATAAATACCAAACTAAGGGAGCTTACAATGTAAGCTTCAACGCATCTGGCTTAGCAAGCGGAATTTATTTTTACCGTTTGCAGGCGGGCAGCTTTGCTTCAACTAAAAAAATGGTTTTAATAAAATGAGTATTGCGAATTTAATCTAAAGCCCGGCTTGCGCAGGCAGGTTTAACCGGGACTGCTGCTTAAACGAAAAATACATATTCAATTGCCCGGCGGCTTTAATGCGGCCGGGTACCCTGCATCCGATTAAAATTATTACTGCGTGAATTAAATTTAATGGTGATAATCTCTTTGCATATAGCTAGATTTTTTTACAGCCGAAGATTTTTATATGGCGACAACATTGACGCCAAATTTGTCGTTTGGCGCCCCCGGGCTATTAACAAATACTCTGAAATGATTTAATTTCCATTTTTTTGTTATTGGCTTAATTGTTGGCGTGAATTAAATTGCCGGAAATTGGTGGATAAATTTTTTATCGGATTTTATAGTATGATTGGTTATATTTTATAAACCGATAAACTTAGAGGGTATATATGAAAAGGGTAACTTTTGTTAATAAATACTTGTTCTCATTTTTCTTCCTATTTGGTATAACCACAAGTATTTTTTTATTTCTTAATTTACAAAGCTGCAAAAACCCTACAGCACCAAAGGGAAATAACCCGCCTGATACAACAAGCCATAATTTCACATGGACACAATACGAATTCGGAAGTCAACAAGGGCCAAGCAATTTTAAGGATGTTGCAATTGTGAATGATAGCGACATTTGGGCAGTAGGAGAAATTCATACAAACGATTCAATTTACAATGCTGTGCATTGGGATGGAAAGGAGTGGGAACTTAAGCAGATTATGTTTCCACTTTGCGACGCAAATGGTAATCAACAAGGCTTTGGATCATATCCGGCAAATAGTATTTTTGCATTTTTGGCAAATGATATTTGGATTACTTGTAATGTTTCTTTGGTACATTGGGATGATCAAAATTTTAAGCCCATCTGTATAACAATGGGCTATGGTCAGCGTGACTTAGGAAAAATTTGGGGAATAAAGAATCAATTATATTTTATAGGCACTGATGGATTTATTGCGATGTATTCAAACAGTATGTGGACACAGTTTGAGAGTGGAACAACCATAGACTTGCGAGATGTTTGGGGCAGCAGTGATGGAAAAACAGTATGGGCCTGCGGGTATAGTAATGATTATGGCAGCAGCGTACTATTAAAATATTACGGCAATACTTGGGCAACTCTTTGGTTGAAACAACCATCAAGTACTTCACCTCCATACGAATACTTCATTTCGTCCCTATGGGCAAGCGATAATTACCTTTATGTAGCAGCAGATATCGGGATTTTTAGAACTTCATTAAAAGGAAATTATTCAACACAAAAGGTTTTAACACTTTCTTCAGGCCCGCATTCCATACGAGGCAGTGCAGACAACAATATAGCAATTGCCTTGGATGACGGGTCAATCTGGCATTATAACGGAACCACCTGGTTTAAGGAGACAAACAGCGGGCAATTAAAGCCTCTTTATTCAATTGCAGTATCTAAAAATACAATTGTTGCCGTTGGTTTTGATGCAACAAATATAAACTGGCAAGGGTTACTATTGATAGGAAGAAGAAATTAATAATAAACCTTTAATATTATAAGGAGAAATATTATGAGACAAATTAGATACTTTTTTGTTCTGTTCTTATTGCTTTTTTACAATAGAACACAAGCTCAAAATTTACCGGAAGTTTCCGGTGGTGAATTTTTAGTAAGCGCTCCAACTAGTGTTACTGTTACTGCTGCACTTGTAAGTACCGGCTACGGATGGGATGGCGGCGATGTAACTTACATATCTTCATTTTTAACAACACAAAATGCGTGGGATTGCCCAAAGAACCAAAAAAACGGCTTGCCTTATATGCCCTGGGGGCTAATAAGTTTCACCGTAAAAAAATAACGGAGTCTCAATTTTCCAATTTTATTTGGACTTCAGAGATGAAAACTGGGCTACAGATATTATTAGCTATCCAAGCCATGATACTTATCTAAATGTTGATCTAGTGAATAACTTATTTACATTATCACATGGCAGCGGTCAAACAATAACAATATATAACGGTCAAACCTATCAGATTTGGAATATTTGGAGCGTAACTCCCCAGACCAGTAATTTTGGTACTCCTGTATTCGTTCAAAACCAATATAACAATACTGATTTGGGCGGGACATTAATTGTAGCGTCTGCAACTATATCCTCTGGACAGTGGGCTGTACCGCCAAATCAATCTACATGCTTAGTTGGTACTAACAATGAACGGTTTAATAATGTAAAACATCAAAATTGGAATGGTAATAGTGTTGACTACCTTCTTAGTCGAACCATTACTGTTCCTTTAAGTCCTTTTAACCAAATTGCAAAATTTTATGATATGCAGTCTGCAACAATTGAAGCTACACTGATTGACGATGGTAGTAATCTTGATAACATCCAGTTTCAGGACCCGTGGTATGTAGAATCCAATGGAACGCAGCCTGATATATTTCATACTTTTACATCTCCATATAATCCAACAGGAGCTTATGGCCAAACAAGCGGCGGCGTGTTTCTGGGTCAATCCTATGGGGGAGCGAGCCCTTACTATTCAGTACAAGCACCTGTAACAAAATCTGTTGGAGGTTACATAGCGGTTTTCAATGACTGGGCTGCTTCTCCCGGTGGTTCCGTAAACTTTCAAGATGCAGCTTCAACAACAACCCCGGTTGTTTTCAACAGCAGCGGTGCAACGGTAACTGCTAACTACAGCCGTACTACTATAAGTACAAACGTAACACTGCCAGCGGGAACATATAACTTTATCGGGACATTAACGGTTCGCTCCGGCGTAACCCTAACAATCGGTTCGGGTACAACACTAAATTTTCCTACGGGTGCCGGGCTTGTTATAAACGGTACGCTTTCATCCAACGGCGCTGTATTTACTTCTACATCCGGAAGCTGGAACGGAATCATATTAAATAGCGCCGAAGGATCTTTAATTCAAAATACCACCATATCTTATGCTGCTTCTCCAATTATAATTAATACAACAAATAATATTACTATTACCGGTTGTACAATAAACAACTCAAGCTTTTACGGTGGAGATGGAAACGCAGCCGCAGCAATTCAAGTATGGGGCTCTTCTCCCACGATTAGCTCAACAGTAATAGAAGGTCAAAGTAATTCGTGGAGCGGCATAAGGTTTGGGAGCAGCAGCGGAGGCAGCTTAAACAACTGCACAATAGAAAACCTCGGCAATGGAAACGGTGTAATAATTCAAGGCGGTTCAAGTCCAACTATTTTTGACAATACAATACAGAATAATCATTACCACGGTATAATTATAAATTCAAACGGATCTGGCAGCCCTACAATAAAATTTAATACTCTTTCATCTAACGGAAGCTCTTATGTAGGATTATATTTTATAACATCTGCCGGTATGTTTAATGAAAATTACATAAGCGGCAGCTATTACGGAGTTTGGTGCAGGTATTCATCTTCGCCAAATACCGGTGGATTAGGCCAGTTAGGAGCCAATATTATTACTGGTAATACCGGCGGTGTTGTAGCAACCGATAATAGCTACCCGGACATAGGCAGCGCATTGATTCCGAGGAGTCAATATTATGGAGTGTGCAATCAGATATACGGCAACACAACGTATGATGCCTTAGCAGAGAACAGCAGCAGTATAAGCGCCGAGTTCGATTGGTGGGGGCAGTATCCACCCAATACTTCAAAAATTTATGCTGATGGAACCTCCGCCGTTGACTATAGTAACCCCGAAACTTCATCAAGCGATTGTCCGCTTAACCAGGGCGCTTCACCGGTATATCAAGCCAGTGCTATAAGCGCAAATGCTTTTTCAAATGACAGCTTAGCTTATTTAATGTATAAGGCAATGGAAGCAAAAAATGTTGGTGATTATGTAGGTGCTGCTTTATTATGCAGAGGCTTGCTTAAAGATACTGCTTCCGGACATTACCGCCTGCAAGCACTAGTTACTCTGTTTAATATTTTTCAATCATCGGGTGATTCTACAATTGTTAATGATTTAATTAAATATTCTTCGCTAAAAAGTAATCTTGGAATTACAGCTAAAGAATTATTGGCATCGGCATATGCGGGCGAGGGGAAATATGAAGATGCAATAACAACCGCGCACAAACTTATTTCGGCATATCCAAATTCCGGCACCGAGATGCGGGCATTATTAACCTTAGCTTCGTTAAGCAGCTTCAATCATCAATACAATGCTTTATCCTCTTCGGCGCTAAATGCGTTGGTTCAAAAATACAGTACAATTATAGATTCCGGGCTGGTTGTTGCCCTGGGAGGATTTACCAATAATTTTCTCCCACGCGCTTCTAATAAAAATTCAGACCATACTGTTAAGAGTACAAGTAAGGATAAATTAAGCTTTCAGTTAAATAGCTACCCTAATCCTTTCAACCCCTCAACAATAATTCATTATGAAATTCCAAACGACGGGTTAGTAACATTAAAGATTTATGATGAGCTTGGAAGGGAAGTGAAAACACTTGTCAATCAATATCAGAATAAAGGTAGGTATGATATAAATTTTGATGCAAGTAATCTTGCAAGCAGCATATATTTTTATCGGCTTAATGTAATAAATCCTCTTAATCAATCTCAAAATTATTCTACCGTAAAAAAGATGTTGCTTCTTAAATAAATTTGTATGAAGATGACATCCCGAAAGCTTTCGGGATGTCATCCTCTTTTATTATGTCATCCTTTACATCACATAGCTCTTTATCCCTGCGGCGGATTGTCTGCCAGCGGTGGAGTTTTTTCTTCGTTATCTTCGTGTCTTACTCCGGTGTTAACCAGCTTGCGCGCTGCATTATATCCGGAAGCTATCTCCGGCTTTTTCAGCTTTATGGTATTCATATGCTTGTCCAGCTCGTCTAACATTGTTAGTACTTCAGAGTAGTGAGTCTCTAGCCTGGCGGTTTCTTCAGCGCTTAATTTTCTGCTGCTGCCCGCTTCGCCTATAACCGCTTTAAATTCCTCGGCCAAAGCTTTATGCGCCGTTATTTCTTCGGCTGTTATTTCATAGTCTTCCAGAGCTGTTTTATTTTCTTCCGCAAGCTTGTTTATCTCTATGGCTTCGCTGTATAGCTTTCCTTCGCGCATTGATGAAAAGCCGGATTCAGTTGTTGCGCTGCTTTCTATTAAGCCCAGATTCTTTTGAGATATCGCCATGGAATGAAGCGATGAGGACAAATTAAATGTATATGCCTCCAGGTTCTTTCTTAATTCCGCTTTCTTTTTAGTCTTGCCCGATTTATTTATAGTAAGCCTCCATTTTACAGCCGTCAATGGTTATTTTATCACAGTCTCTTTGCATTTAATCATCGTATACATGCGTCAAATTATTGTAAGCTTTCATTTAGCTGTGGTTTTAGCTCATTTTTTCCCAGCCGTTACCGCCGTATTATTCTTACGTTTTTTTTGACATTAAGATTTTTTTTAATATGTTTGTTATGAGCATATGCTCATAATTATTTATGGCAAGACCGAAGAAACATAGAAGAATAGACTGCGATCCGATGTCTTATTACTTTAAGCCGGCTGGTGTTCCGCTTGGGCATTTGGAAGAGGTAACTCTGGAAGACGACGAGCTTGAGGCAATAAGGCTGGGTGATATGCTAAATCTTTCGCAGGAAGAAGCCGCCGAGAAAATGAAAATCTCCAGGGCTACTTTCGGCAGGATTGTAAACTTAGCACATTTAAAGATTGCTGATTCCATAATCAACGGCAAGGCCATAAAAATTTCCGCCGAGCCTAACGAAGCGGCCAACGGCCTTTTTTATTCGTGCGGCAAATGCGGGCTTAAACTCAGGATGAAGCATAGAAGACAATTTTCAAACTGTCCGAAATGCAGCGGCTGAAGAAATATCGGAATAGTGGAATGATGGAGTAGTGGAGTATTTGAATTACTCCAATACTCCAGCTAAAGATATTTGCAATTTTTGATTAAAGATACCCGATGCTGGATACTCGATTTCTTATCCAGTATCGAGAATCGAGTATCCAGTATCTGAGAGATAAATTCTTAGATTTAGTTTTGAAGGAATCCATTACTCCTTTCGAACAACAAATTTATTTAAACATTAGAATAATTTAATATCCTAAATCAAAAAAGGTGAAGTCATGAAAATAGCAGTAGCAACAAACGATAAGGTCAGGGTCACCGGTCATCTGGGAAGATGCAGATCGTTCCTTGTTTATGAAACAAACGACTCCGAAATATTAAAAAAAGAATTACGCGAAAATACATTCACACATCACCGGATGCACAACGAAGATGAGCATGAGCATCATCATCACGGTGAAGGACAAGCGCATAGCCACCAGGCTTTGGTTGACGGGTTAAATGACTGCAGCCATGTTATTTTCCAGAGCGGCGGCTGGCGGGTTATTGAAGACCTTCAAGCAAATAACATAACTCCCGTTCTTACGGATGAAAGGATTGCCGATGAGGCTGTCCTAAAATTCCTAAAAGGAGAGCTTGTAACCAAAGAGGATAACTCCTGCGACCACCACTGAGAAGAACCTTCAAGTAGTTGAATTATTTTAAATTGTACTTATAACTCTAACCTTCTTAAACATGAACTTGAACTCAATATAAGTTCAAGTTTAAGTTCAAGAAGAATCTAAGTCATAAGTTAAGATACTTTAATATGACAGATACAATATTAGATGTATTAACTGAAAGCCTGCAGGTAACACTGCTGGTTCTTTTTATGATGACGCTTGTGGACATAATAAATGTATGGACGCGCGGCAAGCTGGCATTACTACTTCATACATCTTCCGGCTGGAAACAATACGTGGTAACCTCTGTTATAGGCGCTGTTCCCGGCTGTATAGGTGCCTTTGCAGGAGTCAGTTTGTATATGCACGGTATGGTCAGCTTCGGAGCTTTAGCCGGAGGCATGCTGGCTGCTTCGGGAGACGAAGCTTTTGTTATGCTTGCAATGTTCCCTAAAACGGCAATACTTATTTTTGTTATTCTTGCAGCTATCGGAATATTCTCGGGAAGACTTATAGACTTTGTAATTAAAAAATTTAATATAAAAACATGCGTCAACTGCCAGGTCCCTCAATATCATGAAAGGCACGAAGGGTATAAGCATTATCTGAAGGAACATGTGTGGAACCATATAATAAAAAAACACCTGTGGAAAATATTTTTGTGGACTTCCGGCGCGCTGCTGCTTCTGAGCCTGGGGTTTGCACATTACGACTTGCACAAGATAGCATCCGAATATTCTTTATTGATACTTATTGCAAGCGCATTTATCGGGCTTATACCGGAGTCCGGACCGCATTTGATTTTTGTAACCATGTTCGCACAGGGGCTTATCCCCTTTTCGGTGCTGCTTACCAGCACTATGGTACAGGACGGACACGGCCTGCTGCCTATGCTATCCTATTCATTACGGGATTCTATTTACATAAAGTTTTTTAACCTGGCATTAGGCTTAATCATCGGATTGACAATTTACTTCCTTGGATTTTAGCTGCAAGAAAATTATTTTTATTTGAATCACAAAATCAATATCGGCATCAAATTTAGAAAAAGAAGGAATTAATATGTCTACAAAAAAAGCTTATATAAAACAGATAAAGGGAATTACATTTGCAGGTAAAACGGATTCCAACCACTGGGTTACGATGGACGGACCGGTTGAATTCGGCGGCAGCGATGCTGGGATAAGACCGAAGGAGCTGTTATTGCTCGGACTAGGCGGCTGCACCGGCAGCGATGTGGTTTCTATTTTACAGAAGAAGAAAGTTAACCTGGAAGATTTTGAGATAAATATTGAAACGGAAGTCTCGGATGGGCATCCGCAGGTATTTACCAAGCTCCATCTGGAATATGTTTTCTACGGCAAGGATATAAATATGAAAGATGTAGAAAGAGCAATAGAACTTTCGCAGACAAAATATTGCGGCGTTACTGCAATGCTTGAGAAAGCAGTAGAGATGACACACTCCTACAGGATTGTACCCGGAAAACAAAGCTGACATGAAGGAAGAAATTCTGCTGATTAAATCATCCATCCCTCCGTCGGAATCTGACAGGTATCTATTAGAATGGGGATACGATCTTCTGGATGACTATATAAGTCTTGTTAAAAGAGCAGACTTTAAACCCGGCGGCAGTGTTTTTGAATTTGCTACAGGCACAGGTAGAATGACTGCTCTTTTAACCCGCTTAAACTTCAAAGTAATAACCGGCGATCAGTCTTTTGCTCAAATTGCAGAGGCCGGAAAAAGAATAACCAACGGCTACTTAAGCAAAGTTGAATTTATCAGCTTAAATCTTGAGAGTACCCCTTTTAAGAGACGTACTCTGGATAATATTACCTGCGTTAATACCCTGCACCATCTGGATAACCCGGTTAAATGTATTAATGAATTAATCAGTGCTCATTCCGGAAAAGGCAAAATGCTTTTAGCCGATTTCAACGGCGAAGGCTTTGATGTAATGGACAGGCTCCATAAAGTAAGATACGGCAATATCCATCCGCGGGGACTTAATGTTTGGGAAGAAATAAATGATGTATTAAAGGATGAATACTCGAGAGTAGAAGAAGTGTCATCAACATTAAATTGGGGACTCATCGCCCAAAATAAAAGGCGATAGGATAAGAGTTTAAGTTTAAGTTCAAGTTCAAGTTTAAGCTTGCCTGCTTCAAGAAATGCATAATGAATGACTTGAATAGAAGCGATGGGACTTATGAATTAGATATAATCCAGCTGTGAATTATAATTTTAAACAGGATATAGTCAACGAATAATCTTTTTGCTCAATTTTTTCTTCACGCTGTCTAGATTAAAAGTACGGTAATTCCAGAACCCGGCAAGCCCGCCTTCCTTTAAAAGAAAAACCGCCGGTGGAGAGCCGGAGATTAACGAGAAGAAAGTTTTATCATCAATAATCTTGTATTCAAAATTAAAATTTATTTTTTTGAAAAATGCCGGCACTTCCTGCTGCGTTCCGTAAAGCAACAAATAAATTTCCGAAAACCCGGTTTCACTTTTTAATACTGCAAGACGCCTTGCCGCATCCAGGCATGAGCCGCATTCCATGTTCAATGCCGCGATAATTTTTTCTCCTTTGTTTAAGAGGACCTTCCGTTCATCGCTAAAAATTACAGGCGAAGAAATAAACTCATTTAAGTATTCAATCTTTTCTGTTTGAATTTCCTCCTTCGGCTGGGTATTACGGATTAAAGAATTATTCCCGCTTCTCAGATTTTCCGCAGCATCCTTTTGTAAAGGATTTTTTTCTGCATAACCGGGCTGACTAGTATTACTTCTTACTTCTGTATGTATTTCTTTTTCCGGTGTAAAGCCTTGGTAACCGATTTTATAGTATTGAACGGGAGAAGCAGCAAAGACCGCGATAAAAACAATTATAAAAGCAGCGGCGGGTACCTGAAGGCTCCTCTGATGTTCTGTAGTTTTTAATTTACCGAAATAAAAGAGCAGAAAAATTAATACTATATTCTTTGCCAGCGCTTCCAGCGGCGTCATCCGGATTGCCTGTCCGAAGCAGCCGCAGTCGCCGGAGAATCCTCTTAAGGAAACCGTAATTACCAAATCCAAACTGAAAAGCGAAAGTAAAAGAATTGCGAACGGCATGAAGAATCTTTTTAAATTGTAATTCAACAAAAACATTAAGCCTGTAAATATTTCCACTGCTATAATAAATCTTGCCAGTATTACCACAAGCAGCCAGTTCGTTATCCCGTGCATCACCAGCTGCATTTCGAATGCAATGGCAGGAAACAATTTAACCGAGCCGGAAAATACAAACAGCAGGCCGATTAATATTCTGATTAAAACCGGTCTAAAATTTTTCATAATTCTTCAAACAGGCTCTGGTATATTTTCTTCAAGTTTTGCCTTATCTCCTTTTAACGGTTTAACGAAAGTCTTAACAACCAGCGCCAGAACACCGAGCGAAAGCAATAGCAGCAAAATATCCACAACCATAAGGATGTAATTACTTGTTCGTATATAGTCTGTAAATAAAATACAAAGCGAGGTAATTGTAGTTACTATCATAAATATTGCCGGGTAAAGAGCGAAGAAATATTTTTTGCCTTTAAGCAGCAGCCAGCTTGATACGGCCATCAATGCAAGCGCAGCCAGAAGCTGGTTGGCCGTACCGAATATAGGCCACAGTACGGAGAAGGCATTCGAGTACCCAAGCAGCCACATAAAAATTACGGATAGGCCTGCGTTAACCCAGTACTGCTTGATGAATTTGGGCGGCTTCTTAAATAAGATGTCCCACAACTCCTCAAACAAATACCTGTTAAGCCTAACCGCTGCGTCTAGAGTTGTAATAACAAATCCTTCCACCAATAAGATTCCGAAAACCGTTCCGAGAGAGACCGGTATTCCAAGTCCGTTATTGAACAAGTGACCGGCTGCTAGTGAGAAGCCGAGAATAGGATTCGACTTCACTCCCGGATCAGACGGCCATACAATTGATTTATAATCTACATAGCTTAAGCCCACACCGATTGCCAGAAGAACGCAGACTGCCAGAACGGATTCAAGCAGCATCGCATTGTATCCGATCTTTCTCGCATCGGATTCGTTAGAAAGCTGTTTGCACGTTGTACCGCCGGCAACAAGGGAATGGAAACCTGAGATTGCCCCGCAGGCGATTGTTATGAACATCATCGGCCAGATGAAGCCGAGACTCTTGGCGCCTTCTGCTAAATTGAAATCAGGTACCGATATGCTTACTCCTCTAAATCCTACTGATAATAACGACACTACCATCAGTATGATTCCGCCGTAAAGTATCTGTACATTTATAAAATCTCTCGGCTGCAAAATAAACCAAACGGGCGTCCCGGCAGCAATCAACACGTAAACGGAAATGATTACCATCCATTCCTCCGGCTGGATACTTACAGGCAAGATGATTCCGACAATCACGGAAACAACGCAAATAAAGAACGCAAGTATATAGGACAGGATTGTATTTATTCCTTTCTTAAAAATAAGGTAGCCTAAAAAAGGAGAGGACAAAGTAATTATAATTACGGATGTAGAGGCGATGCCTCCTATCCTTCCGTAAATGATTCCGTCCTTTGTAACGGTGTGCAGAAGCGTCTCGCCCTGCGCAAGACCCAGCTTGCTTAAAGGCCACAGCGAAGTTAGTGATATTGCCGTTGCATTTAGGAACGACGAGGTAACAAGCAGCAGCATCATTATAGTGAAAGCGATGAACAGGTTAAAGCCCGTTTGTCCTAAAGTTTTCCGTGCAACTTCGGCTAAGGATTTGCCGCCTTCTTTAATGCTTACGAAGAGCGCAGTAAAATCGTGCACAGCGCCTATAAATATTGCGCCGAATACAAGCCATAGCCATGCAGGTATAAAGCCGTAAAGGACAGCCATTGTCGGCCCGATAATCGGTCCCGCACCGGCTATTGCGGAGAAGTGATGCGCAAATACAACATACCTTTTGGTAGGTACGTAGTCCCTGCCGTCATTTTTAGTTACGGCAGGAGTAGGGTTTGTCGGATCTTCACCTAAAACTTTTGAAATGTAGCGCGCATAATATTTACTCGAGATGTAAAATAATATTATTGCCGCCGCTAAATAAAATAGAACATTCATAGCTGCCCCGCTTAATATTTTAAAATAATTTTAAAAAATTTTTAAGCCGATTTAATTTTGAATCCTTTCACCATCCAATTCTTTGCAAGCAATAAAGCAATAGGACTAATTACCGCGATGAACGCATAGATAAGCCACATAATCTGGCTTCTTTCCGGCAGGCCTAGCTCCGGCTGCGGAACATATGTAGCTATAAAATATCCCGAGTATAATCCGGTAATCAGTTTAGTTAGGAACCAGGGAAGCTGGCCGATTCCCATATATGCGCCTGTCTTTCCCTCGGGTGCTATCTCTGCAATCCACTGCAAAAACCTCGGCTGCCACATGGCTTCTCCAATGGCAGCTATTAAGACATAGGTTAAGAACAAATAAACATTCGGGCCGATAGCCAGAAGGAAAGTGGGTATAGCCATTACAAAAGTTCCGTATATCATCATCCTATAAACATCTGCTTTGGCAGTTAAGCCTGCAACCAAGGGAGCCAGAATAAAAATTAATACGGGATTTATGTTGGAGAACAACTCGAAGTAAGAGCTTACTGTGGTTCCTGCAAATGCTCTATCAAGGTAGTAAGGAATTGTAAGCCAGTTGTGGGCGAAAAGAGTTTGAACCGGTATTAATATGAAAATAAAGAATACAAACCTTTTATCCCTGAACGGATGCTCTGGCCTGTGTCTTAAAAATTCGTATACAGAAAATATGAAACCAACGATTCCAAGGATTAAAAATAAAAACTTAATTGTTTCCGTTACTTCAATAGCTTTTGAAGATTCCAGAGATAGGATGAACATAACGAAAAGCGCCAGGGTTAATACCATATAAATAACCAGCGGAAAATTATTAATATGCTTCCTTTCCGGTTTAGGTCTATTTGCTTCCGCATCAATATCTTTATTTGCAGCCTTCAACGATGCCTCGTAGGCTTTTTTATCCGCGCTCTTTGTAATCAGCACAATTGTAAGAATTAAAGAAACGACTGTAAGGAAAACATATACCCAAAATACTGCCGCAAGTCCGTTAGGAGGAAAAGTTCTGTCCATATCGTGACGGACAAGTGGCGAAATAAATCCGGAGAAGAATGCGCCGAGGTTCATCAGTCCGTATATAGCGCCGTATGCGATGGAAGCGGTTTGCGGCGTAGTATATCTTTTAACTCCTGCATATGCCGCTGGCTGGTAAAGCCCGTACCCGATGACGATCATAAATAATCCTAGAATAAGGACAAAAAACATCGGGCTTAAGAAACCTGTTGCGAAAGGGATGGTATTGGATAGCGCAACTAAAATTCTTCCGGCAACCATAGAAAGGAAGGCAAGTATAAGCGACAGCCTTACGCCTATCTTATCCGAGTAGCCGCCAAGCACCACCATAGCAAGGGTAATGCCCCCGGTAACAAAGCTGTATACCCAGCCCGCCTGTAAATCGGAAAGCTTAACATTTTCGGAACAGAACTTTCCAAGCACTGTTAATATTCCGAAATATACAAGTCCTTCAATTACGTATGGTACATTTACTCCCCATAAGGCCCTAGGCGCTTTAACGAACGCGACAAAGGTCTCTCCAAGCTCCTTGAAAGCTCCTGTAAATATCTCGGATAAATTTTTAGATTTTATTTCTTCTTTCTGCTCTTCAATATTTCCGGACATAAGCATTTCCCTTTATGTATTATTTAATTTATTTTACCATAACAATGTGCGTAGTAAGCGGACGGTTTTTTATCTCCTTAACAATTTCAAAATTATTTTCTGCAGCTAAGGGATGAATACCGCCGTTTTTAACAAACGATTTAAAATTTCTGTAATGCTCTCTTCCTGCCGCAAATTCTACGGCTTCATTTAAAGAATTCCAGAATCCTTTGGGCCTAGGTACAAGGTAGTCCCCGATAATAATTCTGTCAGCCATTTTACTTACGGTACTTAAAAAGCCGTTTCTTTCGCTTACGGGTACTTCGTGAATAACGTAAGTAATAACAGCGTAATCGAATTTCTGCTTTATCCGGTCAGATATTCCTGCGGCATCTCCCAGAATGAAGCTGATATTTTCGAAGCCGGAATTGTTTAAATGATTTAGCGCTGTTTTAATATTCCTTTTCGACGGGTCTACCCCTGTAACCGAATTGCATTTTGATGCGATGAGGAATTCAAGCCTGCCGGTACCGCAGCCTATATCGATGACCGAGCTGTTGTCATCAATCAGAGACGAAATCAATTTAAACATTTTATCCTGGTTAGGGGCGATAAATTTATCGTAGAACCAGCCGTCGTACCAGTGTTTCTTTTCCTGCAGCATCCTTCCCCGCTTAAAACTAACAAGTAAAATTTTTATAATCGAAAAATGAATTAACTATCTTCCTCCCCTTTTATTTTACTCCAAACTTAAGGGAATCTTGAATGAATTTAAACACGTTCAATTAATATTTGTTAGGCAGCTAGCCTTTAAGAATTCTTCGAATTCATTCCGCGCCGATAGAACATCGTTATGCTGCAGATCGGTGTAGATAAATATCAGCCGGTTATTGGCCAGCTTAAACGGAGTAACGCTTTGTTCGCTATCAAAAGAAATGTACGGAATTCTCCAGCCTTTCAAATCGTCAACAATCTTTTCCGAGTTCTCTTTCGTCCCGCCGTTCTTTGTGTAAATATCTATCAGCTTTCCCTTATAATGATCGAACCAATAAACAAATTTTTCCTGTTCGGCATACAAGGCATCGAACAAGTAGACTTCTTTTATATGGCCGGTCAATCCGCCGCGCATTAAAATGAAAGACATCACCCGGTAGCCGCCGCTGTGGCCGGATAGTATAATCCTGCCGATCCTTTCGGTGGAAACCACTTTCCTGGCAAACAGAGTATCGATCAGTTCTTCAACGAATCTTTTAAATCCGCCAGCGTCTTCAAGCTTTCCGCCGTAGGAATCCGGTACTTCCTTTGCACCTGCCGGAATTACCAGCAGCGCATTCTTTCCGCTTTCCGCAAACTGCCGGGCCAGGTTATAATGCCCGAAAGTTGAATCTACATTATTGAACCAGCCGTGAAAATGAATTACCAGATCCACAGCGCTTTTCTGCTTATAGCCGTTCGGAATAAAAACCGCAACGGTGCTGTCGCTGTAGTGGTCCTCGGCAGAATAAAATTTGTTATTGTAGGTATATCCCTTAGCTCTTGCAGTATCCGGAAACGGAGAAGCGTGAAGATGTGTTATAACTATTTTGCCCAGGTCAGAATATCTTTCGGTTAAGTCCTGCGGTTTTAAAATAACAAAGGGAATGAACAAAAGGATTTTGGCAAGATTTTTCTTCATGTGGAACCACCTTTTCAGATTTATATTATGAAAGAGCTTGCTCAAGGTCTTCAATTAAATCCGCCGGGTGCTCTAACCCGATAGACAAGCGCAGCAAGCTTTGAGGCGTTTTTGTATCCGGTCCTTCAACTGAAGCGCGGTGTTCAATTAAGCTTTCGGGCCCTCCGAGGCTTGTGGCCCTGGTAAATAATTTTACTTTCGATGCAGCCTTCATGGCTTCGGCTTGTCCCCCCTTTACTTCAAATGAAATCATACCGCCGTACATATGCATCTGTACTGAAGCAACCGGGTGGCCGGGATGCTTTGGCAGCCCCGGGTAGTGTACTCTTGCAACCGATTTATGCCTATTAAGAAATTCTGCAATCTGCATTGCACTCTCGGATTGGGAGCGTATCCTCAACGGCAGGGTCTGTATTCCGCGCAGTGTAAGCCAGCATTCAAACGGTGAAGGCACAGCACCGCCGGAGTTTTGTATTTCCCTAATCTTTAGAAAAAATTCTTCGTCATTCTTCGAGATTACCGAGCCGCCTAGAACATCGCTGTGCCCGCCGATGTATTTGGTAGTTGCATGCAGTATCAGGTCAACCCCGAACTCAAACGGCTGCTGAAGCACAGGCGTTGCCCAGGTATTATCGCATACAACTACTAAATTATGCCTATGGGCCAGGCCTGAAATTTCTTCAAGGTTGATTATCTTAAGCAAAGGATTTGAAGGCGTCTCAATCCAAACGAGTTTGGTTTCCTTTTTTACGGAAGTAACAAAATCCCGCGTGTTTGTCATGTCTATAAAATTTGATTCGATTCCCCACTTCTCAAACATCTTAAATAATTTCCTGGTACCGTGGTAAATATCATCTGAGGCAAGAACATGATCACCCGGCGACAAGGACTGGAGAATGCTCATTGCTGCAGCAGAGCCGGAAGAGAATGCAGCGGCAGCTTTCCCGTCTTCCAGTTTGTATAAACATTCTTCCAATGATTCTCTGTTGGGATTATTATTGCGCGAATAATTATAGCCCTTCGGATATTCGCCGCCCTTCTCGCGCTCGAAAGTTGTAGTTAAATGAATTGGAGGAGTAACTGCGCCGGTTGCTTTATCAACTGCCCTGCCTGCATGAACGGAAATGGTTTCTATTCTCATAGCCCTAGTTCTTTTTTAATTTATGTTTAAGATTGTTCTAATAATAGAGCGACACACATTACTCGGTAACCGGGGAATTGGAATGTTGGAGTAATGGAATTATGGAACAAGTGAACATACATTATTCCAAAATTCCAGTACTCCAAAATAATAATTTTATTTAAGATGTGTTGTTATTTTAATCCTGCTCAACGCTTGCAAGAATTTCGATCAGCTCGGCTTCAATATCCCTGCCCCTATTCCTTCCGTACCACAGGTGAAGCTTCTCATATAGTTCGGGCTTAACAATTCCCTCGCTTTTCCACTGATTCATCAGCAACTGCGCGGCTTTAGGTCTCGGCCCCCAGGCAAACAATTCATTCCCTTCCTTATCAAATGCAACCAGCTTGGGAATACTTCTTGTACCGTTGGTTAAATACAAATCCATAATATTGGGATTTGAGTCTCTCAACATAATCCTTAACTCGATACTGCCGTTCAAAGAGGCTGCCCCGGCTATGTAAGGTAGGTTCTGAGCAGAGTCTCCGCACCACGCCTCGGTTATAACCATCCACAACTGCTTTTCCTTAATACTCTCAATTTCAGATTTCAATTCCTCCGATACGCGGTAGCTTTTTTCTATCCTCTGCGTCCTTTGCAGATTTAGCTTTTTGTATTCAAACAGCTCTTTATCGGATTCACTTAATTCATCGTAGTTTGTCTTTTCAATCTCTTCCGAATTCTTTCTCGAATACTCGGCATACGTATATCCGGCGGTCAATATCCTTTCCAAAATATTTTTATTCGGCATCATCTGTTTCCTTATTCCTTTATTTTCACGCTGTTAAAATAAATAACCATTCAAACAATTAATTTCTTTTTACTTACATTGGAAGCAGTAAATAATAAAAAGATTCATCTCAATTCATTATTTTATTCCGGCTGCTTTCTGCCTCATGCTGCTGTTACTGCGCCTTCATCGCAATACGAATCAGATAGTTTTCCCGTGGTTCAATTCTTTTCTTAGACTTTTATACCCGGGGCAGAATCTCTCAACCAGAGCCCAGAATTCTTTCGAGTGGTTCATCTCCTTCAGATGACAGAGTTCGTGAATAATTACATAATCTATTATTTCCCTGCGGAACTGCATAAGCTTAAAATTGAAGGAGAGATTTTTCTTACTAGAACAGCTTCCCCACCTGGTCTTCTGACCCTTTATAGAAATTTTATTAATCGAAAACTGCAGCGCAAAGGCTAGTTCTGCCGCACGCTTTTTTAAATATAACTTGGCTTGTTGCCTCAGCCAATGATCATAAATTCTCTTTTTACTTATATTACTTCCGGCGGGACTTTCAACCTTAAGAATTTTTTTTTCATAAGTAAGCCGGTGCTTCTTTATAAAGAAATCATGTTCCTGAATTACCGTTACTTCCTCTCCTAGGAAGAGAAATTTTTCGTCCCCGTCTTTTTTCCCGTTTAAATGTTTCTTTATCCATTTTGCTTTTTTAATGATGAACTGTTCGGCTTCGGATAATTGGCAGCCTCTAGGCAGTATAACTTCAAGCTCCTGCCCATGCACTATTTGAATGCGGAGGTACTTTGCCTTGCTGCTGTAGCGAAGCTTGTAGTTAATAATTTCTTCGTTAACTATAAGGGAATGATTAAGAGAGGGTATGTGTGGATTCAAAAATTATTCTTCTTCTCCCCGTTTTCTAATCTTTACCACTTTCTCAATTCTATCAAAGTTATAATTAAGCATTTTATATGTAAAAATCCTTATCGCTTCTAAAGTATTTAACCTCTCTTCAAACGAAGCATTCCGCCAATATTCAATCTCCGCTTCTTCGGCTTCTTTAAAATTTTTAAATTTCCTTACTATCTTTTCCATACTTCTCAAGCCAATTTATATCATTAAAATCTTTATTTCTTCCGGAACTTTTTTTGTTTTTAATTAAATCTTCAAGCGATATATAGCTTACACCGGTAATATCAAAATAACTGAATAAAGATTTATTTTTGTAGGCTTTTGCAAATTCGACCCCATCAATTGAAGACATTAAATCGATTCTTATCGGCGGATTTCCTAATTGTACAACCGTATATTCATCCGTTAAATCAATTAGTGTAATTCCTAAATATCCGAACCCGAATTCATCAATAACTTTTAAGACTTTCTCCGCGTTTTCTTTAGTTGACTTAATCCACACATCAATATCTTGTGTACTTCTCGGCTGTGAGTAAATTGAAACAGCATAACCGCCGACAATCATATATTCAACTTCATATTTTTTAAGAAGACTTATAAAGTCCCTAAAGTCTTCAAAATAATTTTGGATCATTTCCTGGCTCTTTTAAAAGATGTCTTCTCTCTGGAATCTTCAAGGACAATTCCTATATTCTTCAACTCGTCTCTTATTTTATCCGACAGCGCGTAGTTCTTTTCCTTCTTAGCATCGGTTCTAAGCTTAATAAGCAGTTCGATTAAATCGTTCTCCAATTGCCCGCTGCCTGTTGTACCAGCTGCATCAAAGTCAATAATTCCCAGCACACCTTCCGCCGTTTTCCGAAGGAAGTCTTTTACATTCAAATAGAAATTAACGTTGATATTTTCATTCTCGGCAGCAGCTCTGTTTACTTCACGGATAAAGTCAAATATTACCGCGGTTGCTTGGGGCGAATTAAAGTCGTCGTTCATCGCCGCTTCAAATCCTTCTTTGAATTTAGCAAAGTTAAAAGAAGGGTCTACCCCGCCGGTATTGTTGTTATTTATTTCTTCATTTATCTTTTCGGCAAGATTATTCAGCTTCTCCAATCCTTTTTCCGCAGACGATAAAAGCTCTTCACTGAAATTAAGCGGCCCTGCATAATGGGTCTGCGCAAAGGCCAGTCTTACAGCTTCCGGTGAATATGCTTTTAGAATGTCCCGCGCGGTAAAAAAGTTACCCAGCGATTTAGACATCTTTTCATTATTAATGTTCAGGAAGCCAAAATGTATCCAGTAATTAACAAACTTTTTCCCGTTGGCTGCTTCGCTCTGGGCAATTTCATTTTCGTGATGCGGGAAAATCAAATCGCTTCCGCCCGCATGTATGTCGAATGTTTCGCCCAAATGCTTGCAGCTCATCGCAGAGCATTCGATATGCCAGCCGGGCCTGCCCTTGCCCCAGGGGCTTTCCCAGTACGGCTCGCCTTCCTTCGCTTTCTTCCATAAAGAAAAGTCCAGCGGGTTATTCTTCTCTTCATTAACCTCTACACGCGCACCGGCTTCCAGCTCATCTAACTTTTTGCCGCTCAATTTGCCGTAGTCTTTGAACTTCAAAACATTGTAAAAGACATTACCGTCTATGTTATATGCAAAGCCTTTATCCACCAGGGACTGAATTACATCTATAATATCCTGAATGTGTGCGGTTGCCTTCGGGTATACATCCGCCTTTTTTATTTTCAGTTTGGTTATGTCTACCATAAATGCGGAAATATATTTTTCCGATACGACATCGGTTCCCGTATTCTCTTCGATTGATTTCTTAATTATCTTATCGTCTACATCGGTCAGATTCATTACATACTTTACTATGTAGCCTTTATACTCTAAATATTTTCTTATCATATCTGCCATGATAAAGGACCGCGCATTACCGATATGGAAGTAATCGTAAACGGTCGGACCGCAGACGTACATCTTTACTTCCGGAGGATTAATTGGCTTAAATTCTTCTTTCTTCCTGGTTAGAGTATTATAGATTGAAATCATCGGTTCTCTTTTTTCTGGTTTTAATTTTCCGCAAAGGGATAAATTTATTTTCACAAATTTACTAATTAAAATTGAAAATAATATTGCCGGCAGGCTCTTACTTCTGGCAATTGACGAGGGGGAAAAGGGGCAAATCGAAAAGTTAAACTAGTTGCACAGACTACAGAATATTTAATCAATACCCCCGCTTAAGGACTTTGTCCATATCGGCTTTTATCATCAGCTTAACAAGGTCTTCAAACTTAGTTCCCGCTTTCCATCCGAGCATTTTTTCTGCCTTTGCCGGATTGCCTATCAGCATATCTACTTCTGTGGGACGGTAATATCCGGGGTCAACTGCAACAGCAGTATCGCCGGGCTTCAGGTTTCCGGAAAAGCTAAACCTGTAGCTCTTCATATTGGAATCATAATCGATAAGAGATTTAGCCGCTTCAAAATTAATACTCTTTATTATTCCAACCTCTTCGGCACCGCTGCCCTGCCAGTCAAGTTCCACACCAAGCTCTGCAAAAGTACGCTCCGTAAATTCTCTAACGGTATGGGTCTCTCCGGTAGCCAGTACAAAGTCATCGGCTTTTTCGTGCTGAAGTATTCTCCACATTCCTTCACAATACTCAGGTGCGTAACCCCAGTCTCTCTTTGCATCAAGATTACCTAGCGGCACCTTGCCTTGCAGCCCTGCAGCTATCCTGGAAGCCGCGCGTGTAATTTTCCTGGTTACAAAAGTCTCGCCTCTGCGCGGCGATTCATGGTTAAACAAGATACCGTTGCAGGCAAATATATCGTATGCCTCCCGGTAATTTACTATTATCCAGTATCCGTAAAGCTTGGCTACTCCGTAAGGTGAGCGCGGATAGAAAGCCGTCTTTTCAGTCTGCGGTATTTCCTGTACCTTTCCGTACAACTCGCTTGTAGAAGCCTGATAAAATTTTACTTTCTTTAAACCGACTTCCCGTATCGCGTCTAAAAACCTTAACGTACCCAGAGCGTCCACCTGTGCGGTGTAATCCGGGACCTCGAACGATACTTTAACGTGGCTCTGCGCAGCAAGATTATAAATTTCATCCGGCTCTATCTTCTCAAGCAGACGGTTTAAGTTACTCGTGTCTACCAGGTCGCCGTAATGCAGAAACATTTTCTTGTTTAGAATTTCTTTATCGGCGTAAAGATGGTCTATCCTGCCGGTATTAAAAGAGCTGCTTCTTCTAATTATACCGTGAACCTCGTAACCTTTATCAATAAGTATCTCGGTTAAGTAGCTGCCGTCCTGACCGGTAATTCCGGTAATTAAAGCTTTCTTCATTAAAACTCCGTTTCAATTCGAAATTAAAAATTCAAAATTAAAAATTGTACTTAAGCACACTTTAAAAAGGTCTTCTTGAGAAAAACGTTTTAATATTGTTCTCATCCAAAGACCAAATTCAATTTTAGGATTTTTAGAGTGGACTTATACAATTGTTAATTTATTTTTAATTGTGTTAATCAAATGAAAACTATTTATCAAGCTTACTACAAATTGAACCTAAAATCTTCTTCAACTCTTCGGATTCTTGAGTTAAATAATTTCCGGTTTCTAAATTTCCTATTTCTATCTCTTTGAATATTCTCAACCAATAATTCGATTCCCGCATCTCTCTTAAAGAAATATCCAATTTATATTAAAAATCAGCTTTGGATGAAGCTGATTGTGCTTCCTCATAATTAGCGCCGCATGAAGTTGAAGATTTAGTTAATTGGTATTTCAAAACAGATATTTCATGACTGTTATGCACATTCATTAAAAGCTTACTTACATCAACTGCAAACTTAAATAATCTGTCTCCTAGTCCTTTATCCATGTTACTATCCCCGCTTCTGCAAAATTAATAATTTTTGAATTTTTAATTTTTAATTTTTAATTGTTTTAAACCATTCATACGTTTTTCTTATTCCATCTTCAAGAGATGTTTTATGGTGCCATCCCAGCTCATGAATCCGGGAGACATCAAGCAGCTTCCTCGGTGTGCCGTCCGGCTTTGAGGAATCGTAAACTATCTCTCCCTTAAACCCTACGATACCGGCTATCATCTCAGCTAGCTCACCGATTGTAAGGTCCTCACCGGTACCGATATTAATTTGAGATATACCCTGCTCATATAAGTCCTTCGCATCTACATTCTCCATTAAGAACAAAATTGCTTCGGCAAGATCGTCTACAAAAAGAAACTCCCGCTTCGGTTTCCCGGTCCCCCAAATCGTCACTCTGCCCGCATTCCGGTTGCTGCCGACTTCAGACCGCTGACCGCTTTTAGCTTCATGAAATTTGCGGATAAGAGCAGGCAGTACATGAGAAGTCTCAAGATTAAAATTATCGTTTATTCCGAAGAGGTTTGTGGGCATAGCGGAAAAGAAATTAGAACCGTACTGCCTGTAATAATTCTCGCACAGCTTAATACCGGCTATCTTTGCAATTGCATACGGCTCATTCGTAAATTCAAGGTAATCGGAAAGCAGGTATTCTTCTTTAAGCGGCTGCGGTGCAAGCTTGGGGTAAATGCATGAGCTGCCCAGGAAGATTAGTTTTTCCGTACCGGCTTTGTGCGAGGCTTGAATTATGTTCGATTCAATCATCAGGTTGTCGTAAATAAACTCGGCACGGTAAGTATTGTTAGCCAGTATCCCGCCCACCTTTGCAGCCGCAATAATTACAACATCCGGCTTTTCTTCGTTAAAAAAATTTTCAACCTCGTTTTGCCTGGATAAGTCCAATTCATTCAGCGCCCGTAGGATGAGATTGTTATAGCCGTTTTTCTCCAGCATCCTAAGTATTGCAGAACCCACCATCCCTTTGTGTCCGGCAAGGTAAATATTTTTATTTTTATCGATCAAAATATCTTCCGCTAATTAATTTAAAAATCCAAATAAAAAATCCATCGTGAATGCTTCTAAAATTTTTGCTTTATCTTAGTAAGCAAACCGGGCATCTATGCTTGCATGTTACTGTTTGTCAAAAAATTCCTTAATCTTGTTTACCACATATTCAATTTGTTCCTTGCCCAGTTCCGGGTATATGGGCAGCGCAATAGATGAGTTGGCCGCTTCCTCCGCGAACGGAAAGTCGCCAAGCTTATAATCCAGCCTGGCAAAGCATTCCTGCATATGGAAGGGCACCGGATAGTAAATTTCAGTTGCAATGTTATTATCAGCTAAGAATTTCCTGAGCTCATCTCTTTTGGCTACGCGTATTATATACTGGTTGAAGATATGATAATTGGCTATAACATTGGCGCCTTCGGCTCTCTGCTCTTTTTCGGGCTTATATACCGGCTTGGGAAGCAGTACAGAATTCCGGTGGTCGAAAGATATTCTTCCAGGCGCATCAGCAAGCCTTGCTTTTATAAAACTCTTATTGTATGCCTCGGCGTTCTTCCTCCTCTTTTCAGACCACTTGTTAAGCATCGGCAATTTTACATTAAGTACCGCAGCCTGTATCGCGTCCAGTCTAAAGTTCCCTCCGATTATCTGGTGATAATATTTCGGCTCGGCACCGTGCACTCTTAAAATCTTCAGCTTCTTTGCAAGTTCTATATCGTTTGTAACAACCATTCCGCCGTCTCCGAAACAGCCAAGGTTCTTAGTAGGGAAAAACGAAAAGCAGCCTACGTCGCCTATCGTACCGACGCATCTGCCGTCTTTATACTGAGCGCCGATAGCCTGCGCGGCGTCTTCAATTACTCTTAGCTTTTTCTCGGCGGCAACCGCCTTTATCTCATCCATCGCGCAGCTCTGCCCGTAAAGATGCACGGGGATAATCGCCTTTGTTTTTCTTGTAATTCCTTTTTTAATTTCCTGGGGATCTATGTTGAAAGTAACCGGGTCTATATCTACAAAAACAGGCACTGCGTTCAATCTTGAAACTGCGCCCGCAGTTGCGAAAAACGAATAGGTCGGAACTATTACTTCATCGCCCGGCTTTATACCGATAGCCATTAATGCAATTATTAAAGCGTCCGTGCCAGATGATACGCCGACTGCATGCTGAACATTCAGATACTGACTAATCGAATACTCTAATTTCTCAACTTCGGAACCGAGAATGAACTGCTGCGACTCGGCAACCCTTATCATAGCCTGATCCAGTTCCGATTTCAGCGCTTTATATTGAGGTCTGAGATCCAG